>NZ_JBIRZM010000006.1:346646-439262 GCF_044390825.1 Streptomyces sp. NPDC018833 | reverse complement strand
GAGCGAGCGTTCTGTGGGCACTTCTGCGTGACGGACGGGTCTTCACCTCCGCCCCGCCGGTCACGCAGGCGGCTTGACTTCGTCATTGAGACTCCCGTGGTCTGGGTTGGGTGTGAGGAGTTCGATCTCCTGCACGGTGTGATCGGTGAGCAGGACGAAGTCACCAGTGCGCGGGCGGTAGCAGCGTTCCTGGTAGCGGATGGTGATGCGGCGGACCGGCTCCTCGCCGCGGTAGGGAGGTAGGTCGCCCCATTGGTAGAGCTGGCCGCCGGGGGCCTTGAGGCGGCGCAGTGATCGAGGTAATGGGCCCTTCGGGGTGCCGGTGTTGAGGTGGGTGAACATCGAGGTCAGGAATGCGATGTGGTCGCGCGCCTGCTCCTCGTCCGCCTGCACCTGGCCGTAGGTCTGCTTGAGGGTGCGCAGTTCGTCGCGGTTGCCGTCCGCCTGGACGAGGCGATCACGTAGCTGTCGGTCCCATACGATGCCGAGGTGGCCGTGAAGGATGGGCTCCGCGGTGAGGAAGTAGCCCAGGACGCGGCCGAACTCGCGCTCGTACGGGCACATGAAGTCGTTGTAGAGACCCAGCTTCGTGCCGGAGACGGTCTCTACCTGCCAGTGCATGCGGGCGGTGAAGGGGGAGTCCCACCAGCCCAGGTGCCAGGGCTGCCACAGAAGGTCGGCGGCACTGAGCAGGAGCACCACCAGCGCGACGAAAGCAGCGGGCCAGCCGAACGCCACGTCGTAGCTCGTGTCCGGAAGCAGCGTCACAGTGATCGCCAGGGCGGTGTTGGTGATGATGTTCTCCCAGAAGAGGATCCCTGAGGCGAGCGCGACGGCGATGTTGAAGAGGACGTTCGCCATCAGGACGGCGATCAGGAGCCGGCGGTCGAGGAAGGCGATCAGTCCGGCAGACTCGACGGCCATCGTGACGAAGTTGACTGGTCGGTCGACGACCTGCGCCCTGCGCAGCAGGCGGGCCATGGTCTCGGCGGGCAGGAACCGTGCCCAGCCCCACGAGTATGCAGAGGCGATGAGGTAGTGGGTACGGTTGTGCCAGGCCCACGACCACGGGCGCGGCCCCAGGCGGACCTTGCTCCAGGCCGGTTTGACGTAGTGCGAGAGCGAGACGCAGCCGAGCACCAGCAGCAACGCTGGCACGGAGATCCGGGGGCCGAGGAGCAGCGTGGCGAGGAACCACGCTAGGTATGCCTTGAGCAGGCGTAGGGGCATCATTGAGTGATGCCTCCAGCCACGCAGTGTGCCGCAGTACACGGCGAGCCATGGCAGCAGGGCAGGCGTCCACAAGCACGAGGCGGCCGCGAGGAGCAGCAGCAGCCGCTTGTCGCGGCGCTGTGGCCCGATGGGCTGGGTCGCGTCGTAGTCGCTGGTGGTGCCCTGCCATGTGAGTAGCACGACCACGAAGACCGTGAACCAGCGGAACGGGCCGGGCTCAGGAAGCGGGCGGAACGCGAGGAACACCGCGGGCACCATGGCAGAGATCGCAGCTCGCAGAACCCTTGGCTGCTGTGTGAGGGCTCGTACGGCGGGTGAGACGACGAAGCGGTAGCAGGCGATGACTGCGACTACGGCCACCGCAGTGTCGATAGACGTATTGAGCGGAGCGATCTCCATGACCGCCTACCGGGCGGACGGGGTGAGGAGCCGCCCACTCGCCACGGGCAGACTCTCCATGTAGGAGGCGATCCGCACCCGGGGGTCGGACGTGAGGTGCTGGTCCCGGTGGCGTACGACGTTGTTGCGAAGCTCCCGGCTGCGGTTCAGGAAGTCGAGTATCGCTTCGCGGTCGATACGCGGTGCGGTGGTGCCGAGTTCTGCCTCGTGGACGACCTTGGCGCACCAGTGCTGGTCGTACGTGGGCAGTGGCACCAGATGCACCGGCTTGCCGAGGACGAAGGCTTCGCTGATGAGGTTGAAGCCGGCGTTGGAGAAGACTGCCTCGGATCGCGCCATGTCGGCGATGAATGCCTCGCGGTCGAAGGCACAGATCTCGATCTTTCCGTCGGCGTACTGACGCAGGCTCTCGATCTCGTCGGAGTGCGCGTAGATACGCAGCGCACGCTCGGGAACGTACTGACGGAAGACCTCAGCGAGGGTACGGACGGACTCCTCCGGGCCGTGGTCGAAGTAGCGCGAGAAGTAGGCTGTGGCGAGGGGCTCGGTGGTGACCGGCGTGGAGCGGACCAGGTCAGGGACGACTGGAGCGATGAACTCCAGCGTGCCGTCGTCGGCCTCCAGGGGAACGTAGGAGCAGATGAAGGATCGTTGGGCGTGGGGCGTGAAGTAGCGCAGTCGCTGCTCGTCGGCGGTGCGGGCGTATCGGCCGACGGTCGGCAGGTTGAGGTGCCGGTATTTGCTCTGCTGGTCGACGGAGATCAGCGGTTTGCCGAAGTGGTAGGCGAGGCGTGGGGTGTTGGGCTCGTAGTCGGTGATGAACACGTCCGGGATACCGGTGCGCCGGATAATCCGGCGCAGGCGCAGGTGTTGGGCGATGCCCGCGGGCGTCTGCCGGATGTTGGAGCGTACGGCGTCGCTGCCGTTTATGCGGTCGCCGCGGGCAATGAGGGTCGGCATCCACCCGTCCCACGCGGGGAAGCCGAGGTCCCGGAAGTATTCGACCCGGGCGGAGCCGTTGGTGACGATCCGCACCTGGTGCCCACGGTCGCGGAGGTACTGGGCAATCACGCTCTGTCTGACGGAGTGCCCCATACCGATGCCATTGACGCCGATGATCACGTTGAGCGGCTGTACGTACTTAGACACGACGATCCCTTCGTCAGGAGAGTCGGGTGATGACGTTGCGGGTGATGGCCTCGACCTGGGGGTCAGTGGCAAGCAGGCGAGGCCAGTCGGTGGTGGCAGCGGTGAAGACCGTGCCGGCCGCGGTGTAGAGGCCAAGGGTGGCCGCGCGACGGCAGGTCATCGGCTCCCGTGCCGCGAAGTTCCAGTCGGATGGCAGCGGGGCGATGCCGAGGATCTCGAAGTCCTTCGGTGTTCCGTCCTGGCCCGTCGGGCGGGGGCGTCCCCGCGCGTCGATCTCATAGGCGGCGCCGTCGCACTCGTAGCCGACCAGGGCACGCTCGCGGCCGAGTACGTCGCCGGTCTTCAGGCCGGTTCCGGAAAACACCCAGTGGCCCGCGTCTGTGACCGTAAAACCAAGCGGCGTGCGCGGACCGTCCCAGTGACCACCGCCGCCTCGGTAGCTCACGCCGAGCAGGGCGTTCTCAGGCTCTTGCTCCCACCAGTGGTCCGGGCAGTCGTACGAGCTGTCCGGATCAGTTCCGGCGGGGGCTCCAGGAGGGAACTTCGTGCAGTCCAGTCCGCCGCCGTCCGGGGCGACCCTCACCCGCCACCAGCAGGTATTCGCACCGAAGTTGGCGATGTTGCCACCGGCGTCCCGGAACGCGGTGACGTTCCGGCGCGTTTCAGCGCTCCAGTACTCGTCGTGTCCCGCGGAGACCAGAAGGCGGTAACCGTCGTCCAGGTGCCGGCCTTCGTGGAGGTCCAGGTCCGTGCAGTAGTCGCCCTCGATGCCGTTCCCCTCCATCCACGAGATGAAGGGCGCGTCCCAGTGCGCAAACGTCTGCCGGGGGGACGAGCTGTCGTACGGGTCGGGCAGGCCCTTGACCGGGCCTCCGACACCGCCTCCGGGGCGGCGCAGTGTCACGCGGGAGGCGCTGTAGAGGCTGCCTCCGCCTGCCGTGGTGTACGCCTGGTAGGTGAAGGTCGGGATCTTGTAGAGGACGCTTCGGCCCGAAGGAACGGCCGGTGTGACGACCAGCAGCATCCTGGCCTCACGCGAGTCCAGGGCCGGTGAGTCGGACGTCGGCTCCACGCTCAGGACCGCGATGTAGACCCCGGACTGCCAGTCGCGCGGTACGCGGAACTCGTGTACGGGCCACTGCCAGTCCGCGTCGAACCGCCCCGGCGTAGCTGCTTGTCCGGGCCACTCGACATGTCCGGTGTGTCGCGGAGTCGTTCCCCAGCGGTAGAAGTCGACGTGGAACCGGGGGGCCGATGTGGCGACATGCAGCCGGATTACTTCGCCGGCGCGGACGCTCGGTCGCGCGGGATATCCGTTGATGGCGGTCACTCGCTCTCCCTGGGGCGAGCTATGCCGCTGAAGTGGTACGGATCGACCTGCTCGATGTGGGCTTCCCAGCCCAGGTTGTTCAGCTGCTTGGTGAGACTGGCAGCGTCGTAGAGCACCTTTACGGTGAGGTGCTGAGATCCGTCGGAGAGCCTGCGGCGCACGGTGGGTACCTGAGCTTCGACCACCAGCTCTTCGATCTCCGCCTTCGCATGGGAGTCGTCGAGGAAGACCACGCAGCCACCTGGGGCCAGCGCCCACCTCAGTAGATCCCAGAACGCTTCCATCTCAGCCGGCGGCACGTGGCTGAGCCAGAAGGCGAAGAAGACGGTGTCGTACTGGCGGTCCGGCTCCCAGCTGAAGATGTCTGTCTCGATGAAGCGCGTCGTCGTGCCCTGCATTCGGCCGCGGGCGATATCCAGCATCTCCGGTGCGGCGTCCAGCGCTGTCAGGCTGCTCGCGCGGTCGGAGAGCAGCATGGTCCACTGCCCGGTACCGCACGCCATCTCCAGGACGCGGCCGGTCACGGGCAGCGTGTCGAGGACCTTCGCGAGTTGCGGTAGGTGCATCCGCTCCGCATACGAGGTGTCGTACTCGATGGCCCGTGCGCGGTAGTAGGCGATCTGGCGCCGCGACCAATCGGACTGCTCGGAGTCATGCTCTCTGGTGGTGCTGTGCATCGTGGCCTCTCTTGCGTCGCGCAGGCCGTAGACGGTCGGCGGAGAACGCGATGGAGATTTGGGGGAGGTACGCCAGCGATAGACTGATGGCCTGCGGAGCAGCTCGCTCACCGTCAGCAGGCGGTGCAGTCACCGGGCAGTGAACGCCGGCATGG
Source organism: Streptomyces sp. NPDC018833 (assembly GCF_044390825.1). Lineage (NCBI taxonomy): Bacteria > Bacillati > Actinomycetota > Actinomycetes > Kitasatosporales > Streptomycetaceae > Streptomyces > Streptomyces sp. NPDC018833. The sequence continues at coordinate 434,319 of NZ_JBIRZM010000006.1, read as the reverse complement.
GTCTCAGTGGCGCGTCACAAGACTGACCGCTTGGGTGGGGCGTGAGGAATGTCCTCTGACCGCCCCAGGACCGAACTTTCACCGAACTTAGGGGCCACACCAGGCCCTTCGTTCTTGGTGGCTCGCCCTGCGATGCCATGCTGACGGGCATGGCAGAACTGAATGGAAAACCAGTCGAGGTCGACCAGCTCAAGAACCTGGCCCTGACCAACTACGGGCACTTCACTTCGATGCGCGTCGACGACGGGCGCGTGCGTGGGCTGTCGCTGCACATGGAGCGACTCACGCGTGACTGCCAGGCACTCTTTGGGACTGAGCTGGACGTTGAGCGTGTTCGGGACCTGGCCCGGCGAGCCGTGCCATCCGGTGGATCGATCACCGTCCGAGTGACGGTCTTCGATCCGGGCCTGGACCTGGGGCATCCCAGCTCAGCCAACGACCCTCATGTGCTGGTGACTTCCAGGTCGGCGGCCCGCCTCCCGTTGCCTGCGCTCCGGGCTCAGTCGACGACGTACGTTCGAGACGTGCCGAGCGTGAAGAGCGTCGGCCTCTTCGCAAGTCTCCACCATCGCCGCACCGCGCAGCTCAACGGATTCGATGACGCGCTCTTCACCGATGCGCAGGGAGTCATCTCGGAGGGAGGCACCTGGAACATCGGCTTTTTCGACGGTGACCACGTGGTCTGGCCTGAGGCCGACTGCCTCGTCGGGGTGACGATGCAACTGCTCAAGCAAGCCCACGAGCACGACACACGGCCCGTCAGGCTCGCCGACATCCCGAGCATGAAGGCCATCTTCGCGACCAACGCTGCCGTTGGAGTCCGGGCAGTCAGCTGTGTTGACGAAAACACCATCCCCGAAACCCACACGATCGTTGACGCTCTTCGCAAGCAGTACATGGATGTGCCCGGAGAACTGCTGTAACCGCCGCGGGACCACCGCTCGGTGGATAGGCTGGCCAGCACGGATTCAGTTACGGGGAGTCGTGGGTTGGCAACAGTCGAGCAGTGGTCCGGGCTGGAGGTTCGGGCCTTACGTGAAGCGTCACGTATGAGCACCGCGGAGTTTGCTGCCCGCCTGGGCGTGAGCGACCGAATGGTCTCGAAGTGGGAGCAGCGTAAGGACACCATCAAGCTCCGTCCGGTGAACCAAGCGGCGCTGGACACCTTCCTCGCCGGATGCGCCCCGGACATCCATGAGAGATTCGCCAGCCTTGCCAGTTCGCTGGGTACCGTCCTGCCGGCGCAAGGGGCTGCGGGGCAGGGGCTGCAGCCCACGCAGGACCAAGTGCGGCATCCCAGCGATGGTAAAAAGATGGCCTTGGTGGAGGCAGGCACCTTTCTGTCCGGTGAGCAGAACAAGCCGATCTGGCTGCCCGCCTTCTACATGGATGTGTATCCGGTAACCAACAATGATTACGCCCGTTTCGTCACTGCCACTGGGCATCAGCCACCGCAGCACTGGCGCAGGGGCAGGTGTCCGGAGAGCATCCTCGACCACCCAGTCGTCTTCGTCACCTGGCACGACGCGGCGGCCTACGCTTCGTGGGCGGGCAAGGAACTCCCCAGCGCGCAGCAGTGGGAGAAGGCCGCCCGTGGCACGCGCGGCAACACGTACCCGTGGGGGAATCAGCCGACTCCGGCCAAGTGCAACTCTCGTGAGAGCGGTATCGGTTCAACGACACCGGCCAGCCGGTATCACAGCGGCGTCTCGCCCTACGGCGTCTACGATCTCTGCGGAAACACCTGGGAATGGTGCGCAACGAGATCCGGGCCGGGACGCTATGAGTTGAAGGCAGGAGCCTGGACCAGCCCCTTCTCTCGGGCCACCCCTGCCGTATTCAACGACGCCGCAGCCGAGATGCTCGACGACGACACCGGTTTTCGGTGCTGCGTAGCTGAGGCCACGGTCCGAGCGCTAGTGGGTGGCTGAGGCCGGGCGTGAAGCAGCTGGCGGTCGCGGCCACTGTCAGCGGAGCAGGGTGAAGACAACGGCGGCGACGGCGCCCAACCCCGTGCCGCAGCAGAGCTGGGCCAGGGTGTGGGCCTTGAGGACCCGACGGGACCAGCCGACGGCCAGCACGATCAGGATCGCGGGCAGCACCGCCGGGCCGAAGACCAGCAGCAGGATCATGACGGTGCCGCCAGCGACGGCGTTGTGCGCGGAGATCTGCCACCAGACGGTCACCGCGAGGGTGGACGCGAGGCCCACGAGCATGGCGACGACGAGCGCTGAGACCTCGCTGGGTGCGCCGAGGACGTACAGCAGCACGATGCCGACGACGACGGACACCAGGCTGGCGGCGAGCGGCACGATGCGCTGCTTGCGCACGCGGACGTGCTTGTCGGTCAGGCGGCCACGCCTTACACCGAGCTGCACGATGGTGATGGGGATGATGCCGCAGAACAGCGCGCCGAAGAGACCCCAGGCGACCCCGGCGAAGTTGTTGGTGCTGTGCCACCCGACGAGGAGCAGGAGTGCTATCACCAGGTTGGCGGGCGCGAGCACGTCCGTGATCAGCTTCGCTGCCTTCACCAACGTGGAGGCTTCGGAGTATTTGGGCGGGGCGGGGGGCGTGAACGTGCTCATGGCTGCGTCTCCAGCGTACGGGTGCGATCCGTCGCTTCGGCGAAGGAGTGGGTGAGGTCGGAGTGGTAGGCGGCGGACAGTTGGCTGAGGGCGCTGATCTCGCTGGCGAGATCGCGGCCGCCGCCGGCGGGCCGGTGGTGCTTGTTGGTGGGGTCCTCGCCGCGTAGCCGGGAGCGGCGGGCCACCTCCAGCCAGCAGGCTTCGACGGCGGTGTCGGCCTGGGTGCCGATCAGTCCGCTTGCGACCACGTACGACTGGGCCTGCGCCCGGATCTCCGCGGGGGCATGGTCGCTGAGGGCGAGAGCGGCGTCGCGGATCTCGATGGTGCGGCGGTAGAGGCGACCATGGGGGTTGCGGGGGTCGAGCCGTTCCACGGTTCGGCTGCGGGGCGGATCGAGTCGTACGGAGGGGACCGCGTCGGTGAGGCGGTGCCACAGCGGGTAGAGCCGGAGCAGGTTTCGGCGGTCCGCGGACCAGTTGCGGATCTTGGTCAGCGCCGGGAGAGTGCTGCCGGCCAGGATGAGCAATACAGAGACGACGAGGAAGAGCGTGCTCGTGGTGTGGTCAAGGCTCTCGCCAAGGATTGTGTGGCCGAAGTAGCGCGTACAGCCCGACTCGTCTGCCGCCACCTGCGGCTTTGCCTCGGAAAGGGCCTCTGACCTGCGTCGGAGGCCCTTTCCGATCTTTCGCGGGCTTGCTGCGTCAGGCGGCGAAAAGTCCCTCCGAAGTCCCTCAGACAGCGCTGAAAGTCCCTGAAAAGGTCCCTGGAGCGGAGGGGCGGGCGATGCCTCCGGCTGGTTCGGATGGATGAGGAACGCCCATGGGCAGCGGGCGCAGCACACAACCAGCCGCACCGCCTCCGGCGTGGCACTGCTGGGCGGAGCCGGGTTCGTCGGCGCGGCCATCCGCAGCGGCAACCAGGGCGAAAGCCGGTGCGGTGCGGAGCTGCCCCCTCCACGACAAGCCGCCGCCTGCGAATCTCCCGGGCACGCGTTCGTGGCCAGCCGGACCGTCTTCGGCGACCAGTGTCCGGTCACCTTCGCCAGCTTCTCGGCGATGTTGACGCGAGTGCCGGGCTTGGCCATGTTCTCTCCTCATCGCTCGTGCCGTGGGGGGACCGCACTCTCAGCATGCCCCTTCGACCCGTCCGAAGACGGCCGGCCGCTGCCGTGGCCCGTCGGGCCCGGCGAAGTGGATACCGACGAGGGTGACGGTCCGCTCGCCGTCGTGGAACAGGCGGCCCCGTACGACGTAGCTGTCCCCGGCGGAGAAGGGTGCCTTGAACACCGCGGCGATCCGGTCGATGGCGTGACGATCGGCCGGCAGGCCCGCGTCGGCCGCCAGCCGGGTCGCCATGTCCTCCATGGCGGCCGTGTACTCGCCGGTGTAGACGTACTGGTTCACATCAGTGTGCTGGAGCCCGAACCGGCCCTGGACCTCGGTCGGCGCGCCGGCCGCCTCGACGAAGCCGGGGTTCCGCTCGCTCAGCGACTCGACCGTCGGGTGCGGCTCCTTCAGCACGTGCAGCCGCAGGTGGCCGAGCTCCGCCTGCGGCTCACGGACGAGGCGCTCGGCGGGTGGCGCGTCAGGGTTCAGCAGGGTGAGCACGACGCGCCCCGCACCACAGTCGAGGGGCTCCGCCGACAGCTGCTCGCGGTACCGGCGCGGCTCACCCGCCCCCGGCGGCGTGGCGAAGGAGTACCGGATGTCGAAGCCCAGGCGGGTGGCGGGCCGGTCCAGCCCCACGCCCGCCAGCTCGCTGTGCCGTGTCTCGACGGTGGCGTGCACCGGCGCGGCCACCGCCGCCGCGAGGTCGCCGCGGCGGAAGTCCAGGTAGGTCACCACCGAGACCATGCCCCGGCCGCGCAGCGCCGCCACATCCACCCGGCGGCTGAAGCCCTCGTACATCAAGGGGGTGAACCAGGCGACCAGGGAGCGGACTTTGAGGCGGAACCGGGCATCGAGGTCGGGTACCTCAAGAGCCCTGGTGCTCCGGGTGACGACCGAGTCGGCCTGTTCGGCCGTCGTGTCCGTTCCGGCGGGCTGGGCGGCTGTCATCGTGGCTCCTGCGTGTTGGTGGCCCGGAGCTCGGACGGGCCGGTTCCGGTGAAGGCCGAGCGGAGAAACGTAACTATCCTGTCTCCGTAACCCTCGGGATCCACAAGGTGGTTGGTGAGGTGCCGACCCCGCCGGACGCGCCAGACCTCACGGTGCCCGGCGTAGTGCCGGTCGAGGAACCGGCAGCCCTCCTCGATGTCGAAGAACGTGTCGCGCTCACCGACGATGAGCAGCAGGTCGGTCCGGCCGAGGTTGCGCGCGGAGCGCTGGGCCTGCCGGTACAGGGCCTCGGCGCGGGTGCGCAGCACCACCGCGTGGATGACCGCGTGGTCCAGGGCGGCCCGCAGCCGGGGTGCCCGGCTGCCGCGGCGTTCGTCGCGCAGCAGCGTGCGCAGCATGTCCTGCCAGCGGACCAGCGGCGTGGAGTCGAGGATCACGGCGGGGTAGTGACGGCCGGCCGTCCCGGCGTGCGCGATCGCCATGTTGCCCCCGAAGGAGCAGCCCATGAGGGCGATCCGGTGCCGCAGCACCTCGTCGTCCCCATGCTCGCGCAGCACGTGGCGGGCGACGGCCTCCAGGTCGTGCAGCGGGGCCCGCAGACTGATCCCGGACGCCCGGGGCGGCGGATCGCTCTCCCCGCAGCCACGGAAGTCGAAGGTGACGACCGTCAGCCCGCGCGTGTGCAGCAGCGCGGCCTGCCTCAGCACTCGGGACTTGCCGGCACTGCGCGCGTGGCAGAGGATGACGACACCCCAGGGCGCGTCGGGCTCGAAGGCCCACCCCCTGATGGTCACCCGGTCCGCCGTCTCGACCTGGAACGGCCGCGGGGTCAGCCGGTGGTCCTCCGGCCGTTCGAACTCCGGCGCCCGCGCGGGCGTACGGAAGCGGCGGTAGAGGCGGAACGGGTAGCCGGGGCCCGTGGTGTGCTCCTGGTTCATGGGGCGAGGCACTCCAGATCGACCTGGGTGTCCTTGAGCAGGGGCTGCCAGGTGTGCGGGTCGCACTCCTCCGAGCTGGTCAGCAGATTCGGGTGGGTACCCGCCCGATCCGGATGAAAGGTCAGGTAGAGATGGCCCGCGGGGACGTCGGCGCTCAGCTCCGCCGGGCAGATGAGGGAGCCGATGTCATTGGTGAGCCGGACCTGCTGCGCGGTCGTGACACCAAGCCGGTCGGCATCGGCTGGGTTGACGTACACGCTGTTGGCCCTGGGCCACAGTGACTCTCCCGTGGCGGTGGCGGAGTTGAACATCGCCACATCGCGGCGGTGGGACCTCGACCCCATGCCGCCACGGCCCGTGATCAGCACGAACTCCCGGTCGTTGCGCTCGCTGAACGGGATGAGCCGCTCGGCCGGCGGGAGGTGGAACCGTGCCCGGTGGCGATCGGCGGCGAACACCCCCGGGAAGGACACCTCGTCGTCGGGGTCGGTACGGACGTAGCGGCGCTCACCGCCCCACTGGACCCCCTCGCCGGACCGGATGTCCGCCAGGGAGATCGGCCGGCCGTCGCCGTCGGCGAACTCGTTGTAGAAGCCGCGTGAGGCCGTCCGGATCTCCTCCCACACCGGCTCGCTGAGCACTTCGCCGTACTCGTCCACCGGGTAGTCGAACTCCTCGTCCAGCGCCCGGGCGGACAGGTCGCGGTTGCCCCGTGCCACGAGGTCGTCGAGCTGGTCCGCGGACAGCTCGGTGACGTCCGGCGGCTCGGCTCCGTCCAGGCGTTCGGCGATCCGGCGGGCCACGGCGGACACGATCCGCACGTCGCTCCACGCCTCGAACGGCGGCTCATCGATGCTCTCCATGTACTGCAGCCGGCGCTCCCCGTTGAGGAAGATGCCCGAGGTTTCGTGCTTGGTGCGGCACGGCAGCACGATGTCGGCGTACTCCAGCATCTCCGGGTTGTAGTACGAGTCGACGTAGATCACGCACAGGTCCATCATGCGTTCGCGCCACTGCGCGAGGTTGGGGAAGTTCCGCGCCGGGTTGGTGCCGAAGACGAAGATCGTCCGCAGCCGCTCGGACGTGGCGAATGAGGCGACCGGCAGCCCCTGCGCCGGGTTGATCTTCCAAGCGGGCAGCTTCCACAGCTCGGCCATCCTCCCGCGGTGCTTCGGATCCGACAGCCTCATCCGGAACGGCAGGAGCCGACCCGAGTAGCCCATGGCGAGCTCCGCCGAGGCGTTGGACTGTCCGGCGAGCCGTACGTGCCCCCGGCCCGGTGCGCCGAGCTGGCCGGTCAGCAGATGAAGGTTGAGGATGGAGGCCACGCCGCTGCTGCCGACCGTCTGGTTGATCCCGACCGAGCTGGTGGTGACGACCCGGTCGCTCTCCCAGAGCAGGCACGCGCGCAGCACGCGGGAGTGCATCTCCTCGAACGGCATGCCGGCGGGGGTGATGCGGGGGAGGACCTCGTCGAGGGAGAAGGGCCCGTCCGCGACCATCCGCAGGAACGCGTCGACGCTGTCGCGGTCCACCGCGCGGGAGATGTAGTCGCGGTCCACGGCGTGCCGGTCGAGCAGGTGGCGGGCGAACAGCAGGTTCAGCAGGACGTCGCTGCCGCTGCGGATCGGCAGGTGGATGTTGTCGGGGTTGTCCGCCTGGAGCTTTTCGACGGTGGCGGTGCGGCGCGGATCGATGACGACCTTCACGGCGTCGCGGTTACGCCGTACGTACCGCTGGAAGACCGTGGGGTGGTTGATCGCCGGGTTGTGCCCGTAGAAGAAGATGGCGTCGGCGCTGCGGTAGTCGTCGTAGCAGGCGAAGGGGCCTTCGTTGCCGAAGACGAGTTCATGACCGCCGGCGTTGTTCGCCAGGCACTGCTCGGCGTTGGAGCAGATGTTGTTGGTGCCCAGGTGCCCTTGGAAGAACTTCTTGGCGACCCACAGCGATTCCAGGGTCATCTGGCCCACGCCGTAGCAGGCGAGGGCGTCCCGGCCGAACTCCTGGCGGTCCGCCAGCACCGTGTCCGCCACCATGTCGATGGCGTAGTCCCAGGAGATCTGCTCCCAGCCGTACGGCGTGCGCAGCAGCGGGCTGGTGAAGCGGGCGACCTCGGTGGTGTCGGCGCTCAGGTGCTTCTGGAAGTAGTGCGCGCCCTTGACGCACACCCCGAGGCTGCCGGTCGCCTTGACCCGTCCGCCGCCGTCGATGGTGACCTGGTCCACGACTCCGCAGAAGGTGCACAGGGTCTTCCTCGCCGTCTCAGCCACGGTCCGCCTCCAGGAGGTCCCTGGCCAGGGTGGCGGAGCCCAGGGTCCAGCCGCCGTCGACGACGAACTCCTGGCCGGTGACGTACGACATGGCGGGCGAGACCAGGGCGGTGACCAGGGCGGCGACATCCGCGGGCGTTCCGAGTCGGCCGAGCGGGATGTGCTCGGCCACCGTTCGTTTCCAGGCGTCGGACCGCTGTGCCGTGGGGCCGCTGTCGATGAAGCCGGGCAGCACGGTGTTGCAGGTGATGCGGTAGCGGGCAAGCTCCGCCGCGAGAGCGCGGCCGTAGCTGGACAGCGCCCCCTTGGAGGCGGCGTACCCGCTCAGGCCCGGGACTCCGGCCCGGGACACCGCCGAGCCGACGTTGACGATGGTCCCCCCGCCGTTCTTCATCAGCCGGAAGGCGGCCGCGCGGCACACATGGGCGACGCCCTCCACGTTGACCTTGAGGAGGCGCTCGAGGTGCTCGGGCGAGGAGCCCACGAGCGGGGCCTCCTCGATCGTGCCGAAGCAGTTCACGATGGCCGAGCAGGGGCCGACGTCCTTCCAGACGGCCGCCATGAACTCCTTGCACGACCGGGAGTCGGTCACATCGACCCGGTGGCTCTTGACGCCGAGCCCGGGCAGCGCGTCCGGATCGCCCCGCAGGCCGACCACCACCTCGTGGCCCGCATCGGTCAGGGCCCGGACGACCTCCATGCCCAGGCCGCCGGGCCCGATGACGATCGCCCTCACACCATCCTCCGGCCGGCGGTGGCCAGCGCCGATTCGCGCTCGCTCTTCTTACGGACGAGGTTGCGGTAGATCGACTTGAAGTGCCGGGTCTTGGCGAGCGAGAACTCGCGGCTGTAGAAGTCCCGGTAGACGCTGAGCGTGCCCTCCTCGAGCTCCTCCGCCGTCATGTTGCGTGGCTGGAAGCAGGCGTCGAAGACGGTGTAGTACGACCAGGACTTGTCCGACAGTATCCGGCCCTCCGCCTCCATGTCGTCGCGCAGTGGAGTCCCTGGGAACGGGGTCACACAGGAGATCTGGACGCCGGCCAGGTAGTTGTCCTTGATGAACCGTGACGTCTGCTCGAAGGAGTCCTTGGTGTCCGTGTCCAGGCCGAGGGAGAAGGCGCCGTACACCCCGATCCCGTGGTCCTGAACGGTCTTGGTGGCCTCGACGTACTTGCCGAGTGCCCGGTACTTCCAGTTGCGTTCGTCGATTCCGTCGAGGGTGTCCTGGGAGACGCTCTCGAAACCGATGAGCATCGTCATGCAGCCGCTCTCGTGCATGAGGTCGAGGATCTCCGGGTCCTTGTAGAACGACACGTCGGACTGTCCGCTCCACTTGATCCCGAGTGGCTTGAGCCGCGTGAGGAGCTCCCGGGTGCGGTTGCGGTCCACAACGAAGTTGTCGTCGGAGAAGAGCACGTACGGGCTGTCCCAGCGCTCGCGGACCCCCTCGACCTCGGCGATGACCTGGTCGATCGACTTGTAGCCCAGCTTGTCGCGGTAGCGGATGGTCGCGGCGCAGAACCGGCAGCTGTGCGGGCAGCCCCGGGAGGTCTCCACCCAGATGCTGGGGTAGTAGCGCTCGTGGGCGAGCTCATACCGCGGCTGTGGCGCTGCCTGCATGTCGGTGCGCTTCGTCTGCCGGTACATGGGCTTGAGCTGCCGCTGTTCGAAGTCGTGCAGCACCTCGGGCCACACCGCCTCCGCCTCGCCGACGCACACCGCGTCGACGTGCCGCATGACCTCGTGCGGCAGCAGGTTGGCGTGCAGGCCGCCGGCGACGACGGGGATGTCCCGGGCTCGGAACTCGGCCGCTATCTCGTACATCCGGTCCGCCTGCGCGGTCATCCCGGTCAGGGCGACGAGATCGGCGTCGGCGTCGAAGTCGACCGGTTCGATGTTCTCGTCGACATAGCGGACCTCGTATGAAGGCGGGGTGAGTGCCCCGACGATCAGCAGGCCGGTGGCGAATCCCGTCCAGGTGTAGTCGAAGAACTGGAACTCGCGACACTCCCGCTTGAATTTCTGGTGGTTTGCGTTCCGGCCGAAGAAGGAGGCCGTCGGTGATATGAGGAGCAGTTTGCGCTTGCGTGCCATGAGACCACTCCGGTATCGGCTGTGTCAGTCGGTCAGGCGGTGGCCTTGCGGCAGAATGCCGCGAAGTCCCGAACGGTGTTGATGTCGAACAGGTCCTGCTCGTCGATCTCGATGCCCAGCTCCATCTCGGTCCTGACCAGGATTTCCAGCAGGAGGATGGAGTCCACGTTCCGCAGTCCGGTGACCGGACTGTCGAGTTGGATCTCGGCCGGCTCGATCTTGGCCACCTCGGAGATGACCTTCTGGATGGCGAGCAGCACCTGGTCCGGAGTTTCCGGCCGCGCGTGCGATTCCGTTGTCATGATTCCCGTCCCTCCTCGCTCCTGCCCATTTCCTGAACCGCGGGGGTCGGCTTTCTGACCGGCCGGACGGCGAACGACTTGCCGACACCGCCGCGCAGCCCGCCGAGCCCGCGGGGCATCGGCAGATAGTCCGGCTGGGGGATGTCGATCTCCATGCCGACCGCCAGCCGGGCCGCCTTGAAGCCGGGAACGTCCTTGTTGTGCAGGGCCAGCTCCTGGTGGCGCCGGGCGTCGCCGTACGCGATGAACGCGATCTCCGTGATGGTGTCGCCTGGCCGGACGACGTAGCGGCTGCCGATGGCCGGCACCGGCGAGACTCCGGCGGCCGGGACGGACCGCCTCTGCGGCGCGGCGGCGGGCCGCTCCTGCGGCGCGGCGGCCGACCGCTTCTGCGGTGCGGTGGCGGGCCGCGGCGCCGGGGTGACCTCACCCAGGGTGCCCGCTTCGAGCAGGACCGCGGTCTGTTGGCGCTGCTTCTTGCCCGAACTCGTCTTGGGCAGCGTGCCCTTGCGGACGATGGTGACATCGTGGACAGGGATGCCGAACTGCTCCCGCACCCGTCCGGCCACCCGGTCGACGAGTCCCTCGGGCGGCGGGTAGCTCCTCGCCTCGGCCACGATGCGCAGGGCCTCGGTGTCGCCGTGCCGAACCGCGACGGCGACCGATCCGTTGGGCCGTATCCCGGGGACCGATTCGACCTGCTGCTCGATGTCGTGGGGCTGGTGGTTGCGGCCGTTGACGATGATCAGGTCCCTGAGCCGACCGGTCACATGGAGTTCGCCGGCCAGCAGGAACCCGAGGTCGCCGGTGTGCAGCCGACCGTACTTCCAGGTCTGCCCGGTCAGCTCCGCGTCGGCGTAGTACCCGAGCGCCATGTGGCTGCTGCGTACCGTGACCTCACCCTCGTGGCCCTCGGGCAGCTCCTGTCCGTCCTCCGACACGATCCGCAGTTCGGTGCCCTGAAGCGGGCGCCCGCTGGAGGCGAGTTCGATGCCCTCACCCGCGGTGGCGGTGACGGGGACGGCCCTGCGCTCCTCCGCCAGGAGACGGGCGTCCACCACCGTGGTGGTGAGCCCGGTCGACGCGGGGGCGAGGGACACCGCGAGGGTGGCCTCGGCCATGCCGTAGCAGGGCCGCAGTGCCTCGGGCCGGAAGCCGCTGCTCTCGTAGGCGGCGGCGAAGCGCTTCAGCGTCTCGACGGACACCGGCTCCGCCCCGCAGCCGGCGATCCGCCAGGCCGAGAGGTCCAGACCCTGCGGCGGCGTCTTGGCGGCCTTGGCGGCGAGCAGCCCGTAGGCGAAGTTCGGGGCGAAGGAGATGGTGCCGCGCACGTCGCTCATCAGCCGTAGGAAGCCCACGGGGTCGCGGACGAAGTTCAGGGGAGGCAGGTACCAGGTGCTGGTCTGGGTGAGCATGGGGGTGAAGATCTTTCCGATCAGCCCCATGTCGTGGTGGAAGGGCAGCCACGACACGCCCCGGTCGGTGTTCGTGTCCACGGCGAGCGCTGCGGACAGGGCCCGGACGTGCGCCAGCAGTCGGCCGTGCTCGACCGCGACTCCCTTGGGCCTGCCCGTGCTGCCGCTGGTGAACTGGATCAGCGTGAGGTCCTCGGGGGCAGGCAGCGGCATCGTCGGTCCGGGCCGGGCGTCGGCCAGCGCCTCGAAGGGCAGGACTCGGCAGGGCAGCGGAAGCTCCCGCAGGAAGCTGGTGAAGACATCGCCGGTCAGGCACAGGGCAGCGCCGGACGCCCGGCAGATCTGGCGCAGGCCCTCTCGGTAGGCGTCCCCGCGACTGGTGAGCGAGGGCGGCGCGGCCGGTACGGTCACCAGCCCGGTGCGCAGCGCCGCCCCGAGAGCGAGGATGAACTGCCGGGCATCGGCCATGACCAGGACGACCCGGTCACCGGGAGAGAGGCCGAGCGAGGTCCAGCGAGACGCGAGCGCCTCCGTGCGGTCGGCCAGGTCGGCGAAGGAGATCGCCTCCTCCTGGCTGTCCCCGGGGAAATGCAGCGCACGGTCCTCGCGTGTCCATGATGCGAAGACTTCCGCGAAAGTCGAGCTTTCGGCCAACGAAATTCGCCCCCTGTCATGTGTGTGCCGTAAGGACTTTCGCCGATCAGTGAGTACTTTCTCCTGTTCACCCCGATCAATGAGTGAAGAAGGAGCATGAAGCCCCCAAGAGGCATTGCGAAGAATTTCAGTCAGCGATGAGTGGGATGGGCCCGTGGGCCCGCACCGCGAATGCCGCCAGCATCGACGCTCGATGACGGGCTGTCAACCCGCTTCCAGGCGAGGTGGATTGTTGGCGCAAAAGGTCGCGTTGCCCCACGGGGAGCCCTGTGAACCCCCGGGAAACGCCGCGAGGACACGGCGAGGACCAGGCGAGGACCGTCCCACCGAGGATAGTTCGCGGAAGGCACCAGAAGTTCCTGCAGCACTGGTCGATTCCATGATGACGCATCGGCCTCCCCCGCGTGTTCGGGCCATCTACGGCCGTGTGGCACAACGACTTCGACGAGCCTGTTCAGCAATCATTGAAAGGACGTGACGCCACGATGACCGAGACTGAGATCGGGCCGGCGGGCTCTGGTGCGGCACTTGCCGAGGGAGTGATTGTCCCCGAGGACGTCAAGGACGACATCACGCGTTTCGAGCGGGACGGATTCATCGGCCCGGTCAAGCTCTACGCGCCGGAGGAGGCCGCCGAAATCCTGCGCGAGGTACGCGTCAAGAATCAGGACACCAGCCACTCGGTGTTCCACAACAGCATGAACTACGACCGCCACCTGGACATCCCGGAGCCGTCGCGGCACGTCACGCACCCGACGATCCTCAAGTACCTGAACGCCATCCTCGGGCCGGACGTGCTGTCGTGGCGCACCGAGTTCTTCGCCAAGTTCCCCGGTTCCCGAGGCACCGAATGGCACCAGGTCCGCGACTACAGCTACGCCACGGGCAAGCCCCAGCGGCTGCCGACGGAGACGGACTGGAACGCGTACATCGACATCACAGTGTGGACGACCTTCACCCCGGCGACCAAGCGGACCGGCTGCATGAAGTTCGTCCGCGGCTCGCACCGGGAGCGCATCTTCGACGAGGCCGTCGGCCTTCCACCGCCCCGACGGTCGCCGGACCCGCGGGCTCGGATCCGCACCCTCACACAGATGGAGACCCCCTACGTATAAGTGGAGGCCTGTACTTTGCCGGCCCGCCCCGAGCCGGCGCGGCTGCCGTCGAATCCGCCCCCAGCGGATGTCCGGCTGCCACGGCGTAGCCCCGGACGGCGACATCGGTCGCGCTCACCGTCTTCTGCGGCTGACGACCTCATCGATCTCTCCGTGCCGGAGGGGCTCGGAGAGCAGTGGAGCACTGATCGTTGGGCCGCGTGTTGGAACCAGGACCGGATTCGGCTGCGTACCCTGTGGCTTGCCCGTATCGCCCTACAGACGTGGCCGAGACCGGACCGGCACCGACTGATTCGGGCAGACGGGCGTGCGGAGTGCGCGTCCCACCGGCCAGGGCCTGCTCGCCGAGTGGTCCCCTTCCGCCGAGCGGCGAGGATCTCCGCCTGAGGCGCGTCCGGCTCATGGCGGGCTTCGCCCATGCAGGCGGCGTACGTCCGGGACCACGCCGGCACCGCAGGTACGGCGATCACCGGCCCGGACCGCGTCGCCGCCCCGAGTGGCCGATGCCGGAAGGTGCCGCGCGGCGGGGCGGTGTACGGATGGAGCGACCCTCATCCCGAGCGGGAAGGACCGCCCCTCATGCCCATCGCAGTGAACAAGCTCACCGACCCCGCCGTACGTGCCTTCGTCGGTGCCCTCAACGCGCACGACCGCGAGAGCTTTAAGGCCGCGCTCGCGCCCGGCGCCACCATGTCCGACGACGGCAGCGAGCGGGACATCGGCGACTGGACCGAGCGCGAGATCTTCTCGTCGAACGGTCACATGGACGTCGAGAGGCAGACGGCCGACGGGCTCGGTCTCGTCGCCCGCTACCGCAACGACGCCTGGGGCGAGATGCGCACCGCGTGGCGGTTCACCGTGCAGGACGGCAAGGTCGAGCGTTTCGAGACCGGCCAGGCCTGAGCCGGCGCCAGGCGGCGGACAGCGGGCCCGGCCAGCGACCAGGCGTGAGCCCGCACCGGTTGGTCGGCCAGGCGTGAGCCCGCACCGGTTGGTCGGCCGGGCCCGAGACCGCACCGGCCACCGGCCCCGCTCAGCCGCGCCCGATGAACGGCATGTTCGTCGCCAGCACCGTCGCGAACTGCACGTTCGCCTCCAACGGCAGTTCCGCCATGTGCCGTACGGTCCGTGCCACATCGGCCGCGTCCATCACCGGCTCGGCCGCCAGCTCGCCGTTCGCCTGGAGCACGCCCGACTGCATGGCCCGCGTCATCTCCGTCGCCGCGTTGCCGATGTCGATCTGGCCGCAGGCGATCGAGTACGGCCGCCCGTCCAGCGAGATCGACTTCGTCAGCCCGGTCAGCGCATGCTTCGTCGCCGTGTACGGCGCCGAGTGAGGGCGCGGCACATGCGCCGAGATCGAGCCGTTGTTGATGATCCGGCCGCCCTGCGGAGTCTGCTCCTTCATCTGGCGGAACGCCGCCTGCGCGCACAGGAAGGCGCCCGTCAGATTGACGTCCACCACCTTGGTCCACGCGGAGTGGGGCAGGTCCTCGAAGGGGACGCCCCCGGGGCCGAAGGTGCCCGCGTTGTTGAAGAGCAGGTCCACCCGGCCGTAGTGCTCGCGGACCGTCGTGAACAGCGCGGCCACGGCGTCCGGGTCGGTCACGTCCGTCGGCACGGGCACCAGGTCCGCGTCCGGTCCGGCCAGGTCCGCCGTCTCCTCCAGCGCCTCCGCGCGACGGCCGGCCGACGCCACCGCCCATCCGGCGGCGGCCAACTCCAGTGCCACGCTGCGGCCGATGCCCGAGCCCGCGCCCGTCACCACCGCGATCCTCCGTGCAGCGTTCATGGGGCGCAGCGTACGTGCCGTACACGGAACTCATCCGACCGCCATGCGGACGTTGTGTCTCCGACAACGCTGATTCGTCACCGGCCACTCCAATGCGACTGACAACAGCCGTAAGGGGAGGGCCACATGACACGCGCGTCGCATCCCGACCACGCACCCGAGCTCAGAGCGGCGGCCGCACGGCACCTGGGCCGTCGCACCTTCCTCACCGTCACTTCCGCGGCAGCCGCGCTGCTTTCAGCATCGGCCTGCCCGGCACCGCGCACGCCGCCGAGGGCGACACCCGGAAGATCACCGCGGACCCGTTCACCCTGGGCGTCGCCTCCGGTGACCCCGAGCCCTCGTCCGTCGTGCTGTGGACGCGGCTCGCGGCCAGCCCGTACGAGCCCGGCAGCGGTCTGCCGCAGGTCCGCTTCCCCGTGCTGTGGGAACTCGCGCACGACGCCCGCTTCACCCGCATCGTCAAGCGCGGCAGCGCCACCGCCCACCCGGAGTTCCACCACAGCGTCCATGTGGAGGCCACCGGCCTCGACCCCGACCGCGTCTACCACTACCGCTTCCGCGCCGGGCACTGGATCAGCCCGGCGGACGCACCCGCACCGCGCCCGCCCGCGGCGCCCGGATCAGTGAGCTGAAGCTGGCCGCCGTGTCCTGCCAGGCGTACCACGACGGCTACTTCACCGCCTACCGCCACCTCGCCGACGAGGACCTCGACGTGGTCCTCCACCTCGGCGACTACCTCTACGAGTACGCCGTCAACGCCGTCGGCGGCGCCCGCAACTACACCGACCGCCGCCTGCCCGCCCACTTCAACCGCGAGACGGTCACGCTGGAGGACCACCGGCTGCGCCACGGCCTCTACAAGTCCGACCCCGACCTGATGGCCGCGCACGCGGCCCACCCGTTCGTCGTCACCTGGGACGACCACGAGACCGAGAACAACTACGCGGACGAGACGCCCGAGAACGACGTGCCGCCGGAGGAGTTCCTGCTGCGCAGGGCAGCCGCCTACCGCGCGTACTGGGAGAACCAGCCGTTGCGCGCACCTCAGCGATCCACCGGCCCCGGCATGACGCTCTACCGTCGGCTGCACTTCGGGCGGCTCGCGCAGTTCGACGTCCTCGACACCCGCCAGTACCGCTCGGACTGGGGGTACCTCCCACGCCCGCCAGGGCGTAGGGGGAAGTACGACGACAAGGCGCACGTGCCCGGACCCGAGTCCGAGGACCCGTCGCGCACCATGCTCGGCGGGACGCAGGAGCGCTGGCTCATCGACGGCTGGCGCGCCTCCGACGCCGTGTGGAACGTCGTGCCGCAGCAGGTCAACTTCGCGCAGCGCAAGCTGGATCTGAGCGAGCCGGCCAGGGTCAGCATGGACGCCTGGGACGGCTACCCGGCCTCCCGCGACCGAGTCCTCGACGGCACCGCGTCCGCCGGCATCGAGAACCTGATGGTCCTCACCGGCGACGTCCATGTCGCGTACGCCTACGACATCAAGCGCGACTACGAGACGCCCGGGGCGAAGCCCGGCGGCACCGAGATCGTCGCCACATCCGTCTCCAGCGGCAAGGACGGCGCGGACCGGCCGGCCACCTCGGAGACCTACACCAGGGACAACCCGCACATGAGGTTGCAACGGGCGGCGCGGCTATGTGACCGTCGTCCTCGGCGAGGAGCATGCCCGCGCCGACTTCCGCTCGATGGAACGCGTCACCGTGCCCGGCGGTGCGATCACCACGTCCGCGTCGTTCGTGACCGAGGCCGGCAACCCCGGCCTCCAACAGGTCTGACACTCATCCACCAGGGACATGACGGACATTGGGGACATCCGGGGTGGTGGACGCTGATGCGGTCCCGTACCGCGTCGAGCGTCCGCAGCACGGCGAGCGTGCCCGCCGGTCACCGGCACGCCCCACCGCACGGTCCCGTTCATCGCAAGCCACTCCTGTGTCATGACGCACATTCCGCGGTACCGGAAGCGGCCCAGTGACGAAGTCCACGGTCTGGGGTCTCGCCCGAACGGACGGGCTGAGAGCATAGTTCGTTGAATCCAGGAACGGAGTGGTGATGTCGGAGAGCGGTCAGAGCGAACGAGGACCCGTCCCCCGAACCGATCCGGCACCGTCTTCCCTGGCAACGCAGCCCCGTGCCGCCGCCGCCCCGGCCCGCCGGGCCGGACTCGTGATCACCCTCGTGCTGGGCGGGCTCACCGCACTGCCGCCGCTGTCCATGGACATGTACCTCCCGGCGCTGCCCGAGGTCACCGACTCCCTGCACGCACCCGCGGCGACCGTGCAGCTCACGCTGACCGCGTGCCTCGCGGGCATGGCGATGGGTCAGCTCGTCGTCGGCCCGATGAGCGACAAATGGGGACGCCGGCGTCCGCTGCTGATCGGCATGGTCGTGTACGTCGTCGCCACCGCGATCTGCGCACTCGCCCCCACCACCGAACTCCTCATCGGAGTCCGGCTGTTGCAGGGTCTCGCCGGCGCCGCCGGCATCGTCATCGCCCGCGCCGTGGTCCGCGACCTCTACGACGGCATCGAGATGGCCCGGTTCTTCTCCACCCTCATGCTGATCTCGGGGGCGGCGCCGATCATCGCACCGCTGATCGGCGGGCAGGTGCTGCGACTGACCGACTGGCGCGGCATCTTCGTCGTGCTCGCCGCCGTCGGTCTGGTGCTCACCCTCGTCGCGGTGAAGTGGCTGGGCGAGACGCTGCCTGTCGAACGGCGCCACGAGGGAGGGGTCGTCGAGGCGCTGCGCACCATGCGGGGACTGCTCGCCGACCGGGTCTTCACCGGCTACGTGCTGACGGGCGGGCTCGCGTTCGCCGCTCTGTTCGCGTACATCTCGGCGTCCCCGTTTGTGATGCAGGAGATCTACGGGGCGTCGCCGCAGATGTTCAGCCTGCTGTTCGGCGTCAACGCGGTCGGCATGATCGTGGCGGGTCAGATCAACGGCAAGGTGCTGGTCGGCCGGGTCCGTCTGGACAAGGTCGTCGCGGTGGCCCTCACGGTGATGGCACTCGCGGCGACGGCGCTGCTGCTGATGACGGCGGGCGTTCTCGGCGAGACGGGTCTGGTCCCGGTCGCGACGGGCCTGTTCGTCCTCTCGGCGGCGATGGGCTTCGTGTCTCCGAACACCAACGCGCTGGCCCTGTTGCGCACCCCGAACGCGGCGGGCTCCGCCTCCGCCCTCATCGGCACGGCGTCGTTCCTCGTCGGCGCGGTGGCGTCCCCCCTCGTCGGCATCGCGGGCGAGGCGACGGCGGTCCCGATGGCCGTCGTCCAGCTGTGCTGCGGGCTGGCGGCGATGGCCTGCTTCGTGGGTCTGTGCCGTCCGTGGCGGCGGGAGAGGTCCGAGTCGTCCGGCGTATGAGCCCCGCGGACGGTACTCAAGCGCCGGGGCGGCGTGTGAGCCCCGCGGACACGACCTGGGGCCCGCCCGGTTCACTGCGCGGACGCATCCGTCGTCAGCGCGTCTGTCCTGCGTTTGACGCAGGCGTGGCATGGGGCTGGACTGGACTAAGAGGCGCTGCGGCCGAACTCCACTCCAGGGAGAGCAGCGATGACGACTACGGAAACCTTCAATCTTCTGCAGCCGCACAGGATCGCCGAGGAGACATTCGTTATCCCGTGGGCCTTGGAGGCTCCGCCGGTCGGCCACTTCCCGATGAATTCGATGGTGATCCGGGGATCCGAACCGGTGCTCGTGGACACCGGGGCGCCGGCGGTGCGATCCCAGTGGCTGGAGGCTGCATGGTCCGTGGTAGATCCGTTGGACGTGCGGTGGATCTTCCTCACCCACGACGATCGTGATCACGCCGGCAACCTTTTGGCTGTCCTCGCCGAATGCCCGAACGCGACACTGCTGACGACCTGGTTCTCGATCGGGCGCATGGCCGAGGAGTGGGAGACACCGATCAACCGGTGCCGTTTCATGATCGACGGCGATACGGTGGACGTCGGTGACCGCACCCTGGTGGCCAAACGGCCGCCCCTGTACGACAACCCGACAACCCGCGCCCTCTTCGACACGAAGACCAACGTCTTGTGGGCGGTGGATACCTTCGCGACGAACGTGCCCACTCCCCTGCCCGAAATTGCCGGCTTGTCTGCGGATGAATTTCGCGACGGGCAATTCTTCGGCGGGCGGCTGGTTTCGCCCTGGGTCGCCTTGCTGGACGGCCAGAAGTTCCGGGCAGTGGTGGACGAGTTCCAGCGGCTGGACGCCGAGGTCATCGCCGGCTGCCACTCGCCGGTGCTCCGCCGGCCGCACATCGCGGAGGCGTTCGATCTTCTCCGCCAACTGCCTGAGATTCCGGCCTGGCCAGAGTTCACACAGGCCGACCTCGACCAGTGGATGGCGATGGCCGAAAGCTCGGTCCCGCCCGAACAGCCACGGCCATCGGCCACGTGACGGACGTCCTGGGTCGGGCTCTGCGCGGACTTCCTCGGCCGGTTGTACTGCGTAGTGCCGTCGAGGGCGGAGGACGCCGGCAGCTCCAGCCCGGCCCCCACGATTCTCTCCAGCGCGATGTTGATGAGGTCGTCCGGACGGCTCTTCGCCGCTGCTTCTCTCCGGATCGACGTCTCGGCGATCCGACGGGCCTCGGCCTGGTCGTGGACCAGGCCCACCCGTGCCGCACCGGCCCCGGTGGTTCTTGGCGTCTTCACCGCCCGGTACAGCGGCAACGTGCCCTCTGGCAGGTCCACCGCCCGCCGAACGAAGTCCACCACCATCTCCGGGACGTCCTCCAGCTTCGGGAAACACCCGAGTCGGCACGAAGAACAGATGCAGCTCCTGCGCTGTGATCAGCCGCTTGAACCGGCTGTGCCCTGAGGGCTTCAAGATCATCCCGTGGCCCCTTCGGGCTGATCTCGGCGATCCCCCTTGTGGGACCCGTCCGCAGGTCAGGTGCCGGATGGGTGGGGAGATCCACTGAGCAGGTGTGGGGTCACCCTTGAGCAGGGGGTGGCCGGTTTTCAAGGAGCGAGCACGCGGCAGACGTCTTCGGTTCGGGTGACGATGACCGGACTGATCTCGGCACCGCATGACGTCTCCCCCAACCGAAAACCTCAGTAGTGGGCTGCTCCGCCGGACTTTCCCACGCGCTCGGAGTCCTGAGATGCGCCGCGAGCAGCGGCGGCCGACGCTGAAGACATGAGGGCGACGTGGTCCGGCGTGATCCAGTTCGGGCTGGTCGCCCTGCCCGTCCGCCTGTACGCGGCGACCGAGGAGCACCCGGTACGGCTCCACGAGATCCACACCGTGGACGGCTCCCGGGTCGAGCACCGGCGCTTCTGCCGGGCCGAGGGGCCGACATCGCCCCCTCGGCACCGGTCACGGACCGGGAACTGGAGCTCGCGATCGGCCTGCCGCTGCTGCACCCGTACGGCACGGTGACCCTCGGCCGCCACCTCACACCCGGGGAAGGACGGCTCACCGTCGGGAAGTCCGGCACGTACTTCCAGATCACGCTGGACCACCTGGGGCGCCCGGCTCAGCTCGCCGAGGTGAAGAACGACGCCTTCGAGCGGCTGGCCCTGGCCGGCGAGGGGCACTGCCTGCGCGCCGGGTGCCGCCATCACATCGCCGACCCCAGAGCGGTACTGCGCAGCTTCCAGCTGCGGACCGGCAGCATCGACCTCACAGCCTTCGTGCGGGCCGCGCTCGCCGTCGAACTGGGCGACACCGCCCTGCCGAACGGCTCCTGCGAGAGGTCGAGGCGCTGGCCGGGCCGGTGCGCCCAGCGAAGACGCGGGACGAGGACCAGGCAGAGCCGGGATAAACCTGTTGGACCCAGCGGGTCTGATCAGGGCGCGGAAGGGCCGTCAGGGCCGGAGAGCCACCCACACGAAGGAGTCGATGCCGCGCAGGCCCGGGGCGGACTTCGCCAGGGTGGTCAGGCGGCCGACGCCGGTGGCGGGGCCTGCGCAGTCGGGGGCGACGCGTCCGACGAGGTGCCCAGACGGCAACGGCGTAAGACGCGGCGCGGGACAGCTGGGATCTGCTTGCCCCGCGTTGGCTTCGGTGGACGGTATCGAATCCCTGGCCCGAAGGCGTGATCGAGACCGCCTCCGAGTCCGCCCCTAGGCATGGCCGCTGCCGCTTCAGGAGATGCGCCGGATGTGGCGGACGGCGAGGTAGAGCAGGAGAGCGGTCAGCACGAGGAAGATGCCGGTCTCGATGCCCCGGAGCGCCCAGAACCTGCTCCCGGGCGGGCAGAGCTGCCAGTTGCAGGGAGCCGGGTCCCAGGACCATCTGACTCAGGCCGTGTTGCCGGCGCTGGAGGGCGGCACGCGGGTTGGAGTGCCGCAGGCGGGTCGGGCGGTACGGACTTGCCCGCCATCGGATCATTGCGGGCTGGGCCGGCAGGGTGGCTGGCGGACCTCGCCCGGAGTGGAACGCAGGTCAGGCCGCAACGGCGTCATAGGTTCCCGGTCTCGGCAGACGCGCACACAGAGCGCGCTGGTGTGACGGGAGGACGCAATGCATCCCTGGAGAGCCGTGCCCTGGACGCGTGCGGCGGGCGCGGTGGCCGCACTGGTGGTGTGCGCGCTGGTGTCCGCAGCGGTGCCGCCGGAGGCAGCGCGGGCGGCCGACGGGCCGGCGTCGCGCTGGATCGTGGTCTTGAAGAGCTCGGTGACCGACCCGGGCACCGTGGCCACCGAGCAGACCCGTCCGCACCGGGCACGGGTGCATGAAGTCCTCGACCTCAGTGCGGGCACGGGCAGTGAGGCCCTGAGGGGTTACGTGGTCGAGGCCACCCCGGAGCAGGTCGCGGCCATCCGCACCGATGCGCGGGTGGACTTCGTGGAAGCCGACGGCGTCGTACGTGCGCCCGAGCCCGTGCTTCGTCCTGCGCCGGTGCCCAGACCTCCGCAGGGAGACGCCGAGCACACGCCGCAGGCCGCCCTCCCCTGTGTGCCCAACGACCCCTATTTCGAGGAATTCCAGTGGGGGCTGGAGAAGATCGATGCTCCCAGTGGCAGCCTGTGCACCCGGGTGAGGTCCGCGGTCGCGGTGCTGGACACCGGCGTGGAGACCACCCATGAAGATCTGGCCGCCGCCGTGGCCGGTTCGGTCAACTTCTCCCAAAGCCCCACCGCCCAAGACTTCAACGGCCACGGCACCCACGTCGCGGGCATCGCCGCCGCGGTGACCGACAACGGCATCGGAGTGGCCGGCGTGGCGCGGGGCACCCGCCTGTGGAACGTCAAAATCCTCAACGACGACATGACCGGCAGCTTCGAAAGCGTCGCCAAGGGGCTGTACTGGGTGGCCCGTCACGCCAAGGCGTACAACATCCGCGTCGCCAACCTGAGCCTGACCACCCCACAGAGCAGCCAGGTCATGCGCCGGGCCGTTCGCGCGGCCATCCGCGCCGGGGTCACCGTGGTGGCCGCCGCCGGGAACCTGGGCACCACCCAGATCCTCTACCCGGCCGGCTACCCCGAAGTCATCTCCGTCGCCGCAACGGGGCAGGACGACAAACTGTCGCCTTTCTCCACCTACGGCAAGTGGGTGGACATCGCCGCTCCCGGCGCCGACATCGTCTCCACCATTATTGACAATGACTACTCGAACCTAAGCGGCACCAGTATGGCCGCACCGTTCGTCAGCGGCGCCGCCGCCGCATGCCTGACCACCCACCGGTGCCATAAAGGGAACGTCGAAGCCCAGCTCGGACGCGACACCGACCCTATCCCCGGCACCGGCACGCTCTTCCGCTACGGACGGCTCAACGCCAGCTGCTACCGCAACCGCCACCACTGGGACATCGCACTGCCTCAGTTCGGAGACCGCTGCCGACACTTCACCACCGGCCAGCAGTCGCCGCCGGGATCCGTGCGCCGCGGGCTCCCAGCAGATGGCGCTGGTCCTGCGAGTCCGTCCAGGTGAACAGGCCCACGTCCGGGACCTCCGCCTCCCGCACGCGCACATGCGCGGGCAGCGGCTCCGGTTCGGCGGCGGCCAGGTCGAGCGTCAGCGGTGTGCCGGTGCCCGCGACCGCGCCGGTCGTCCCGTAGGCGACGCCCGCGTCCGTCACCGCCGTCAGCGTCAGCGACGTCGTGCCGTCCTCCCGCTCGTGGCAGCGGCCCTTGCCGAGCGTCAGGTCGAACGCCAGGTTCCCTGCGACGAGATGCCCGCCCGGGGGCGCGCGCACCGCCTGGGGATACGTGCCCGGTTCGATCTCCGGCTTGTGGCAGCGTACGGAGACCAGGGCCCTGCCGGTCCTCGGCTCGTGCACCGACCAGATGTCGTGCGTCGCCGAGTCCTTGCCGCCCTTCGCGAGCCGCCAGCGGGCCGACACATAGCCGTCGACGACCGACGTCGGGACGCCGGAGTCGCGGTCGGCGCCGGCCGGGGCCGCTTGAGCGCCCGCTGCCACCGGGCCGGACGTGCCTAGAATCTCTTGGTGAACGCCTCCGCCCCCACCGCCGAGACTCTGCGCGGCGCCCTCGCCGGGCTGCTGGACGGACTGCCGCCCAGCCAGGCCGCACAGGCCGTCGAGCGGCTGATCGCCAATTACCGGGGCACCACCCCGACCGACGCCCCCGTGCTCCGCGATCGCTCCGACGTCGCCGCCTACGCCGCGTACCGGATGCCCGCGACCTTCGAGGCCGTACGGTCCGCGCTCGCGGCGCTGCGCGAGGCGGCGCCCTCGTGGACCCCGGTCACGCACACCGACATCGGCGGCGGTACGGGAGCGGCGAGCTGGGCGGTGGCCGATGCCTGGGAGGAGTCCGCGCCCAGGACGACGGTCCTCGACTGGGCCGGGCCCGCGCTGGCTCTCGGCCGCGAACTGGCGCTCGCGTCACCGATGCCGTCGCTGCGGACCGCGCACTGGGAGCAGGCACGGATCAGCTCGGCGCTCCGGATCGGGAGCCCTGATCTCGTGACGGTGTCGTACGTGCTCAAGGAGCTCTCCGAGGCCGATCGCGCCGCCGTCGTCGCCGAGGCGGCCCGCGCCGCGCAGGCCGTCGTGATCGTCGAGCCCGGCACCCCCGACGGATACGAGCGGATCATCGCGGCCCGCGACGCGCTCATCGCCGCCGGGCTGACGGTCGCAGCGCCCTGCCCCCACAGCGCCGCCTGCCCCATCGAGCCCGGCTCCGACTGGTGCCACTTCTCGGCCCGCGTCTCCCGGTCGTCCCTGCACCGGCAGGTCAAGGGCGGATCGCTGGCGTACGAGGACGAGAAGTTCAGTTACGTCGCGGCCGTACGCTTCCCCGCCGAGCCGGCGGAAGCCCGGGTGACGCGCAAGCCGCAGATCCGCAAGGGCCTGGTCCTGCTCGACCTGTGCACGACGGCGGACGGACTGTCCCGCGAGACCGTGACCAAGCGGCACGGCGACCGGTACCGCGCGGCCCGGGACGCGGCGTGGGGCGACGACTGGCCGCGCCCCTGAGCCGTCCGCCTCCTCGCCGGCCGGTGTGCCGCCGCCCGCGAGCCCCGGACAGCCGAGACGTCTCGTCTCCCCGGTTGGTAGCTTGGGCGCATGACGAAGGCCAAGGCACCCGACTCCTCCCGCCGCAGCGAGCGGTCCCGCCGCGCGATCTACGAGGCCGCACTCGCCCTCGTCGGCGAAGTGGGATACGGCAGGACCACCATCGAGGGCATCGCCGCCCGCGCGGGCGTCGGCAAGCAGACCATCTACCGCTGGTGGCCCTCCAAGGCCGCCGTCCTGCTGGAGGCCTTCCTCGACCTGGCCGAGCAGGCCGCCGAGGAAGCAGGCACGGGGGAGTACGAGATCCCCGACACCGGCGACCTCCAGGCCGACCTGCGGATGGTGCTGCGCGCCACCGTGGACGAGATGAACAGCCCCGCCTACGACGCCCCCGCCCGCGCCCTCACCGCCGAAGGAGTGGTGAACGCCGAGGTCGGCGCGCAGTTCGTGGAGAAGCTGCTCGAACCGCAGCTCCAGCTCTACGTCACCCGGCTGCGCTCCGCCCAGGAGTCGGGTCAGGTGCGCGCGGGCATCGACCTGCGGATCGCGCTTGAGCTGTTCACCGGCCCCCTCGCCCACCGCTGGCTGCTGCGCACCCTGCCGCTCACCCACGACTACGCGGACGCCGTTGTCGACTACGCCGTCAACGGCCTCGCGCCGCGCCCCTGAGCCGGCCGCGCCGCGCCGCGCCTCCGCCTGGCCCCGTGAGGCAGCGCGCCGCGCCTCCGCCTGGCCCCCTGAGTCGGCCGCGCCTGTCGGCCCCTGAACCGCCGTGCGCCGGGCCTGCCACGGCGCGCCCCGAGCGCGCCGGGAACACATGAGCCGGTACCCCGGTTGGGGACTGTGGCCACCGGCAGCGCAGGATGGTGGGACCATGGCAGTGTCCGGATGGGGCGAGCGCAGGTGTGAGGGGATAGATGGGCGACGGTATCGGCCGCTTCCGCGGCACGGAGGGCAGGACGTCCGGGGAGAGCAGGCTGGCCCAGTGGCTGCGCCGCCGCACCGGGAACACCGAGGCGGAGGACTCGCAGCGCGAGGCCCTGCTCCTGGCCACCGCCGCTGCCGGACTGCCGCTCGCGCCCGCCGCGTATCCCGTCGGCCCCAGCTGTTCCTGCGAGCGCATCGGCTGTCCCATCCCGGCCACCCATCCCGTCTCGTTCGCCTGGCAGACGCAGTCCACGACGGACAGGGCACAGATCGAACGCTGGGCGCGCAACCAGCCCGAGGCCAACTTCATCACAGCGACCGGCATGGTCCACGACGTCCTGGACGTTCCGTTGGAGGCCGGTCGCAGTGCTTTGGAGCGACTGCTGGCACAGGGCATCGACGTGGGCCCCGTGGCCGAGTCCGGCGGTGCCGGCGACCGGGGGCGGATGCTGTTCTTCACGGCGACCCGCGGCACGCCCGAGGACGAGGACGAGTGGTGGCCCTGCGAGCTGGACTGCCACCCCGAGACGATGGACGAGCACCCGGGGATGCGCTGGCACTGCCGGGGCAGCTATGTGCTGGTGCCGCCGGCCCGGCTGCCGGGCGAGGACGAAGTGGTCTGGGTGCGCGGTGTGGAGCATCCGCTGCCGGACCCGCTGACCCTGCTGGAGACGCTCACGGACGCGTGCGCGCGCTATGCGGCGGGCGAGGCTGAGTACGCCGGCCACCACGAGGCGGCCTGGCCGCTCGGCCGCCGCTGACCCGAGGGGACATCAGGCGCCCCGGCGCGGGGCGACTCGCCCGTAGGCCCGTAGGCCCGTAGGCCCGTAGCACCAGGGGCGTTGGCGCGCGTACCGCCGCGAGCCGCGGTTGACTGCCGTGCTGCGCGTGGGTGGTTGGCGGCCATAGCGTCGTGAGCCGCGGTTGACGGCCCTGCCGCCGCGGGGTGTTGGCGCGGGCACCGCGGCGAGCCGCGGCTGACTGCCGTGCTGCCTGCTGGTGTTCGGCGGGCATGCCGTCGTGAGCCTCGGTTGACTGCCGTAGCACCACAGGGCGTTGGCGGGCCGCTGCCGTGGGCCGCGATCGACTGCGGTGCCGACACGGGGGGTTGGCACGGCGCACTCCACCCGCACAGTCGCGCACCATCGCACTGGAGCGCCCCGCGCCGTACGCCCGTGCCGCTACGAGCCCTTGGCCGCCGTCAGGCCGGTCAGTCTGCCCAGTATGTCCGGCTGGCCGCCGCCGCTGCCCACGGGCACCGTGACCACCTGGCTGGAGATCCGCTCCTTGGTGATCGTGGACTTCACCTCGCCGGTGAGCAGCGCCTTCACATCCGGGACGATCTTCAGCTTCACGCCGTTCGCGGCGGTCTGACGCTCGAAGTTCTTCACCGCGAAGAACACCAGCGCGCCGCCGTCCTGGGTGACGAGTCCCAGCGGCGCGAACGCACCGGTGTCCAGGGGCTGGTCGATGTACTGGGTGGACATGCCCAGCACGGTGGCGTTCTTCTTGCGCATCTCGCGCCAGCCGGAAGTGTGTGGTCCCGGCTTGAAGCGCTCGGGCGTGCCGCTCTGCAGGTACGAGGCGTAGTCCTCGCTCAGGTTGCGCGGGGCGACCGCGAGCGCGGCGTCTTCCGGCGCGACCGGTTCCGCGTAGCCGTCCTGGTCCCGCTTGAGGGCCGGAATCTCCTGCGGCGACATGATGGCCAGGTACGCGGCCTTCCATGTGTCGTCGACGCCGCTGCGCACGAAGACGACGAGCCAGCGGTTGTCCAGGTCGCCGCCGTTGTCGCGGTCGCGGTTGGAGTCCGTGTCCGCGAGGAACCAGCGCGGCCAGCCCGCCTTCTTCGGGATGACGTACTTGGCGTCCGCGAGCTCCAGCGGAACGTGCTGCGGATTGCCGTTCGGGAAGTTGACCTGCCGCGCCTTGAGGCCGGCCTGGTTGATCGCGCCGAGCGCCCCGGTGACGTGCTGCGCGTCGAGGGCGGGGTCGTAGGCCTTGTCGGCCTTGTTGTACGCCGCGGTGAAGCCTGCGAGCGCCTTCGCGGCCTCAGCCTCCGTCGCCGCCGGAACGACCTCCCGTTCCCCGTGCACCGTCACGCAGGCGCTCGCCGTCAGGGACAGCACCATTGTCGCCGCGAGCCCCGTCGCCGCCCGACCCAGCCTTCTCATCGGTTGCCTTCTGCTCCTCGCCCCGCACTGACCGTCCGAACCCTACCGGGGCCAGGAACAGGCCGAGCGTCGGGACCAGATACAGCGCCCACACCGTGACCTGGAGAACGGTCGGGTTCGGCCGGAAGTTGAACACGCCCTTCAGCAGCGTCCCGTACCAGCTGTCCGGCGGGATCACGGCGCTGACGTCGAACGCCTTGGCCGCGAGGCCGTCCAGGAAACGGGCCTCCTGCAGATCCTGGACTCCCTGCGCGAGCACCCCCGCCGCCACGACGACGAGCATCCATCCCGTCCAGGTGAAGAACGTCGCCAGGTTGATCCGCAGCGCGCCGTGGTAGAACAATCGGCCCAGCGCCACGGCCGTGGCCAGGCCGAGCAGCATGAGGGTCAGCGGGGCGCTGTTGCCGCCGCCGCTGTCGGTCGCGGCACGCACGGAGGCCCACACGAACAGCGCCGTCTCCAGACCCTCGCGGCCCACCGCCAGGGCGGCGGTGGCGACCAGCGCGGCCGTACCCGTGCTCAGCGCCGCGTCCAGCCGTCCGTGCGGCTCCGCCCGCAGGTTCCGGGCCGTGCGCCGCATCCGGAAGACCACCGAGGTCACCAGGCACACCGCGGCGATCGACAGCGAGCCGCCGAGCATTTCCTGCGCCTCGAACGTCAGCTCCTGCGAGCCGTATTCGAGCGCGAAGCCGAAGCCCAGCGAGAGCGCGACGGTGACCCCGATGCCCGCCCACATGGGGCGCAGGGCGTCGCGCCGACCGGTCCTCACGAGATACGCGACGAGGATGCAGACGACAAGACTCGCCGCCAGGCCCGCACGCAGGCCGATCAGGTAGTTGCCGAACACGGCGGTCCTTCCGGGAGTCCGTTGACGAGGGTTCAGGAGAACAGTGCCCGGCCCCACCGGTCGTCCTGG
This sequence comes from Streptomyces sp. NPDC018833, assembly GCF_044390825.1. NCBI lineage: Bacteria > Bacillati > Actinomycetota > Actinomycetes > Kitasatosporales > Streptomycetaceae > Streptomyces > Streptomyces sp. NPDC018833. Next base: position 405,622 of record NZ_JBIRZM010000006.1, on the reverse strand, counting down.
TCGCGGACGCGCGGCGGGATCGCGAACAGAGCCGAACCTAGCTCGAGGGTCTTGCCGCCGGTGGCCTGGCCTCGATCCGGGGGTGGACGCGGAGCGGTCACGGCATGGCCATCACCTGCCCGTGAGGGGTCAGTCGGACGGGTCGAGCAGCGGTCCAGCAGCGGTCGAGCGGGGGTCGGGCAGGGGTCGGGCGGAGGCACTTCCCGCCTCGGCCCGCCGCGTCGCGGATTGTCTCGCAGCCGACCGCCGGTGCTCCGTGGTCCGGGGTGCTTGAATGCCCGGGTGAACGAACACGACGTGCTCGACGTGCTCCAGGTCTTCTGTGCCGGCGACGGCCGGTTCGGCAACACCCTCGGTGTCGTACGCGATGGGTGCCGCTACCCGGACCGGGCGTCCCGTCAGTCGCTCGCGGCGGAACTCGGGTACAGCGAGACGGTCTTCGTCGACGACCCCGAGCGCGGGGTCGTCGACATCTACACCCCGGGCCCGCGCCCGCCGTTCGCCGGGCACTCCCTCGTCGGGGCGGCCTGGCTGCTGGACCTCGAAGCCGTCCACCCGCCTGCCGGTGAGGTGTGGGCGCGCCACGACGGCGAGTTCACCTGGATCACGGCGTGCGCCGCATGGGCGCCGCCGGGGGAGCTGGTGCGGTACGCCTCTCCCGCCGAGGTCGACGCCCTGCCCGCGCCACCGCCTGGTGAGGGCGGGCTGTACGCCTGGGCCTGGGAGGACGAGGCGGCCGGCCGGGTACGGGCGCGTGCGTTCCCCCGGCGGGACGACGGGATCGTGGAGGACGAGGCGACCGGTGCGGCGGCCCTGCTGCTCACCGACCGGCTGGGCCGGGCCCTGAACATCACCCAGGGCCGGGGCTCGCAGATCCTCACCGCGCCCGGCCCGGACGGCATCGTCGAGATCGGCGGACGCGTACGCCTCGCGAAGGCGGCGGCCGACATGCGGCCTGCGGCCGAGTCCGAGGCCGAGTCCGTGAGCGGGAGGGGCACCCGTATCGCGCCGCTGCGACGCGACGCGAGGCCGCCCCGCCTCCCGCACGCGGTGACGATGCCGGGCCTCACGGGCTGAGCGAACGGGGCGGATGCGCTGTCCCGGGCAGTCCGCCCCCGGGCGCAGGCGCGACGCGAGGCCCCCGCCTCCCGCACGCGGTGATGATGTCGGGGCTCATGGCCTGCGAACGGGGCCCCGGCGTCGCCCCCGGCCGACCGGCCCCGTACGCGCCGACCGGGCCACGCCGCGCCCAGGCAGGCCGACCCTGTGCTCGGTGCGGACCGGGCCACACGCACCCCCCGGGCGTAGGCGCGACGCGAGGCCCCCGCCTCCGGCACGCGGTGATGATGTCGGGGCTCATGGCCTGCGAACGGGTCCCAGGCGTCGCCCCCGGCCGACCGGCCCCGTGCTCAGGCGAGCCGGGCCACGCGCGCTCCGGGCGCACCCGGGCGCTCGGGGCCGGGCCATACCCCTCCCCGGGCAGACCCCGTGCTCGGTGCGGACCGGACCACACGTGCCCCCGGGCGCAGGCGCCGACCGGGCCACGCGCGCTACGCGGCGCCCGGGCGCACCCGAGGGCCCGGGGCTACGCGCTGGCCGGGAACTCCGCGCCCAGCTCGCGGAACACCGCGCTGTTGAAGTCGAACGCCCGCCTGCACTCGTCGACGATCCGCTGCTTCTCCAGGTCATCGGCGTTCACCGCGTCCAGCAGTTCGCGGTAGGTCCGCTTGAAAGCCGCGGGGTTGGGGATCTCCTCGAAGACGTAGAACCGCACGCCGTCGCCCTTGCGGGCGAAGCCCCACGCCTTCTCCGCCCGGTCGCGGATGATCTGCCCGCCGGACAGGTCTCCGAGGTAACGCGTGTAGTGGTGGGCGACATACCCCGCCGACCAGTCGCGGGCGCACTCGGCGACCCGCGCGGCGTACGCGGCGGTCGCGGGCAGCGCGGTGAGGCCCGAGCGCCAGTGCGGACCTCGCAGGTGGGCGAGATCGCGCTCCAGCTCCGGCGTGCGCATCAGCTCGGGCCGGACGAAGGGCCCCGCGACCGGATCGTCCCTCAGCGTCCCGGCCGCGTCCTCCAGCGCGCGGTAGACGAACCACAGCTGCTCGGTATAGCGCGCGTAGGCCGCCACACCGAGTCGGCCGCCCAGCAGGCCGCTCATGAAGGAGGAGGTCTCGGCCCGGGTGTGCTGCTCGTGGGAGGCCGTGCGGATCAGCGTCGAGAAGGGCGTGCCGGTTGCGTCCAAGGCGGGCCTCCAGGGGCGATAAGGAACGGAAACAGAGCCGTTGCCACGGCCGATCCTTCTGCTTAGGCTTACCTAAGTCAACCTGTTCCCGACGGCCTGTCGGTAAAAACGCTACCGGCCCGGACGGTCACGGCAACGTGAGGATCTCCGCGCCCGTGTCCGTCACCACCAGCGTGTGCTCGAACTGCGCCGTGCGCTTGCGGTCCTTCGTGACGACCGTCCAGCCGTCCGCCCACATGTCGTACTCGTACGTGCCGAGCGTCAGCATCGGCTCGATGGTGAACGTCATTCCGGGCTGGATGACCGTGGTCGCGTGCGCCGCGTCGTAGTGCGGGACGATCAGCCCGGAGTGGAAGGACGAGTTGATGCCGTGCCCGGTGAAGTCACGGACCACGCCGTAGCCGAAGCGCTTGGCGTACGACTCGATGACCCGGCCGATGACGTTGATCTGCCGGCCCGGCTTGACGGCCTTGATGGCGCGGTTGAGCGACTCCCTGGTCCGCTCCACCAGCAGCCGCGACTCCTCGTCGACGTCACCGCACAGATAGGTGGCGTTGTTGTCGCCGTGCACGCCGTTGATGTACGCGGTCACGTCCAGGTTCACGATGTCGCCGTCGCGCAGGACGGTGGAGTCGGGGATCCCGTGGCAGATCACCTCGTTGACCGAGGAGCACAACGACTTGGGGAAACCGCGGTAGCCGAGCGTCGACGGGTACGCACCGTGGTCGCACATGAAGTCGTGGGCGACGCGGTCGAGTTCGTCCGTCGTCACGCCGGGGGAGATGTGCTTGGCGGCCTCCTCCATCGCCTGCGCGGCGATGCGCCCCGCGATGCGCATCCGCTCGATGGTGTCGGAGTCCTGGACCTCGGGCCCGGTGTACGGGGTCGGGGCGGGCTTCCCGACGTACTCGGGACGAGCGATGGAGGCGGGGACGGAACGGGTGGGGGAGACCACCCCGGGAACGAGCAGCGACTGGCCAGACATGCCGCGAGTCTAACCGCGGGGTCCCTGTCGGCCGCCGGGCGTAGGCACAGGCCCATGGGGCAGCATGGCCCTGGAGGAAGGAGCCGACGATGGCCCTGTTCAAGAAGCGCACGGTGGGCAAACCGGGCGAGTGGTACTACTGCCTGCAGCACCAGAAGGTCGAGGAAGGCCCGGAGTGCCCGGCGAAGGACCGCTTCGGGCCGTACACGACCCGCACGGAGGCGGAACACGCGATGGAGACCGCGCGTGAGCGGAACCTCGAGTGGGAGAACGACCCCCGGTGGCACGACGGGGCGTCGCGCCCCGAGGGGGAGTAGACGGGAGGCGGGGGTGCGGCCCCGGCTACACCCCCGCCGCTTCCTTCTGTGCCCGCCGGCGCACCGCGTCCTCGTCCGTCTCGGAGTCGTACGTCACGAGCTTCGGCAGCACCGCCGCCAGCAGACCCACCGACACCACGCACGCCAGACCGCCTGCCCAGATCGCGGGGCGCGTGCCCGTCCAGCCCGCCATCGCCCCCGCGCGGACCTGGCCCAGCTGAGGGCCGACGCTGTACGAGAGCACCTCGATGCCCGCGAGCCGGCCGCGCAGCTCCTCGGGGATCGTCTGGTTCCAGATCGTCGAACGCCCGAGACCGCTCAGCATGTCGCCCGCCCCCGCGAACGCCAGGCACAGCAGCACCAGCCACACGTTGCCGAACCAGCCCGCCGCGGCGATCGCCAGCCCCCAGCCCGCCGCGCCGAACACCACGAACAACCCGTGCCGCCGTACTCGCGACGTCCAGCCACTGGTCAGGCTGAGCAGCACCGAACCGACCGAGCCCGCGGCGTACATCAGCCCCAGCGACCACTCGGCGTCCAGGTCGTCGGCGAGGAACGGGAAGATCGTGTTCGGGAACGCGAAGAGCATCGCCGCCAGGTCGATCGCGTACGTCCCCAGCAGCACCGGCCTGCTCCACGCGTACCTGGCACCCTCCGCGATGCCCCGCAGCGAGGGCTTCTCCGCGTCGTGCGCTGGGGGAGCCGGGGCGAGCCGCAGGCACAGCAGCACGGAGACGCCGAACCCGGCGACGGTGATCCCGTAGGCCGTGGCATGCCCCGCGTACGCCACGACCACGCCCGCCAGCGCCGGGCCCGCGATCGCGCCGAGCTGCCAGCGCAGGGCGTTCAGCGCGGCGGCCGCGGTGAGCTGGTCGTGCGGCACGATACGGGCCATCAGCGAGTCCAGCGCCGGGCGCTGTAGTCCGGCGAGTGCCGAGACACCGGCCGCGACGACGTACAGCGGCCACAGCATGGGCGCCGGCAGCATCGCGTTGACCAGCAGCACCACGGCGAGCAGCCCGAGGGCGGCCTCGGTGCCGAGGATGAGTCGGCGCCGGTCGACCGCGTCGGCGAGTGCCCCTCCGTACAGCCCGAACACGACCAGCGGCAGGAGCTCGACAGCGCCCATGGCCCCGACCGCGAGCGGAGAGCCGGTGAGGTCCTTGATCTGCAGCGGCAGCGCGATCATCGCCATGAAGCTGCCGAAGTAGGTGACCAGCCCCTGGACCCACAGCAGCCGGAAGTCGGCCGAGGACCGCCAGGGCGAGAGGTCGGGCAGCACCGCGGAGAGCTTGGAGGTCACGGGTGACCATGGTCGACGCGCCTGACGGCCCCCGGCAACCGATTTACGTCCCGGCGGGAGCGGCGGAAGGTGCGGATCGATCAGCGCCCCGCGAGGAGCAGGGCATGGGTGCCGGCCGTCCGGGCCGCAACCGGGTCACGCCCCGGCCCGGGCGGCCCCCTGGCCCCGGGCCTCGAGTCGCCGGGGTACGTCCCGGGCGGGCGGGGGCCGGAGTCGGCGGGCAGGGAACGGCCCGGCTCGGCATGCGGGAGGCGCGGACGTGTCGCCCGGGTACGTCCCGGGCGGGCGGGGGCCGGAGTCGGCGGGCAGGGAACGGCCCGGCTCGGCATGCGGGAGGCGCGGACGTCTCAGCAGGGCGTGGGTGCCGAAGGTCCGGCGGGCGCAACCGGGTCATTTCCCGGCCCGGCGGGCGTCACCGCCCGGGCGGCTGTCCCGGCCGGGTGGACCCCGGCCCCGGGCCCAGCCGCCGGGGGACGTCCCCGCCCGACTGGGGCCGGAGTCGCGGGCAGGGCGTCCGGTCCGCTCGGCTGTCGACGCGCTCTGAGCGGGGTCGGCGGCCGCAACCGGAGCGCCGCCCGGCCCCCTCGCTCACCAGCGGGTCGGTGGGGGCTCCGTCAGCTGGTCCGCCAGCCGCGACAGCCGGTCGCGGAAGCGCAGCCGCCCCCGCCGCACCGGCACGCTGTTCTCGCCCGCCGCCGCGCTCACCAGGTGCTGCACCATGTCGATGCCGATCTCGGCAGCCGGGCCTTCCGGCTCCGCCGCCGGCACCGTCAGCGCCTCGTGCGCCAGGCCGTGCACCTCCGGTTCGCCACCGTCCAGCGCCAGCACCGTCGCACCCGCCCGCCGGGCGTCGTGCACCCGCTCCAGCAGGTCGGAGCCCGGCAGCTCCGGCGCCACCACCAGCAGCGTCTCCCCTCGGCCGGCCGCCTCCAGCCTGCCGAGACCGACGGCCAGGTGAACGGGGTCGCCGGAGCGCACCCGGTGGCGTACGAGGGTCGGTTCCAGCTCCGGCAGACCCGACCAGGCGGCTTCGTCCACCAGGTGCGCGGCCAGATGCCACGGCTCGTACTCGCGCGTCCCCACCAGCAGCAGGCCGCCGCCCCGCCGCACCGCACAGGCGCGCATCACCCCGGCGAAGTGCCGGGTCGCGGCCGGCCACTCGGTACCCGCGAGGACTTCGCGCAGCAGCGCGACGCGTACGGCATCCATGGAGCGGCATCCTGCACCACGGAGCCGCGCCCTCGGGCGGGGTCCAGGCAGGCTCACCCGTTCGGGAGCCGCTTACCAGGAAGTAGGGTCGGCCCATGACTTCGAATGACAGCGCGGGCACCGCGCCGAAGGCCCCGGCCAAGGATCCCTGGGACCTCCCCGACGTCTCCGGCCTCGTCGTCGGTGTCCTCGGCGGCACCGGCGACCAGGGCCGCGGACTCGCCTACCGGCTGGCCAAGGCGGGCCAGCAGGTGATCATCGGCTCGCGGTCCACCGAGCGGGCCGCGGCCGCCGCGACGGAACTCGGCCTCGGCATCGAGGGAGCCGACAACGCCGCGTGCGCCCGGCGCAGTGACGTCGTGATCGTGGCCGTGCCGTGGGACGGGCACGCCAAGACCCTTCAGTCGCTGCGGCAGGAGCTCGCGGGCAAGCTCGTCGTCGACTGCGTCAACCCGCTCGGTTTCGACAAGAAGGGTGCTTACGCGCTGAAGCCGGACGAGGGCAGCGCCGCCGAGCAGGCCGCCGCGCTGCTGCCGGACTCGCGGGTGACCGCGGCCTTCCACCACCTGTCGGCCGTGCTCCTCCAGGACGAGTCGATCGGCGAGATCGACACCGATGTGATGGTGCTCGGCGAGTCCCGCGCGGACACCGACACCGTGCAGGCGCTCGCAGGCCGCATCCCCGGTATGCGCGGCGTGTTCGCGGGCCGGCTGCGCAATGCCCACCAGGTCGAGTCGCTCGTCGCCAACCTGATCTCCGTGAACCGCCGCTACAAGGCGCACGCGGGGTTGCGCGTCACCGACGTGTAGCGGGGGCGGGGGCATGGGGGACACTGGGAGCGACCTCCCCGTACGCCCTGGCGGGCGTGGGGGAGCCCCCATCCGAAGGACCCGACAGGAGTCGCACCCCATGCCCCGCCTCGCTCTCTGCTCCCTCGTCGTCTGCGTGCTCTCCGTCGCCGCGGCGGTGCTGTCCTTCACGCAGGGCATGTGGCTCGGGATCGTCTGGGTGCTGCTCGCCGGCCTGTCGTCGAACATGGCCTGGTACTACACCCGCCGCGCCAGGGCGCAGCGCGAGGCCGGCACCCCGTCAGCCTGAGGTGCGCACGTCGTCAGCCTGAGACGCAGGGGTCGTTCTGCCCGTCCCAGAACATGAACAGGTCCCGCCCGCAGTAGATCTCGACCTCGTGCACGCCGAGCGCCTCCATGGCGCCGTACACGGCGTCGAAGAAGACCTGGTTGACCTCCGGGATCCAGAGGATCACGAAGACGGCGAGCAGACCGAACGGTGCGACCGGCTCCACCTGGCGGCGCACCTTGTACGGCAGCCAGGGCTCGATCACGCCGTAGCCGTCCAGTCCCGGCACCGGCAGGAAGTTCAGGATCGCGGCCGTGACCTGGAGCATGGCGAGGAACGCGAGCGCGAGCCGGAAGGGCAGGGGCACCCCGTCGAGGGCGCCCAGCCAGAACGGCGCGGTGCACACTGCGGCGAACAGCACGTTCGTCAGCGGACCCGCCGCGGAGATCAGGCTGTGCTTCCAGCGCCCCCGGACGCGGTGCATCTCGATGAAGACGGCGCCGCCAGGCAGACCGATACCGCCCAGGATCACGAAGATCACGGGCAGCACGACGCTCAGCAGGGCGTGCGTGTACTTCAGCGGGTTCAGCGTCAGATAGCCCTTGGCGCCGACCGAGATGTCCCCGCCGTGCAGCGCGGTGCGGGCGTGCGCGTACTCGTGCAGACAGAGCGAGACGATCCACGCCGAGACCACGAACAGGAAGACCGCGAGTCCGGGGCTGGCCGCGAAGTCCGTCCACACGGCCCAGCCCGTCACCGCCATCACCGCGGCGATCCCGATGAACACGGGGCTGATCATGCGGTCGCTGTGGCGCCTGGCAGCGGTGGTCATGGATACGGCTCCTGGGGACGCGGGCGGTTCGTGCGACAGGGAGGTGCGGACGCGGGCGTGCGTGTGTGCGGAGTAGACCGTACCGGTGACACGGGGACAACGTTCCCGGGCCCTCCCCGGTGTTCCTGCCTCTTCCCCGTGGGCGCGCCGCACACCGGGAACGAGGACCGGGCGACGGTTCTGTCCCGGCGCACCCAGGCCGTCCGCGCCGACGGCACGCCCGTCGCGCTCGACGGCGCACGGCCGCGTGCCCTGCCGACCGCGCTCGCGCGGGTACCCCGGGCGCACGGTCCCCGTCGCCGTACTGGTCGACGAGGTGCGGGACACGGATCCGCCGGCCGACGCGCAGGCCCTGGTCGGCCGGCTGTGTCGGCCGTCGGCACGAGGCGATCGCTCGGCCGACGGCCGACGGCGGCTACCGCCCGTGCGCCGATCCCGAAGCCGTGGACCTGCACCGCGTGGACCGGATGACGGGGGAGCGGGCGCGGGCGCTCGCGGCCGGTGACGCGACCGTGGCGATGGCATTCGACGGCACGCTCCCGCTGTGGCGCCGGCCCGCGCCGGCCGAAACCTGCCGGACCGCATCTGGGCGGCGACGCTCCCGCCGCATGCGGCCCGCCGCGGCGCTCGCGCGTGCCCCTGCCGACGCCGTCCTGCCGGAACTGGCCGCCCTGTGCGGGGCCCACGCCCCCTGGACGAGCCGCTCAAGGCCCTGCGGTTCGTGGATCCGGGCCTTGCAGGACACGGGACGGGCGGTGGGCGTCGGCCGCGTACGGGGAGGTGCGCAAGGATCCGGCGGACCGGCTCGGCGCCGGTCCGGGGCCGGAACTGGCCTCGCGGCACCGGGAGTTGCGGCCACGCCTCTGTGGCGTGCCGCAACTTCCCGTCCACGGCGGCCTACTGACGATGAGCCCGATGATGCGGCGCGGCTGCCGGGGCCGGCGTACGGCGTCGTGGTCCGCGGCGGTCGCCCGGCCGGCGTCGGGGACGACCGGGGTCGACAGGAAGCGTAGGAGGGTGGTCCTGCCGGCGCCGTTGGGGCTGAGGACGCCGAGGACGCCGAGGCCCGTGCCCGCCCTCACGGAGGTCGAGGTCCACCCCTGCGGGAACGGTGACCGCCGGGGGACGTCGACACCGTCTCGGCGGTCTGTCGGTGCACCACGGCACCGTGGGCCGCGGGATACGCGTCGACACCAACGCCGTTGAGGTCCGGGGCATCGTGAAGCACTGCGGCGAGGCCGAGGCCCCGCAGGTCAGGCGGCGGACTTCGCGTAGTCCCCGAAATCGTGAAGCACTGCGGCGAGGCCGAGGCCCCGCAGGTCAGGCGGCGGACTTCGCGTAGTCCCCGAAGCCGACCCAGTCGAGCATGACGCACGGCTCGTCGCCGACGACATAGGCGTCGTGCCCGGGTGCGACGGTGACGAACTGGCCCGGTTCCGCGTCGGCCGTCTCGCCGTCGTCCATGACGATCTTCATCCGTCCGCTGACGACGTAACCCACATGGGACGCCATGCAACTGTCCGTCTCCGCGATGGGCTTGACGTGGGTGGACCAGCGCCAGCCCGGCTCGAACACGGCCCGGCCGACCGGCCCCTGCTCCGTGTTGAGGAGGTCGAGCCTCCCCTTCCCCTCGGTGAACTCCCGTGTCTCGTCAGCTGAGTCGAACGTCCTGCTCACGATACCGGCCATGGTCATCCGCCTCCTGGCGGCGTTGCTGCGTACCCCGAGTCCACCTCTCACATTACGCGCCGACCCGTGCGGCAGCCCGCCGACGGGGGAAGATCGGCGGGCTGCCGGCCGTACCGGGAGTGGTCAGTGGAAGGTGTGCTCCTCGGTGGGGAAGGCGCCGCCGACGACGTCCTCCGCGAACGCCTTCGCCGCATCGCCCAGAACCCGGCGCAGGTCGGCGTACTGCTTGGTGAAGCGCGGCACCTTGCCGCCCGTCAGGCCCGCCATGTCGGTCCACACGAGCACCTGCGCGTCCGTGTCCGGCCCGGCGCCGATGCCGATGGTGGGGATGTGCAGGGAGCGGGTGACCTCGGCGGCGACCTCGGCCGGCACCAGCTCCAGGACCACGGCGAACGCGCCCGCGTCCTGGGCGGCCTTGGCGTCGCGGATCAGCCGGTGCGCCGCCTCGTCGCCGCGGCCCTGCACGCGGTAGCCCATGGTGTTCACGGACTGTGGGGTCAGGCCGAGGTGGGAGACGACCGGGATGCCGGACTCGACGATCAGCTCGGTCTGCGCGAGCGACCGCTCGCCGCCCTCCAGCTTGACGGCTCCGACGCCCGCCTCCTTCACCAGCCGGGTCGCGTTGCGCAGCGCCTGGACCGCGCCCTCCTGGTACGAGCCGAACGGCAGGTCGCCGACGATCAGGGCGCGCTTGGTGCCCCGTACGACGGCGGCGGAGAGCAGCGTCATCTCGTCCATCGTCACGGGCACGGTGGTCTCGTAACCGAGGTGACAGTTGCCCATCGAGTCCCCGACCAGCATGACCGGGATGCCGGCCTCGTCGAAGACGGACGCGGTCATCGCGTCGTAGGCGGTGAGCATGGCCCACTTCTCGCCCCGCTCCTTGGCGGCGGTGATGTCGTGGACGGTGATGCGGCGCCGCTGCGTCCCGCCGTAGAGCGCCTTGCTGTCGGACGGCTTGGTGTCGGACGGGCGGGCGGCGGGCTGGTTCTGCGCAGCCTGAAGCGTCATGGCTGATCGGCTCCTTGTTGTCATCTCGAGGCGTCCTTACGACGTCCCCGGACCGCCTCCATGGTGGCACTACGTGCCGCCGGGCGAAAGGGGGCCCTGTTCCGTAAAGTGTTCCTATACGAGACGGTCTCGTATCGAAATCGGTTTAGGCTGGTTGCCCATGCCCACCCCGTCCGGTGACCCCGCCACGCTGTGCATCCCTGAGGTCGTACGTCGCAGACGCTGGGCGACCCTCACCGTCCTGATGTTCAGCCTGCTCATCGTGGTGCTGGACAACTCGATCCTGAACGTCGCGGTCAGGATCATCGCCGCCCCCGAGCCCATCGGCCTCGGCGCCACCCAGAGTCAGCTGGAGTGGGCGATCAACTCCTACACGCTCGTCTTCGCCGGTCTGCTGTTCACGGCGGGCCTGCTGGGCGACCGCATCGGCCGCAAGAAGGTGCTGCTCTTCGGCGTCGCCGTGTTCGGGTCGGGCTCCGCGCTCGCCGCGTTCTCCGGCTCGCCGACCGAGCTGATCGCCTACCGGGCGATGATGGGCTTCGGCGCGGCCTTCGTGATGCCCGCGACGCTGGCCGTGCTGATGAACGTCTTCGAGCGCGACGAACAGCCCAGGGCGATCGGTGTCTGGACGGGCAGTGTCGGCCTCGCCATCGCCATCGGCCCCATCACCGGAGGGCTCCTCCTCGAACACTTCTGGTGGGGCTCGATCTTCCTGATCAACGTGCCCGTCGTGATCACCGCCCTGGTGGCCATGGCCCTGCTGGTCCCCGACTCCAAGGACCCGAACCCCGGCCGGGTCGACGCCCTGGGCGTCGTCCTGTCCGTCGTGGGTCTCGTCCTGCTGGTCTCGGGCATCATCCGCGGCGGCGAGCTCGCCGACTTCACGGCCCCCTCCGTGCTCCTCCCCATGCTCGCGGGCCTGGCGGTGCTGGCCGGCTTCGTCCTGCACGAAAGACGCAGCGACCATGCGTCGATCGACATGTCGTACTTCGCCAGGCCGGCGTTCGCCGCCGCCGTCGCCGCGATCGCCCTGGTCTTCTTCGCGCTCATGGGCGTGACCTTCTTCTCCGCGTTCTACCTCCAGAGCGTGCGGGACCACAGCGCGCTGGAGGCGGGGATGCTGATCATGCCGCTGGCGGTGACGCAGGTGGTGTTCGCGCCACGCGCCCGGCTTGTCGTGGACCGCTTCGGCGCCCGGGCCACCTGCGCGGTGGGCATGCTGATGGTCGCGGGCGGCCTCGGCGCGTTCGCGTTCTTCGACGCGTCGACGCCGGTGTGGGTGCTGGAGACCGTCTTCTTCGTGCAGGGCACGGGAATGGCGCACGTCATGCCGCCGGTGACGGTGGCCGTGATGCAGACGCTGCCGCGGGAGAAGGCCGGCTCGGGCTCGGCCATCAACAACACGTTCCGCCAGGTCGGCGGCGCCCTGGGCGTCGCGGTGCTCGGCTCGCTGCTGTCCGCGCACTACCGGGGCGAGATCGAGCCCCACCTCACCGGCCTGCCGGCCGCGGCCAGGGAGGCGGCGGGCGAGTCGATCGAGGCGACGCTCGGCGCGGCGGAGGCACTGGGTCCGGCGGGCAAGGCGCTGGTGGGCCCGGCGAACGACGCGTTCCTCAGCGCGATGCACCTGACGGCGCTGGGATCGGCGGGGGTGTGCTTCGTCGGGGCGCTGATGGTGGCGCTCTTCCTGCCGGGCCGCGACGGGACCCGGCCGGGTCGGCCACCCGCTCCTGAGCGGGCGCCGGCCAGGGCCGCCAGCCCGTGAGCGGCGGGCGCAGGGCCCGGGGTGCAGGGGGCGTGAGCAGTACGAAGAGCATGAAGAGCCTACGGGAGAATGGACAGATGGCGGCGAAAGGCGAGGCGACAGTGCCCCCGGAGCAACGGCACGACGTGCCCGGGCCGGTAAAGGCGCCCGATGCCGATGCCGATGCCGCGCCGGGCACAGGGCGCCACGCGGAGCCTGGGCCCGGCGGGGACACGCACGCTGGGCCTGTGCCCGGCCAGGACTCCCGGGCCACGTACGCGCCGGACAGGGGCACGCGCCCCGCGCACACGTCGACCGTGGCACCCCATGCCGCGGCCGCGCCGGACAGGGGCATGCGCGGGCCGGGCACCGGCCCCCACACCGCGCACGCGGCCGAGCGGGACACCCGCACCGTGCAGGACACGCGCGGGTCCGGTGCGGTGCCCCGCCGAGGTCGTCCCCGGAGCGAGGCCGTCGAGCGGTCCATCGTCGACGCCGTCGTCCGGCTCCTGGAGGAGGGCGTGTCCATCTCCGACCTCTCCATCGAGCGCATAGCCCGCACCGCAGGGGTCGGCAAGGCCACGATCTACCGCCGCTGGGAGGGCAAGGAGTCCCTCCTCGTCGACGTCGTCCGCTCCATGGAGCCCGCCGACCCGCCCCTGCCCGGCACCTCCGTGCGCGACGACCTGGTGGCCATCGTCGAGACGCTCCGCCGACGCGGCCTCGCCAAGCGCTCCTCCGCCCTCCTGCACAACGTCTTCGCGCAGATGCAGAACTATCCCAAGCTCTGGGAGATGTACCACCGCATCGCCGTCGCCCCGCGCCGTGAGCGCATGGACGCCGTCCTGCGGCGCGGCGTGGAGAACGGCGAGATCCGCGCCGACGTCGACTTCGACCTGCTCGGCGACATGTTCGTGGGGCCCATGCTCGTACGCACCGTGCAGCGCCCCGAGTGCACGCCCGGCCCGGGCAGCGCCGAGCTGATCGTGGACACCGTGCTGCGCGGAGTGCGGCCGCACGGCTGAACGGCCCCGGGACCACGTCCGGTCGGCCGGGCCGCAATGTGCGGGTTCTGTCACAGCCGTCCCACCTGAGCCGACACGCGGAACCCGGTGCGTGGACGCGTCGTCATCGAGGCAGTACGGCCGTCAAATGGACGGTGAAGTGACCACCGGTCATCCCCTAGGGTGCCGAGGGGTCAGAAGATCCCGGGGCGCCCGAAGCCCTGGGGTCTTCGAGGGGCACGGCCCGGGGCCCGGGGGAGCGGCGCTGTGCGCCACCGGTGTGACAGCAAGGCAGTGAGGACTCTTTATGGCGCAGGCGTACACGGCGGAGAAGGAGAGCGGCACGGCGGGGACGCGGCCATCGGAATCCCGTGTCCGGAGCCTGCTGGAGCGCTGGCGCGGCGACCGGGGCGTCTGGCGGCGGGGTGTCCTGCTCGCGCTGTGCGCCGTGCTGGTGGCCTTCCTGATGATCCTGCACGCGCAGATCCCCAACCGGATCGGCAACCTCGGCAGCCTGACGGAGACGTTCCTGCCCTGGCTCGGCCTGGTCGTGCCGCTGGTCCTCGCCGGTGCGCTGGTGCGTCGCTCGGCCACGGCGCTCATCGCACTGCTCCTGCCGCTGACCGTCTGGCTCAACCTGTTCGGCGACCTGCTCACGGGCAAGTCGGCGGCGGTGGGCGGCGATCTCACGGTCGCCACGCACAACGTGAACGCCGGCAACCCGGACCCGGCGGGCACCGCCAGGGACGTCGCGGCGTCGGGGGCCGACGTGATCGCGCTCCAGGAGCTGCCCGGAGGTCAGGTGGCCGCCTACGAGAAGGCGCTGGCGGAGACGTACAGGTACCACGCGGTCGAGGGCACGGTCGGGCTGTGGAGCAAGTACCCGCTCTCCGGCGCGGCACCGGTGGACATCCGGCTGGGCTGGACCCGGGCGATGCGCGCCACAGTGACGGCGCCGGGCGGCGAGGTGGCCGTGTACGTGGCGCATCTGCCGTCCGTGCGCGTGAAGGTGAACGCGGGCTTCACGGCCAACCAGCGGGACAACAGCGCTGACGCGCTGGGGGAGGCGATCGCCCGTGAGCGTCTGGACCGTGTGGCGCTGCTCGGCGACCTCAACGGCACGATGAACGACCGCTCCCTGAACGCCGTCACGTCCCAGATGCGTTCCACGCAGGGTGCCGCCGGGGACGGGTTCGGTTTCAGCTGGCCGGCGTCGTTCCCGATGGCGAGGATCGACCAGATCATGGTGCGGGGTATGGAGCCGGTCTCGTCCTGGACGCTCCCACGGACGGACAGCGACCACCTCCCGATCGCGGCACGCATCGCGCTGTGATGACTGCGGCACGTGGGCGCGTGTGGCTCGGCCGGGGCGCTGGTGATGCCTGCGGCACGTAGGGCGCGTGTGACGCGGCTGGTCATGACTGCGGTCGGCGCCCGCGGCGCGGCTGTGGCGCTCGTCATGACCGCGGCGTCGTCCTGTGACGGTGCCCGGCGTGGGGAGAATCTCGTCGCAACCCGGCGTTCACCGCCGGGAACAAAGCGTCATGGTGATGCGCGCGGCGCAGGACGCCCCGACCCTGGCGTCGGCCTCCAACCACTCGGCCTTCAACCTCGCCAACGCGGGCGGCGCCTGGCTCGGCGGCACGGCGATCGCGGCGGGCTGGGGCTGGACCTCCCCCGCCTTCGTCGGCGCGGTCCTCGCGGTGGCGGGCCTCGCGATCGCGGCGACGGCCGGGCTGCTGGACCGGGACCGTACGGCGAAGGGGACCTCCCGCGTCGTCGCGGGAAGTCCCCTCGCCCAGGAGACGACGATCAGCTCGTAGCCTCGCGCCACCGGTTCGTGATCGGCAGCCGCCGGTCCTTGCCGAAGCCCTTGGCCGAGATCTTGGTGCCCGGCGGGTACTGGCGCCGCTTGTACTCCGCCGTGTCCACCAGCCGCAGCGTCTTGGTCACCAGCGCCTCGTCGAACCCGGCCGCCACGATGGCGTCCTTGCCCTGGTCGCGGTCGACGTACAGCTCCAGCAGGCGGTCCAGCACGTCGTAGTCGGGCAGCGAGTCGGTGTCCACCTGGCCCGGGCGCAGCTCGGCGCTCGGGGGCTTGGTGATCGACGCCTCCGGGATCGGCGGGGTCTGACCGCGCTCCTCGGCGGCGCGGTTGCGCCACTTCGCGAGCCGGAACACGGTCGTCTTGTAGACGTCCTTGATCGGCCCGTACGCGCCGACCGAGTCGCCGTACAGCGTCGAATACCCCACCGCCAGCTCGGACTTGTTGCCCGGCGCGAGCACGATGTGCCCCTCCTGGTTGGAGATCGCCATCAGCATCGTGCCGCGCAGCCGCGACTGGAGGTTCTCCTCGGCCAGCCCGGTGAGCCCCAGCGAGTCCATGTACGCGTCGAACATCGGCTCGATCGGCACGGTGCGGAAGTTCAGTCCGGTCCGGCGCGCCAGCTCGGCGGCATCGCCCTTGGAGTGGTCGGAGCTGTACTTGGACGGCATGGAGACGCCGTACACGTTCTGCGCACCGAGCGCGTCGCAGGCGATGGCCGCGACGAGGGCGGAGTCTATGCCGCCGGAGAGGCCGATGAGGACGGACCGGAAACCGTTCTTGGCGGCGTACGCGCGCAGGCCGACGACCAGCGCGGAGTACACCTCCTCGTCGTCGTCGAGCCGGTCGGCGTACCCACCGGAGAGCTCGGCCTCGTACGGGGGCAGCGGCTCCTCCGACAGCACGACGCGGTCGATGCGCAGACCGTCGTCCACGACACCCGTGGGCGCCTCCGCCTCGGCGGCGGGCAGATCGAGGTCCAGGACGACGCTGCCCTCGGCGAACTGCGGGGCACGGGCGATCACATCGCCGTCCGCGCGGACGACGATCGAGTCGCCGTCGAAGACCAGCTCGTCCTGGCCGCCGATCATGGCCAGGTAGGCGGTGGTGCAGCCCGCCTCCTGGGCCCGCTTGCGCACCAGTTCCAGGCGGGTGTCGTCCTTCTCGCGCTCGTACGGCGAGGCGTTGATCGAGATCAGCAGCCCGGCCCGCGCACTGCGGGCGGCGGGCACCCGGCCGCCGTCCTGCCACAGGTCCTCGCAGATCGCGAGGGCGACATCGACGCCGTGCACGCGGATGACGGGCAGGGTGTCGCCCGGCACGAAGTAGCGGAACTCGTCGAAGACGCCGTAGTTGGGCAGATGGTGCTTGGCGAAGGTCAGCACCACCTCACCGCGGTGCAGCACGGCGCCGGCGTTGCGCGGTGCCCCGGCGGGCTGGCCGTACTTGTGGCTGCCCGTATCGGAACGGTCCAGATACCCCACGATGACGGGCAGGTCGCCGAACCCCTCGGCGGCGAGCCGCGAGGCGAGCGCGCGCAGGGCGGAGCGTGACGCGTCGACGAAGGACGACCGCAGGGCCAGGTCCTCGACGGGATACCCGGTCAGCACCATCTCGGGGAAGGCGACGAGATGCGCCCCCTGTTCGGCGGCGTGCCGGGTCCAGTGCACGATCGCCTCGGCGTTGCCGGCGAGATCGCCGACGGTCGAGTCGATCTGATTCAGGGCGAGGCGTAGTTGAGGCACGCGGCTCAGTGTAATCGTCTTTCTGACGCGATGTCCTGGGGGGTCGGGATCCGTGCGGACCACGCCCCGGGGCCGGTGATCGGACCACAGCGCTGCGCGCGGCCGCGTAGCGACCGGAGGGCCGCAACCCGGGCCGTGCAGGGTGGACGGTCGCGCCGCGCGGGGGCCGCGCGTAGCGACCGGTGGCCGCACCCGGGGCCGCGCAGGGTGGACGGTCGCGCCGCGCGGGGGGCCGCGTGTAGCGACCGGTCGCCGCAACCCGGGGCCGCGCAGGGATCGGACGGTCGCGCCGCCCCGGGTGGGCCGCGGCCCGCGGCCGTCGCGCGGGTACCGCAGCCGTACCGCGCGGTGGAACCCGCCGGTCACCTGTGGCGTCGTTCCGTACGAACGCGCGGCGTACGCGCACGCGCGACGGGCCGGCCGACCACCGGCTCGACAGCGGAACGAACGAGGGGAGCCGTGCATGACCGTCACGCTGGCCGAGGAGATCATGCTGCTGTCGCTGGACGACGAGTCGGGCGCCGCCAAGGACAAGGCGTCCGCGGCCTGGGCCGTCGCGGGCGGCATCCTGCTGGACCTGGCGCTGGCGGGGCGGGTCGCCGTCGCCGACAAGCGCCTGCGGACGGTCGACAACACGCCGACGGACGTCCCGCTGCTCGACGAACGCCTGCGGAAGATCACGGACTGGTCGGCGAACCGCCGCTCGGCGAAGGTCGCGGCCTGGCTCACCAAGGACCAGTCCAAGGCCCCGCGCGCGACGCTCGACAGCCTGGTCTCCCGCAGCCTCGTCGCCGAGGAACGCCGCCACGCCCTCGGCGTCTTTCCGGTCCGGCGCTATCCCGAGGCGGACGGTTCCGTGGAGCGTGAGCTGCGCGGGCGGCTGACCGGTGTGGTCCTCGACGGCGACACGCCCGACGACCGAACCACCGGGCTGATCGCCCTGCTGCACGGCGCCAAGCTGCACCGCATCGCCTTCCCCGACGTGCCGCGGAAGAGGGTCGAGGCCCGTATGGCGCAGATCGCCGACGGCCAGTGGGCGGGCGACGGTGTCCGGGAGGCGATCCGGGACATGCAGGCGGCGATGGTCACGGTGACCGTGGTCACGCTGGCGGCCGCGGCCGGCTGACGCTCCGCACGCGGACGGCCGGCCCGTCGTGCCGGCCCGTCGTACGGAGAGAGCAGATCCGTTCCCCGCGTGGCGAGAGCAGACCCGTCACCGTACGGACGCGGCCCGGCCCGTCACCGCGTGGTGACGGGCCGGGCCGACGGTGCTCTGTGCCGACGGTGCGCCGGGCGGCTCGCGCGACGGGCCCGGCCGCCCGGCCGGGCCCGATTGGTGTCAGGGCGGCTCAGGCGAGCGGCTCGGCTCCGCGCTTCTTCAGCAGGTCGACCATCAACTCGACCTCCGAGCGCTGCGCGTCCACCATGCCCCGCGCCAGCTCCCGCTCCACGCCGACGGTGCACAGGTCCGCACAGCCCTGGGCCATGGCCACGCCGCCGTTGTGGTGGTTGATCATCAGCTGGAGGTAGAAGACCTCCGCCTGCTTGCCGCTGAGCTCGCCCAGTCGATTCAGCTCGTCCTTCGTCGCCATGCCCGGCATCAGCCGGTCGTCCCCGGCCGCCCCGGAGCCGTGGCCGCCGTGCCCCGACCCGTGCCCGGACGCGGCGTCCGTGTCCGAACGCATCCACTCCATCGGCGCGCTGCCGGCGACGACCTTGGGCAGCCCCCACAGGTCGAGCCAGCCCAGCATCATGCCCCGCTGGTTGGCCTGCGTGTTGGCGATGTCGTACGCGAGCCTGCGCACGCCCTCGTCCTTCGTCCGGTCCCGGACGATGAACGACATCTCCACCGCCTGCTGGTGGTGGACCGACATGTCCCGGGCGAAGCCGGCGTCGGGCGAATCCGTCCCCGGCGTACGTGGGGCGGGCGTCTCACCGCCCGCGGAGGCCACCGTCGCGGCCCCCGCGAAGAGCAGCGCCAGCACGACCGCCGTGATCGCGGCCCAGTGCGTACGCGTCATGCCCCTCACTTCCCGCCCAGCCCGCCCGTGCAGGCGGCACCCGGCTCGGGCGTCTGGGGACCCTGGACGTACTTGGTGAAGAACTGGTTCACCCGCGGGTCATCGGCCGAGTCCACCGTGACCTGCTTGCCCCAGGCGCTCAGCATGATCGCGCCCTTCTGGGCCTTGTACGGGCTCATCAGCGAGTAGGGCGTCTTCTTGACCTTCTCGCCGAGCTTCTTCACATCCGCCTCGGCGGCCTTGTCGGTGTACGTCACCCACACCGCGCCGTGCTCCAGCGAGTGGACGGCGTTCACGTCCGGGACGGGCTCGGTGTAGACGTCCCCGTTGCAGTTCATCCACGCCTGGTTGTGGTCGCCGCCGACCGGCGGAGCCATTTCGTACTTCACCTGGGTGTCGACGTGATTGCGGCCCAGCTTCTTGGCGTCCCAGGTCTGCTCGTCGGTCACCGGCGCCTTGGCCGCGGCGACCTCCTGTTCCTTCTCCTCGGACTTCTTGTTGAGGACGAAGCCGCCGAAGCCGACGAGCGCGGCGACGACGAGGGTGCTGACGCTGATCGTGATGATGCGGTTCCGGCGCTCGCGCGCCTGCTCGGCGCGGCGCATCTGCTCTATTCGGGCCCGGCGGTCGTTGGTCGTGTTGCGGGAAGCCATGGTGGGGTCGTCCTTCGTGTGGTCTGCGGGGGGTGTCGTTCGGTGCGGGAGCGAGCGGGCCGGATCAGGCCCGCAGCACTTGAAGGACGTGCAGGTCGGGAGCGCGGGGCAGCGCCCCGGTCCACCGCGCCCCGCCGCCGGCGGCGGGCGGCGACGTGTACGGGCCCTGGGCGACCGCCGCGGGGGGAGCGTCCAGCGGGGGCGCCGTGAGCACGGCCGGGCTCAGCACCGGCAGCAGACGGCAGTCGCCGCGGTCGTCGGGGCAGCCCAGCACCGTCTCGGACACGGCCGGTGTCCGGTCCGTCCCGTGCGCGGCGGCAGGGGTGCCGAGGTGCGGCCGGGCTCCGGCCGCCTCATGGGGTGCCGGTCCCGACGGGCTCAGGCAGATGAAGAGCGCGCCGAGGAGCGTCGCCACGGAGCTCAGCAGAGCCGTGGGACGCTCACTGCGTCGGACGCGGTCGCTCCGCGAACCCCTCATGGCCCGAGATCGTAGTCGGCGCGCGGGCGGTGCAGGCCGGATGGGGAGGAAACCCGAGAACTGCGACGGCGGACAACTGGCGCGAATCGCCGAAAGGTCCCGTCGCGCGGAAAGCGACGGGACCTTCGCATGGCGCCCGGCTCCCTCCGCCGGTGGCCGCTTCCCGGTCGTGCCCGCCCCGCGCCCAGGCCCTGGAGAACGCGACGATCCCGGGGCCATCGCGTAACAGAGGGGCCATCGCGTAACAGCAAGGCCCCGAAGAACTTCATGGCCGTCAGTGCCGTCGGACAGCTGCAGCTCACCGCGGTGGGCCCGGCCGCCTCCAGCCGCTGGAGAGTAAGGGACCCCTCAGGGTCGTCTCGGGGTGTGCCCTGACCCACAATGGGCACAGCACGCACTGCGCAACGCGCCTGAAACCCGTCAGTGGCATGCTCGGGCGGTAGGCAGGCGGTAGGCAGGCGGTAGGCAGGCGGCGGGACCGGCAAGGATGGGTGGAAATGGATAAGCAGCAGGAATTCGTGCTCCGCACGCTCGAGGAGCGCGACATCCGCTTCGTGCGCCTGTGGTTCACCGACGTGCTCGGCTTCCTCAAGTCCGTCGCCGTGGCGCCTGCCGAGCTGGAGCAGGCCTTCGACGAGGGCATCGGCTTCGACGGCTCCGCGATCGAGGGCTTCGCGCGGGTCTACGAGTCGGACATGATCGCCAAGCCGGATCCGGGCACGTTCCAGATCCTGCCCTGGCGCGCGGAGGCCCCCGGTACGGCCCGGATGTTCTGCGACATCCTGATGCCCGACGGGTCGCCGTCCTTCGCGGACCCGCGCTTCGTGCTCAAGCGCATTCTCGCCAAGACCTCCGACCTGGGATTCACCTTCTACACCCACCCGGAGATCGAGTTCTTCCTGCTCAAGGACAAGCCGGTCGACGGCACCCGACCGACTCCCGCGGACAGCTCCGGCTACTTCGACCACACCCCGCAGAACGTGGGCATGGACTTCCGCCGCCAGGCCATCACGATGCTGGAGTCCATGGGCATCTCGGTGGAGTTCAGCCACCACGAGGGTGCGCCGGGCCAGCAGGAGATCGACCTGCGCTACGCGGACGCGCTCTCGACGGCCGACAACATCATGACCTTCCGTCTGATCATGAAGCAGGTCGCGCTGGAGCAGGGTGTCCAGGCCACGTTCATGCCCAAGCCGTTCTCGGAATACCCCGGCTCCGGCATGCACACCCACCTGTCCCTCTTCGAGGGCGACCGCAACGCCTTCTACGAGTCGGGCGCCGAGTACCAGCTCTCCAAGGTCGGCCGGTCGTTCATCGCGGGCCTGCTCCGGCACGCCGCCGAGATCTCGGCCGTGACGAACCAGTGGGTCAACTCCTACAAGCGCATCTGGGGCGGTTCGGCCCGCACGGCCGGCTCGGGCGGCGAGGCCCCCTCGTACATCTGCTGGGGTCACAACAACCGCTCGGCCCTGATCCGTGTCCCGATGTACAAGCCGGGCAAGACCGGCTCGGCCCGTATCGAAGTCCGCTCCCTGGACTCCGGCTGCAATCCCTACCTGTCCTACGCGCTCCTGCTGGCAGCGGGCCTCAGGGGCATCGAGGAGGGCTACGAACTCCCCGCCGGCGCGGACGACGACGTCTGGGCCCTCTCCGACGCCGAGCGCCGCGCGATGGGCATCGCCCCGCTCCCGCAGAACCTGGGCGAGGCGATCGACCTGATGGAGCGCAGCGAACTGGTGGCGGAAACGCTGGGCGAGCACGTCTTCGACTTCTTCCTGCGCAACAAGAAGCAGGAGTGGGAGGAGTACCGCTCCGAGGTCACGGCCTTCGAGCTGCGCAAGTCGCTGCCGGTGCTGTAAGACCAGGTCAGCCCTGGTTTCACCGCTGTACGGCACTCCGGGCCGACGGTCACCGACCGTCGGCTCGGAGGCGTCTCAGCCTCCCTGGGCCGTCTGCGGGCCGTCGGGTGTGGGAGAGGCGGCCTCGTACATGGTGTCCACGGCCTTTCGCGCCCGGCCGTCGCTGCTCGGCATCAGGTGCGTATAGACGCGCAGGGTGAACCCCGGGTCGCTGTGTCCGAGGTACGTGCTCAGCGCCTTCACGTTCTCGCCGGCGTCCAGAAGAACCGACGCGTAGAAGTGCCGGAGCGCATGCATCCCGTGCTCACGGGCGGCCTGGTGACGCTCGCCGGCCGACGGCTCCGGGATGACGCCGGCGGCCACGAGCGCGGGCTTCCACACCCGCGTGTTGAAGTCCGTGCGCCGCACGGCTCCGCCTCCGTCGATGCGGGTGAACAGCAGGTGCTTTGTCACGAGCGGGCCATCCGGGCGGAGCCACGGGAGACTGACAGCGACCGGCGGGAACTGCTCCTTGTGTCCCTTCAGGGCGTGCGCAACGCGGTCGGGGAGTGGCACATCCCTTACCTTGTTGCGCTTCGGCGGGCCGAAGACAAGGTGCCCGTTCGCCACCTTCACCTGGCACGCGACGTGGAGCCAGCCCGTGTCGAACCTGACCTGGTCGTCCGCGAGGCCGAAGATCTCGCCCTGGCGGAGACCGCACCCCGCTCCGAGGTCGACCGCGGCCTGGTACTGCGCTGGCAGTGAGCCTTTTCCAACCTCACGCTGACGCGTGGTGAAGGACGAGGACGGCCTGGACGATCGCTGTGATGCGGTTGGTGCTGCAGCGGAGCTTCCGTAGGAGACGCCAGCCCTTCAGGGTGGCCATGGCCTGCTCTCCGAGGCAGCGGATCTTGGCGTGTGTGCTGTTGTGGCGGCGCTGCCACCGCTTGAGGCGACGGCCGCGGAAGGGCACCCGGATGGGTCCGCCGGCGCCCTGGTACGCCTTGTCTGCCCAGCACTTGAGGTCGGCCTTGGCGAGCGCGTCGACGGTGCCGTGGGTGCGGGCGGCGGTCAGGTCTTGGTGGAGCCGGGCAGCGCGGGCGTCGTTCCGCAGTTCCGTCCAACACGTGTGACTGAGCGCTTCAGCTGGCCGGTTGAGCGTTGACCGGGCAGGTGCGCCGTATCCCGTGCGGGCGCCGTCCCCGTTCTACTCCACCGGCTCGCACCAGGCGGCGACGAGATCATGGAAGCGCGAGAAACGGGTGCCGGGAACAGTCTCACCACTGAACGTCTCGCCGTTGAGCCAGCAGATGTCGAAGATGTCGGTCTCGGTGTCGAGGAGGCAGCACACACCACCGGTGGTGGCGGTGAGCTCGGTGAACACCTTCCTGACGCTCGCGGACTGCACGAACATCCGGCTCATGCTTGAGGTAGCGGCTGTGAACTGCAGTGATGCAAAGTTCGGGTGCCATGCGGGGGAGAACCTGACCGTCAGGTAGATGTACCCGACCGACACCCGTCCCTGCTCGTCGACCCTGTCGGAATCGCGGAGGAAGAACTCGTGCACCGCGTCGTCGACGCCGACGACGATCGAGGTGTCCAGTTCGAGCGAGCCGCCTGCCGAACAGTCGACCGGGTCGCTCTTGAACTTCGAGGTGAACGGCACGATCAACTGCTCTCCGCCCGGCAGGGTCACCGGAAGCAGTGGCGTCTCGCGGCCTTGGGGGGCGAGCTCGGCCAGCCGGGTCAGTGCTCTCGCGACGTTCCGAGGGGGCATGAAGATCTCATAGCTGTAGTCCAGCCCCATACCGCCCCGCCTCCCCTGTCCTGAACCGTCATCCTGTCATGATCGGGATCGATCGCCCAGTTGATTCCAACGTGGCTGGCTTCGTCCGGACGCAGTCGGCAACGAAGCGCTCAGTCACAACACACGGCCACCGCCGCCAGGTTGGAAATGGCTCACTGTCATCGCCAAGCGACGTCGACGTAGCTGAAACCCGGAGTGACGCGCGTCGCAAGCGCGCAGCACCAAGGGCTGCATGGGAGCGGAACGAGCAAGGTTCCAGGCCTTGAGCAAGGGTCCCTCTGTAACGGTCCGGCAGCGCGAGGATGAGCTGCCGGCGCGGGACAGGCGCACAGGGCTGCGACGGTGACCGCAGTGAGGCTCGCCGCAAGGGCGCACAGCGGGCACTCCCGGTACAAGTCGTCGACAACAGCAAGGTTGAGCCGTCAACATCGGATCCGGCATGTTTCCGTCGGCGCCGCATCGAACCTGGTAAGGGCCGTGAAAGGTGTCTTCAGACCCTGGACTTTTGTGGACAGATCCCCGGCAACTTGACGCGATAGAGCTCCTGACCAGCACGTTGCCCATGAGGTGAAGGGCCCTCCGAAGCCGTGCCCGGTTGGAGCTGGGCCGTCTGTGGGCCGTCGAAGGGCGGCCTAGAGTGACCAACAACGACCACAGACGGCCGCCCGACTGCTGGTGGGCCGGTCTTGCCTTGGGTCCTCTGAGGTCGCATGCGAGCCGTACAAGTTCCTGCGCAACAAGAAGCAGGAGTGGGAGGAGTACCGCAGCGAGGTCACGGCCTTCGAGCTGCGCAAGAGCCTGCCGGTGCAGTAGGCGGCGTCCCGGCGGACCTGGCCGCCCGGACGCCCGGAGGCTCGGGCCCATGAGCCCATGAGCCCATGAGCCCATGAGCCCGTGGGGCCGCCCTGGGCCCGTGGGGCCCGTCCCGTCACTCCTGCGGATGCGAAGTCCGCGGGGTGCCGTGACTCTGGAGGGAACGGGGGACCCCGCGTCGAGGAGGCAGACCCCATGTCCATGATGGACAAGATCAAGAGCATGCTGAAGGGCCACCCTGAGCGGACGAACCAGGGCGTGGAGAAGGCCGGCGACTATGTGGACGACAGGACCCAGGGCAGACACCGCCGCCACGTCGACACGGCCCAGGAGAAGATGAGGGAACAGTTCGGCGGCGAGGGCGGCCGGCAGCCCGGTGCGGAGCGTGGCCCGGACGAGCCGCCGCGCGCCTGACGGCACCGGCCCGGACCTCGTCGGCCTGACGCCGACGGTCCAACCGGGCATCGCGCACAGCATCGGCCCGGACCGGGGGTGCAGCCCCGGTCCGGGGCGACGCGCGCCGGTCCGGCACAACCGTCGGGGGTGCCGCGAGCCACCGAGGCCGTGCACCCCCCTCGCGCGTCGGTTCAGGGCCCCGCGTGCTCACCCAGGTCGGCGGGCCAGGAGATGGGCCTGAGGAGTGGGCTCGTTCGCGGCCGCCTCCCGCACCATGCGCACCCGCGCCTCGAACCCGGCCGCCTCCAGCTCCCGCACGACCTGTTCGGGCATCATCCGGTGGAAGTCCAGTGAGATCTCGTGCCCGAACGCCTCGGTGTGGCGCACGGGTGCGTCACCGACCTGGAAGCCCATCAGCAGATGCCCGCCGGGCGCCAGGACCCGGTGGAACTCCGCGTACACGGCGGGCCGCCGGGCGGGCGGGACATGGATGACGGAGTACCAGGCGACGAGCCCGCCGAGAGCGCCGTCCGCGATGTCGAGTGCGGTCATCGACCCCTCGTCGAAGCGCAGTCCGGGAAACGTACGCCGCGCGAGAGCGACCATGGCGGGCGACAGGTCGATACCACGGATGTCCACGCCGAGCGCGTGGAGGTGGGCGGTCACACGGCCCGGCCCGGACCCCACCTCGACCACGCTGCCGTCCGCCACGTACTCGGCGAACGCGCCGAGCATGGCCCGGGCCAGCGGATTGGCCTCCGGCTCGGCGCGGAACATCTCGGCGTACTCAGCGGCGATGGCGTCGTAGGAGGAGCGGGTGCGGTGGAGGAAGTCGGGTTCGGTCGTCATGAGCCCGGACCGTAGCGGCCGGGTCCGACAGCGGGAGGCTGTGCCGGGGTGTCGCGGCGGAACAGGGCGGTCCACAGGAAGGCTTCACCGAAGTACGGCGATTCGGCCGGCTCGTCGCGCATGCGCCGCAGTTCGACCTCCTCCAGATCGGAGAAGATCCAGCGCAACCACTCCGGTGTGTAGGCGAGTCCGCCGTGCAGGCGGGACTGGCGGTAGAAGTCCGTGTCGGGCAGCTCCGAGCCCATGCCGCCCGCCGCGAAGCAAGTGAGGGCGAGATGGCCGCCGGGTGCCAGGAGGCGGTCGAGCAGGGAGAGATAGCTGACACGGCGGTGCGGCGGCAGATGGTGGAAGCAACCCGAGTCGTGGATCAGGTCGTACGGCCCGCCCAGCTCGTTCGCGGTGAGGGCGAAGGCGTCGCCGCAGTGGAACCGGATGTCCGCGCCCGCCTCGCGGGCACGCTCCCCGGCCCAGGCGACCGCCGTGGGCGAGAGGTCGACCGCGTCCACATCGAAGCCGGAGCGGGCGAGATGGAGCGCGTTGCGGCCGGGGCCACAGCCCAGATCGAGGGCCCGACCGGCCGGGATCAGGCCGCGGTCGATGTACGAGGCGAGGTTCTCGTCCGGCTTGGACACGAAGAACGGCACAGGCTTGGCTCGGTCGGCGTAGAAGCCGTCCCACCAGTCCGCCGCGTCAGCCGTCCAGCGGTCGGCCTCCGGCGCGAACATGTCGTCCAGGAGCTGCAACACGTCATCAACACTGCGTATGTGGCGGTCCATCAGGTCCCTTCCCCTTTACGCAAACACTAGGGTCCGAAGAGGTAAATGCCCAGGCCAGAAGGGTGTGGCAAGGGTGTGGACGGGCGTTCACGGGACTGCCGCCACCCCCGCGTGCCCGCCACCCCGCACCCGGTCCGAACGATCGCCGAGACCCCCGCCGAAGGCCGTCACGACGGCGTTCGGCGCGGCCGGCGAGCAGGTTTCGCAGAAAGATTTCCATCGGTCCACGGCGACCGCGGTCGCCGTGGACCGATGGACAAGCCGGCTCCGGGGACCCGCCCTCGATACCGGGCCGTTCGACGGCCCCGGTACCGAGGCGAGGCTGCCTCATGACCGTCTCCGAAGACCGCCGGACGTGCAGGCGTGCTCCTGGTGCCCCATGAAGGCGCCGACAGCCCCGCACGGGCGGGTTCGTCACCGCTGCGGCAGCGGCTCCGCACGGGCGGGTTCGTCACCGCTGCGGCAGCGGCTCCGCACGGGCGGGTTCGTCACCGCTCCGACAGCGGTGACGGCGCCTCCTGTACGCACCAGGTGTTGCCGTCCGGGTCCTTGAAGAACAGGAAGGAGTTCCACTCCTCGCCCGGCCCCTCCTCCCACCCCCTCTCGCCCACGTGCTGGATCGTCGACACCGGCACCCCGCGCGACATCAACTCCGCATGCGCCTTCGCGATGTCCGTGACGCACAACTGCAGGGCGTGCAGCGAGCCGGGCGGCATCGTGGGCTGCTCCGGATGGGAGGGCATGCCGCTCATCAGCGCGATGGAGCAGCGCGAACCGGGCGGCGTCAGCTGAATGATGCGCATCCCGGGGGCGACCTCCGAGTCGAGGTCGACCTTGAATCCCAGGGCCTCCCCGTAGAAGATCTTGGCGCGGTCCAGATCGGAGACCGGGACCGTGACGACTTCCAAGGTCATGTCCACGACGGGTTCCTTTCGCAGTACGGTCAGCCGGTGAAGCGCCAGCGGGTCTGGCCGAACGGCTCGCCCTTGTGGAAACCGAAAGCCGTCCGCGGCGCCACCCGGAATACCAGTGCCTCGCCGCCGTCGCCGACGAACACGCCGTCACGGACCTGGAATGTCCAGTACTCGCCGTACTTCTCGACCCACAGCCCGGCCAGCGTGCGCAGCGTCGCCTCGTCCGTGACGCGGACCGCCTCGCCTTCGACCACAACGTCCTGGCCCTCGCCCAGCGCGTTCCCGCCGGTGGTCAGGACGACCTCGCGGTTGGCGCGGAGGTTCTTCGCCTTCCGCTCGTCGGGGCCGGTGCAGAAGTGCAGGGCACCGTCGTGCCAGACCGCGATCAGCGGGGTGACGTGCGGGCGGCCCTCCGGCCGTACGGTCGTCAGCCAGAACACCTCGGCCGCGCGGATCAGCGCGAGCGCCTCGGACCAGTCGGCGGGCGACGCCTTCGGATCGCTGAACCGGGCATCGAGATCCGTACGGGGATCGCTCGTGGGCATCGTTCCGGTCCTCTCGCAAGCGCGCATCGGATGGCACCTGTGCAGACCGGCGCGACCGCCCATACTCATCGGTCCCCGCTCAGTCCACGGGCTGCCACGCCTGAGGAGCGTCCGGCCGTGACCAGTACAGCCGCCCGTCCTGCCCGACCGCGCCCACCCCCGCCGCGGCGCCCGCCGGAGCACCCGTGAACAGCGGCCCGCCCGAGCGCCACTGCCCTGCCCCCGCCGACCGGCCCGCCGTGCCCGGGCCGCCCGATGCCCGGACGTACGTCCCCGGTACGCCCGTCCCGGAGCGGACCGCCAGCAGCGTGTTGTCCGGGCCCGACGCGCTCACCGGCCCGAAGCCCGCCACCCCGCCGAGTTCGGTCACGGGGGACGCCAGCGGGCCGGAGAAGCGCACCGTGCGGACCGCGCCCGACGCGGGCTTGCGGAACCAGAGCCGTACGCCGTCGCCTTCCGGCGCCGCGCTCAGCGTCAGCGTCGTCGGCGGCAGACCCGTCGCGGTGGGGCCGCTCAGCGGCGCGCCCGGCTCGGCCTGTGTCCAGGACCAGACCGTCAGCGGTGTGCTGACGAAGACGTGCTGGCGGCCGCTCGCGTCGGACGCCACGGCGGGGTCGCCGTGCAGGTTCCGGCCGCCGCGCTCCCGCCAGGACGCCCAGGAGCCGTCGTCGTGCTGGGAGATCGAGCTGAGCGAGTAGCGGCTGTTGCGCAGGTAGACCGTGATCCGGCCCCGCCTGTCGACCGTCGCGGCAGGGGCGCTGATGTCGGAAAGGCCGGTCGCGTCGTCCGGTTCGGGCGTGCCGAGCGAGAGCCACGGCCCGAACGCGCCGCCCGGCGTGCGCTGCACCGCCGTCACCACGTCGCGGCGGTAGTCGGCGGGTGCCGCGCCCAGGGAGGTACGCGTCGCGAACACCGCGATCCGGCCGTCCGCGAGGCGCAGCGAGGTCACACCGCTGTCCAGCCCGGCCCCGGGCAGCAGCTCTGGGCCGGTCCAGTCGCCCCGCGCACCGCGGTGCCAGACGGCGAGCCGCGTGTCCAGCACGGACAACGCCCACAGTTCGCGGCCGCGCCCCGGCTGGACCCAGGACGTCGACTCGCCACGGGTGTAGCGGACGGACCGCGTCCAGCCGTGGCCGCCGGGGCGCGCCGCCACCTTGCGGTCGCCGCAGCCGGCCTCGTCGCCGCAGTAGTTCGTCTCGTCCATCCACGCGTACGTCTGCATCGTGCGCAGCTTGGCCGCCGCGGTCTCGGGGTCGAGCGTGTGCGGCAAGCCGCTGGTGAAATAGCCCAGGTAGTTCTGGACGCTGAACGGCGGATGGCCCGGCGTCGCGGCGTACCGCGCCAGCGCCGCCTGTGCGAAACGTGCGCCGAAGAGGTGGTCCTGGTGGTCGGTGGGGCGGTCCGTCCCGGCGACCAGCCCCGGCGTCGGGTCCTGCATCCGTACGTGGGTGGGCGCGAACCGCTCCAGCAGCCCCGCCACCGTGTCGACGACCTGCTTCTTGTCATAGGCGAAGTCCCGCTCCACCGGGGAGCCGGACGCCAGCTGGGAGGGCAGTTCATTCACCCGGCCGTCCCAGAGCCCGTGCAGACTGACGGGCCGGTCGCCGCTGACGGAACCCGCCTCGCGCAGCTGGACCCACACCAGCGATATCTCGGGGCGGGCCGCGAGGACGTCCAGCTCGGCGGCGCCTCCGCCCGCCGTCTCTATCGCCGTGCGACGCCACGGGCTGGTCCGGTCGCCGGTCGCCATCTCCGCGTACGCGGCGCGTATGCCGTTCTGCCGGGCCTCCGCGTAACGGGCCTTGTCGGCGGCGGGCCTGACCGAGGGAGCCAGCGGGCCGGTCCGGGCGGCGTTGACGCCGTCGGACTCGCCCGCCGTGAGGTAGAGGGACGTCAGCCGGGAGCGCGAGACGATCGACTGCCGGGTGTCGGGGTTCATGAAGAACAGGTCGTCGTCGGGGTGCGCGAGGATTTGCACCACGGAGGTGGGCGCGGGTCCCGTGGGCGCCGGGCTCTCCTGGACGGTCGCCGGCCGTGCCTTCGGTACCGGGGGCGCCTCTGAGGCATCGGCACCGAAGACCCAGCCGGCCACGGCGACCGGGGCGATCAGCAGGGCCGCCGTCGGGCCACGGCGGGAGAGCAGGGTGAAGCGGCGGCGGGGCCCGGACGAGCGCATTGCGGTGGTGCCTTCGGTGTTCAGGAATGCCGGGTGGACAAGGTTCGGGCCGGTGCGCATCGTGTTCGGGCACGAACGCGCAATGGGTTCGGGCACGAAGATCGGCACCGGCCTGCCGTGAAGACGGAACTACCGAGGATGCGGCTCGTCGCGTGCGAAGTGGGGGGAACATGGCGTATCTCACGCGTCTCCTGCGTCACTCCCACGCGTGGTGCGCATGGCCCGCGCTGTCCGTGTGGTCCGCGCCGGTGCCGTACGTGCCGCTGGCGCCGCCCGCGCTGCCCGTCCGTGTTGCCCGCCTTCCCCGCGCCGCTCGCGCACCGCCCGCGATGCCGGTGTGGCTCGCGTTGCCACCGCCCCCTGTCGCCCGACCGCGTTATCCGGTCTGCCCGCCTTCCGCCTCTTGGGCTCCCCGCGCCTTCCACGCTCTGCGTCGACCGCGGCGCCCCTGCCGCTGTCGTGGCATGCGGTGCCACCGCCCCCGCCGCTTGCGTGGCTCGCGCTGTCCGTGTGGTCCGCGTTGCCCGTGCCGTGCGCTTCCTGCGTTGTCCGCGTCCTCGCGCTGCCCATGCCGCCCGCGCCGCCGGCGCTGCCCATGCCGCCCGCGCCGCTTGGGCTGGCTGTGCTGTCGTCGTCCGCGCCGCTCGCGCACCGCCCGCGATGCCGGTGTGGCTCGCGGTGCCACCGCCGCTTGCGTGGCTCGCGCTCCCCGTCGACCGCGGCGCCCCCGCCGTCCCGGAATGCGCGTGGTTTGGCCGGTGCTGCTCGGGCGGCGGGGGCTAGTCTCGAACCGGCACGCTGGTCAGGGCGAGGACGGGAGAGACGCGATGACGGCGCCGGGGCGCAGAAGCAGCATCTTCACGCGACTCCTGCGGCACGGCTTCACCGATCCCTCCGCCGCCGAGCGGCTGCTCGAGCTCCCCGACATGGCCCCTGTCCGGGCCGACCCGGTGCTGCTCGACGCGCTCGGTGTCACCGCCGACCCCGACCTCGCCCTGCGCGGCCTCGTGCGCCTGGTGGAGGCGCACGGGGACGGCGATCGCCGCCGCTTCCTGGACACCCTCGTCACCGCCAAGCCCCTGCGTGACCGGCTGCTGGGCGTACTCGGTGCCTCCGAGGCGCTCGGCGACCATCTGACCCGCCACCCGCACGACTGGCAGGCTCTGTTCACCTACGAGTCCGCCGATCTGCACCCAGGCGTGGCCGAGTTCGAGGTCTGTCTCGCCGAGGCGGGCGACCCCGTGTCGCTGCGCGTCGCCTACCGCCGGTGCCTGCTGGCCATAGCGGCCCGCGACGTGTGCGGCACCATCGACGTCGCCGAGACCGCCGCCGAACTCGCCGATCTCGCCACCGCGACCCTGCGCGCCGCCCTCGCCATCGCCCGCGCCGCCGCACCCGGCGACGCCGCGGCCTGCCGTCTCGCCGTCATCGCCATGGGCAAGTGCGGCGGTCACGAGCTGAACTACGTCTCCGACGTCGATGTCATCTTCGTCGGTGAACCGGCGAACGGCACCGACGAGGGCAAGGCCCTCCAGGCCGCCACCCGGCTCGCCTCGCATCTGATGCGTATCTGCTCGGAGGCCACCGTCGAGGGCACCATCTGGCCCGTCGACGCCAACCTGCGTCCCGAAGGACGCAACGGCCCGCTCGTGCGCACCCTGTCCAGCCACCTCGCCTACTACCAGCGCTGGGCCAAGACCTGGGAGTTCCAGGCGCTGCTCAAGGCCCGCCCGGTCGCCGGGGACCTGTCGCTGGGCGAGGAGTACATCGACGCCGTCTCGCCGCTCGTCTGGCAGGCCGCGGAACGGGAGAACTTCGTCGCCGACGTGCAGAAGATGCGCCGCCGCGTCGTCGACAACATCCCCGTCGCCGAGATAGAGCGTGAGCTGAAGCTCGGGCCCGGCGGGCTGCGCGACGTCGAGTTCGCCGTCCAGCTCCTCCAGCTCGTGCACGGCCGCAGCGACGCCTCCCTGCACAGCGGCAAGACACTGGAGGCGCTGCAGGCGCTCGCCGCCGGCGGGTACGTCGGCCGCGCGGACGCCGCGCAGCTCGACGACGCCTACCGCTTCCTGCGCGCCATGGAGCACCGCATCCAGCTGTACCGGCTGCGCCGTACCCACCTGGTGCCCGAGCAGGAGGCCGACCTGCGCCGCCTCGGGCGCTCCCTGGGCCTGCGCACCGACCCCGTCGCCGCCCTCAACCGGGAGTGGAAGCGGCACGCCTCGGTGGTGCGCCGGCTCCACGAGAAGCTGTTCTACCGGCCGCTGCTGGACGCCGTCGCCCAGCTCGCGCCCGGCGAGATCCGGCTCAGCCCCAAGGCTGCCGGGCAGCGTCTCGAAGCGCTGGGGTACGGCGACCCCGCCGCCGCCCTGCGCCACCTGGAGGCGCTGTCGTCGGGGGTGTCCCGCAAGGCCGCCATCCAGCGCACGCTGCTGCCGGTGCTGCTCGGCTGGTTCGCGGACTCCGCCGACCCCGACGCGGGCCTGCTGGGCTTCCGCAAGGTCTCCGACGCGCTCGGCAAGACGCCCTGGTACCTGCGCCTGCTGCGGGACGAGGGCGCGGCCGCCGAGAACCTGGCACGGGTGCTGTCCGCCGGCCGGCTCGCCCCCGACCTGCTGCTGCGCGCTCCCGAGGCCGTCGCGATCCTCGGCGACCCGGAGGGGCTGCGGCCGCGCGGGCGCGACCATCTGGAACAGGAGGTGCTCGCCGCCGTCGGGCGCGCGGACAGCGCCGAGGCCGCCGTCGCCGCGGCCCGCGGAGTGCGCCGCCGGGAGCTGTTCCGTACGGTCGCCGCCGATCTCATCGCCTCCTACGGCACCGAGGACCGCCCCGCCGAGGCCGATCCCGGGGCCCTCGTCGACCGGGTCGGCACGGCGGTCACCGACCTCACCGCGGCAACGATCGCGGGCGCGCTCAGGGCGGCCGTGCGCGATCAGTGGGGCGACACGCTGCCCACCCGGTTCGCGGTCATCGGCATGGGCCGCTTCGGCGGCGGCGAACTGGCCTACGGCTCCGACGCCGACGTCCTGTTCGTGCACGAGCCGCGCGACGGCGTGGCCGAACAGGAGGCGGCACGCGCCGCCGCCGCGGTCGTCGCGGAGATGCGGCGGCTGCTGCAACTGCCGACCGCCGACCCGCCCCTGTTGATCGACGCCGATCTGCGGCCGGAGGGCAAGAGCGGGCCCATGGTGCGCACGCTCGCCTCCTACGAGGCGTACTACCGCCGCTGGGCGCTGGTGTGGGAGAGCCAGGCGCTGCTCCGCGCGCGGCCCATGGCCGGTGACGCCGAGCTGGGCGCCCGGTTCGTCGCGCTCGCCGACCCGCTGCGGTACCCGGAGAAGGGGCTGCGCGAGGACGCCGTACGGGAGATCCGCCGGCTCAAGGCGCGCATGGAGTCCGAACGCCTGCCGCGCGGCGCCGACCCGACGCTCCACGCCAAGCTGGGCCGCGGTGGGCTCAGCGATGTCGAGTGGACGGTCCAGCTGCTCCAGATGCGCCACGGCCGGGCCGAACCGGGCCTGCGCACCACCCGCACCCGTGAGGCCCTCGCGGCGGCGCGGGAGGCCGGCCTGATGTCGGCCGAGGACGCGGCGACGCTGGACGAGGCGTGGGTGCTGGCGACGCGGGTGCGTAACGGCGTGATGGTCGTACGCGGCAGGGCGGGGGACACGTTCCCCTCCGACGGCCGGGAGCTGGCGGCGGTTGGCCGCTACCTCGGCTACGGGCCCGGGCACGTCGGCGACATGCTGGAGGGCTATCGCAGGGTGACCCGGCGGGCGCGGGGCGTGGTGGAGAGGCTGTTCTACGGTTCCGGCTCCTAGGAACCGGGCGACCCGGCCGGCGGGCGTGGTCTCCGGCTAGACGCGCGTCGGCAGCTGACGGCGGAAGCGCTGGAGCCGGTTCGGGTCCTCCGGCACCAGCCGGGGCAGCCGGTGCGGCAGCGCCCGGTACCACGCGTACGAGACGCCGTAGCCGAACGCCAGGCAGATCATGCCGCCCACGGCGTCCAGCCAGAAGTGGTTCGCCGTCGCCACGATGACGACCAGCGTCAGGGTCGGGTACAGCGCACCGAGGATCTTCGCCCAGGGCGCCGTCGCGAGCGCGCAGATGATCATGCCGCTCCACAGCGACCAGCCGATGTGCATCGACGGCATGGCCGCGTACTGGTTCGACATGTTCTTGAAGTTGCCCGAGGCCATCGATCCCCAGGTCTCGTGGACGAGCACGGTGTCGATGAAGTGCTGCCCGTTCATCAACCGGGGCGGCGCGAGTGGATACAGGTAGTAACCGACCAGCGCTACACCGGTGGTGGCGAACAGGACGAGGCGGGCGGCGGCGTAGCGGCCGGGCTGTCCGCGGTACAGCCACACCAGCACACCGATGGTCACGACGAAGTGCAGCGTCGCGTAGTAGTAGTTCATGGACACGATCAGCCATGTCACCGAATTCACGGCACGGTTGACCGACTCCTCCACCGCTATGCCGAGGGTCTGCTCGGCCTCCCAGATCCAGTCCGCGTTGCGCAGGGCCTGGGTCCGCTGCTCCGGTACCGCGTTGCGGATGAGTGAGTACGTCCAGTAACTCACCGCGATCAGCAGGATCTCGAACCAAATGCGGGGGCGGCGGGGCGACCGGGGTGCGCGCCGGACATCCGCGGTGGGTCGGGCACCTTCGGAGGCGGCCTCGTCGTCCACTATGGGTGACGGGGTCGCCGTCCGGCTGTCCAGAGTCTTCACGGTCGCTTCACCCATGGGACGAGAGTCTGCCAGATGCACGGCCCACCCTGATCATCCCCCGGACAGGTTCATGCTGCATGCGCCGCCCCTGACGGACGAGATGTCCGTAATGGGCGCCTCGGGGATGCTTCAGGGGCGTGTGGTCCAGGCGCTCGGCAGGCGCTTCTCCAGCAGCAGCACCCCGTAGCGGCTGCCGTCCGCCGCCGTCTTCGCGGGCTGCTCGCCGACCACGGCGTACCCCGCGCTCTCGTAGTACGTCCGCAGCTGCGGGTTGCTGCTCAGGCAGTCG
Organism: Streptomyces sp. NPDC018833; assembly: GCF_044390825.1. NCBI lineage: Bacteria > Bacillati > Actinomycetota > Actinomycetes > Kitasatosporales > Streptomycetaceae > Streptomyces > Streptomyces sp. NPDC018833. The sequence continues at coordinate 370,345 of NZ_JBIRZM010000006.1, read as the reverse complement.
AGCCGGGCGGAGTCCCGTCCGGCGGCCGCGATCTGTGCCTCCGCGTGGGCGAGCAGCTTCCGGCCCGTACCGGGGGGAGCGGACCGATCCGTCATCAGGCGGTGCACATAGCCGGCCGACGGGGGCTGTGCACCCCACGCCTCCTCGTCTTCCCACCACAGTTCGTACGCGCCTGTCGGGCGGCCCGCGGTCCGCAGCAGCCACACCTCGCCCTCGGCGATCCTTCGGCGGAAGTGCCGAGCGTCCTTGCCGCCGGGCCGCCACTGGTCGATGCCCCGGCGCAGCATCCAGTGCGCGGCACCGTCGTACAGCGTGAGTAGGGCGTCGACGTCCGCAGGCGTCGCGAGGCGGAAGGCGGATTCGGTGATCATGCCCTCATCATGACCGGCGGCCGTCCCGGCCGGCCCGGGGGTCATCGGGAGCGTGCCGGCCTGGGTGACCTGCTGTGCTCCGGGGAAGTCACCCGCCGGGGGCCATCGGGAGCGTGCCGGCCTGGGTGGCCCGCCCGCTCCGGGGAAGTCCACGGCCAAGGGCGGCCGTCAGCCGCTCTGCCCTTGTCAGTCACGGTCCGGGTGAGGAGGGGCGCTGGCGGGGCACCTGCGTCACGGCGGGCGCGAGGGCCACCAGGCGGCCGACGAGATCGCCGAACGGGCCGTCGGCCGGCTCGTCCGCGAACATGGCCACCACGATCCCCGCCATCTCCTCGTCGTACGCCGCGCTCACCGCGGCCAGCGCCGCGAAATCGTGCACGAGCTGGAGCTCCAGCTCGGAGCGCGGGATGCTGCGCCCGTCCAGCCACAGCAGCGCAGTCGACTCGGCGAGCGAGACCCAGGAGCGTACGACCAGTTCGAGCCGCGCCGACGGCGTCGTGATCCCCAGGTGCGCGAGGATCTGGTCGAACGCGGCCTGCCGCACCTCGTCGATCACCGCGTTGGTCGTGGACGAGCCGACGGCAGGGCCGCCGCGCATCAACGCCGAGAAACCCGGGCCGTGTTCGTCCACGAAGTCGAAGAAGCGGCCCATCACCCGCAGCAGACGTGCGCCGAGCGGACCGTCGTGCGGCTCCTCGAACCGCCCGGCCAGTTCGTCGGCGGCCCGGCGCAATGCCGCCTCGTACAGGCTCTGTTTGCCGGGGAAGTAGTGGTAGACGAGCGGTCGTGAGATGCCTGCCGCCGCCGCGATCTCGTCGATGGAGACGTCGTCGGGGGAGCGGTGGCTGAACAGCTCCAGCGCCACACCGATCAGCTGCTGCCTGCGCTCCTCGACGCCCATCCTGCGTCGTACCCCGGTCGTCATGCGGCCACCCTACAGACCGGCCCGCGGCGAGCCTCGCTGCCTCCCTCTTGCGCTGCGCTCCCCCTGCCCGCCCTGGTGCTCGTGGACGAGCATGGTCACGGTCGGGCGGGCGCTGCCGGTTCTCGGGCCGGTTTCCAGCCGCCGGTTCTCGCTCAGCGCAGGGCCCCGACCTCGGTCCCGTCCGTGAGGCGCCCGTTCAGCTCCGCCCGCGCACCCTCGCGCGCCCGTACTGCCAGCACCGGGCCGGCGCCCTCGCCGGCCATCCCGCCCGAGACGGTGAGCGAGGCGAACTGCCCGCTGCCGGCCGCCAGTACGTACCACTGCCCCGCCTGCGACTTCCACAGCACACCGGACAGCACCCGGGGCTCGCGCACACCGCACGACGGTGAGTCCTCCGCCCGCGCCACCACGGTGCCCGGTGCCTCGGGACGCACGGCCTGCGCGTGGAACTGCACCATCACCCGGCCGCCGGCCCCCCGCCAGGTCTCGGCGCGTGTGCACAGCCAGGCGGCCATGCCGTTGGCCTCAGGCAGCTTCTGCCGAGCGTACTCCCAGGCGTTGACGCCTCGCACACCGTGCGAGCGCAGCCCGGACAGAGAACAGGCCGTACGCGCCCAGACGGCGCGGGCCGCGGGGTCCGTGGCGTCCTTCGGAGCGGTCGGCGGACCGAAGGTGAGCCGCGCGGGCGTCAGTTCACCGAGGTCGGTCAGCAGCCGGGCCCCACCGCCCTCGCCGATCTCAAGCGTGTGCCACGCACGGCACGCGGACGCCTGCGCCGGACTCGGCAGCGCGGTCGTCAGCCCGTCGGCGTCCCGTCCCAGCGGGCGCGGCCGGGCCGCGGGCGCGAGCAGGTCCCGTACGGACACCTCCCGCACCCACGGCGCCGTCAGATAGCGGACCCGGCCGTCCTCGCGGCCCGCGACGAGTGCCGCCGCGGAGACGGCCTCCGCGCCGTCCGTCCGCGCGAAGTCCAGCGCCTCACCGGCGGAGCCGTCCCGCGGCTCGGCGTACCGCACCACCCGCAGCCCGTCGTACAGCAGCACGACCCGGGCCTTGCCCACCTCACCCGCGAACAGCAGCTGCGGCGGCCCCATCGGCGGGCCGGGCGGCGTGCCCGGCGTCGCGGAGACCCGGCTGCTCCCGCCGGGCCGCGCCCACACCGCCAGCGCCCGTCCCAGTAGATCGCGGTCGTCCACCAGCGCGCCACGCGCTGGCCACACCGAGAAGTCCCGCCGAGTGGACTGCTGCCAGGCACCGGGCGCGACCTGCGTCAGCCTGCCCGGATCCAGCGCCGCCTCGGCCGCCGCGTCGCGGGCGTGGGGAGGGGCCGCCGGGCCGCCCGCCCCCCACCCGTTGCCCGCGCGCCCCAGCAGCGCCCCGCAGACCGCGAGCGCGGCCACGGCGACCAGAGCCGCCCTCGTGTGCTGGCGGCGGCGTATCAGATCCGTGGGGCGCACCTGGAGCGAACACGGGTCGAACTCCGGCGAACCGAGCAGCGCCGCGGCCTTCCTCCCGCCCGGCACCGCATCCGCGTCCGCGAGCGCCGCGCCCGGGTCCACCGCACCCGCGGCGACGAGGACGTCGCGCACCTGCGCGTCCGTGAGCCCTTCGAGACCGCGCAGCACATAGGCCGCGCGGGCGGGCCCGCTCAGCGCGGACAGCCGCTGGTCCAGGGCGAGTTCGTCCGCCCCGCCGGACCGGGGGAAGACCCTGAGGCCCCAGATGTGCGGCAGCAGCGGCGGGAACTGGGCCCGCCGCGGCCGGGCCGCACGCCGCAGCGGCAGTCCCGCGTCCAGAGCCTGGCGCAGCACCCGGTCCCGGACGAACACATAGCCGGGGGCGGCCGCCCCCTCCGGGCGGGCGCGCGGCACCGCGGGGGAGCCGGGGAAGGCCCCGCGGCCGCGCGGCAGCGAGCGCTGCACGAGTGCGTGCGCCGTCAGTACCCGGCGGTTGCGGCCAAGTGTCGGCGGCAGCACCAGATAGGCGATCCGGACGAGCCGCGGATAGTGCTCGACGAGCGCGGCCTCCACCTGCTCGACCCCGACACCGGCGTCAACGGCCGGGCGCGAGGAGGTGGATGGGGCAGTGTCGGTATCGGCATCCTGTGAGCGCACGTTCAGCAGAACGAGCGAATCGTCCTATGGTCACCCAGCGGCAGCCGGTCACGCAGTGGCCGGTCATCCCCGGTGGCCGGTCCCCAGCAGCCGGTCACCCCGGTGGCCGGTCGCCCAGCGGCGGCACGAGTGCGCTTCGCCCGGCCGGTCGCGCCTTCGTGACGAGGTGGCCGTGCACGTACGAACCGCCCCGGCCGGTCACCCAGCGGCGGCGCGGGTGTGGCCCGCCCGGCCGGTCACGCCGTCGTGACGAGGTGCTCGCGGAGGCGTCCGAGCGTGGCGGGCGCCACGCCCAGGCCGTCGGTCACGTACCTCTCCATCGACCCGTACCGTGCGTCGACCTCGTCCAGCGCCGCCGCCAGGTACTCCGGCGCCACACCGATGATTCCCAGTGCCGTCTCGGGACGCCCGCCCTGGAGGGTGAACCCCTCAACCATCGGTGCGAACGCCTCCCGCACCGCCGCGTTGACCGACAGGTACTCGGCCCGCACCGCCTCCGGCGACGCCCCCAGCACGGTCAGCACGATCGTCGCCGCCCAGCCCGTACGGTCCTTGCCCGCCGTGCAGTGGAACAGCAGGGGCATCGCGCCGGGTTCCGCCAGCTCGTTCAGGAACGCGCCGTAGGACGCCCGCGCCGAGTCCGTCGTCACGAACGAGCGGTAGATCGACTCGAACATCGACAGCACCCTGCCGCCGCCCAGCTCCTGCTCGGCGACGGCCGGATCGGCCAGCAGCTGACGCAGCCGGGCCGCCGCCGGCATCCGGCCGGCGGCGACCTGGTCCGCGAGCACATCGGCGAGCAGCAGCCGCCCGCCCGGTGGCACCCGGTCCGGGCGGGCGTCGCGCTCGGACCGGGTGCGGAAGTCGACCACCGTGCGCACACCGAGCGCGGCGACCGCCGGATCCGCCGCCGGGTCCAGTCGGTGCAGCTGCCCGGAACGCAGCAGCACACCGCTGCGCACCGTGCCGCCGCCGTCGAGCGGGATGCCCCCGAGATCACGGAGGTTGGCGGCAGTGGTGGACGGGATCGCGGTCATGAGCGGAATGTATGCGCCGGGGACGTCAGCCGGCGGGCGCGACACCTCCGGTGAGCGACCAGCCGCTGAACCGCACCGTGCCCCGCGCGCCGCTGCCGCCGTTCGTCGCGCTCATGAAGAACCCGGTGTCCTGACGGGCCGCCGCCCCCGCCGCGGTGACCGTGGCCACCGTCCGCCAGGTCGCCCCGCCGTCCGTGGAACAGGCGCCGGTGAACGACGCACTCACGTGCTTCGTCAGCCGCAGCAGCACCGGCGCCTTGATGCCCGTGATGCGCCGGTAGGCGTCGAGGGTGCCGTCGCCGCCTGTGTCGTACGACATCACGACACCCTGCCCCGGTGTCACGGCCAGGTTCAGGAATCCCGCGTCACCCGGCTTCGCGAGCGCGTTGCGCACCACGATGCCGGCCCGCGCCCAACTGCCCGTGTTCTCCTGCGTGTCCACCCGCAGCAGCACACTGCCGCCCTCGCCCAGCGCGCCCTCGCGGTACGCCGTGCCGAACTGCGTGGTGCCCCGCCACAGGTCGTTGCCCGAGCCGTTGATCGCCAGCCGGTCGCCGAGCTGCCCGAACACGGCCGCGTTGGACGTGAACGTGCGCCACTCCGGGTCCAGCGGCGACGCCAGGTGCACACTGCTGCGCTGGGTGACCGCCACCGGCTCCTCGCCCTCCGGTCCGTAGCGTGTCGTCAGCGCGTACGGCATCGGCACCAGCGGCTCCGTCAGGGGCTCGTCCGGGGCCGTCACCCGCCACGCCACCTCGCCGCTGCCGCCCTCCGGGACACCCGGAAGCTGTGCGGCGCCCTGCGGCTCGGCGTCCAGGCCGGTCAGCTCCAGGTCCACGGGACCTGTCGCCCTCAGCCCGTTGAGGTTGCGGAACGAGGCCGTGACCGTGCCGGTGCTGCCCGGGGTGAACGCCGCCGGTTCCACCCGCACCGAGACGAACCCCTGGTACGGCGCACGGGCCAGGGTGTCGTGCACCCGGCGGGCCGTGCGGTACGCGTCGCCCGTCGGCCGCACCGGATACGCGCGCCGGTCCTTCGTCCACGCCTCCTCCGCCGGATACCAGTCGAACGGCTTCGGCGCCCTGCCCTCCGCCATCGCGTCGGCCTGCTCGGTCAGATACGCCTCCCACTGCGGCACATGGACGTCGTCCATCAGCCCCTGCCAGTCCCGATTGGCGTAGTTGCTGAGCTGGTCGGCGGCCGCCCGGTCCGCCCAGGTGGTGATCAGCGCGCGGGCCGTGCGCTCGAGCTCCACCGCCTCCTCGGGGCTCGTGGCGAGCCGCTTGGCGTCCTCCAGCCAGGGCCCGAGCAGGAAAGAGCGGTGACAGCCCGCCATCGTGTCGCTCAGCCGCATCAGCCTCACCCACAGCGCGGCGATCGCGCGGAAGGTGTCGACGTCCTTGTCCCGGTGAGCGGCCCGCAGCGGCAGCTGGAGGATGCGCGAGCGATTCGCCAGGGCCTGCCGCGCCAGATCCGTGAGATCGTGGCGGTACGCGTCCGAGTCCCGCAGCCGCGGCCGTACGGCCAGCAGGGCGGCGAACGCCCGGTCGAAGCCCGCCGGGTCGAAGGCCGTGCCGATCGAGTAGGCGAGAGACGGCCGGCGGCAGAACAGCGAGTCGTGGGACCGGCCGTCGGTGCTGGTGAGCCGGTACGCGGTCGCGGCCAGCGCGGCGAACGCCTCGCGTGCGGAGCGGTCGTCACCGCCGTAGCGGATGTGCGCGTACTCGGCGAACCACGCGTCCCGGTCGACCTTCTCCTCGCGCCAGGCCAGTTCGCTGAACAGCTCCAGCGCCGCCGGGTCCCGCTCGGCCGCCTCCGGCATGTACGCGGTGCCCACCAGGGCGCTGCCTGGCTTGTCGCGCCAGGCGTTGAACTTCTCCGTCCACCGGTCGGTGTTCGCGCCGAGCGTCGTACGGCCGCCGAAGTTGGGGATCGTGCCGAAGGCGTACGGCGCGCCGCCCCACTCGCTCTCCCGGTCGGTGACCGTGTCCAGGTCGGACAGGCCGTCGACGATCAGGACCCGGTCGGTGTCGATGGCGTCCAGCAGCGCCGGTCGGGGATTGGCCTGCCAGCCGAGGATCACCCACGTCGCGTCCGGCCGGGCCGTGCGCAGCGCCCGCTCCACGGCCCGGCCGGCGTCCGGCACCGGTACGTCGCCCGCCGTGCCGCCCTCGTGCAGCAGGTCCATCTTGAAGTGGTGCACCTCGCCGAACAGTTCCGCCTGGTGCCGGTAGAAGGCGGCGGCGACATCGGCGAAGGCCCGGGTGCGCGGGTCGAGCCAGTCGGGGCGGCGCAGACCGTTCCAGGTGCCCTGCGGGATCACCCGCGCGTCCCCCGGATTGCGGGCGGCGAAACCGTCCGGGACGGTGCCGAAGTAGCCCGGCAGCACCGGGCGCATGCCCAGATCCCGCATCCGGCCGGCGATCCTGCGGCCCAGGTCGGTGCGGCGCTCGATGAGGGCGGTGGACATCGGGCCGCCGTACTCGCTCATGTTCTGCAGCAGCCACCACGGCTGGTGCGAGGGCGCGGGCAGCCAGGTGCGCGCCTCTGTGTCGGAGTAGCCGAAGTCCTTCAGCAGCCGGTGGTACACCGCCTCCTGGCCCGGTGTCACCAGCACCTCGTTGCATCCGTGCAGGGCGAGCACGTCCAGCAGCCGCTCCCAGCGCGGCCAGTCGGCGTAGGGGGCGGTGTAGCCGTCGTGGGTGTCGTTGTACGCGAACCGGTGGGCGACGGTCGCGGCGCGTTCCAGCGGTGCGCGGGGCGCGGGCAGGCGGCGGGGCAGATCGAGCTGGGAGCCGGACCACGAGATGTGGGCCCGGCAGACGTACTTGAGGTACCAGTGGACCCCGGTCAGCAGCACTGCCGCACTGGTGCCGGCGACCTCGACACGGCCCGTGGAGCCGGTGACGCGGAACCGCTCCGCGCCGTCGAGCAGCCGCAGCCGGAACTGCCCGGCGTGCTCGGGCAGCAGCCGCCGCAGCGCCGCGAGCGCGGCGTCGACCGGGGAATCGGCCGGGGCGTCGACCCGGGCGTCGACCGCGGCGGCGGGCGGCTGCTCCGTGCGGGCGGCGGGGAGTGCCGCGGAGCCCGCGACCGCGGTGGCCGGGGTGTGCGCGGCGAGCACCGTGCCTGCCCCGACCGCGCCTGCCGCGCCCAGCAGCGTACGTCTCGACAGCTCGTCCATCAGCGCTCCTCCATGTTGTTCCAGCGACAACAGGTGCGTGCGCAGCGCACGTTACTCGCGGTTCGTCCGCACGAAGAGAGGGTGGGAGTGCACCATGGCCGGATGCGGACAACGACGAACAGCGGCACGCGGCGGGCGGCCCGGACAGGACCGGCAGTTGTGCTCCTCCTCTTCCTGGCCGCCGCCTGCTCATCGGCAGGCGACGACGGGCGTGTCGGCGCCGACGGGGAAGCGAAGGCGCCCCGGACGGCGACCGGCAGCCTGGAGGAGATCGCGCACCGGGCCGCGTGCGAACCGAACATCCAGACCGACGCGGCGGAGCTGCGGCAGGCCAACTGCAAGACGGCCGACGGCCGGTACGTGCTGGTGACCTTCACCACCGACCGCGGCCAACGTGAATGGATCAACGAGGCGAACGACTACGGCGGCACCTATCTGGTCGGCCGCAAATGGGTCGCCGTCGGGGACGAGAAGGTGGTGGCCGCACTGCGCGACCGGCTCGGCGGCACGGTGGAGAAGGGTGAGCAGCACGGCTCGCACACCGGCGGCTCCAGCGGCCAGGGCACGGGCGGGAGCGAGGAGGAGCACACAGGTCACCACGAGGGCTGAGGCCCGCGGCATCGGCCCGGGACGGGCCGGTCCGGACCACCGGGCCGGCCCGGAAAGGCCGCTGCACGAGGACGTCCGCACACGGCGAGGCCGGGTCTGCCTGGAACACTCCAGGCAGACCCGGCCTCGTGCGTCGTTCGGCGGGTCACTGACACTTGCGCCCGTCGTTGATGCAGTCCACCACCTCCTCCATGAGGTTCTCGTCGAAGACGTTGATGAAGTCACCGTGGTCGGTCACCGGCTTGTGCAGCTGCTCGGGGAACGAGTCCACGGCGAACACCGAGGGGTTGTCCCCGTCGAACACCGGAGGCGGCACGTCGTAGACGATGCGCTGCACCAGCTGCGGAATCGCCTGGAAGCCGTTGGGGCAGCTGCCGTCCTCGTCCGCGAAGGCCACATGGGTGCGGTGGTTGGCACTGTCGATGTTCTGGCCGTCCCAGCAGCTCTGGAACTTGAAGGTACGCACCACCTGGCTGCCCTCCGGGCAGATCGGGTACTTGTCCTTCAGCTGACGGTCCTCGAAGCCGGTGCAGCTCCATGAGGCGTTGGCATTGGCGTCGCCGTTGACGAAGGCCTTCGCATCACCGGTGATGATGCGCAGGAACCTCGGCATCGCCGTCACCTCGCTGACCGGGCTGCCGACGAAGGTATTCGTGACCTGTGACGGTGTCTGGATCTCACCGACGTTCTGGTCGTTGCCGCCGCCGTCCGCATTGGCGTCGTTCTCCTGCTGCCCGTTCTGCAGGCGCAGCACCGGCCAGAAGTACGTCGACTTGTCGCCCTGGTTCTGGCACGTGGTGTCACCGGCAGCCAGGTCGTCGTCGCTGGCGAAGGCGTCGTTGGCCTGGTTGCCGACGTAGTCGTGCATATGGTGGGCGCCATTGCTCACGCCCGGGGCGACGATGACGTTGTCCGGGTTGAACTTGCCGTTGGCGTTCACACCGCAGTCCGTGGTGAACGTGCCTTGGGAGGCACCGTTCTGGTTGGGCGGCTCCTGGACGTTCGGCTGGACGTTCTGGATCTCGACGAAGTCGCCCGCCTCGGGCCCGTTGCCGGCCTGGCCGGCGTTGCCGCCCTGGTTGTCGCCGTCGTTGCCGGCACCGTCGTTCTGGCCGTCGTCCTGGTTCTGGTCGCCGTCCTGGTTCTGGCCGTCGTCGTTCTGATCGCCTCCGTTCTGGTCCCCGCCGTCGTTCTGGCCGTCGCCGTCGTTGTTGCCGTCGTCGCGCAGGGTGCACGGAGCCATCTGCTCCAGTCCCTGCGGCCGTTCGGCCGAGCGGTCGATCAGCGCGACGATCCGCTGGATGGTCACCAGGCGTTCGTTGCGCAGCGGAGCCAGAATCTGGTTCTCGGCGAAGGAGCGGTCCGACTGCACCCGCTCCCTGTTGTCGGCGAACCGCTGATAGGCCGTGGTGATCTGGGTGTCCAGTGTGGCCAGTTCGCGGTCGACCGCGAAGCGCTGCTGGTCGGGTACCTCCTGGAGCGAATTGCCGACGTCCGGACAGTCGACGGTGGACACCGGTTGGTCGCCGGCGGCGCGGGTGGTGCTGTTCCGCTGCCCGTCGTCCCGTCCGCCCGGCCACCAGCCCTCGCCTGCGGAGGCATAGGTATTGGCCGCTAGCAGCCCGCCCCCGCCCAGGATCAGTGCGGCCGAGGCGGCGATCGCCCGGTTGGCCAGCGTGGAGCGTTTTCTCGATGTGCGTCCCATGGAACTCCTCTGCTTCGTTGCCGGGGGGTGTGTGGGTTAAGGGGGGTCCCGGCAGAGGGAGAAGCGCGTCCTTCCATACGGGAGTGGCCGGTGGGGTGTTCATGGCAACGGCCGATTCATAGAAAGGTCCAGCGCCAAACCGGTGCTTTGGGCTCAACCCGGACGCGGTCGGCGCGGGCCCGCCCATTCGGCACAATGGGCGCATGACCGAGATCCTCACGCCCCGCCTCCTCCTGCGCCGCTGGACGGAGGACGACCTCGCGCCCATGGCGGAGATCAACGCCGACCCCGAGGTGATGCGCTGGATCGGCGACGGCTCCGTGCGCGACCTGGAGCAGACGGCGGAGGACATCGAGCGCTGGGAGGAGGAATGGGACGAGGAGGGTTTCGGCCTCTTCGCCGTCGAGCTCCTCGCCTCCGGAGAGCTGGCGGGATTCGCCGGGCTGTCCGTACCGGACTTCCTCCCCGAGGTGCTCCCGGACATCGAGATCGCCTGGCGGCTCGGCCGCCCCTTCTGGGGGCAGGGCTACGCCTCCGAGGCCGCCCATGCCGTCCTGGAGTTCGCCCTCCAGGACCGGGGCCTGGACCGGGTCGTCAGCATCTGCCGGGCGGGGAACACCGCGTCCGAGAACGTGATGCGCAAGCTGGGCATGACACCGGAACGCGAGACGGTTCACCCGGAGTACGGGTATCCGCTGCGGGTCCACGCGATCGACCTCACCGAGTACAGCGGCTGACGCAGGCGCGCCGGGGCCGAGGAGCCATCGCCCCGGCCGGCGGCCTCCGGTGCACCGGCCGGCACGCCCCCGCTACGCCCCCGGCCGCCCGCCCAGCAGCGCCGCTTCCAGCGCGGGCGGGAGCCCGACCTCCGGCCGGTCCGGGCGCTGGGGAGCCGGGCCGTCGAGCGACCGCAGCCACGACCACGTGTCCCGCACCGTCTCCCGCACCGGCCGGCACGTGAGGCCCGCCGCCAGCGCCCGGGACACACCCGCTCCGTGCACCGCTCCGTGCATCTCGGGGCGTTCCGCCGCCGGGACCCAGACCGGGAGGTGGGACCACGGCTCGGCACCCGCCGACAGCACCACGTCCGCCGGTGTCCACCGCAGCCGCGCCGCCGACCCGGTCGCCGCCACGCACGCGTCCAGCAGCTCACCCATCGTCGTGTGGCCTGGCTCGCTCACCACGTTGTACGGGCCGGCCAGGCCCGCTTCCACCGCGTCGAGCGTCCACTCGGCCAGGTCGCGGACGTCGATGTACTGCAACGGTGTGTCTCGCGGCCCCGGCGCGACGACGTCGCCGCCGCGCGCGATCCGCATCAGCCACCACGGCAGGCGGCCGACGTTCTCCCAGGGGCCGAGGATCAGCCCCGCCCGCACCAGCAGCGAGCGCGCGGCACCGAACGCGTCGAGGACGGCCAGCTCACCGCCCCGCTTGGCCTGCGCGTACGGCACGTCACCCGCGTCCGGGGATCCCTCCACCAGCGGCGCGCTCTCGTCGTACCCGGCCGCCGGCGGCCAGGCGTACACCGAACAGCTCGACACATGGACACAGCGATGCACCCGGCCCGCCAGCAGCCGTGCCGTGTCACGCACGGCCGCCGGCGCGGCCGACCAGGTGTCGACGACCACGTCCCAGTCGCCGTCGGCCAGCGCGGCGAGGCCGCCGGGGGCCAGCCGGTCACCGATGAGATCGACCACCCCCTCCGGCGCCGCATGCCTGCCGCGGTGGAAGACCGTGACCTGCCATCCCCGCGCGAGCGCCGCCATCACGACCGCGCGCCCCACGAACTCCGTCCCGCCCAGCACCAGAAGTCTCATGAGCACGACTCTGCCCCCGCCGCCCACCGCGGCCACAGCGATTCTGCTACCGGAAGAACGCCTGCGGAAAGGTCCGTACCGGGAGTCACTTCCCGTCCCCGCTCCGGGAATGGCAGCATGAGCCGACGATGACGAATGCCCGGTCGCCGATGCGCGCCTTACGGGCCGCACTGTTCGCGGCGGTGGCCGTCATCCTGGCAGCCATAGGGCATTTGTCCCGGTCAGCGCACGATGTACCTGCTTCCGGGCTGTTCGCCGCGCTCGGCGTGACGGCCGTCGCCGGCTGGTGCGCGGCCGGCCGCCGCCGCGGCGCCTGCTCGATAGGCGCCGGGCTGCTCGCCGTCCAGGGCACACTGCATCTGCTGTTCTCCGGCGCGGGCCGCACTCCGTCGACACCGACATCGGCACTGACACCGGCACCGCACCACCACGCGCGGCACGAGCAGTACGACACCGCGCAGACCGCCGTCGAGACCTTCGACACCGGCATGCTCGCCGTCCACCTGCTTGCCGCCGCCGGCTGCGCCCTGTGGCTGGCCCACGGCGAGGCCGCCTTCTTCCGGCTCGCGCGCGCCGCGCTCGCCTTCGCGTTCACACCGCTGCGGCTGCTGCTGGCCGTCGTACGGCTGCCCGAGCCGCGCGCCGCGACGAGCCCCGTCGTCGAGGTGTCCGGCGTACCCCGCCCCGGTGTCGTCGTCCTCGCGCACACCGTGATCCGCAGGGGCCCGCCCGCGTGCGCCCTTGCCCGCGCCACGGCCCCCGGAGCCGCTGTCTGACCTGGGGGCCCGTTTCCCCATGTCACCACCGACTCCCAGGGACCACCATGTCCGCAGACGCCCCCAGCAAGGGCACCGCACCCGAATCCGACGCGAGCACCGCTCCCGAAGCGCGCGGCGCGCTGCGCCCGCTCCTGCTCCGTCTCCACTTCTACGCGGGCCTCCTGATCGCCCCGCTCCTCCTCCTCGCCGCCGTCAGCGGCCTGCTCTACTCGCTGTCGTTCCAGGCGGAGACGTTCCTCTACCGCGATGAACTGCGCGTACCCGTCGGCGAACGTTCCGTCCCGCTGTCGGCACAGGTCGACGCCGCCCGCGCCGCCCACCCCGAAGGCACGGTGACCGCGGTGTGGCCGTCGTACGAGGACGGCGCGACCACCCGCGTACTGATGACCTCGCCCACGGTGGAGGACGGCACGTCCCTGGCGGTCTTCGTCGACCCCTACACCGCGGCCGTACGCGGCGAACTCGCCTCGTACGGCAGCTCGGGCGCGCTCCCGCTGCGCGCCTGGCTCTCCGAGTTCCACGCCGATCTGCGGCTGGGCGAACTCGGCCGGCACTACAGCGAGCTGGCCGCCAGCTGGCTGTGGGTCGTCGCGCTGGGCGGGCTGGTGCTGTGGTTCGGACGCCGACGCCGTACCAATCGCGATCTCTTCCGGCCCGAGCGCGGCACCAGGGGCCGTCGCAGGACGCTGTCCCGGCACGGCTCCGTCGGCCTGTGGGCCGTCACCGGTCTCGTCCTGCTCTCGGCTACGGGGCTGACCTGGTCCCGCTACGCGGGCGAGAACATCGACGCGGTGCAGTCCCAGCTCGGCGGGTCCACCCCGGTCGTCTCGGCCGCACTCGCGCCGGGCGGCGGCAGCGGCGGCGATCATGAAGGGCACGAGGGTCACGGCGGCGGCTCCGACGCCGGCCACGCGGGCGCGGACGTCGGCATCGACAACGCCGTGGCGGCGGCCCGCGGCTACGGCGTCGACGGCCGGATCTCCGTGATCCTGCCGGCCGACGGCGCCGGATACGTCGTCAAGGAGACCGACACCCAGTACCCGGTCCACCTCGATTCGGTCGCCGTCGACCCGGCCGACGGCAGCGTCATCGACCGACTCCGCTTCGACGACTACCCGTTGCTCGCCAAGCTGACCCGGTACGGCATCGACGGCCACATGGGCGTCCTGTTCGGCCTGGCCAACCAGCTGGCGCTCGCCGCGCTCATGGTCGCCCTGATACTGCTGATCGCGTGGGGGTACCGCATGTGGTGGCAGCGCAGGCCCACGAAGGAACGCACCCTGTCGGCGGGCCGCCCCATGCCGCGCGGCGCCTGGCGCAAGGCACCGGTGACGGTGCTGCTGCCGCTCGCCGCCGCGACGGCACTCGTCGGCTGGTTCGTGCCGATGCTCGGCATCAGCCTGCTGGTGTTCCTCGCGATCGACATCGCGCTGGGCGCCGTCTCGAAGGCCCTGGCCCGGGCCCGCGCCTAGGACCGGGAGCCACGGCCCTGACCTGGGACCGGACGGGAGCCGGATCGGGAGCCACGGCCCTGGCCTGGGACCGGACGGGAGCCCTGGCCTGGCCCTGACCCGGGGCCGGGGCCTGCGCCTATGAACCCGGAGCCCGAGCCCTGACCCGGAGGCGCGGCGTGTCAGGGCGCGTACTTGTAGCCGACCCGCCGCACGGTCTCGATCGTGCGGCGGTGCTCGGCACCCAGCTTGCGGCGCAGCCGGGCGACATGGACGTCCACGGTCCGGCCGTCGCCGACGTGACCATAGCCCCAGACGGTGGTCACCAGCTGATCGCGTGTGTGCACCCGGTGCGGGTGCGCCACCAGATGCGCCAGCAACTCGAACTCCAGGTAGGTCAGGTCCATTTCCCGCCCGTCCACCCGGGCAGTTCGGCGCACCGTGTCGATCGTCACCGGGCCCGCGCCGGCGGGGCGCTCCTGCGCGGCGGCCGGGGCGACGGGCGACTGCTGACCGGCCGGTACGAGGACGAGGTAGCCGACCATCGGGGGCCGGCCCGGCAGCGTGGGCAGGGCGTGCGGCGGCGCGGGCAGCCAGGTGGCGCCCGGCGTCAGGAGGTCCGCCACGTCCACGACCTCATCCTGGTCGATGGCACGCAGCCGGTGGTGGCGGGCCGGGGGAGCCGTCCGGTCGGCCGTGGCACGGGCGGCTTGCGGTACGGGGGACGCGACAGCGGAAGCGGTGGAGAAGGAACGGCTGTTCGCCATGAGAGATCAGCTCTTTCGCGCGGAGGAAGTCGTCGGTGCGTCGTGAGGACGGACGTACGTCGTGCGCGCTGGCCGAAGGCCGGGGAGCGGCTTTAGAGGGCCTGCGCGTTCACCGCGCGGCAACACACCCGGTCGAAGTCGTGGTGCTGCCGGGAAGGCCAGAACGGCTGGAGGTCGCTGCGACCCGTCGTGGTGTTCTGGAAGCCGGTCATGTGCCCCATTGAAGCAGACCGCCGCGAACTCAGCAGGCCCCTCCCACCCGTTGATACGTGCTCTTTCCTGCATCCGCTCCGCTCAGGCCACCTCCCCACGGAGCCTGTTGCGCCAGACGAGGCGTGACGGTGATCGCCCGGCGCCGGCTCGCAGCGCCGCCGAAAGTCGGGTCGTCGATCCCCCCAGTAGGCGAGCCACCCTACGGCGAAGGGGCGGACGCAGGCGGAAGGGGCGGACGCACGACGAAGGGGCGTCCGCCTCGTCGGCGGACGCCCCTTCGGTGGGCTCAGCGGCTCAGACCTGGCCGGCCTTCTCCAGCGCCGAGCAGCAGGTGTCCACCAGCAGGCGGGTCACCGTGTACGGGTCGACGTTGGCGTTCGGGCGGCGGTCCTCGATGTAGCCCTTGCGGTCCTTCTCCACCTGCCACGGGATGCGTACCGAGGCGCCGCGGTCGGAGACGCCGTAGCTGTACTCGTTCCACGGGGCGGTCTCGTGCAGGCCGGTCAGACGGTCGTCGATGCCCGCGCCGTAGTTCTTGACGTGGTCCATCGGCTTCGAGCCCTCGCCCAGCGACTCGCACGCGGTGATGATCGCGTCGTAGCCCTCGCGCATCGCCTTGGTCGAGAAGTTGGTGTGCGCGCCCGCGCCGTTCCAGTCGCCCTTGACCGGCTTCGGGTCCAGGGTGGCGGAGACGTCGAAGTCCTCGGCGGTGCGGTAGAGCAGCCAGCGGGCCACCCACAGCTGGTCGGAGACCTCCAGCGGCGCCAGCGGGCCGACCTGGAACTCCCACTGGCCGGGCATGACCTCGGCGTTGATGCCGGAGATGCCGAGGCCCGCCGCGAGGCAGTTCTCCAGGTGCGCCTCGACCACGTCGCGGCCGAAGATCTCGTCCGAGCCGACACCGCAGTAGTAGCCGCCCTGCGCGGCGGGGAAGCCGCCCTCGGGGAAGCCGAGCGGACGGGAGCCCTTGAAGAAGGTGTACTCCTGCTCGATGCCGAAGATCGGCTCCTGCGCGGCGAACTTCTCCGCGACCTCGGCCAGCGCCGCACGCGTGTTGGACTCGTGCGGGGTCATGTCCGTGTTGAGGACCTCGCACAGGACCAGGACGTCGTCGCCGCCGCGGATCGGGTCCGGGCAGGTGAAGACGGGCTTGAGCACGCGGTCGGAGGCGTGACCCTCTGCCTGGTTGGTGCTGGACCCGTCGAAGCCCCATATGGGCAGCTCGGCGAGGTCAGCCGAGGAGCCGGGCAGGATCTTGGTCTTCGAGCGAAGCTTGGCGGTCGGCTCGGTGCCGTCGATCCAGATGTACTCAGCCTTGAAGGTCACGGGCCTCATCCTTTGCGGGTGCAGCGGTATGCCGCGAAGCTTGGCAATTCGCGATTTCCCGGCCGTTGCCCGCTTGTGAACCCCACGTTACGCACGAAACATCCGAGGTATTCCCCGGCGTGTCATGCGTGCGCGGCGGGCTGCCGAGTGCTCGTTGAGCAGGGCTCCGGAGTCCGTGGATCCCTGATACGGCCAGGCCGTGCCCAGTGCTTTCCGGCACTTTCCGGGTGCCGTTCGTGGGCGTGGAGCACGTTCAGCGGATGCCCGCGGCGGATCCGCGCCTCCGACGGCCCGGGCGTCTTGAGACACGCGACACACTCCTGCGATCCGTGGTCCGTGATCCGGGATGCGTGATCACTCCTGCGACCCCTTTGGCGCGGTCCCGCTCTGCCACCCGGTGGCGGACGCGCACGGACGTCCGCTCCGGTGCGCCCTCGTGGGTGCTCAGCCGGGTCCCGTACGCGGCGAAGCTGTCGTCCTCGCGTCGTATACAGGAGTCGCATGCACCGCACTGGTGCGCCGTTGCCGGTGGTGCCGCGTGCATTTTCGGGTGGTGCGGCCGCCAGACACCTGGCCGCCGGCTCCCCCCGGGCGCGCCACGCGGCGTCCCTGTGGGAAGCGCTCAGCGAGGGACGCGCGGGCACACTGGTGGGCATGACCAAGCACCTGCGTATCGGACTTCTCGGCGCCGGCCCCTGGGCCGCCATGACCCAGGCACCCGCGCTCTCCGGCCACCCGGACGTCGTCCTCGGCGGGGTGTGGGGACGGCGGCCCGAGGCGGCCGCCGCGCTCGCGGACGCCCACGGCACGACGGCGTTCACCGGAGAGGACGGAATCGACGCGCTCTTCGCCTCGAACGACGCGATCGCCTTCGCCGTGCCGCCGGACGTACAGGCACCGCTCGCCGTCCGGGCCGCCGCCGCCGGCTGCCACTTGCTGCTGGACAAGCCGGTGGCGACGACGGTCGCGGCTGCCCGCGACGCCGCGCAGGCCGCTGAGGAGGCGAAGGTGGCGTCCGTGGTCTTCTGCACGCTGCGGTTCGCCACGGACACTGCGCGCTGGATCGGGGAACAGGCCGCGACCGGCGGCTGGTTCACGGCCCATGCGCAGTGGCTCGGGGCGCTGTTCTCGCCGGGCGCGGAGAGCCCGTTCGCCGCGTCGCCGTGGCGGCGCGAGAAGGGCGGTCTGTGGGACGTCGGCCCGCACGCGCTGTCCGCGCTGCTGCCGGTGCTGGGCGACGTGGTGGAGGTGACGGCGGCCCATGGCCCCTCGGACACCATGCACCTGGTGCTCCGCCACACGAGTGGAGCGTCCAGCACGGCGACCCTCGGCCTGGGCGCGCCCATGAACGCGGCGGGCGTGAGCCTGGTGCTGGTGGGGGAGCGGGGCAGGACGGAACTGCCGGACGGCTGGGGCAATCCGGTGGAGTCGTTCCGCACGGCGGTCAACGAACTCATCGGCGTGATCCGGACGGGCCGGTCGCACCCGTGCGACGTCCGTTTCGGGCTGCGGATCACGGAGATCCTCGCGGAGGCCGAGCAGAAGGCGGCCGGAACGGCGCGGTGATGCCCGCGCCTCGGAGCGGGGAGCGGGCGACAGGACCTTGCCCCCGGGAGCGGGGGAGCCGGGAAAACGGGGAAGGCAGGACGGTGCCGTCCTGCACTCCGAGTGTGCGGCTCGGAGGCGGGCGCTCGGCCCCGGGACAGCGGGGGGAGGGGAAGCGCGGAGGGCACCGTCCTGCGGGCCGGCTGCGGCCGGGCCCGCGGGGGAGTGGGGCGCGGACCCGGCCGCCCGGCGTCAGCCGACGCGCTCGATACGCGCGTTGCGGATCAGGAACTTGCCGGCCTCGCGGACCTGTTCGAAGGCAGCGTTGTTCAGCAGGGCGCAGCTGCCGGACACCGACGTGACCTCGACGGTCGTGGACTTGTTGTTGTCCAGGTTGGTCACCTTGAGCTGGGTGCCTACGGGGAACTGGTTGCTGGAGGCGGCCGGTGCGCCGCCCTCGCCGGAGAGGGTCACGGTCGAGCCGGCGCAGACGACCTCGCCCGCCGCACCGCCACCGGCCTGACCGCCACCGGCCTGGTCCCCGGCCTGGTCACCACCGGCGGCGGGAGGCGCTTCATCCGCGGGCGGTGCCTCGGCGGGCGGCGCTTCCCCGGCGGGTGGCGCCTCCTGGGCCGGCGGCTGTGCGGCTTCGCCGCCGCCCGCCCCGGCGTCGCAGCCCGCGGCCTTCTGCTGGACCCTGATCTGTGCGATCACCGCCTCCCGGTTGGCGATGCGCGCCGCCGACTGGGCGTCCGGACTGGCTTGTTGACCGGCGATGAAGTTCTCGTTGTTCTGAATCGCCTGGGTGAGCCCGTCACAGGCGGCGGAGGCCTGGCTTGTTCCGGTCATGACAACCGCAGTGCCGCCGACCAGCGCCGCCGCGCCGACGAGGAGTGCGAGCTTCTTCTTGCCGCTGAGGGTCTTCTTGCGTGACACGTAAGGGCTCCTGTCCCCGGCCGCGGGGGCGGCCGGTTGGTTCCTTGTGCCCTTACGTACGAGGACCCGTCGGCGTCTGCTCACCGTTCACGCCCGCCTCTTCCTTAACATTCCTTAAGGCAAAGGCCGTTCGCCCGCCGCCCTGCGTCGTTCACCCCGGCGGCAGTGCGGCACAGCGCGTCCGGCGCCCCCTCGTACGGGTGCTCCGGCGGCGTCGCTTTCCCCACCACCAGACCGTCCCCGCGCCGCCCCGCCACCTGGGGATGCCGGCAGTCGGCCGGCTCCCTCCACCGCGAGTCCTGCCGTGCCGCCGCCTTGGCCACGGTCCGCTCGTTCCTACACGGCAGCTCCAGCACGGCGTGCGGGCGCCCACCGCGATGCCCGACACCCGCACCCGCGGCGCCGCGTTCAGCCGGTCACGCCGCCGGCCGGTCGCGCCGTCTGCCGTGCCGCGGCGGGCATCCAGCCACTGACCGGTCCCGCCGGTCGGCGAGGACGCAGCTCCGGCGGTTGCCGACCGTTCCGTACGCCGCAGGAGGAGGTGACGCCGTACGCCGCTGGAAGACGGTGACGACGCCGTACGTCGTGGGGAGCCGTGACCGCCCTACGCGGCCGGGAGTCGCGACCGCCGTACGCCGCCCGGGTCCGCGGCTCAGCCGCGGCCCAGCGCGTCCCGGACCGCGCCCTCCGTACGGCCCACCACCGCCGTACCGTCGTCCGCCGTGATGATCGGCCGCTGGATGAGCTTGGGGTGCTGGGCCAGGGCCGAGATCCAGCGGTCCCTCGATGCGTCGTCGCGAGCCCACGCCTTGAGTCCCAGCTCCTTCGCGGCGGGCTCCTGTGTCCGCGTGATGTCCCAGGGTTCGAGGCCGAGCCTGCCCAGCACCGCCCGGATCTCGTCCTCGGTCGGCACGTCCTCCAGATAACGCCGCACTGTGTAGTCGGCGCCCTCGGCGTCGAGGAGCGTGAGGGCGCTGCGGCACTTGGAACAGGCGGGATTGATCCAGATCTCCATGCCGCACACCGTACCGCTCACCGCTTCATATGCCGTCTGGCCAGCGGCGATTGTCAGTGGCCGCCGGTAGAATGAACAGTAGTTCGGGATGGTCCCGCCACCGCGCCAGGAGGTCGCCGATGGCCGTTGCCACACTCACGACGAAGCCCCTGATCCCCCTTCAGAAGAAGCCGCTCCCGGCCGGACAGCCGCGTGAGTGGTACGTGTCGCACAACCGCCGCCTGAAGGCGATGCGCCTCGCGATCGCCCTGCTCGACGCCGGCGTCTACCACCCGGCGACAGCCGACAACCGCCGCATACGGGACGTGGCCGAGCGCGTCGGCCTGCACGTCCCGTCCGACACGACGTGCCGGATGGTCAGGGCCCTGATCCGCTACGGGCGCTGACCGGAGGAAAGGCTCAGGAGGCCCGGAGGAAAGGCTCAGGAAGCGGGGCGCTCGGGATCGGGCGCCCCGTTCTCGTACCACTGCGGTCGTACAGCGTCGCCGACCGCCAGCGCGCCGCCCCGCAGCACCGCCACCTTCGCCCCGAAGCTGATCTTGTTGTCGTACGCGGGCTCCCGCCGGTACGTCGCGAGCGTGCGCACCGGCTCGGGGCCCGCCCGCCGCCCCGTGACCTGGTCGACCAGTGGCACGGAACAACGCATCGCCCGTACGGAATGGGCGAGTTGCACGGTCCCGATCTCCAGCCGCCGCATCAGGTCCTCGTCGTGCGGCTGGGCGCACCCGTCGAGCACGATGTTCGCCCGGAAGCGGTCCATGGGCACCGGCGTCCCGCCCGACGCCTCGATCCGCGCGTTCAGCCCGTCGAGCGAGGCCTGGGAAACGACGGCCACGGCATGCGCGTCGGCGAAGGCGATCTTGCCCGGTGTCTCTCCCCACCCGTCCCGGTCGAACCCCTCGGGCACCCGCACCAGCCGCGACGCGGTTCCGAGCACCTCGGACAGCCATGCGGCGACCGCGTCCCCCTGGTCCACCGCGTCCCCGACCGGCCGGCCGAACAGGCTCACCGCACGCGGCTTGCCCTCGGGATCCACGTCCACCACGAGCTCCTCGACCCCCTCGGCCCGCAGGCGCAGGGTGCGCCCGCCGTCACCCATCCCGGGCCGTACGGCGGCCAGGGCGGGATGCGTCCGCTGACTGCGGAAGGTCCCGTCGAGGGCATCGACGACCATGAACGTCCGGTCGTGCTCGAGCCCTGTCCCGCCGGCCACAGCGGATCGCACCTCGATCCCGGCGCAGCCCTTGATCGGGTAGTACGTCAGCTTCTGCACGGTGATCCCCATGGGCATGGATCGTAGAGGCGCCCGGGCACGGCGCGCACCCAGGGGAGTGTCACACTGCCCGGTCGGGAACGCCGCGACGCCTTCTCTCGCGAGGCCCGGTCGTTCGCGCCGAGCTGCCGGCCTCAGGGGGAACGGCACGGTGCAGGCACGGTTCGGGCTCATCGCGCGTACCGCTGCCGAACAGACTTCGGGGCAGTCGCTCGGCGGGAGCACCGTCGACTGCGAGGCCAGGGACGGCGAGTCGGACGCCGGAGCAGCTGAGCGAAAAAAGGCCGTCGGCCGTGCCTTCCGGTGATGGAAGAACACGGCCGACGGTCCACACACGGCCCAGGCGAGGGGAAACCCACTCTGACCTGTGGCGTTCTTAGATGTCGAAGTACAGCTCGAACTCGTGCGGGTGCGGCCGCAGCTGGATCGGGGCGATCTCGTTCGTCCGCTTGTAGTCGATCCACGTCTCGATCAGGTCCGACGTGAAGACGCCGCCCACCTGCAGGTACTCGTTGTCCTGCTCCAGGGCGTCGAGGACCGCCGGGAGGGAGGTCGGGACCTGGGGGACGTTCGCGTGCTCGTCGGGGGCGAGCTCGTAGAGGTCCTTGTCGATCGGCTCGGCCGGCTCGATCTTGTTCTTCACGCCGTCCAGGCCCGCCAGCAGCAGGGCCGAGAAGGCCAGGTACGGGTTCGACGACGGGTCCGGAGCGCGGAACTCGACGCGCTTGGCCTTCGGGTTCGAGCCGGTGATCGGGATACGCATCGCAGCCGAGCGGTTGCGCTGCGAGTAGACCAGGTTGACCGGGGCCTCGAAGCCGGGGACCAGGCGGTGGTACGAGTTCACCGTCGGGTTGGTGAAGGCCAGCAGCGAGGGGGCGTGCTTGAGGATGCCGCCGATGTAGTAGCGGGCGGTGTCCGACAGGCCCGCGTAACCGGCCTCGTCGTAGAAGAGCGGCGAGCCGCCCTGCCACAGCGACTGGTGGACGTGCATGCCCGAGCCGTTGTCGCCGAAGATCGGCTTCGGCATGAAGGTCGCGGTCTTGCCGTTGCGCCAGGCGACGTTCTTCACGATGTACTTGAAGAGCATCAGGTCGTCGGCCGCGGCGAGCAGCGTGTTGAACTTGTAGTTGATCTCCGCCTGGCCGGCGGTGCCGACCTCGTGGTGCTGGCGTTCGACCTGGAGGCCGACGCTCTCCAGCTCCAGGGAGATCTCGGCGCGCAGGTCGGCGAAGTGGTCGACCGGCGGGGCCGGGAAGTAGCCGCCCTTGTAGCGGACCTTGTAGCCGCGGTTGTCCTCGACCGCGCCCGTGTTCCACGCACCGGCCTCGGAGTCGATGTGGTAGAAGCCCTCGTTCGCGGCGGTGTTGAAGCGCACCGAGTCGAAGACGTAGAACTCGGCCTCGGGGCCGAAGTACGCCGTGTCCGCGATGCCGGTGGAGGCGAGGTAGGCCTCGGCCTTCTTGGCGATGTTGCGCGGGTCGCGGCTGTACTGCTCACCCGTGATCGGGTCGTGGATGAAGAAGTTGATGTTCAGCGTCTTGTCGCGGCGGAACGGGTCCAGGCGGGCGGTCGACAGGTCCGCGCGCAGCGCCATGTCGGACTCGTGGATCGCCTGGAAGCCGCGGATCGACGAGCCGTCGAACGCCAGCTCGTCCGAGGGGTCGAAGGCCGTCGCCGGGATCGTGAAGTGCTGCATGACGCCAGGAAGGTCGCAGAACCGGACGTCAACCATCTTTACGTCGTTGTCAGCGATGTACTTCTTGGCCTCGTCGGCGTTCTGGAACATCCAACTCCTCCTACTCCCACCCGGGGAGGGGCGGGGTTGCAGCTCGTCCGTGCGGCCAGTGCGGTGGCACACGCTGGACCCGACCATAGGCAGGCCGGATTTCTCAAGCATGACCCATTTGTTTCGAAGAAGTTAACCGGCACGGGTGCCGGGCACCCATTGCAGGCCGCTGGGGGACCCGGGCCGAAGTGATCCAAAGCGGGCGCAGTACCGTGGTCGGGTGGACAACAGGCAAGCAATCGGATCGTGGCTCTCCGGGCCCCGCGCGGCGGCCGAGGACATGGGTGTCGACTTCGGGTACCGGGGCCAGCGGCTTGGTCTCCCGGAGACGGGACCGGGCTCTGTGGCCCCCCTCGGACGGCGCTTCGGAGCACTGTTTCTCGACTGGGGACTGTGCTGCCTGATCGCATACGGACTGTTCGCGGGCAGTGACCAGCAGGCGACGTCCAACCGCGCCCTGCTGATCTTCCTCGTCATGAGTGTGCTGACGGTCGGCACCGTCGGCTGCAGTCCCGGCAAGCGGCTCCTCGGCCTGCGCGTCGTCTCCGAGCGCGGCGGCCGCCTCGGATTCGGCTGGGCCGTCGTCCGCAGCGTGCTGCTGTGCCTGGCCGTGCCGGCACTCGTCTGGGACCGAGACGGCCGCGGTCTGCACGACCGCCTCGCCCGCGCGGTCCAGGTCAGGATCTGAACGTCGCAGGACAGAAGAACCGCTGGGCAGCAGGCGGCGGCGCAGGACACAAGGACGTGACGGAGGCGGGCCCGGCCCAAGGCCCGCCCCCCCCCGGCCCCCCCGGGGGGGGAGCGCCCCCAGCCCCCCCCCCCGCCCCCCCACCCCCGCCCCCACCC
>NZ_JBIRZM010000006.1:0-346636 GCF_044390825.1 Streptomyces sp. NPDC018833 | reverse complement strand
GCCGTTCCCTCCCCCCGCCCTCAACACCCCCGGCGGGGCGCCGGGGGGGGGCCCCCCCCCCCCCCGGGGGGCGGGGGGGGGGGGGCGCCGCGCCCCCCCCCCCCCCCGCCACGTCCTTGGTGGTCAGCGCATCTTGCCGCCGCGCGGCATCCGCATGCCCTTCGGCATCGGGCCCTTCGGCAGCGGCATGTTGCTCATCAGGTCGCCCATCGCCCGCAGCCGGTCGTTGGTCGAGGTGACCTGCGGTCCTGTGAGCACGCGCGGCAGCTTCAGCATCGTGGTGCGCACCTTCTTCAGCGGGACCTGGCCTTCGCCGTTGCCCACCAGGATGTCGTGTACCGGTACGTCCACGACGATGCGGTTCATCTTCTTCTTCTCGGCCGCGATCAGCGTCTTGAGCCGGTTGGGGTTGCCCTCGGCGACCAGGACGATGCCGGCCTTGCCGACCGCCCGGTGCACCACGTCCTGGTTGCGGTTCATCGCCACCGCGGGGGTCGTCGTCCAGCCGCGCCCCACGTTCTGCAGGACCGCCGCGGCGGCGCCCGGCTGGCCTTCCATCTGCCCGAAGGCCGCCCGCTCGGCGCGGCGGCCGAAGAGGATCGCCATCGCCAGGAAGGCCAGCAGGAAGCCCAGGACGCCCAGATAGATGGGGTGGTCGATCAAGAAACCGATCGCGAGGAAGACACCGAAGGTGACGATTCCCACAGCCGCGACGACAAGACCGACCCTGGGGTCGGCCTTACGGGTCATCTTGTACGTCAGGGCGATCTGCTTCAGTCGCCCAGGATTCGCAGCAGCGTCAGCGCTGTCTGAATGTGCCTTCCTCGCCATACCTGAAGTTTACGTGGCCTAGGAAGTGCGGTCAGCCACGGCCTCCAGAACGTGCTGGGCCTCGACGCGGTCCTTGGCCCGGCGCCGGTCCTCCAGTACCGCGGTCCATGCGTTGCGGCGGGCGGTGCGCTGGCCGCTGCCGAGCAGCAGCGACTCCATGGCGCGCAGTGCGTCGGTGACGGTCGGGATGGCGGTGGCGATCACGGGACGTACCGGCGCGGCCTGCATGCTGGAGGTCGGCATCGTGAAGGTTCCCCCTCGGGGCTGGCGTCGATGAGTGGGAGCTGTGCGTGCATACAGCGTCACTGTTCGGTGTTACCAGGGCGTGACCGGGTGGTCAAACGCCGATGAAGCACCGATGGGCGCCCTGCGAAGCCGCCGCGAACGCGAACGCGGCCCGCACCGTGTCCCCGACCTGCGGGGAGGGTGCGGGCCGCGCCCAACTGGTCTTTATCGGCCGGAACTTGCTTGTGCCTGAATTCACAGAGCCTGGGCCGCGCCGGTGGCGGCCGTGGTCCCACGGGCCTCCATCGCCTGCTGGAACAGGCGGCCGGCCCGGTACGACGAACGGACGAGCGGTCCCGACATCACACCGGAGAAGCCGATCTCCTCGGCCTCCTCCTGCAGCTCCACGAACTCGTGCGGCTTCACCCAGCGCTCCACCGGGTGGTGGCGCACGGAGGGGCGCAGGTACTGCGTGATCGTGATCAGCTCGCAGCCCGCGTCGTGGAGGTGCCGCAGCGCCTCGCTGACCTCCTCGCGCGTCTCGCCCATGCCGAGGATCAGGTTCGACTTGGTGACCAGGCCGTCCTCCCGGGCGCGGGTGATGACCTCGAGCGAGCGCTCGTAGCGGAAGCCGGGGCGGATGCGCTTGAAGATGCGCGGCACCGTCTCGACGTTGTGCGCGAGCACCTCGGGGCGGGAGGAGAAGACCTCGGCCAGCTGCTCGGGCACGGCGTTGAAGTCGGGGATCAGCAGTTCGACCTTGGTGTGGCCGCCCTCGCGGTCGGCGGTCATCGCATGGATCTGGCGCACGGTCTCCGCGTACAGCCAGGCTCCGCCGTCCTCCAGGTCGTCGCGGGCGACGCCGGTGATCGTGGCGTAGTTCAGGTCCATCGTGACGACCGACTCGCCCACGCGGCGCGGTTCGTCGCGGTCCAGTGCCTGCGGCTTGCCGGTGTCGATCTGGCAGAAGTCGCAGCGGCGGGTGCACTGGTCGCCACCGATGAGGAACGTGGCCTCGCGGTCCTCCCAGCACTCGAAGATGTTGGGACAGCCCGCCTCCTGGCAGACCGTGTGCAGCCCCTCGCTCTTGACCAGTTTCTGCAGCTGGTTGTACTCGGGACCCATCTTCGCCCGGGTCTTGATCCACTCGGGCTTGCGCTCGATGGGGGTCTGGCTGTTCCGGACCTCCAGGCGCAGCATCTTGCGTCCGTCGGGTGCGACTGCGGACACGACCGGCTCCCTACAGCTTCGATTCTTCGGCGAACACCAGAGTACGCCCGTTAAAAGTGCGGCCTTACGTTCGGCCAACCTGTGGCCAGAGGGACGCATTCCCCAGGGCCGCCGGCAGGCGTCAGGCCGGCGCCGTCTCGACCGCACGGGGCCGGAGCTCCGCGTGCTCCAGGACGTCGCGCAGATGCTTCTCCAGGACGGGGAGCACCTCCTCGATCGTGATGTCGCGGCCCAGCTCGTTCGCCAGTGAGGCGACGCCCGCGTCGCGGATGCCGCACGGCACGATCCGGTCGAACCAGGTGTTGTCCGGGTTCACGTTCAGGGCGAAACCGTGCATGGACACGCCCTTGGCGATCCGGATGCCGATCGCGGCGAGCTTGCGGTCCTCGCGCCGCTGGCCGGCGTTGGAGGGGGCGTACTCAGGCCCGTTCAGACGCGGGTCGAACTCCTCGTCCTGAAGCCGGGGGTCGAAGTCCAGCGACAGGCCGCCGAGTGCCGGACGCTCCTCGACCCGATCGCCGAGCACCCACACACCGCTGCGGCCCTCCACCCGGCTCGTCTCGACGCCGAACTCCGCGCAGGTGCGGATGAGGGCGTCCTCCAGGCGGCGTACGTGCGCGACCACGTCCACCGGGCGCGGCAGCTTCAGGATCGGATAGCCCACCAGCTGGCCCGGGCCGTGCCAGGTGATCTTTCCGCCGCGGTCCACGTCGACGACGGGCGTGCCGTCGAGAGGGCGCTCACTGGCCGCCGTGCGCCGTCCGGCCGTGTAGACCGGCGGGTGCTCCAGGAACAGACAGGTGTCCGGGATCTCGTCCGCGAAGCGGGCGGCGTGGACCTCGCGCTGCTTCTGCCAGGCCTCCTGGTACTCGACGGCGTTCTCGCCGAACCCCAGTCGGACGAACCGCAGCTCACTCACGGCAGAGCCTCCCTCGAACCTTCGCCCAGCTGTAATCCAGGCCCATGCCACTATACGGCGGCCCGGAAACCGGTGGCCGGGCAGGTGGCTCCGCCGGGTGGCCGGGCGGTAGCTCCCGTCAGCGCAGATGTCAGTGCCGCCGTCAATCCTCACACGATCGGATGAATGTGGGGCGAAGGGAGCGGAAGGGGCCGGTCCGGCCGCTAAATTCGCGCCGTTCCTCCCCCAGGGCTTCGCATGGGAGGTACCCCCATGGGCTGCTCCCGGCCCGGAAGGCAGGAGACCCGACAGCAGATGACGGAACGTGCCCCACAGCGCACCCCCAACCGGCAGCTCGCCGCGCTCATCGCGGAGGCGGGCTTCTCCCATGCCGGGCTCGCCCGCAGAGTCGACCAGCTCGGTCTCGAGCACGGCCTCGACCTCCGCTACGACAAGACCTCCGTGACCCGCTGGCTGCGCGGCCAGCAGCCGCGCGGCACGACCCCGGCACTGATCGCGGAGGTGTTCACCCGGCGGCTCGGGCGCCGGCTGTCCGCCCAGGACCTCGGCCTCGACGCCTGCGCGCCGGTCTACGCCGGCCTGGAGTTCGCCGCCACGCCGGAGGAGGCCGTCGACATCGTCAGCGGGCTGTGGCGCAAGGACTCCGGCAGTCACGGGGAACTCCGCAAGATCGCCTTCACCCCTGCCGGCCTGGTCGTGCCGAGCCGGGACTGGCTGATCGGACGCGCCGACGAGCGGGTCGGCCGCGGGGACGTGGCGCACGGCGCAACGGGGCGGGGCCCCCTCCAGGGGACACGCGTCACCGTGCCCCGCCAGCGGGGCACCGACCGCGGACCCGGCCAGAGGGTCTCCGGCGGAGACATCTCCGCCCTGCGCTCCGTCAGCGAACTGTTCCGCGCCCTCGACCACGCCTACGGCGGCGGCCACGCCCGACAGGCCCTCGTGCGCTACCTGGAGCACGAGGCCGAACCCATGCTGCGCGGCACCTACGGGGAGGCGGTGGGCCGCCGGCTCTTCGCCGCGGCCGCCGATCTGACCCGGCTCGCCGGCTGGACCTCGTACGACATAGCGGCCCACGGCCTCGCCCAGCGGTACTTCGTCCAGGCGCTGCGGCTCGCACAGGCGGCGGGGGACCGGGCGTACGGCTCCTATGTGCTCGTCACCATGAGCCGGCAGGCCGTCTACCTGGGCCACGGCCGGGAAGCGGTCCAGCTCGCCCGGGTCGCCCAACAGGGCGTGGGCTCCTCGGCGCCACCGCTGGTCCAGGCGCTGCTACACGCCGCCGAGGCGCGCGGCCACGGGGTGCTCGGCGAGGCACGGGCGTGCAACACGGCCCTCGCCCGCGCGGAGCGTGCCCTGGACTCGGCCCGTCCGGGCGACGACGTGCCGCACTGGGCGCGCTCCTTCGACGAGGCCCAGCTCGCCGACGAGATCGGGCACTGCCACCGGGACCTCCAGCAGTACCGCTCGGCGGTCCAGCACGCGGAACGCTCACTGCAGTTACGGGCCCCGGCCTTCGCCCGGAGCCGGCTGTTCTGCCGGGTCGTCCTCGCCACGGCGCGCCTCGGCCTCGGTGAGCTGGAGCAGGCGTGCGCGCTGGGCGCGGAGGCGGCGCTGCAGGCGTCGGAGATGAGGTCGGCGCGGGCGTCGGAGTACGTGCGGGAGTTCGAGCGCCGCCTGGAGCCGTACCGGGACGCGAGCCCGGTCCGCACCTATCGCGACCGGGTGGCGGCGCTGGGGTGAGGGGCGACTCCGCCGGGACGGGGCGGCCGCTGCGCGGGGCCGTTTTCCCCTTCCCTTCCCTTTGGCCTGGTGGCCGGGGGCGTGCCCCCTCCCGTGCCGCGCCCCGGACCCCGTGGCTTGCGGTCTGCCGGGCGTGGGTGCGGGGACCTGCCGGCTGTCCCCATCCCCGGCTTGCCTCTAAAGCCTCGGGCCGTAGGACCCCATCCCGAACCCGGGATCCTGCCCGGCCCGCGCCTCAAGCGCGGGCTGGGGCTGCTGTGCAGCCCTCCGGCGCTTGAGGACACACCGCCCGAAGGGCGGTACGGGGTCCTGGGCGCAGCCCTCCTTCGGGAAACGGCGGGGTCCGGGGAGGTACGACGTATCTCTCCGGACTTCCATCCGCTGCGGGGCTGCCGTGTGGGGGGCTCGCCCCCCGCGTGACTCAGGCCGCGGCCAGCGCCGCCGTCCCGTGGGCCGGCCGGATGCCGAGGTCCGACAGGAGTGCGTGCGCGGCCCGGCGGCCCGAGTGCAGCGCGCCCTGCACCGTCGCCGTGTCCCGGTGGTCGCCGCAGACGTACAGGCCCGACAGCAGGCGCACGGGTCGGCGCAGATCGTGCGGAGGCGTCATCGCCGGGACCGCCTCCGCATCATGATGCACCGTCAGAAGTTCCCAGTCGTCCGTCGGAGTGCCGTACAGCGTCGTCAGGTGCCGCCGTACCTGCCGGTCCACGTCGTCCGGCGGGTTGCCCGCCACCGTCGAGGAGATGAGCGCGCGGCCCTCGGGCGCGCGGGACGGGTCGACCTCGCTCAGCACGGCCGTGTGCGACACGGGTCCGCCGCGGTCCGCGTCCAGGACGAGTGACGGATCGGTCAGGGGCGGCTCCGGCACGGTGTGGTGCACCACCGTCACCGGGCGGAAGGACGGCACCCGCAGCCCGGGCAGAAGCTCCGCCGCCGTCCGCGCCCCCGTGGCGACCACGACCGAGCGGCAGCCGAACTCGCCGTGTTCCTCGGTCGTGACCCGGTTGGTCGCGACGTCGGTGACCCGTGTCCCCGTCCGCACGGTGCCTTCTGGCAGCGTGGCCGCCAGCAGCTCCGGAAGCGCGGACGCCCCGCCCGCCGGAACGCACAGCCGGCCGCGCGCGTAACCGCGCAGCACCAGGTCGGCGCACCGGCTGGACGTGCTCAACTCCGGGTCGCACAGCAGGGCGGACAGTAGGGGGCGCAGAAAACCGTGCACCGTACGGGCGGGCAGCCCGCGGCTGTGGAGGGCGTCTGCCGCGGCCCGTTCCGGCCGGGCCAGCACGCGCCGTACGGGCGTGCCCGCGAGCCGTGCCAGCGACGCTCCCAGCCTCGCCTGGTCGAGGTGCCTCGGCCGAGGGGCGCTCGCAAGGGCGCGCGCCATTGTGAATGCGACCCCTACACCTCTGGCGGCGTGCGGCGAGCTTCCCACCTCGCCCGTCCGCTGAAGGCGTCCTTCGGCGTGGACGAGAACACCGGGCGAGAACGGCCGCAGTTCGGCATGGCGCAGCGCCACGATGCGCCGCAGCTCCGGGAACGCGGTACTGAGCAACTGGCCTGTGCGGTCGAGCCGGAAGCCGTCGACGCATTCGGTGGCCATCCGCCCGCCCACCACGGGGGCGGCCTCCAGGACCCGGACCGTCACCCCCGCAGTGGTCAGCCGATGAGCGGCCGAGAGCCCGGCGATCCCGGCTCCCACGATGACGACGTCCGCGTGATCCGCATGCTGAGCGGTGCTGAGCACGTGCCCCTCCCCGAGGTCGGCGCGGCTGGTGGGAGGCTCATGCCCCCATCAGGCCCAGTGAATACCCGAGTTCGCACCGAGACTAGGAACCGGAACGCCCGCGTGCAGTCGCGCACAGCGCGGTGCACCGTAGCGCGGGGGCGCACACCGGAGGTCGACGTGCCGCGGCCTCACACAGCCGGCCCCTGGGGCGGCCCCAGCCACTCGGCAGCCGGCCCCCGCGCCCGGACGGGCTCGCCGGTCGGCGCCTGCGGCCCCTACGCCGGGTGCTCTGTGCGCCGCCGTGCCGGGGCGGGCTCGCGCTGCGTGGCTGCCTGTCGCGGCCGATGCCGGTTGGGGCAGTGGCGATCCTTCGCGGGCCGGGCCGGTCGGGCGCATGGCCGCATGTGGGGCGGTGGCAGTGCCGTGGTGGTTCTTCGGCGTTGTGGGCGAAGAGTGGCGCGAGTTGCATCGGTCAGGTGGGCGGCGCGCCGGTGGGGCCCGTGCCCGGTCGGCGGCATGCGGTCGCCCACGCCGGGCGCTCTGTGTGCCGCCGCGCCCGGCGGGCTCGCGCTGCGCGGCCATGCGCCGGTCGGTGCCCGTGCCCCGGGTCGGTGGATGCGGTCGCCCACGCCGCTGGGACGGCGGCGAGCCGTCCCGGTCACGCGCGGCCCTGAGCCGCCCGGCACGCGGTGCGGGCCCGGTCTCAGGATCCGGGCGAACAATCCCGGCCCTGCGGCCGTACCCCCGGCCGCTACCGCAGTGCCGCGCGGATCGCGTCGTCGATCCGGGGGAACGCGAACGAGAAGCCCGACTCCAACAGGCGTGACGGAAGCGCCCGTTGGCTGGTCAGTACGTCCGACGCCATCTCTCCCAGCGCCAGCCGCAGCGCCGGCGTCGGGACCGCGAGGAGTGCCGGGCGGTGCAGGACGCGGGCCATCGCCCGCGTCACCTCACGGTTCGTCACCGGCTCCGGCGCCGTCAGGTTCACCGGGCCCGACAGCGACTCCGTGTCGAGGAGATGCCGCAGCGCCGCCACCTCGTCGTGCAGCGCGATGAAGCTCCAGTACTGGCACCCGCTGCCCAGCCGCCCCCCGAGGCCCGCCCGGAACAGCGGGAACATCCGGCCCCACGCGCCGCCGTGCCGTGCCACCACCAGGCCGGTGCGGGCCAGCACCGTACGTATCCCCGCCTCCTGCGCCGGTTCGGCCGCCTCCTCCCACTCCACGCACACCCCCGGCAGGAAGCCGTCCCCCGGCGGCGCGTCCTCGTCCACCGGGCGGTCCCCGGTGTCGCCGTAGAAGCCGACCGCGCTGCCGCTGATCAGGACCCGGGGCGGTGTGTCCAGTGAGGCGACGGCCTCCGCGATCGCCGTCGTGCCGAGCACGCGGCTGTCGCGGATCTCCTTGCGGTACGCCTGCGTCCAACGGCGGTCGCCCACCCCGGCCCCGGCGAGATGCACGACCGCGTCGCAGCCGACGAGGCCCGCCACGTCGACGTACTGCCGCCGCGGGTCCCACTCGACCTCGTCCCCGGCACCGGCGGCGTGCCGCACCAGGCGCACCACCTCGTGCCCGTCCGCGCGCAGCGAGCGCACGAGGGCCGTGCCGATGAGCCCGGAGGCGCCGGTGACGGCGATACGCGATGTCTCCATGGCCCCATCCTGCCGTTCCCGTACCGCGTGGCACAGTTGGCCCATGCCCGAGTCGCACACATGTCCCGCGATACGCCCGGTGATACGTCCCGCACGGGCCGCCGATGACACGGCCCTAGGCGAGCTCGACCGGGAGACGTGGTCCCCTCTGCACGCCGTTCAGCCGCGGCCCGAGCCGCCGTACGGGCCGTTCTTCGACCCGAAGCACCGGCCCGAGGACTACCTCGTCGCCGAGGACGGCGACGGCACACTCCTCGGCTACATCCGCCTGGTGCCGCCGACGCCGCTGGCCTGCAACCGGCACGTACGCCAGATCCAGGGCCTCGCCGTGGCCGGCCGGGCACGCGGCCTCGGTGTCGGCCGGGCCCTGCTGCGCGTGGCCTGCGACGAGGCCGGTCGCCAGGGCGCGATCCGCATCACCCTGCGCGTCCTCGGCCACAACGCGCCGGCGCGCGCTGTACGAGGCGGAGGGCTTCACGGTCGAGGGCGTGCTGCCGGGCGAATTCCTGCTGGAGGGGCGTTATGTGGACGACGTCCTGATGGGGCGTTCCCTCACCGGCTGACGCACCCGCCCCGCGGTCAGCCGCCGAAACGTTCCCACAGTCGCGGAAAGCGCTCTGCCAGCGCCGCGTCGTCGTCGAAGGCGAACGGGACGCCCGCTGGTTCGGCCGCCTGCACCGGGATGCCGAGATCCGGTGCGTCGACGCCGGTCAGCTGCTCGTACGCCTCGTCCGCCGCGTACCCCAGCTCCTCGCCGTCCCCGTCGATGTCCTCGTCGAAGTCCTCCAG
Source organism: Streptomyces sp. NPDC018833 (assembly GCF_044390825.1). Lineage (NCBI taxonomy): Bacteria > Bacillati > Actinomycetota > Actinomycetes > Kitasatosporales > Streptomycetaceae > Streptomyces > Streptomyces sp. NPDC018833. Next base: position 337,522 of record NZ_JBIRZM010000006.1, on the reverse strand, counting down.
CAGCTCCGCCAGCGAGTCGGGGTCGTGCACCGCGCCCTCGAAGACCTCGCGGCCCTGGCCGATGAGCCAGCAGCGAAAGTAGTCGAAGGCGTCGTCGCTCGCGCCGCCGAGCAGCACGGCCGCCGCGCCCCACAGGTCCCAGGTGTAGGCGCGGTTGTAGCGGGCCTCGAAGTGCCGGGCGAAGTCCAGTACGGAGTCGGGGTCGAGCTGCAGCAGCCGCTCGACGAGCAGTTCGGCGTGGTCCTCGGGGTCGCCCTCGGCGGCCTCGCGGGTGCTGTCGATGATCTCCCAGAACTCCGTCTCGTCCATCACGGATCAAGCATCGTGGCTGGCGAAGGGCGGCGCACGCGGAGGCGGGAAAAGCGGCTGTATCGAGATGAACGGTCCACGATGGCGATGGGCGGCAATGCCGGACAGAGGATGTCCGGATTCCGTGCGACGGTCGGTCCATGACGACGAACGAGCCGACGAACGAGCCGTCCGACGCCCCCACGAACGCCCCGACGAGCGAACCACAGGACCGTCCTTTCGGCGAGCCGCCGGCCGGCTCCCCGGACAGGCCGCTGCACGACAGCGTGGCACTCGTCGCGGGCGCCACCCGGGGCGCGGGCCGCGCCATCGCCGTGGAGCTCGGTGCCATGGGCGCGACCGTCTACGTGACGGGACGCACCACCCGGGACCACGTCAGCGAGGTGGGACGCGCGGGGGAGACGATCGAGCAGACCGCCGACCTCGTCACGGCCGCGGGCGGCACGGGCATCGCCGTCCCCACCGACCACCTGGTGGCCGACCAGGTCCGGTCGCTGGTCGACCGCATCGACCGTGACCGCGGTCGCCTCGACATCCTCGTGAACGACATCTGGGGCGGGAACTTCCTGCTCGACTTCGACACAAAGATGTGGGAAGTCGACCTGGAGCGCGGCCTGCGCATGCTCGACCTGGGGGCGCGGACACACATCATCACCAGCAGCATCGCGCTGCCCCTGCTCGTACGGCGGCCCGGTGGCCTGGTCGTCGAGGTCACGGACGGGACGGCCGAGACCAACAAGGACTTCCGCGAGAACTTCTACTACGACCTGGCCAAGAACACGCCGATCAGGATGGCGTACCTCCTGGGCGAGGAGCTCAAGAACGTCGGCGGGACAGCGGTGGCGGTCACTCCCGGGTTCCTCCGGTCCGAGGAGATGCTGGACGTCTTCGGCCTCACCGAGGAGACCTGGCGCGACGGCATCGCCAAGCAGCGGCACTGGGCGCTGTCCGAATCCCCGGCGTATCTCGCCCGTGGCGTGGCCGCCCTCGCCGCCGACCCCGACCGCGCCCGCTGGAACGGCCGCTCGGTGGACAGCGGGCGGCTGGCCAGGGAGTACGGCGTCACGGACGCGGACGGCAGCCGCCCGGACGTGTGGGGGTACATCCTCGCGGAGAAGGCGGGGGAGGAACCGTCCCCGGCCGACTACCGCTGACGCCACCACGGGCCTGACGGCGGCGCGGTCCAGGAACACGCCGCCGCGGGCACCGTCCACGCTCCTGGGCACGGCCCCGTCAGCCGTACAGGTCGCGCATCCGGGCCGCCGTCGCCGCGAAGCGCTCCCGCAGCGCGGCGGGCCCCAGGACCTCCACCTCGGCGCCCAGTGACAGGAGTTGGGAGTACGCCACGTCCGGGGACTCGACCGGGAGAGTGAGCGTCACCCGGCCCCGCTCGTCCGGCGGGGCCGCGGCGGCGAGGGCCTCCTCGGCCGCCGCGCGGTCCGTCACGTGCGGCAGGCTGCGCGCGCCCGCCTCCGTGACCCGTACGACGACCTCCGCGCGGAGGATGGAGCGCGCGAACTGGGCCGCGCGCTCCGCCCAGAAGGCGGGCAGGTCGAAGCCCCCGTCCCGGTCGAAGACCGCACCGTCCGCCTCCACCGCCGAGAACCGGTCGATCCGGTACACCCGGAACGTGCTCTCCGCACGGGCGCACAGGTACCAGACGCCCGCCTTCAGCACGAGCCCGTACGGCTCCAGCTCCCGCTCGACCTCGGTGTCCCGGCGGCGGTAGGAGCCCCGGATCCGGTGGTCGCTCCACACCGCCTCCGCGATCACCGGCAGCAGCGCCGGCGTCCGGGGCTCCTGGTACCACCCGGGCGCGTCCAGATGGAACCGCTGCGCAGCCGAGTGCGGGGCGTCCCGCAGCGACGGGAGCAGCGCCGCGGACACCTTCAGGCGAGCCGCGGAGGCGGCGTCCTGAAGCCCCATGTCCCGCAGCGCGCCCGGCAGCCCGGACAGGAACAGGGCCTCGGCCTCGTCGCGGCCCAGTCCGGTCAGCCGGGTGCGGTACCCGCCGATCAGCCGGTAGCCCCCGCTCCGCCCCCGGTCGGCGTAGACCGGCACGCCGGCCTCGGAGAGGGCGAGCGCGTCCCTTGTCACGGTCCGCTCGGACACCTCCAGCTGCCGCGCCAGCTCGGCCCCCGTCATGGACGGCCTCGCCTGCAGGAGCAGCACCATCTTGATCAGCCGGGCAGCGCGCATGGAGGCCATTGTCGCGCAGCTCAGGCGAGCGGCTCCTGGAGCTCCGTCACCCACTTCTCCCGGTCCGGCGGGCACTCCAGGTAGACCTCCCGGGCGTACCCCGCCGAGCGGTGCCCGCCCGCCTCGATCCACTGCGCCAGGTTCTGCGCGGTGGGCAGGATCGCGTCCATCGGACCGCGGTGCACGATCGTCGCCGCCCGCTCGACGGCGGGGAGATCGACGACCGCGAAGTGCGGGCCGGGCGCCTGGCCGGCCGAGACGGTGCACCCGGCGTGCACCAGGATCGCGCCGTCGCCCTCGGGCGCGTCCTCGTAGTACGCGATACCGGGCCCGGTCGGCGTGACGCCCGCCGCCTGCAGGCGGCTGAAGAGCTCGTCGTACAGCGGGCCGATCACCGGCCCGATGTGCTCCGGCCCGTAACCGGCGGCGACGGTGGTCAGCTCGGCGACCCGTATCGCGGGGGTGGTCTTGATCATGACGTCCTGGGTGGGCATGCGGCCCTCGCTCTCGATCGACCGGAGCCTCGCCTCGACCTGCGCCAGCCGTGCGGCGGCCGCTGCCATCGACTCTTCCAGCTCCGCCTGCCGCAGCTTGAGCATTCCGCGCAGCTCCTCCGTGCTCACGCGGTCCTCCAGGATCTCCCGCACCTGTTGCAGGGTGAAGCCGAGATCCTTGAGGGCGACGAGACGGTTGAGGCGGGCGAGCTGGGCCGCGGAGTAGGAGCGGTAGCCGGTGAAAGGGTCGGTGTGTTCCGGCCGCAGCAGCCCGATGGCGTCGTAGTGGCGCAGCATCCGGGCCGACACACGGCCGTGCCGGGCGAAGTCTCCGATGGTGAACATGACGTCTCCCAGTGCACGGCTTCACACGGTGTCAGGGTCAAGCGTTTTGTGTCAGGGTCGAGCATCATGCAGGAGGCTCCCGGCGACGGCGGTCGCCGGGAGCCTCGGTGCCTCACGGGGCCCGCCTCACAGGCCGTAGCGCTCGCGCGCCTCCTTCACGGCCGAGACCGGGACCTCGCCGCGCCTGGCCAGCTGGGCCAGCGCCGCGACCGTGATCGACTGCGCGTCGACGCCGAAGTGGCGGCGGGCCGCCTCACGCGTGTCCGACAGGCCGAAGCCGTCCGTGCCGAGCGAGGACCAGTCCTGCTCGACCCACTGGCTGATCTGGTCGGGCACCTGACGCATCCAGTCGGAGACCGCGAGCACCGGACCCGCAGCGCCCTCCAGCGCCTGGGTGACGTACGGGGTGCGCTGCTCGCCGCGGAGCAGGGCCTCGTCGGCCTCCAGAGCGTCGCGGCGCAGCTCGCCCCACGAGGTCGCGGACCATACGTCGGCGGCGACGTTCCAGTCGTTCGCCAGCAGCTGCTGGGCCTCGAGCGCCCAGTGGATGGCCGTACCGGAGGCGAGCAGCTGGAGCCGGGGGGCGTCTGCGCCGGCCGAGCCCTCGTTGAAGCGGTACAGGCCCTTGACGATGCCCTCCTCGACGCCCTCAGGCATGGCGGGCTGCGGCTTGGGCTCGTTGTAGACCGTCAGGTAGTAGAAGACGTTCTCGGCATCCGGGCCGTACATCCGGCGCAGACCGTCCTTGACGATCACCGCGATCTCATACGCGAACGCCGGGTCGTAGTTCAGCGACGCCGGGTTCGTGGCGGCGATCAGGTGTGAGTGGCCGTCCGCGTGCTGGAGGCCCTCGCCGGTCAGAGTCGTACGGCCCGCCGTCGCGCCGACGATGAAGCCCTTGCCGAGCTGGTCGGCGAGCTGCCACATCTGGTCGCCGGTCCGCTGCCAGCCGAACATCGAGTAGAAGATGTAGAACGGGATCATCGTCTCGCCGTGCGTCGAATACGACGTCGCGGCGGCGATGAAGTCGGCCATGGCGCCGGCCTCGGTGATCCCCTCGTTGAGGATCTGGCCGTCCTTGGCCTCCTTGTAGTACATCAGCTGGTCGCGGTCGACCGGCTCGTACGTCTGGCCCAGCGGCGAGTAGATGCCGGCCGACGGGAACAGCGACTCCATACCGAAGGTGCGGGCCTCGTCCGGGACGATCGGCACCCAGCGCCGGCCGGTCTCCTTGTCCCGCATCAGGTCCTTGACCAGGCGGACGAACGCCATGGTCGTCGCCATCTCCTGCTTGCCCGACCCCTTGTACAGGGCCTTGAAGGCGCGCTCCTCCGGTTCGGGCAGCGGGGCCACCGGATGCACTCGGCGGGCCGGGGCGGGCCCGCCGAGGTCTGCGCGACGCTCCTGGAGGTAGCGCACCTCCGGGGAGTCGGCGCCCGGGTGGCCGTAGGGCACGACGCCGTCGATGAAGGCGCTGTCGGCGATCGGGAGCCCGAGCACGTCGCGCATGCCCTTGAACTCGTCGGTCGTCAGCTTCTTCATCTGGTGGTTGGCGTTCTTGGACTCGAAGCCCTTGCCGAGCGTGTAGCCCTTCACCGTCTGCGCGAGGATCACGGTCGGCGCGCCCTTGTGCGCGAGCGCCGCGCGGTACGCCGCGTACACCTTGCGGGCCTCGTGGCCGCCGCGGGAGGTGTGGAAACACTCGGAGATCTTGGCGTCGGAGAGCAGCTTGGCCAGCTCGACCAGCGCGGGCTCGGCACCGAAGAAGTGCTCACGGATGTACGCCACGTCGCGGGTCGCGTACGTCTGGAACTGTGCGTCCGGTACCTCGCGCAGCCGGCGGACCAGCGCGCCGGTGGTGTCGAGCTGGAACAGCTCGTCCCAGGCGGAGCCCCACAGCGATTTGACGACGTTCCAGCCGGCGCCCCGGAACTGGGCCTCCAGCTCCTGCACGATCTTGAAGTTGGCGCGGACCGGGCCGTCGAGACGCTGCAGGTTGCAGTTGATCACGAAGGTCAGGTTGTCGAGCCGCTCGCGCGAGGCGAGGGCGAGTGCCGCCGTCGACTCGGGCTCGTCCATCTCGCCGTCGCCGAGGAACGCCCACACGTGCGAGTCGGCCGTGTCCTTGATCCCGCGGTTGTGGAGATAGCAGTTGAAGCGCGCCTGGTAGATCGCGGAGAGCGGGCCGAGGCCCATCGAGACGGTGGGGAATTCCCACAGCCAGGGCAGCCGGCGCGGGTGCGGGTAGGAGGGGAGGCCGTTGCCGCCCGCCTCCTGCCTGAAGTTGTCGAGGTGCGCTTCGGTGAGACGGCCGTCGAGGAAGGCGCGGGCGTAGATGCCGGGGGAGGCGTGCCCCTGGATGTAGAGCTGGTCGCCGGAGCCGTCCCCTTCCTTACCGCGGAAGAAGTGGTTGAAGCCGGTCTCGTAGAGCCAGGCCGCGGAGGCGAAGGTGGCGATGTGGCCGCCGACGCCGTACTTGGACCCGCGGGTCACCATGGCGGCCGCGTTCCAGCGGTTCCAGGCGGTGATACGGGCTTCCATCGCCTCGTCGCCGTCGAAGGCGGGCTCGGCGGAGGTCGGGATGGTGTTGACGTAGTCCGTCTCCAGCAGGCGGGGCAGGGCCACACCGGCCTTCTCGGCGTGCTGGAGCGTGCGGCGCATCAGGTACGCGGCGCGGTGCGGGCCGGCATGCTCCGCGACGGCGTCGAGGGACGCCGCCCACTCGGCGGTTTCCTCGGCGTCACGGTCCGGGAGCTGGTCGAGCTCGCTCGGAAGCTTGCCTACGGGGTCGGTCATGATCGCCGCCTTCCGGACAGGAGGGGGGTGGAGAAAAGGGGGCCGTGTCTGGCAGGACAGGGCGAAGGGTTGGTGAACCCGTCGTCGACTGTATGTCTCTGATCGATGATCGATCAAAGCCTGGGGAGGAATTGGCATCCGGTGCCGCAAAAGTGGGCACGCGGTGCCGGTTCAAATGCACTCTTTCCGGGCGCACCCTGTGTCCGGGGACCGTTGCACACCCAGGTGCCCCTGCCCGAGGGGTGGTGCGAGGGCCGGGGCCTCCGGGATGGGTACCCGGACTGCTTTCCGGCTACCGAACGTTGCGGTATCTCACGACGCCTTACGTCCGGGCACCCCTCCTCCGACCCGACCCCCTCCGGCGCGCGTTCCTCGTTCCGCCCGGTGGTCGTCCCCGGACGGCATCGCTGCCCATCTGGGTAAGTGCGGGCCGCGGCCCACGCACGGCCACCACGTACCGCCCGGCGGGGGGTGGGGACGCGCAGGGGTCGTGTTCGGGACGTGAGGCGTCGTTGGTTACCGCAACGCAGATTCGTGAGAGCAGTCCCGAATTCGAGCCCCGGAGCGGCCCCACGCCAGGCCCACGGACCGGGCCGAGCCCGAGAAGCCAGGCCCGGCCGAGGGGGCGTTACGCTCACGGGGCCGGCCGCGCCCGGGAGCGTAACCGGTACGCCGTCCGCCCAAGGGCACACGCACGTGAAGCCTGGTCAGCCCGAGCACGCCGCGCTCACGGGGTCGGCCGCGCACGAGGGCGCGATCCGGTCCGCGCGCCGTCAGGCGCGCGGCGCGCAGCCGAGAACGTGGGCCTTCACCAGCGCGCCGATCGACGGGTCGCGCCGACGGAACGCCTCCACCAGCTCCTGGTGCTCCTCCGCGTACGACTTCTGTACCGTCCCCAGCCAGCGGATGGACAGCGCCGTGAAGACCTCGATCCCGAGCCCCTCCCAGGTGTGCAGCAGGACGCTGTTGGACGCGGCGCGCACCAGCTCCCGGTGGAACGCCACCGTGTGGCGGACCTGCGCCGCCGAGTCGCTCGTCCGGTCCGCCTCGTACAGCGCCGCCACATGCGGCTCCAGCGCCGAGCAGTCGGCCGCCAGCCGCTCCGCGGCCAGTTCGGCCGCGATCTGCTCCAGGCCGGCGCGGACCGGGTAGCTCTCCTCCAGGTCGGCGGCGGTCAGATTCCGCACCCGTACGCCTTTGTTGGGCGCCGACTCGATCAGCCGCAGCGACTCCAGCTCGCGCAGCGCCTCGCGCACCGGGGTCTGGGAGACCTCCAGCTCGGTCGCGATACGGCGCTCGACGATGCGTTCCCCGGGCTTCCAACGGCCGCTGACGATCCCCTCCACGATGTGCTCGCGGATCTGATCGCGCAGCGAGTGGACGACGGGGACGGTCATGGAGCGCTCCTTAAAGCCGCGTTGACCTGTGACCCCTAGACAATACGGCGGCGCCCCCGCCGGGATGTACTCCCAGCGGGGGCGCCGTCGGTGAGGCTGGTTACACGGCCGGTGCTACAGGCCGAGCTCGACCTCGAACTCGCCCGCCTCGAGGATCGCCTTGACGGCCGTCAGGTAGCGGGCCGCGTCGGCACCGTCCACCAGGCGGTGGTCGTAGGAGAGCGCGACGTACGTCATGTCGCGCACCGCGATCGTCTCGCCGAGGTCCGGGTGGTTCACGACCACCGGACGGCGGACCGTGGCACCGATTCCCAGGATGGCGACCTGGTTCGGCGGCACGATGATCGTGTCGAACAGCGCACCGCGCGAGCCGGTGTTGCTGATGGTGAAGGTCGCACCGGCGAGGTCGTCCGGCGTGATCTTGTTGGCGCGCACGGCGCCGGCGAGCTCGGCGGTCCTCTTGGCGATGCCGGCGATGTTCAGGTCGCCCGCACCCTTGATGACCGGCGTCATCAGACCCTTCTCGGAGTCCACGGCGATGCCGATGTTCTCCGAGTCGAAGTACGTGATGGTGCCCTCGTCCTCGTTGATCCGGGCGTTGACGACCGGGTGGGCCTTCAGCGCCTGGGCCGCCGCCTTGACGAAGAACGGCATCGGGGAGAGCTTGACGCCCTCGCGAGCCGCGAACGCGTCCTTCGCCCGGGCGCGCAGCTTCATCAGCTTGGTGATGTCGACCTCGACGACCGAGGTCAGCTGGGCCTGGCCGTGCAGCGCCTTCATCATGTTGTCGCCGATGACCTTGCGCATGCGGGTCATCTTGACCGTCTGACCGCGCAGCGGGGACGCCTCCAGCTTCGGAGCCTGCGGCGCGGCCGGAGCGGCAGCGGCGGCGGGCGCCGGGACGGCGGCCTTGGCGGCCTCCGCTGCGGCGATGACGTCCTGCTTGCGGATGCGACCGCCGACGCCGGTGCCCTTGACCGCGCCGAGGTCGACGCCGTTCTCGGCGGCGAGCTTGCGGACCAGCGGGGTCACGTAGGCGTCGCTCGTCTCCACGGCGGCGGCCGGGGCGGGCGCGGCCGGGGCAGCGGCGGTCGGGGCGGGGGCCGGAGCTGCCGGGGCAGCGGCGGCCGGAGCCGGGGCGGCAGGCGCCGGAGCCGGGGCCGGAGCGGCCGGGGCAGCAGGCGCGGGCGCCGGAGCCACGGGGGCGGCCGGGGCCGGAGCCGCGGGAGCCGGGGCAGCGGCCGGAGCCGCACCCGGAGCGCCGATGACGGCCAGCTTGGCGCCGACCTCGGCGGTCTCGTCCTCGCCGACCACGATCTCCAGCAGCACACCGGAAGCCGGGGCCGGGATCTCGGTGTCGACCTTGTCGGTGGAGACCTCGAGCAGGGGCTCGTCCTCCGAGACCTCCTCGCCGACCTCCTTCAGCCAGCGGGTGACGGTGCCTTCGGTGACGCTCTCGCCGAGCGCGGGGAGGACGACGTCGGTGCCCTGGGCGGAACCGCCGCCGGACGCGGCCTCGGCCGTCGGGGCCGGGGCGGGTGCCTCGGCCTCGGTGGACGGGGCGGCCTGCGGGGCGGGGGCCTCCTGCGCCGGGGCCGGAGCCTCGGCGGCGGCCGCGGCCGGCGCCTCGGCCGGGGCTCCGGTGCCGTCGTCGATGACGGCCAGCTCGGCGCCGACCTCGACGGTCTCGTCCTCGGCGACCTTGATGGAGGACAGGACACCGGAAGCCGGGGCCGGGATCTCGGTGTCGACCTTGTCGGTGGAGACCTCGAGCAGCGGCTCGTCGGCCTCGACGCGCTCACCCTCGGCCTTCAGCCAGCGGGTGACGGTGCCCTCGGTGACGCTCTCGCCGAGCGCCGGAAGGGTTACGGAAACCGCCATGGTTTCAGTTGCTCCTTAACGATGTGCGGAAGTGGTCGTCGCGCCCGGACTGATCAGTCGTGGGAGTGCAGCGGCTTGCCGGCCAGGGCCAGGTGGGCCTCGCCGAGCGCCTCGTTCTGCGTCGGGTGCGCGTGGATGAGCTGCGCGACCTCGGCCGGCAGAGCCTCCCAGTTGTAGATCAGCTGCGCTTCACCGACCTGCTCGCCCATACGGTCACCGACCATGTGGACGCCGACCACGGCACCGTCCTTGACCTGGACGAGCTTGATCTCGCCCGCGGTCTTCAGGATCTTGCTCTTGCCGTTGCCCGCGAGGTTGTACTTCAGAGCGACGACCTTGTCCGCGCCGTAGATCTCCTTGGCCTTGGCCTCGGTGATACCGACGGAGGCGACCTCGGGGTGGCAGTACGTCACCCGCGGCACGCCGTCGTAGTCGATCGGGACGGTCTTGAGACCGGCCAGCCGCTCCGCCACCAGGATGCCCTCGGCGAACCCGACGTGCGCGAGCTGGAGGGTCGGGACCAGGTCGCCGACCGCGGAGACGGTGGGCACATTGGTCTGCATGTACTCGTCGACCAGGACGTAGCCGCGGTCCATCGCGACGCCCTGCTCCTCGTAGCCGAGGCCGGCCGAGACCGGGCCGCGGCCGATGGCGACCAGCAGGACCTCGGCCTCGAAGGTCTTGCCGTCCGCGAGGGTGACGCGTACACCGGTCTCGGTGTACTCGGCCTTCTCGAAGAAGGTGCCCAGGTTGAACTTGATGCCGCGCTTGCGGAACGCGCGCTCAAGAAGCTTGGAGGAGTTCTCGTCCTCGACCGGGACCAGGTGCTTGAGCCCCTCGATGACGGTGACGTCGGTGCCGAAGGACTTCCACGCCGAGGCGAACTCGACGCCGATGACGCCGCCGCCCAGGATGATCGCGGACTGCGGGACGCGGTCCAGCGTGAGGGCGTGGTCCGAAGAGATGATGCGGTTGCCGTCGATGTCCAGGCCGGGCAGCGACTTGGGCACGGAGCCCGTCGCCAGGAGGACGTGACGGCCCTGGATGCGCTGGCCGTTCACATCGACGGAGGTGGGGGAGGACAGTCGGCCCTCACCCTCGATGTAGGTCACCTTGCGGGAGGCGACGAGACCCTGCAGGCCCTTGTACAGGCCGGAGATCACGTCGTCCTTGTACTTGTGGACACCGGCGATGTCGATGCCCTCGAACGAGGTCTTGACACCGAACTGCTCGGCCTCGCGAGCCTGGTCGGCGATCTCACCGGCGTGCAGCAGAGCCTTGGTGGGAATGCATCCGTTGTGCAGGCAGGTGCCGCCGAGCTTGTTCTTTTCGATCAGTGCGACGTCCAGGCCCAGCTGAGCTCCGCGCAGCGCCGCAGCGTAACCGCCGCTACCGCCGCCGAGGATCACTAGGTCGAAAACGGTGCTGGCGTCGTTCGCCACGTCACGTCCTCCATGCATGTGCGCCGTTCGCCGTCGTCGATGACGGGCGGCGGCTGGTGTTCGGCCGCTTGGTCTTCGGCCCTGTGGTGGGGGCCCTGTCCTGCCGAGAACCCATCTTTGCACTTGTCGACGGACGGCGGGACGCGGGGCCGGAGCTTGAGATGGTGAGCTTGAGCGCTTTTGCGGTTACCGGGGCGTAGAGGGGAACCGGAGGCTCCTCCCCTACGCCTGCGGGCGCGCGGATCCCCGGCGCCTCGACACCGGCGGGGCCGACTGTGTCAGCCCGCCCCCTGTCAGCCCAGGTCGCCGGCGGCCGTGCGCTCAGCCAGCTTCACCAGCGTGCGGACCGACGAACCCGTGCCGCCCTTGGGCGTGTAGCCGTACGGCGCGCCCTCGTGGAACGCCGGGCCCGCGATGTCCAGGTGCGCCCAGGTGATGCCCTCGCCCACGAACTCCTTCAGGAACAGGCCGGCCACCAGGCCGCCGCCCATCCGCTCGCCCATGTTGGCGATGTCGGCGGTCGGCGATTCCATGCCCTTGCGCAGATCGGAGGGGAGCGGCATCGGCCAGGACGCCTCGCCGACCTCCTCGGCGATCTCGTGGATCGAGGTACGGAACGCGTCGTCGTTGGACATGATCCCGAACGTGCGGCTGCCCAGCGCCAGCACCATCGCACCGGTCAGGGTCGCCACGTCGACGATCGCGTCCGGGTTCTCCTCCGACGCCTTCGTCAGCGCGTCGGCGAGCACCAGGCGGCCCTCGGCGTCGGTGTTGAGCACCTCGACCGTCTTGCCGCTGTACATGCGCAGCACGTCACCAGGGCGGGTGGCCGAGCCGGACGGCATGTTCTCGGCGAGCGCCAGCCAGCCGGTGACGTTGACCGCGAGGCCCAGGCGGGCGGCCGCGACGACGGCGGCGAAGACCGCTGCGGCACCGGACATGTCGCACTTCATCGTCTCGTTGTGACCGGCCGGCTTCAGGGAGATGCCGCCCGAGTCGTAGGTGATGCCCTTGCCGACCAGGGCCAGGTGCTTGGCGTCCTTGGAGTGCGAGTAGGAGAGCTTCACCAGGCGCGGCGGGTTCTGCGAGCCCTGGCCGACGCCGAGGATGCCGCCGAAGCCGCCCTTGACGAGCGCCTTCTCGTCCAGCACCTGCACCTTGACGCCGTGTTCCTTGCCTGCGGCGGTGACGATCGCGGCGAAGGCCTCGGGGGTGAGGTCGTTGGGCGGTGTGTTGATCAGGTCGCGGGCGCGGTTGATCTCCTCGGTGAGGGCGATCGCCCGCTCGGCCGCGGCCTTGAACGCCTTGTCGCGCGGCTTCGCGCCGAGCAGCGCCACCTCGGCCAGCGGCTTCTTCGCGCCGTTCTGGTCGGCCTTCCCCTGGTAGGCGGTGAAGGCGTACGCGCCGAGCAGGGCGCCCTCCGCGATGGCCTCCGCGTCCTCGGCGGCCTCTATCGGCAGCGCGAACGCGGCCTTCTTCGAGCCGGTCAGCGCGCGGGCCGCGCTGCCCGCCGCACGGCGCAGCGCCTCGGTGTCGTACGCGTCGTCCTGCTCGGGCGCCGAGCCGAGTCCGACCGCCAGGACGACCGGCGCCTTGATGCCGCCGGGGGCGGGGAGCTTGGTCACCTCCCCCTCGGCACCACTCGCACCCAAGGTCTCCAGGACGCTGGCGAGCTTCCCGTCGAACGCCTGGTCCACGGCCTCCGCGCCCGGTGCGACCACCGGGCCCTTGGCCCCCTTGGCGACACCGATGACGACGGCGTCGGCGCGCAGCGTCGCCGCGCCGGCAGTGCTGAGAGTGAGAGCAGTCACGGTGGTGAAATCTCGCTTCCATTGAGTTCCGGGGCCGCAGCGGGCCGTACACGGGATGGATCGGCATCCCCATGCCGGGGAAGAGCCTACGCGCGGTCACCTGTCTCGATCACGGCGGCGGCGTTTCACCTCTCCGTGGTGTCTCTGTCATGTTTAGGCCAAAGGTCGTGAGAGGTCGGCCACACTCCGCCCGTTCGGGCAAGGGGGCCCCATGCTCCTTTGCATCATCTCCACAGATCCTCCTCGTGCCCGACCGGGCCACCGGGAGGGCGTGCAAGGGGGAAATCACATGGAGTTGCACGGATCACGGATGGGCAGAGCCGCCGTGACGGCCGTCGCCGCCGCGACGCTGGCGACAGCCGTCCCGGCCGCCTCGGCCGCCGAGGCGCCGCCGCCGCGCATCGACCTGACCGTCCTCGTCGTCGACGACGGCGGCGGCGCGGTCGACGCGATCGTCTCCGAACTGCAGGGCACGGGGGTGCCGTACCGGAGGATCGACCTGACCGACCCCGGCCGGCCCGTCGTGGACGCCGCGTTCCTCAGCGACACCGTCGACGGCCGGCCGCGCGCCAGGTACCAGGGCGTGGTCGTCCCGGACGAGGACCCGTTCGGCGCGGACACGGCCGCGGGCGCGGCCGAGAACGCGGCCCTGTTCGCGTACGAGAAGACGTTCGGGATTCGTCAGGTCGACGCCCATACCTGGTCACATCCGGGGGTCGGACTGGAGTACACGGACAACGGCGGATACGCGGGCACGCTCGACGGCGCCCCGACCGCGCTCACCGCGGCCGGCCGTTCGGGCCCCTTCGGCTACCTCGACGGGCCCGTCGCCTTCGAGGACAACTCGCTGAGCGTGACGGAGAGCCACGGCTACGCGGGCAGGCCGAGGGAGGGCTTCACCAGCTACCTCGACACACCCGTCGGCGACGGCGCCGCCCGCGGCAGCCTCATCGGCGAGTACGCCCACGACGGACGCCGCGAGCTGGTGGTGACCTTCGCCTACAACCGGCACCAGCGGCAGTTCCGCGTCCTGGCCCGCGGCATCGTCGAGTGGCTCACCCAGGGCGTCCATCTCGGACAGAGCCGCCACTACTTCTCCGTCCACGTCGACGACGTCTTCGCCTCCGACGCCCGCTGGGACACCGAGCGCAACTGCACCCCGGGCGACTTCGACTGCGTCGGCGAAGGCGAGGAGACCGCCCCGATCCGGATGACCGCGGCCGACGCCGCGAACGCCGCGGCCTGGCAGCGCACCGCCGGCTTCACGCTCGACATGGTCCACAACGCGGGCTCGGGCGAGGAATGGAAGGCCGAGCACGGAGGCAGCGACCCGCTCACCGACCGGCTCCTCGCCGACAAGGCGCAGTACCGCTGGATCAACCACACCTACACGCACCCCTTCCTCGGCTGCGTCCAGGACGTGTCGGTCGTGCCCTGGCAGTGCGCGAAGGACGCCGCGGGCAACACCCGCTGGACCAGCCGCGCCGAGATCTCCGCGCAGATCCGCGACAACCACGACTGGGCCGTGCGCAAGGGCCTCTCCGTCGACCGCACCGAACTCGTCACCGGCGAGCACTCCGGCCTGAAGACCCTCCCGCAGCAGCCGTCGGACAACCCGAACCTCGCGGGCGCCCTCGCCGACAACGGCGTCAGGTGGCTCGCGAGCGACAACTCCCGCGAACCGCAGCAGCGTCCCGTGGGCACCGCCCGCACCGTGCCTCGCCACCCGATGAACGTCTACTACAACGTGGGCACCGCGGCCGAGATGACCGACGAATACAACTGGATCTACACTTCGGCGGCCGACGGCGGCAGCGGCGTCTGCGAGACCGACCCGGCCTCCACCTGCCTCTCCGAGCCGCTCGACACCGCCACCGGCTTTGCCACCCGCATCGTGCCGCAGGAGGCCCGTACCGCGCTCGGCCATGTCGTCGCGGGCGATCCGCGCCCGCACTACGTCCACCAGTCCAACCTCGCCGAGGACCGCATCCTCTACCCGGTGCTCGACAAGGTCCTGGCCGACTACCGAGCCCTGTTCGCGGAGAACACCCCGCTCGTCAACCCCCGCCAGCGGGAGACCGGCACCGAACTCCAGCGGCGCGCCGCGTGGCAGGCGGCCCTCGCGGCGGGCAGGGTCACCGCGTACCGCATTGGCGACACCGTCACCGTGAGGACCCCGTCCGGCGTGGCCGCGCCCGTCACCGCGCCCCCGGGCACCGTCAAGCAACTGCTCCTGACCACCACGGCGTTCGGCTCCGCCTACGCCGGGGCGCGGTCCGCCTGGACCACGCCCGAGCTTTTCCAGTCGGCGATCACGCTGAGGCTCCCAACCTGAGTCCTCGATTTTCTGACTGCTCGCCGACCGCTGTCCTGGGGGGACGAACCATGCTGAGCTGTGGCCGCCATGTCACCATGCTCACCGAGGGCACCTATCCGCACGTCCACGGGGGCGTGTCCACGTGGTGCGACCAGCTCGTACGCGGCATGCCGGAGGTCGACTTCCAGGTCGTCGCCCTCACCGGCAGCGGGCGCGAACCGGTCGCCTGGGATCTGCCGCCGAACGTCTACCGGCACACCTCCTTCCCACTGTGGGGACCCGAGCCGGCCCGCCGCCGGCTCCCACGGCGCGAACGCCGCCGCTTCCTCGACGTCCACGAACGCTTCCTGCTCTCGCTGCTCGACCCGGGTGCCGACCGCGACTTCGGCGCGGCACTCGACGAACTCGCCGGCTACGCGCGCTCCGGCCTGCTGACCGCCGCTCTGCGGACGGAGTCCGCCCTGCGCTCCCTGACGCGGATCTGGACGATGCCGCATCTGGAGATCGCCGCGGCCCGGCCCACCGTGCACGACGCGCTGACCGCCACCGACCTGCTGGAGCACGCGCTGCGCCCGCTGGCGGCGCGAATACCCGACGACGCGATCGCGCACGCCGTCAGCGCCGGGCTCGCCACACTCCCGGCGCTCGCCGCCCAGCACTTCGACAAGGTGCCCTTCCTGCTCACCGAGCACGGCATCTACCTGCGCGAGCGCTACCTCGGCTACCGCGTCCAGGTGCAGCGCGCGCCCGTGAAGGCACTGATGCTGGGCTTCTACCGGGAGCTGAACTCGCTGGGCTACCGGCGGGCCGACCTGATCACCCCCTGCAACCGCTACAACCGGCGCTGGGAGGAGCGGGGCGGCGCGCCCGCGGACCGTATCCGCACCGTCTACAACGGCGTCGACCCGCACGCCTTCCCCGCCGCCGGGCCCGAACCGGACGTCCCCACCCTCGCCTGGGCCGGCCGGATCGACCCCATCAAGGACCTGGAGACGCTGATCAGGGCGTACGCCATGGTGCGGTCCGAACTGCCCGCCGTACGGCTGCGCCTGTTCGGCGGGGTGCCCGACGGCGGCGAGGCCTACCGCACCCGGCTGGAGAAGCTCGCGGCCGAACTGGGCGTCGTGGACGGCATCACGTGGGAGGGCCGGGTCGGCGACGTGGCGCGCGCGTACGCCGCGGGCAGCGTGGTGCTGCTGTCCTCGATCAGCGAGGGATTCCCCTTCTCCCTCATCGAGGCGATGTCGTGTGGGCGGGCGACTGTCTCCACGGACGTCGGCGGCGTACGGGAGGCGGTCGGCGACACCGGCATGGTGGTGCCGCCGCGCGAACCGGCGCTCATGGCCGAGGCCACCATCGGCCTGCTGCGGGACGCAGGGCGGCGGGCGGAGCTCGGCGCGCGGGCCCGGCAGCGGGTCGTCGACCGGTTCACGCTGACGCGGTCCGTGGACGGCTTCCGCCACATATACCGCGAGCTCGCCGGGTTCCCGGAGACGGCGACGGAGCCGCGGTACGCCGAGGCGGTGGCCGGGTGAGCGGTCCCCTGTGGCAGGGACGGGGCCGGCGGATCGACACCCTTCCCGTTTTGCCGCGGCAGCGCGGCGGGACGGCGGCCGACCCGATGGACGCACTCGCCGACCGGCTGCACGACATGATCGCCGCGGCCGTGCACCCTGACGAGATCGCGGCGGTGCTGGAGTCCGACGGCATGACGGACGATCACATACGGCTCACCTACGGCCGCCCGGACTCCTTCACGCTGGCGGAGGAGCTGTACGCCAAGGTCCCCCGCGCCCACCCCGAACCTCCCGGCCCGCCCGCCGATCCGTGGCGGGTGAGCCTCATCGGCTGCCTGCTGCGCGGCCTCGTCTTCGCCCTGCCGGGGCTCGCCTACGTGACGGCCGCGCCGCAGCTCGCGGGAGCGGACCTGGCGCCGCTGCTCGCGGGCGCGCTGACGGGCTGGATGTGGAACCAGGCGCTGTCCCACCGGGCCTACTCCTGGCTCGCGCTCGGCGACCGGGCGGCGGCCGTCCGCTGCCTGCGTGCCGGCGCCCCGGCGGGCGCCGCGCTCGGCACGGCGGCGGCGCTGCTGTTCACAGGGCCGGGCCAGTGGTCGTCGGCCGTTTTCTCGGCGGCCCAGTCGCTCTACCTGTCGGCAGCGACGGCGCTACTGGTCCTGGGCCGCGAACGGGCCCTGCTGTGCTGCCTGCTGCCCCTCCCGGCCGGCACGGTCCTGGTGCTGCTCCACGAGGGAGTGCCGCTGTGGGCGCGCACGGGCCTGTTGCTGGTGCCGCTGACGGCGTCGCTGACGACGGCGGCACTGACGCTGCGCACCGGGGCCTCCTCCCAGGGGCGGGAACCCGCCCCTGGGAGGAGCGGCGCCGGCGGGCGTGCCCGGTCGGGGCCGGTGGCCTTGGTCACGGGCGTGTTGTCCCGCCGCTGGGCGACGGGGCCTGGGGCGGGTGCGTGCCCGTCGGCGCGGCCGGGCAGGCGTCGTCCGGCTGCGGAGGGCGGCACGGGTGCGGCCGGCTCGCACGGGGCGGGGGCGTGGTGCGGAGTGGGCTTGTCCGCGGGTCAGTCGGCCGGGCGTCGTCCGGAGGTGGGCGATGGGCGTGGTGCCGTCGCCCTCCGTGCGTATCCCGCGGACGTGGCAGGCGGGAACGGCGCCGGGCGGGGCGCGGCGACCCGGCGGCGCACGGCCGGGGGCGAGCCGGTGGGCGTCCGGTCCCGGTTCCGGCGCGCTCCGGCCGGCGGAGGACCCGGCCGCTCGGCAACGGGTGCCCCGGGGTTCTCCGGTGCGCCTGCCCTCGGGCCTCGCCCGGGCCGGCAGCCGGGTGCCGCTACCACACGCGGTGCGCATCCAGCGGCGGCGCGGCGAGCAGGCGGCGTGTACGGCACGGTGCGCTCGTTCCTGCGCGGTCCGCGCCGGAGCCGGCCGGGCGCCGCGCCCCGTCCCTCGGCGGTGCTCGAACTGCGGGTCGCAGGCGATGCGACGCCGCGGGAGGGGGCGCCCGTCGGGCGCGGCCTGCCGGCGGCCCACCCGGGCGGCGGCGTCCGCACCGAGGCCGCGGCCGACCCGGGCGGCGGCGGCAGGCCCGGCCCCAGCCGTCGGGAGCGCGGCGCGGCGCCGCGGCTGCTCGCCTCCGTGCCGCACGGGCTGTTCGGGCTCGGCGTCGGCGTGCTCGTCCTGTACACCGCCCTCGGGGACGTGCTCGGCGGGCTGACCGGGGCCGTCGTCGCCGCGCCGTCCGCGGTCGCGCTCACGGTCAGCATGGGCCCCGCCGAGTGGCTGCTGCACCGCTTCCGCAGCGAGAGCCTCGCCGGGCTGCGGGCGAGCACCACGGCCCGCGCCTTCTGGCGCACCGCCGCCGCCGTGCTCGCCAAGTGCCTCGCCGGATACCTCGCCGTCCTGTCCGCCCTCGCGCTCGTCGGCACCCTGCTCTGGTCCGGGGCCCCCGGGCTCGGCGGCGTACGGCTCGCCACCCTGCTCCTCATCGGCACCGTGCTGTGGACCGGGCTGCTGCTCCAGTCGTTCGGGGCCGTGACCCTCGCGGCCGGCGTGTGCTGCACGGCGGCGCTCGTCCAGACCGCGACGCTCGTCACCGGCACGGCGGGGCCCCGGACGGCGGGGCTCGCCGTCGCGGCGGTGGCGGCGGCCGTGCTCGTCGGACTCGTCTGCGCCCTGCTGGGCCGCGCCACGGCACACCGCGTATGAGCGGACTCCTGGTGCCGTACTACGAGCACCCCGCCGAACGGCCCGCCGCCTGGGACGCCGTCGTCGCGGCCGCGCCCCGCCTCTACGGCGTCGTCATCAATCCCGCCAGCGGCCCGGGCGCCGCGCCGGACCCGGCGTTCGCGGCGGTCGCGGCCCGGCTGCGGGACGCGGGTGTGCGGGTCGTCGGTTACGTGGACACCGACTACGGCCGCCGCCCACACGCAGCCGTCCTCGGCGACCTCCTGCGGCACCGCGACTGGTACGCGGCGGACGGCGTCTTCTTCGACCAGGTCTCCTCCGGGCCGGACGCCCTGCCGCACTACGGGCGCCTGTCCGTGACCGCACGGGCCGCGGGCGCCACGACCGTGGTCCTCAACCATGGCGTCCACCCTCATCCGGCCTACGCCGAACTGGCCGAGGTGCTGGTCACGTTCGAGGGTCCGTGGGACGCGTACCGCACGGCGGGCGTCCCGTCCTGGACGGCCGCGCACCCGCCGGAGCGGTTCTGCCACCTGGTCTACGCGGCCCCGCCCGACGTCCACGCGGGTGCGGCGATCCACTGCGTGGTCCCCGGCACGGGCGCCCACCCGTGGGGCACGCTCCCGCACGCCCTGGGCTCCGGCTAGCCGGGCCCGGTGCCACCGGGCCCGCCCAGCACCAGGAACACAAGGGCCGTCGTCCCCGCCGTCTCCGCCAGCGCGCCGAACACGTCGCCGGTCACCCCGCCGAAGCGGCGCACACAGTGCCGCAGCAGCACCTGCGCCGCGCCCAGGGCGCACCCGACCGCGACGGCCGCGTGCAGTGCTGCGTACGGGCCGGCGTGCGCGCCCGCGGCCGCCGCAGCGGCCGTCACCAGTGCAACCGCCCCGACAGCCGGGCGTACGGGGACGGTTCCGGCGACCGCCGCTCCGAGGCCCTCGGGGCGGGCCGCCGGGACGCCCCTGCGGGACGCGAGGGTCAGGGCCAGGCGGGCCGTGACCGCCGACAGGGTCGCCGCGGCCGCCCCGGGCGCCCAGCCCTGCGCGTACAGCTCACTCAGCGCGGCGACCTGCGCCAGCAGGACGAACAGCAGGGTGATGACGCCGAACGGGCCGATGTCCGACTGCTTCATGATGCGCAGCGCGTCCTCCGCGGGCCTGCCGCTGCCGAGGCCGTCCGCCGTGTCGGCCAGTCCGTCCAGATGCAGCCCCCGGGTGAGCACGGCCGGCACCGCGGCCGTGGCGACGGCGGCGAGCACCGGGCCCGCGCCCAGTAGGAGCAGGACGCCGCCGAGCGCCGCGGCGACCAGCCCGACGACCAGGCCGGCGAGCGGGGCGCAGAGCATTCCGGCGCGGGCGGCGTCGCGGTCCCAGCGGGTCACCCGCACGGGGAGCACGGTCAGCGTGCCGAAGGCGAAACGCACGCCATGCAGAGCAGTCATCGCGCGAGGGTAGCCCGACGCCTGAGAAGCTGAATCGCCCATAACGCGCAAACCGGAAGCGGGTGGCATGGGTCACTGGTTCTACAACAACTTCGTCGAGCCGGGAAAGCTCCCGATGCTGCTCGCGCTGGCCTCGTTCGTCATCACGTTCCTCGTCACGCGCACGGTGACCCGGATGATCCGCGCGGGCCGCGGGCCCTTCAGGAACGTGGCTCCGGGCGGCATGCACATCCATCACGTCGTGCCCGGCGTCATCCTCGCCGTGGTCGGCGGGTTCGTGTCCCTCGGCGGCGACCGGCGCAGCGTCACCTCCTGCGTCGGCGCCGTCATGTTCGGGGCAGGCGTGGGGCTCGTGCTCGACGAGTTCGCGCTGATCCTCCACCTCGACGACGTCTACTGGACCGAACAGGGCCGCCAGAGCGTCGAGGTCGTCGTGCTCGCTGCGGCCCTCGCCCTCCTCGTGCTCGCCGGCTCGTCGCCCCTCGGGGTCAACGAACTCACGCCCGACGAACGGCAGAACCGTGTCTCGCTGATCCTCACCCTGGTCGGCAACTTCCTCCTGGTCATCGTCACCCTCTTCAAGGGCAAGCTGCGGATGGCAATGATCGGCCTCCTAGTCCCCTTCGTCGCCGTTGTCGGTGCGGTACGGCTCGCCCGGCCCGGCTCACCGTGGGCTCGCCGCGTCTATCGCCGCCGGCCCCGCGCCCGCGCCAAGTCCATGCTGCGCGCCACCCGCCACGACCGGCGCTGGGGCGGACTGCGCCGACGGTTTCAGGACCTGATCGGCGGCGCGCCCGACCGGCTGCCGACCCGCAGACACTGACGGCGCCGCCGCAGCAGCGCGTCCGCCCCGCACACCACCAGCACCGCGCCGATCGCCGCCAGGTGCTCCTTGCCCGCGAGGTTCGGTTTGACGATCACCTCGACGATCATCGCCAGCAGCACCAGGCCCGCCGTGACCCGCGCCCGGTAGCGGTAGCAGACGAACACGGCGAGCCCCACCACCGCCGCCGACGGGCCCGTGTCCACGATCCGCGCGTCCGAGGCGGGCAGCCCGAACGCCCCGTCGGGACCCATCGCGACACCGATCCGGGCGTACGTCGTCCCGGCCAGTGTCGACGCATACGCGATCAACAGCGTGCGCCGGCGCCCCAACGTGAGCTCCGCGATGCCGAACACCAGAAGGATCTGCGCCAGCGCACCCCACACGGGCAGGTCCAGCGCCGGTACGAACAACGACAGCGGTGTACGCAACAGGGCCAGCCACAGCGGATCCTCGGCCCTGACGAAGCCGAACTCATGAACCAGCCGCAGGCCCCGGGGCCGGTGCTGGAGCACGTAGAAGAAGGCGGTGAGCGCCACGGAGACCAGCGTCAGACAGACCGCCCGCCACCGTTTCCCGGTCAGCTCGGCGCGCACTGCCGCATGCAGCGCGCCCCACTCACGGCGGGCGAACGAGGACAGGGACGTCCGGCTCACCGGCCGCTCTCCAGGTGCCGGCGATGCAGCCACCGGGGCAGTCCGGGGGGCTGGAGGAAACCCTCGGCGCGGGCGGCTGCGACGCAGACGCGCGGCAGGTCGGCGCTCTTCTCGAAGAGCATGAAACGCGGCTCCCCGATCGGTCGGTACTTGGCGTTGGCCCGGTAGAGCGACTCGATCTGCCACCAGCGGGAGAGGAAGCCGAGCAGCGAGGCCCACAGCCTCAGCACCGGCCCCGCACCGACCTTCGAGCCCCGTTCGAAGACCGACCTGAACATCGCGAAGTTGAGTGAGACCTGAGTGATACCGATCTCTTCCGCGCGCTGGAGGAGTTCGATGACCATGAACTCCATGAGGCCGTTCTCGGCCTCGCGGTCGCGACGCATGAGATCGAGGGACAGCCCCTGCGGCCCCCACGGCACAAAGCTCAGCACGGCTTTCGGCTCGCCCCCGCCGTCCCTGCATTCGAGCATCACGCAGCGCCCGTCCGCCGGATCGCCGAGCCGCCCCAGCGCCATGGAGAATCCGCGCTCGGTGGCTCCCTCGCGCCAGTCGTCGGCGCGCCGCACCAGCTCGCCCATCTCCTTCGCCGGGATGTCCTCGTGGCGGCGGATGCGCACCTGGTACCCGGCGCGCCGCACCCGGTTGTACGCCTGGCGCACGGTGCGCATCGCCCGGCCCTCCAGCGTGAACTCGCCCGTGTCGACGACCGCCTCGTCGCCCAGTTCGAGCGCGTCCATGCCGTGCCTGGCGTACACGGTGCCCGCCTCCTCGCCCGCCCCCATCACCGCCGGGAGCCAGCCGTCTTCGCGGGCCTGCGCCAGCCAGGGCTCGATCGCGCCGGGCCACGCCCCGGGGTCGCCGATCGGATCGCCCGAGGCGAGCGAGACGCCGCTGACCACGCGGTACGCCACGGCCGCCTTGCCGGTCGGCGACCACACCACGCTCTTCTCGCGGCGCAACGCGAAGTAGCCGAGTGAAGCGAAATGGGGGTACCCCCGGCCGAAGGCTGGGGGACAGTCCCGCTCGCCGTGCCGCGCCAGCAGGGCGCGCAGCCGCGCCTCGTCGTCCTCGCCGAGCGGATCGACGGCCCGACGCGAACGGAAGGCCGCGTACAGCACGCCGAGCAGCAGCAGCGTGGACATGATGTTGATGACGACGTCCACCCACCCAGGGGTGGTGATCTCGGGGAAGCGGGAGTCGTCGACCGCGATGGAGACCAGCCGCATCGCGCCGTAACGCCAGCGCTCCAGGAAGGCCGAGCCGGCGGGCGAGGTGTTGGTCACGGTGACCAGTCCCGCGGCCAGCAGGGAGGCGACGAGCAGACCGCCGACGGCGACGGCGGCGGCGGCCAGCTCGGGGTTGGACCGGTCGC
Organism: Streptomyces sp. NPDC018833; assembly: GCF_044390825.1. Taxonomy (NCBI): domain Bacteria; kingdom Bacillati; phylum Actinomycetota; class Actinomycetes; order Kitasatosporales; family Streptomycetaceae; genus Streptomyces; species Streptomyces sp. NPDC018833. The sequence goes on along the minus strand of NZ_JBIRZM010000006.1, from coordinate 314,542 downwards.
CCTTGGCGTAGAACTCGCGGCGGCCGTGCAGCAGGGCGGCCATGAAGGCCGCGCTGAGCACGAGGGAGATCCAGTTCTGCGCGTGCCGCCGGATCTCGGGGAAGAGCATCGCGATGGCGAAGAGCAGCAGGAACAGGCCGCAGAGCACGACGTTGAGAAGCCAGGCCGCCCGTTTGCGGCGGCGCATGGTGACGGCGAGGAAGAGGGTGAAGACACCGGAGGCGAAGCCCGCGGTGAGCAGGTAGGGCGTGAAGTAGTTGTCGGTGTTGTGGCGGCGCAGATCCTGACCGAAGGACACCCATACGGCGCTCAGGAGGTTGATGAACGTCACGACCCGCAGGTACCAGACGGCGAATGCCGCGCTGCGCCGCGTGCGGTCGGTGCTGCGTCGCGACTCTTCACCGGGCAAGCGGACCCCCCCCATGAAAAGCGATCATATGGGGCATCGCTGGTCATGGCGGGGTCACGCTGCGGCCCCGCCGTCCGGCCGGCAGCCGCGCGGTCGCGCGTCGGGCCGCCGTCCGGTCGCGCGGTCGCGTCTGTCAGTCCGTCAGGCTCTCGTCCGTCGACGCCTGTTCCACGCCACCGGTCTCCTGTGCCCGCTCGGGCAGCTCCGCCGCGAGGGCAGCGGCCGCCTGGACCAGGGGGAGCGCGAGCAGGGCGCCGGCGCCCTCGCCCACGCTGACGGCATGGTCGAGGAGCGGGGTGAGCGCCATGCGGTCCAGCGCCTTCGCCTGCGCCGGCTCACCGCTGAGCTGGCCCGCGAGCCACCAGTCGGGCGAACGGAACGCCGCGCGCTGGCCCACGAGACCACACGCCGCCGCCACGACTCCGTCGAGTACGACCGGCATCCGGCGCACCGCGCACTGCAGAAGGAATCCGGTCATCGCCGTCAGGTCCGCGCCGCCGACCGTCGCGAGCAGCTCCAGCTGGTCGCCCAGCACCGGCCGTGCGCGGCGCAGCGCGTCACGGATCGCCGCGCACTTGCGCATCCAGGCCAGGTCATCGATCCCGGCCCCGCCGCGACCGGTGACCACGGAGGCGTCCGTGCCGCACAGCGCGGCGACCAGGGTCGCGGCGGCCGTGGTGCCGCCGACGCTGAGGTCGCCGAGGACGACCAGGTCGGTGCCCGAGTCGGCCTCCTCGTCGGCGATCGCCATACCGAGGCGTACGGCCTGTTCGGCCTCCTCGACGGTCAGCGCGTCCTCGATGTCGATACGGCCGCTGCCGCGCCGCACTCGGTGCCTCACGACGTCCTCGGGCAGCAGCTCGGGATCGCAGTCCAGGCCGGCGTCGACGATCCGCACCGGCACGCCGGAGCGACGGGCCAGCACTGCGACAGGGCTCGCGCCCTCCAGCACGGCCCGCACGAGCTTGTGCGCGGTGCCGGACTCCCGTCCCGAAACACCGAGTTCGGCGACACCGTGGTCGCCGGCGAACAGCACGACCCGCGGCTGCTCGATGGCGCTGACCGGGACGGCGCCCTGCGCGGCCGCGAGCCACTCACCCAGCTCGTCGAGCCGCCCCAGCGAACCGGGTGGCACGACCAGCCGCTCCCGCCGTTCCTCGGCGGCGCGCCGGACACCGCTGTCGGGGCGCTCGATCAGATCGGAGAAGTCGTCGAGATTCAGCCTGCTCATTCGCCGAACAGTACCGTCAGGCGGTGACGGGCCGGAGGCCTCCCGCCCCTTTGCCCGCGCCGCCGGACCGCCGAGGGCGCAGGCGGGGCCGATTCGAGCCCCACCGGCCGGCTCGTGCGGAAGCACCCCGAGCCCGCCGGCGATGGAGGCTGCGGGGTCGGGGGCCCCGCGGGACCGCGCGGCGGGTGCGTGCGCCCACCTCGTGCCCCGCGCTCGGGCGGCCGGGGCGTCCCACCGGAACTCGCCGCGCCGCCCGGGACCGGGGCGCGGGCGGAGGCAATTGGAGCTCCGCCGGCGATGGAGGCTGCGGGGGAGCCCCGCGGGAGCCGGTGCGCCCACCTCGTGCTCCGCCGTCAGGGCGTCCCACCGGAACCCGCCGCGCGAACCGGTGCACCGGCGCGGGTGGGTGCGCTCACCTCGTGCCCCCGAGCTCCGCCGTCAGGGCACCCCACCCGAACCCGCCGCGTGGAGCCGGGGCAACCGCCTCTCACCCCCGCAGCGGCAGCGCCTGCCCCGCCACCACCAGCAGCACGTGCTCGCACTCCGCCGCGAACGCGGCGTTCAGGCGGCCCAGTTCGTCGCGGAAGCGGCGGCCGGACGGGGTCGCCGGGACCACGCCCGAGCCGACCTCGTTGGTGACCGCCACCACCGTACGGCCCGTCTCCCGTACCGCGGTCAGCAGTTCGGCCACCCGTGTGCGCAGCGTCCGCTCGCCATGCGCCCCCCACGCGGCGTCGTCCCAGGCGTCCGCCCGGTCCATGGCGTCGGTCAGCCAGAGCGACAGGCAGTCGATCAGCAGCGGCGGCCCGTCCTCGCCGAGCAGCGGCACCAGGTCGCACGTCTCGGTCGTACGCCAGGAGCCGGGCCGCCGCTCGCGGTGGGCGGCCACCCTCGCCGCCCACTCCACGTCCCCGTGGCGGTGCCCGCCGGTCGCGACGTACAGCACGTCGGGGAACGCCTCCAGGCGTCGCTCCGCCTCCAGTGACTTGCCCGAACGGGCCCCGCCCGTCACCAGCGTGCGCCGGGGCACGTCCGGGACCGCGTGGTACTCGCCGACGATCAGCGTCGTCCCGTCCGGCACCGCCCGCGCCCCCGCCGCCGCCAGCCGCCGCGCCAGCTCGGGACCGCCGGGCACGTCGTGGTCGAGATGGACGGCGACCACATCGGTCGTGGACCCGATCGCCCCCGCGGCCCGTAGACGTCCCACCGCGTCCGGCCGCCGCACGACGTCCACGACGACCATCTCGTACGCGGCGAGCCCCTCGGCCAGACCGGCGGGCCCGGCGCCCGGTGGCAGATACAGCAGCCGCTCGCCCTCCGGGGACGTCACCTCGTACCCCGTACCGGGGTGGTCCACCGGAACGGCCCGCACCCGGTGCCCGCTGATCAGCGTCAGCTCCCGGCCGTCGGGCACCCGGCCGGGAGTCGGCAGTCCGGCCGGCAGGTCGACCGCGGGACCGTCGTGCGGATGGGTCAGCAGCACCTGGCGTACGCCGACGAGCGAATGCCCCGCCCGCGCCGCCGCCAGCGCGGCCCCGGGCGTGAGGTCGAGCAGCAGTGCCCCGTCCAGGAGCAGGGCGGTGGCCGCCCGCGCCTCCGCGCCGCGAGCGGTCGCGCAGACGGCGCAGGGGCAGTCGGGACGGGGAAGACCGGCGGGCGCGCCGGTGCCGAGCAGAGTCAGTTCCACGCCCCTGATCCTCCCGCGTCCCCGTAGCTGGTGCGCGCCCGGCTACGCTGCGGGCAGCAAAGTGATCAGCTGCGAGGCCCCAGGGACCCGGAGGCGCACATGGCATGGACGTGGCGGTTCGAGAAGTCCGACGGTACGGAGGTGCAGCCGGCGGTGGAGCCGGAGGAGTTCACCACCCAGGGCGACGCCGAGTCCTGGATCGGTGAGCACTACAAGGAGCTCCAGGAGGGCGGGGCCGACCAGGTGGTGCTCTCGGAGGACGGGACGAAGATCTACGGCCCGATGAGCCTGCACGAGTAGACCTCGGGCCGACGCACCCGGGCCGCGCCCAAAGGGGCGGCCCGGTACGTGCGCCCCGCTCCCCGGCGCAGGCCGCCCGTCAGATCTCGCCCAGCGTGACCTGAGCCGTGCGCTGCGATCCGTCCCGCTGGTACGTCACCGTCACCTTGTCGCCGGGCTGCCGCGACGCCAGTGCCTCCGCCAGCGACGTGATCGTCGTGATCGCGGTGTTACCCAGCTTCGTGACGATGTCGCCCGCCCGCAGTCCGGCCCGGTCCGCGGGACCGTCCTGCGTGACCTCGACCACCGCCACGCCGGACGGGGCGTAGCGGTCGTCGAGGACCGTACGGCCCGTGATGCCGAGCGCCGCCCGGCCCGAGTCCGTGACCCGGCCCGTCGTGATGATCTGGTCGGCGATCCTGCGGACCATCGACACCGGGATCGCGAAGCCGATGCCGGGCGCCGCGCCCTCGCCCAGCGACGGGTCCACCGCGGCGAGCGTCGGAATGCCGATGACCTCACTGTCCAGATTGACCAGCGCGCCCCCGCTGTTGCCCGGGTTGATCGGGGCCGACGTCTGCACCATGTTGCCGAACGTGGCCCCGGTGCCGCCGCCCGGGTCGCTCTGGGTCACGGTCCGGCCGACCGCTGAGACGATGCCCTGGGTGACGCTGCTGGAGAGACCCAGCGGCGAGCCCATGGCCAGCACGATCTGGCCGACCGCGACCGTGGACGAGTCACCGAACTTCGCCGCCCTCAGCCCCTCGGGCACGGACTCCAGCCGGATGACCGCGAGGTCCTGTTCCGGGTAGGAGGAGACCAGCCGTGCCGTCATCGGCGCCTCGCCCGTCGCCACCGTCACCCTGAACGACCTGGCGGGGCCAACCACATGCGCGTTGGTGACGATGTGTCCCTTGTCGTCGTAGACGATCCCGGAGCCGAGGCGCTCGTCCGCCTCGATCTGCACGACCGACGGGAGCACGTTCTCGATGACGGCCTGGTAGTCGTCCTCCAGCTCGTTCGCGGCCTTCGGCGCCAGGGCGCCCGCCGTGACCCGGGTCGACGGCGGCGACGGCTGCGGCGGGGCGGCCGGTGAGCAGCCGCCGACGAGAACGGCCGCGCAGAGCGCGGCCGTGACGGAAAGGAGAGCGGGCAGCGGCGAACGGCGTGACGGACCGCGGTACGGGGATGCGCTCATGCCCGGAGTATCCCTTTTGCCTCCTCCTGGTCGCCCGCCCTGCGCCGCCGATCAGGGGGCCGGTCGAGGCCGGGTCATCAGGCCCGCCGCACTCCGCACAGATGGAGCAGCGCCGCCACCCGCCGGTACGGATCGGTACGCCCCGCCCGTTCCTCCGCGGCGAGCAGCTCGTGCAGCTCCTCGGCCGGGGGCAGCTCGACGTCCTTGCCGACGCCGTCCGTGAAGACACGCACCCCGTACCAGGCGTGCAGCGGCGCATTGATCCCTTCGAGCGTTTCCGTCAGCGCGGCCAGCCGGTCCGCCCGCACGGTGAGACCGAGCCGGTTGGTGTACGTCTCGGTGTCGAACGCGCTCTTGGCCGCGGACCAGTCACCGGCAAGGCCAGGCCGCATCGCCAGCGCGTCCCCGTTGCGCACGAGGAGGGACAGCAGCCCGCCCGGCGCCAGCATCCGCGCGAGGCCCGCGAGCATCGCGTCCGCCTCGGCGACGTACATCAGGACCCCGTGGCACAGCACCACGTCGAAGCTGCCCGGCAGGAAGTGCACACCGGTGTCGCGCCCGTCGCCCTCGATCAGCCGGACGCGCTCGCGGATCCCGGCCGGTTCGCCGGCCAGCGACTCGCGCGCTGCCTTCAGCATGGCCGCGTCCGACTCCAGGCCCGTGACCGTGTGCCCGGCCCGCGCCAGACGCAGTGCCTGCGTGCCCTGCCCCATGCCCACGTCGAGCACCCTGAGGCGCTGTCCGACCGGATAGCGGGCGGAGATCTGCTCCTCCAGCTGGCGGGCGACGAGTTCCTGGCGGACCGTGTTGCGCAGCCCGCCCGCACCCGCGAGCCACTCGGCGGACGCCCCGGCGAAGCCCGAAGGCTCGGCGGAGCGGGCGCTCAGGGCCGCTCCCCGCGCTTGACCTGTGGCTTTGGCAGACGAAGCCGGCGCATCTGCAGCGTACGCATCAGGCCGTACGCCACCGCGCCGCGCTTCGGCTCGTCGGGGAAGCGCTCGCGCAGCTGCTTCTTGAGCCGGATCGACAGACCGACGGAGTCGATGACGATCATCACGATCACGCCGAGCCAGAGCAGCAGGGCGATGTTCTGCAACTGCGGGACCCGGATCATGCTCAGCACGAGGATGACCACCGCGAGCGGCAGGAAGAACTCGGCGATGCAGAAGCGGGAGTCGACGAAGTCGCGCACGAAGCGCCGCACCGGACCCTTGTCACGGGCCGGCAGATAGCGCTCGTCGCCGCTGGCGAGGGCCTCGCGCTGCTTGGCCAGGTCCGCACGGCGGGCCTCGCGCTGGCGCTTCATCGCCTCCTTGCGGTCCTGCGGTGGGGTGGCCGCACGGCGCCGCTGGCCCTGGGCCTCGGCGCGCTTCGGTGTCGGGCGGCCCTTGGGGGCCTCGGGGTCGCGGGGCTGCTTGGAGAGGTCCGCCGTCACCTTTTCGGTGGGGGCCTTCTCGTCCTTGGAACGGCTACGGAACACAAAGCCCAAGGGTACGGGGTGCGAGGCATGGACCCCACCTTCGCGGGGAACGATCCCGCAACGGCGTGCGTCCGTAAAGGACACAAGCACCACAGAGCGGACGTCCACTGCGACGGGTCCCTGACAGCCCTCTACTCCTCCGGCCGGATCAGGAGCCGTTCGCACTCGTCCTTGGGGATGAGCGCATCCACGCTCGAACAGTGCGGTAATGGATGCAGGGCCCGTACTGTGGGTTCTGTTGGAGTGGTGTAGCCGAGTCCGTCAGAAGGGGGCGCGCGAAGCCCATGAGCGGTGTCATGAAGCGTATGGGGATGATCTTCCGCGCGAAGGCGAACAAGGCCCTTGACCGGGCCGAGGATCCGCGCGAAACCCTCGATTACTCGTACCAGAAGCAGCTGGAGCTGTTGCAGAAGGTCCGCCGCGGAGTCGCGGACGTCGCGACGTCCCGCAAGCGCCTCGAGCTCCAGCTGAACCAGTTGCAGGGCCAGTCCGCAAAACTGGAGGACCAGGGCCGCAAGGCGCTTGCGCTGGGCCGCGAGGACCTGGCGCGCGAGGCGCTCTCCCGCCGTGCCGCACTCCAGCAGCAGGTCACCGACCTGGAGACCCAGCACCAGACCCTGCAGGGCGAGGAGGAGAAGCTCACGCTCGCCGCGCAGCGGCTCCAGGCCAAGGTCGACGCCTTCCGTACGAAGAAGGAGACGATCAAGGCCACGTACACCGCCGCCCAGGCGCAGACCCGGATCGCGGAGTCCTTCTCCGGCATCTCGGAGGAGATGAGCGACGTCGGCGTCGCGATCCAGCGCGCCGAGGACAAGACCGCGCAGCTCCAGGCACGGGCCGGCGCGATCGACGAGCTGCTCGCCTCCGGGGCCCTCGACGACCAGTCGGGCCTGGCGAAGGACGACATCCAGGCCGAGCTCGACCGCCTCTCCGGTGGTACGGACGTCGAGCTGGAGCTCCAGCGCATGAAGGCCGAGCTGGCCGGCGGCCCGGCGTCACAGCAGCAGGCGATCGAGGGCGGTGCGGAGCGTCAGGACGCGCCGCCGCAGCAGCAGAGCACTCCGAAGTTCGACAAGCAGTAAGGACTCGTCATGATCGTACGGATCATGGGGGAGGGGCAGCTGGAGGTGGCGGACAGCCACTTCCCTGAGCTGAACAAGCTCGACGACGAGCTGCTCGCGGAGATGGAGAGCGGCGACGGCACCGGTTTCCGCCGGACGCTGCACGCCCTGCTCGAAAAGGTCCGGGAGTTCGGCGAGCCACTGCCCGACGCCTCCCTGGAGCCGTCCGAGCTGATCCTTCCCGCGCCGGACGCGACATTGGAGGACGTCCGGAAGCTGCTGGGCGAGGACGGGCTCATCCCTACGGGTCCGGAGCCCTCCCGCACGGGCCCGGAGCCCTCCCGCACGGAGCAGGAGTCCTCCCGCACCGCCCCGTCCGATTCCCCGACCCCGGTCGAACCCCCGGACTGACGCGGCCCAGCGGCCCGGGCGGTCTTCCCCTGCCAGCCGCTTCCCTCAAGCCGGGGCTCCTCCTCCCCACGCCCTGCCGGCGAGCGGGACCCACCGACCCCCGCGCCTCGAACCTCCCCCTACGGGTCCGGCGGCGTGGGTGTCCCCAGCGGGCCCGGCCGGCGGCGAAGCCAGGGGGAGTTCGAGGACACCGCTCCAGGGCGGGTACGGGGTCCGGGCCGAGCCCCGGTTCGGGAAGGGGCGGGGTGGGGAGGAGCCCCGCGCAGCGCCCCCCGCCGCACCGCCCGCCGCTACCCCTCGGCAACACCCGTAACGTAGCCGGACGTGACCTCACTCGCCGACCGGCTCCTGCGGACAAGGCACTGGCTGCGCGCCCACCCGCTCGCATTCGACGCCGCGCTCGCCGTCGGCGTGCTCGCCTGCATGGTCACCGGGTCCTTCGCCGACCCGCACGGGCCCCACGGCCCCACCTTCGGCACCCGCACACCCGAGCTCCGCAGCGCCGTCCTGATGGTCGTCGCGGCGGCCGCGCTCGTCTTCCGGCGGCGCGAACCGATGGCCGTGCTCGGCGTCACCGGCCTCGTGTCCGTCGTCGAGCTCGTGGCCGGCGACCCGGCGGCGCCCGTCGCCATGAGCGCCGTCATCGCCCTGTACACCGTCGCCTCCACCACCGACCGGCCCACGACGTGGCGCGTCGGGCTGCTGACGATGGCCGTGCTGACAGGCGCCGCGATGTCCTTCGGCTCGACACCCTGGTACACCCAGGAGAACCTGGGCATCTTCGCCTGGACCGGGATGGCGGCCGCCGCCGGTGACGCCGTCCGCAGCCGCCACGCCTTCGTCGACGCCATACGGGAGAGGGCCGAGCGCGCCGAGCGGACCCGCGAGGAGGAGGCCGGGCGCCGCGTCGCCGAGGAGCGGCTGCGCATCGCCCGCGATCTGCACGATGTCGTCGCGCACCACATCGCCCTGGTCAACGTGCAGGCCGGTGTCGCCGCCCATGTCATGGACAAGCGGCCCGACCAGGCCAAGGAAGCCCTGGCCCATGTCCGCGAGGCCAGCCGCTCCGCACTCGACGAACTGCGCGCCACCGTCGGCCTGCTGCGCCAGTCCGGCGACCCCGAGGCACCCACCCAGCCGGCCCCCGGCCTCGCCGTCCTCGACGAGCTCGTCACCACCTTCCACCAGGCCGGACTGCCCGTCGAAGTCGCCCGCGCCGACGACGGCGTCAGCCCGCCCGCGGCGGTCGACCTCGCCGCGTACCGGATCATCCAGGAGTCGCTGACCAATGTGCAGAAGCACGCGGGCCCGGACGCCAAGGCCGAGGTCAGCGTGGTGCGCGTCGGCGCCACGCTGGAGGTGACCGTACTCGACAACGGCGCCGTCGACCCGGGCCCCGGCGAAGGCGGCGGACACGGGCTCATTGGCATGCGGGAACGGGTCACCGCGCTCGGCGGCACCCTCACCGCCGGCCCCCGCTACGGAGGTGGCTTCCGGGTGCAGGCGATACTGCCCCTGCATGCGCGGGCGGCCCGCGCGGGGGAGGACCGATGACCATCAGGGTGCTGCTCGCCGACGACCAGGCGCTGCTGCGCAGCGCGTTCAAGGTCCTGGTGGACTCCGAACCGGACATGGAGGTGGTCGGGGAGGCCGCCGACGGCGCGCAGGCCGTCGCCCTGACCCGCTCCGCCCGCGCCGACGTCGTCCTGATGGACATCCGGATGCCCGGCACGGACGGCCTCGCCGCGACCCGCCTCATCAGCGAAGATCCCGAACTCTCGCATGTACGGGTGGTGATGCTGACGACCTTCGAGGTGGACGAGTACGTCGTCCAGTCGCTGCGCGCCGGGGCCTCCGGCTTCCTCGGGAAGGGCGCCGAGCCCGAGGAGCTCCTGAACGCGATCCGTGTCGCCGCCGCCGGAGAGGCGCTGCTGTCCCCGGCCGCGACCAAGGGGCTGATCGCCACGTTCCTCGCCCAGGGCGGCGGTTCGGACCACGTGGCCGAACCCGGCGCGTGCTCCGAGCGGCTGTCCGCCCTCACGAGCCGCGAGCGCGAGGTGCTGGTGCTGGTGGCCGGCGGGCACTCCAACGACGAGATCGCCGACCGTCTGGAGGTCAGCCCGCTCACCGTGAAGACCCACGTGAACCGGGCGATGGCCAAGCTCGGCGCCCGCGACCGGGCCCAGCTGGTGGTCACCGCCTACGAGTCCGGTCTGGTACGTCCACGGGTGGAGTGAGCCCTGCGGGGCCGTGGTCGCCGGTGCGGACCGCGTCCGGCGCAGGCGCGGTGGTGCCCCCTACGCCCGCGGGACGTAGGGGGAGCCTCCGGTTACGGCAGCGCCAGCATCCGCTCGAGCGCCAGCTTCGCGAAGCTCTCCGTCTCCTTGTCGACCTGGATGCGGTTGACCAGGTTGCCCTCGGCCAGCGACTCCAGCGCCCACACCAGGTGGGGCAGGTCGATCCGGTTCATCGTCGAGCAGAAGCAGACCGTCTTGTCGAGGAAGACGATCTCCTTGCCCTCGTCCGCGAAACGATTCGCCAGACGACGGACCAGGTTCAGCTCCGTGCCGATGGCCCACTTGGACCCGGCCGGGGCCGCCTGAAGCGTGTTGATGATGTACTCCGTCGAGCCCACGTAGTCCGCGGCCGCGACGACCTCGTGCTTGCACTCCGGGTGCACCAGGACGTTGACGCCCGGGATGCGCTCGCGCACGTCGTTGACCGAGTCCAGCGAGAACCGGCCGTGCACCGAGCAGTGGCCGCGCCAAAGGATCATCTTGGCGGCGCGCAGTTCCTCAGCGGTCAGGCCGCCGTTCGGCTTGTGCGGGTTGTAGAGCACGCAGTCGTCGAGGGACATCCCCATGTCGCGGACGGCGGTGTTGCGGCCCAGGTGCTGGTCGGGCAGGAAGAGGACCTTCTCGCCCTGCTCGAAGGCCCAGTCCAGCGCGCGCTTCGCGTTCGACGACGTACAGATCGTGCCGCCGTGCTTGCCGGTGAACGCCTTGATGTCCGCCGAGGAGTTCATGTACGACACCGGCACGACCTGCTCGGCGATGCCCGCCTCCGTCAGCACGTCCCAGCACTCGGCGACCTGCTCGGCCGTGGCCATGTCGGCCATCGAGCAGCCGGCCGCCAGGTCGGGGAGCACGACCTTCTGGTCGTCGGATGTCAGGATGTCCGCGGACTCGGCCATGAAGTGCACACCGCAGAAGACGATGTACTCGGCCTCGGGGCGCGCGGCCGCGTCCTTGGCCAGCTTGAAGGAGTCGCCGGTGACGTCCGCGAACTGGATGACCTCGTCTCGCTGGTAGTGGTGGCCCAGGACGAAGACCTTGCTGCCGAGCTTCTCCTTGGCCGCACGGGCGCGCTCCACCAGGTCCGGGTCGGACGGCGATGGCAGGTCGCCCGGGCACTCGACACCGCGCTCGCTGCGGGGGTCGGCCTCGCGGCCGAGCAGCAGGAGGGCGAGCGGCGTCGGCTGGACGTCGAGCTCGGGGCGGGTTGGGGCGGTGGTCACGACACGCACCCTTTCTTCGTCTGACAGAGGGCTTCTCGTCTATTTGACGCTATCTATCATAACCGCTTCACGTCACTTTGACGATGGCCATAGCGTCGATGTGACGCACCCCCTGTCCACAGGTCGGTGCCTTGCGTCGAGCCGGTGTGCGAGCATGAAAGGGAAAGACTAGGGCTCGCCCGGAATGAATCCGGGATCCGGCCGGTTGCACCCGTCGGCAAGCAGTCTCCGTACTACCCGGGAGAGAAGCAGATGTCCGTATCGGACGAGACCACCACCGTGAGCGACGGCATCCTCCTGTCCGACGCCGCCGCGGCCAAGGTCAAGGCCCTGCTGGACCAGGAAGGCCGTGACGACCTGGCCCTGCGTGTCGCTGTTCAGCCCGGCGGCTGCTCCGGCCTGCGGTACCAGCTGTTCTTCGACGAGCGCTCGCTCGACGGCGACGTCGTCAAGGACTTCGGCGGCGTCAAGGTCGTCACCGACCGCATGAGCGCGCCGTACCTGGGCGGTGCGTCGATCGACTTCGTCGACACCATCGAGAAGCAGGGCTTCACCATCGACAACCCGAACGCCACGGGCTCCTGCGCCTGCGGCGACTCGTTCAGCTAGAGACCTCTCGTCTGGATGCGGCGAAAGGCGGCGGCCCCATCCGGGACCGCCGCCTTCGGCGTCTCAGCGCTCTCAGCGCCTCAGGGGCCTCAGCGCCCTCACCCCTTGCGCGGCAGTTCCTTGCCCGTGCTCGCGTCCACGACCTCGCGGCCGTCCAGGGGCGAGTCCAGCGTCACCGATTCGGTCAGCTCCTTGGCCATGGCGATGCACACCCGATCGGGATCGGGATTCGGCTCGACGATCTCGACCTTCACCTGCTCAGGGGTCTCGGTCGCCCTCGCCTCGTAGTCGCTGCACACCCCGCCCCAGAAGGTCACCGACAGCGTCCTGCCGTCCACGCTGTACGAGGTGGCCGGCGGAGAGGGGACCTTCCCCGGGTCTGTCGGCGTGACGTCCTGGTGCGGCGGCTCGGCCGACGTGAGATACGCCGGCTCCACCGCGGTGTGCGTGACCGTGAACGGCTCGGCCTGCCCCTTCGCCACCACCTGGAACAGCCACGACGGCACCAGCGCCTGCCGCCCGTCCACGTACTGCGCGGCAAGCCCGAAGACGGCCTTCTCGATCGTCAGCTGCTCCGGCGCGGGGCGGTCGCCCGCCGGCTCGCACGGCGCGGCGGGCTTCTGCTCGCCCTCCCGCGACTCGTCCGCGGGCGGCTCACCCACCCGCAGGCCGTCCTTGTGCGGTACGGGCGTCGCACAGCCACCGATGCCGATCGGGCCGCCGCCCTGCCCGGACTCGTTCAGCGCTTCCACCGCCTCGGCCGCGGAGATCACCGGATAGCTGTGGGACTTCACGGGCTTCTTCAGCTGCCCGCTCCCGCCGACCACACCACCGTCCGCGCCGACCTGGATGCCGGTGCTCCAGCCGTACGTGGGCAGGCCGCCCACCACCGGGTCGGCGTTCACGACGCGTACCGCGCCCATCAGCTGCCGGGCGTCGAGCTTCGCGTCGCCCTGGCCGACCGCGGCCAGCACCGGCGCCGCGGCCTTCTTCGCGGCCGCCTCGTCGATCGCGGGCCCCGACTCGTCCGGCGCCACCGAGCCATCGGCGGGGCAGCCCTTGCCCTTCGGGCAGTCGTCGCCGCGGGGCGCCGCGCCGTAGCGGGCGAAGGTCCAGGTGCCCGGAGCGTCCTTGTTCACCTGGAGCAACGGGCCCGAGCCGTCCTTGTCCGCCCCGACCTTCCACGCCGTACCCGCCAGCCGGGGCGCACCCGTCACACCGAGCGCCTTCGCCAGCCGCGCCACCTCGGCCTCCGTCACGGATCCGGCCGCCCGGTACACGGCGGCCCGCTCGGGTCCCTCGGGCATATCGCCCGCGGCGCGGTAGACCGGACCGCCACCCCCGTTCGGATCGGGCTCGCCCGGAGCGATGGAGCCCGTGCTCCCGTCGGCGGTCCCCGGCGCGTCCAGGGAGAGCAGCGGAGCCGGCCCGCCCGCGCGGGCGTCGCTCTTCGCGTCGGACGCCGTGTCCGTGCCGCCGCCCGGTCCGCTGGTCGCCACGTACGCCCCGCCTCCGCCGGCGACCAGCACCGCCGCCGCCACCGAGGCGACGACGAGCGGGGAACGCCGGTGGAGCGGGCTACGTTGCGTCTTGTCCGTGCTGCTCACCGCATCGCTCCTTGTCTCATGCCTCCTGCTGCGGAGGGCACGGATGGGACGGAGCGGGGGAGCGCATGGTTCCCTCGCGTCGCGTGGTGCCGTAGCGGCTCAGTCGCCGTAGTCGGACATCGCGTCCAGCAACCGGGCCGAGGAGGGCGGCACCACGACCCCGTGGATGAGCGAGTGGTGCACCGGCGCGGGCGCCGCCACCGCCGGTACGACCCAGTGCGGTGCCATGCGCGCGCAGTCACCGCGCAGCTGATCGAGACTCATCTCGGACTCCCGCGACTCGCGCGCGGCGATGTGCTTGGTCATAGCGGCACCGTATGCACCTGGACCTGGCGGAAAAAAGCCCTACTATCGGGTAGTTTCCGCACGTGGAGGGGGCGCGGAACCCGGTAGCGTGGACTGTCACTGCCAACCCGCCCCAGGAGCGCCTCACCGTGCGTATCGCAGTCACCGGCTCCATCGCCACCGACCACCTCATGACCTTCCCCGGCCGCTTCGCCGACCAGTTGGTCGCGGACCAGCTGCACACGGTCTCCCTGTCCTTCCTCGTCGACAATCTCGATGTGCGCAGGGGCGGTGTCGGGGCCAACATCTGCTTCGGCATGGGCCAGCTGGGCACCGGGCCGATCCTCGTCGGCGCGGCCGGCTCGGACTTCGACGAGTACCGCGCCTGGCTCGACCGCCACGGTGTGGACACCGCGTCGGTCCGTATCTCCGAGGTCCTGCACACCGCCCGCTTCGTGTGCACCACCGACGCCGACCACAACCAGATCGGCTCCTTCTACACCGGCGCGATGAGCGAGGCCCGCCAGATCGAGCTGAAGTCCGTGGCCGACCGGGTCGACGGCCTGGACCTCGTCCTGATCGGCGCTGACGACCCCGAGGCGATGCTGCGTCACACCGAGGAGTGCCGTTCACGAGCCATCCCGTTCGCCGCGGACTTCTCGCAGCAGATCGCGCGCATGGACGGCGACGAGATCCGGATACTGCTGGACGGCGCCGCGTACCTGTTCTCGAACGAGTACGAGAAGGGCCTCATCGAGTCCAAGACCGGCTGGACCGACGGGGAGATCCTGTCCAGGGTCGGCCACCGCGTCACCACGCTCGGCTCGCGGGGCGTCCGGATCGAGGCGGCGGGAGGGGAGACGATCGAGGTCGGCTGCCCGGAGGAGGACGCCAAGGTCGACCCGACGGGCGTGGGCGACGCGTTCCGCGCGGGCTTCCTGTCGGGCCTGTCGTGGGGCGTGGGCCATGAGCGGGCGGCACAGGTGGGCTGCATGCTGGCCACGCTGGTGATCGAGACGCTGGGCACGCAGGAGTACACCCTGCGGCGGGCGCACTTCATGGAGCGCTTCACCAAGGCGTACGGCCATGAAGCGGCATCCGAGGTCCACGCCCACCTGGCCTGACGCGCTCAGGGGGACCCCGCCGGGCCGGCGGGGTCCCCGGGGGCTGTCCGGCGGATCCGGCCGGGGCCCCGATGTGCCGGAGCCCTACACCAGCCGCCGCACCACGTACGCCACCCCTCGCTCCGCCTCCTGTTCCCCCACGTACTCCTGTCCCCGCATCACGCACCAGGCCGGGATGTCCAGGCGGGCCGCCCCGTCGTCCGAGAGCACCGTCACCGTCGCACCGACCGGTACGTCGCCGATCACCTTCGCCAGTTCGATGACCGGGATCGGGCACCTCCTGCCCAGAGCGTCCACGACGAGCGACGCGTCCCTGTCGGACGGTTCCACCGGCGCCGGGGCGGGCGCGCCGAGGCGCTCCCGCACCTGAGCCACCACCCGCGGCAGCACCTGAAGGAAACCGTCGACGTCCTGCCGTGACGTGCCGAGCGGCAGCGAGACCCGGACGTTGCCCTCCGACAGCACCCCCATCGCCCGCAGCACATGGCTCGGCGTGAGCGTGCTGCTCGTGCACGACGAACCGGACGACACCGAGTACCCCGCCCGGTCCAGCTCGTGCAGCACCGTCTCGCCGTCGACATAGAGACACGAGAACGTCACCAGGTGGGGCAGCCGCCGCACCGGGTCGCCCACCACCTCGACGTCCGGCACCAGCTCCGGCACCCGCGTGCGGATCAGGTCCACCAGGCCCCTCAGGGTCGCGGCCTGCTCCGCCGCCTCCGCTCGTACCGCACGCAGCGACGCCGCAGCCGCCACGATCGCCGGGATGTTCTCGAAGCCCGGCGCCCGCCCCGACTCCCGCTCATCGGCGGGACCTTGCGGGGCGAAACGGACACCCTTGCGCACCGCGAGCAGCCCGACACCGGCCGGGCCGCCCCACTTGTGCGCGCTCGCGGCCAGCAGGGACCAGTCGCCCCGCACCGGCCCCCAGGGCAGCGACTGCGCCGCGTCCACCAGCAGCGGCACGCCCGCCTCCCGGCAGGCGGCGGCCACCGCGTCCACCGGCTGCTCGGTGCCCACCTCGTGGTTGGCGGACTGCAGGCACGCCAGCGCCGTCCCGGGCCCGAGGGCGCCGGCGAAGTCGTCGGCGGTCACCGATCCGAGCCGGTCCACCCCGACCTCCGTCACCGACCCGCCCGACGACTCCCACAAGGACGCCGAGTGCAGCACGGCGGAGTGCTCGACGGCGGAGACGACGAGACGGCGG
Source organism: Streptomyces sp. NPDC018833 (assembly GCF_044390825.1). Taxonomy (NCBI): domain Bacteria; kingdom Bacillati; phylum Actinomycetota; class Actinomycetes; order Kitasatosporales; family Streptomycetaceae; genus Streptomyces; species Streptomyces sp. NPDC018833. Next base: position 298,437 of record NZ_JBIRZM010000006.1, on the reverse strand, counting down.
CCGACACGCCGACGGGCGGCCAGCGCGCCGGAGATCGCGGAGTGCAGCGCGTGGGTCCCCGAAGGAGTGAACACGATCTCGTCGGGACGGCAGCCGACGGCCTCCGCGGCCGCCTCCCGGGCGGCGTCCAGCAGAAGCCTCGCCCGCCGCCCTTCGCGGTAGAGCCGGGACGGGTCGGCCCAGCCCTCGTCGAGCGAGGCCTGCAGGGCCTGACGCGCGACCGGGTGCAGGGGAGCGGAGGATGCTGCATCGAAGTAGGGCACGTCATCACGCTAACGCCGTGCAGGCGAGGGGGTGTCAGATGGGCCCCGGACCGTTGAATTCCGGGGGTTTGAGGTGGTCCCCGGGAAGGTCCGGCACCCCTTCGGGGTGTCGGACGGCGCGTTGGGCACCCTCCCCGCGCGACCCCAAATAGCGTCCAGTAGGGTTTGGTCCGCATAAACATCCAAACCCCTGCCCGCGTCAGGGCCGGCGACCGACCAGCGAGACGGCCGCAGCCGGCCGCGCGGGCCGAGACTCTCGGGAAGGCGCTACGTGAGTCCCAACGGCTCCGACCTCCCCCACCGCCCGACGGGCGGGGGCGGTACCCCCATGTCTCGGCGCCCGATGCGGCGGAAGCTGCCGCAGGTGCTGACTGCGGGCCTGATCCTGGCTACCGCCTCCGGTTGCTCATACAACTGGGAGGACTTCCCCCGGCTTGGCATGCCCACCCCGGTGACGGAGGAGGCCCCGCGGATCCTCTCCCTCTGGCAGGGCTCGTGGGCGGCAGCGCTCGCCACGGGCGTGCTGGTGTGGGGCCTGATCCTGTGGAGCATCTTCTTCCACCGGCGCAGCCGCACCAAGGTGGAGATTCCTCCGCAGACCCGGTACAACATGCCGATCGAGGCCCTGTACACCGTGGTCCCGATCATCATCGTTTCGGTGCTCTTCTACTTCACCGCGCGTGACGAGACGAAGCTCCTCACCCTCTCGGAAAAGCCCGCCCACACCATCAACGTGGTCGGCTACCAGTGGAGCTGGGGCTTCAACTACGTCGAGAACGTCGACGGCGACGCCCGGTCCGGAGCCGAGATCCCCAAGGAGCTCGACGCCGTTCCGGACAAGTACCAGCAGAGCTTCCCCGAGGGTGCCGAGGGCGTCTACGACGCCGGCATCCCCGGCACCCGGAACCCGCAGACCGGCAACCCGGGCCCGACGCTGTGGCTGCCCAAGGGAGAGAAGGTCCGGTTCATCCTGACCTCTCGCGACGTCATCCACTCCTTCTGGGTGGTCCCCTTCCTGTTCAAGCAGGACGTCATCCCCGGCCACACCAACGTCTTCGAGGTGACCCCCAACAGGGAGGGCACCTTCCTGGGCAAGTGCGCCGAGCTGTGTGGCGTCGACCACTCCCGGATGCTCTTCAACGTCAAGGTCGTCTCCCCGGAGCGCTACCAGCAGCACCTGAAGGAGCTTGCCGAGAAGGGGCAGACCGGCTTCATCCCGTCGGGCATTGAGCAGACGGACCCGGCCAGGAATGCGGAGAAGAACCAACTGTGAGCATCCTCAACGAACCCCAGGGTGCCGCCGCGGCAGATGAAGACTCGTACGAGAACGAGCTGCCGGTGCGGCGCAAGCAGCCCGGCAACGTCGTCGTGAAGTGGCTGACGACCACCGACCACAAGACGATCGGCACGCTCTACCTCGTCACCTCGTTCTTCTTCTTCTGCATCGGTGGCCTGATGGCGCTCTTCATGCGCGCCGAACTGGCCCGTCCCGGCACGCAGATCATGTCGAACGAGCAGTTCAACCAGGCGTTCACGATGCACGGCACGATCATGCTGCTGATGTTCGCGACGCCGCTGTTCGCCGGATTCGCGAACTGGATCATGCCGCTGCAGATCGGCGCGCCCGACGTGGCGTTCCCGCGGCTGAACATGTTCGCGTACTGGCTGTACCTCTTCGGCTCGCTGATCGCGGTCGCCGGCTTCCTCACCCCTCAGGGTGCGGCCGACTTCGGCTGGTTCGCCTACTCCCCGCTGTCGGACGCCGTCCGCTCCCCGGGTGTCGGCGCCGACATGTGGATCATGGGTCTGGCCTTCTCCGGCTTCGGCACGATCCTCGGTTCGGTCAACTTCATCACCACGATCATCTGCATGCGCGCCCCTGGCATGACGATGTTCCGGATGCCGATCTTCACCTGGAACGTGCTGCTGACCGGTGTGCTGGTCCTGCTGGCCTTCCCGGTCCTGGCCGCCGCGCTGTTCGCCCTGGAGGCGGACCGCAAGTTCGGGTCGCACATCTTCGACGCCTCCAACGGCGGCGCGTTGCTGTGGCAGCACCTGTTCTGGTTCTTCGGCCATCCAGAGGTGTACATCATCGCCCTGCCGTTCTTCGGCATCGTCTCGGAGATCATTCCGGTCTTCTCCCGCAAGCCGATGTTCGGTTACATCGGTCTGGTGGGCGCGACCATCGCGATCGCCGGTCTGTCCGTGACGGTGTGGGCGCACCACATGTACGTCACAGGCGGCGTGCTGTTGCCGTTCTTCTCCTTCATGACGTTCCTCATCGCGGTACCGACCGGTGTGAAGTTCTTCAACTGGATCGGCACGATGTGGAAGGGCTCACTGTCCTTCGAGACACCGATGCTCTGGACGATCGGCTTCCTGGTCACCTTCACCTTCGGCGGTCTGACCGGCGTCATCCTGGCCTCGCCGCCGATGGACTTCCACGTGTCCGACTCGTACTTCGTCGTCGCGCACTTCCACTACGTCGTCTTCGGCACCGTGGTCTTCGCGATGTTCGCCGGCTTCCACTTCTGGTGGCCGAAGTTCACGGGCAAGATGCTGGACGAGCGGCTCGGCAAGATGACGTTCTGGACGCTGTTCATCGGCTTCCACGGCACGTTCCTGGTGCAGCACTGGCTCGGTGCCGAGGGCATGCCGCGCCGCTACGCGGACTACCTCGCGGCCGACGGCTTCACCGCGCTGAACACGATCTCCACGATCGCCTCGTTCCTGCTCGGTCTCTCGATCCTTCCCTTCATGTACAACGTCTGGAAGACGGCGAAGTACGGCAAGAAGATCGAGGTCGACGACCCCTGGGGCTACGGCCGTTCGCTGGAGTGGGCCACGTCCTGCCCGCCGCCGCGGCACAACTTCCTCACCCTGCCCCGCATCCGCAGTGAATCTCCCGCGTTCGACCTGCACCACCCGGAGATCGCGGCTCTCGACCAGCTCGAGCACGGCGGCATCCCGGCCGGCGTGACGGCCGGTGGCAAGGAGGAGAGCAAGTGAAGATCCAGGGCAAGATGTTCCTGTGGCTGGGCGTCTTCATCCTGGCCATGGCCGTCCTGTACGGCGTGTGGTCGAAGGAGCCGGCCGGTACCACCGCGCTCTTCCTGGCCTTCGGCCTGAGCGTCATGATCGGCTACTACCTGGCCTTCACGGCCAGGCGGGTGGACGCCATGGCCCAGGACAACAAGGAAGCCGATGTGGCCGACGAGGCCGGCGAGGTGGGCTTCTTCTCCCCGCACAGCTGGCAGCCGCTCTCGCTGGGGATCGGCGGTGCGCTCGCCTTCCTCGGTGTCGCGATCGGCTGGTGGCTGCTGTACTTCTCGCTGCCGCTGATCCTCATCGGCATCTTCGGCTGGGTGTTCGAGTACTACCGCGGTGAGAGCCAGAACCAGTAACACCGCGTGACGCACCACCTGTCGGGCCCGGATCCCCTTCACTCCAAGAAGGTGGATCCGGGCCCCTCTTTTGGAGTCATTCAGCGCGCCGCTGCTGACAAGCGTTCATAGCGTGTGCTCATGAACCACACGCCGCACTTCCGAACCGTTTTCAGCTGCACTCTGGTGGTCCTTGCCCTTGGCGTGGTCGCGACCGCGTGCGGCGAACCCGACGGTCACCCCCTCGCCGCCCAGCCCTACGACGCCGCCCGGCAGGTCAGCTTCAACGCCGAGGACGGCCGCGGCAAGGTCGACCCCGACAAGCCGCTCGAGGTCACCACCAAGCGCGAGGCCGGCCGCATCACGGATGTCACCGTCATAGATGACGCGGGGCACTACCTCGCCGGTGAACTCTCCGCGGACGGCCTGCGCTGGCGCTCCACCGCGCCCCTCGCGGCCGGCGCCCGCTACACGATGCGCGTCTCCACGGAGAACGAGGACGGCTCGCCCGGAGTCCGTGTGGTCACGTTCCAGACCGCACCCGCCAAGCGCTTTCTGACCGCCGAGTTCGGCCCGGAGCCAGGCACGTACGGCGTGGGCCAGCCGGTCACGGCCAAGCTCAGCATGGCCGTCAAGGACAAGAAGGCCAGGCGTGTCGTGGAACGCGCGCTGAAGGTCGACTCCAGGCCCGCTGTGGAGGGCTCCTGGTACTGGGTGGACGACAAAACGCTCCACTACCGCCCGATGGAGTACTGGCCCGCGGGGACGGCCGTCAACGCGACCAGCAACCTCGCTGGGGTCAAGGTCGCGAACAAGCTCTACGGCGGCCGGTCCAAGGCCCTGAGGCTCACCATCGGCGACCGTGTGGAGGCCATCACCGACGCCGCCGCGCACTCGATGGTCGTCATGCGCAACGGAGACGTGATCAACACCATTCCGGTCACCACCGGAAAGCCCGGCTTCGACACGCGCAACGGCATCAAGGTCGTGCTCGGCAAGGAGCCGTTCGTCCGGATGCGCAGCACCACCATCGGGATCGCCGAGGGCAGCTCGGAGGCGTACGACCTGCCGGTCTACTGGGCGACCCGCGTCACCTGGAGCGGCGAGTACGTCCACGCGGCGCCCTGGTCCGTCGGATCACAGGGCGCCGCGAACGTCAGCCACGGCTGCACCGGGATGTCCACGGACAACGCCGCGTGGTTCTTCAAGACCGTCCAGCCGGGCGACATCGTCAAGGTCGTCAACAGCTACGGCGACATGATGGACACGTTCGGGAACGGCTTCGGCGACTGGAACCTGTCCTGGGACGAGTGGCGCGAGGGCAGTGCCCTGACCGGTGGCACGCCCCAGGAGACCGGCGCCTCCGCCATCGCCGCCCGCCTGCGGCCCGCCGTTTAGATACGGGGCCCGGTTGGCCTCCGGGGCGCCTGAGACGGCGTCGACGGACGATCGTGCTCGGTCCTCCCCCAGATCTCGTCCGGGGGTACCCCCACGTTCCTCGGGACCTCCGCGCTCCCCCAGCTACCGCTGGGTGGGGGTTCCACCACGCCCGCAGGGCGTAGGGGGAGTGCCCCCACTCCCTTTCGACACCGCCGCGCCCCTTCGGCTCACTCGCCTCGGGCCGGACGCTCCCGCGGCGACCGCCCGCTCAGGCGGCGTGGTGGGAGAGCCTGGTGCGCAGCAAGGAGGCCAGGGCCTCGGCGAACCCCACCGGGTCGACCGGGAGGGTCACCGCCGCCTCCGCACGGCTCCAGGTGGCCAGCCAGGCGTCCTGCGGTCGGCCGATGAGCAGCAGCACGGGCGGGCAGTCGAAGATCTCGTCCTTGATCTGCCGGCACACGCCCATGCCGCCCGCCGGAACGGTCTCGCCGTCCAGCACGCACACGTCGATGCCGCCCTCGTCGAGCGCCTTCAGCACGGCGGGCAGCGTCGCGCACTCCACGAACCGCACCGGCGGCACGTCGGCGGCCGGCCTGCGACCCGTTGCCAACCTGACCTGCTCGCGGGTATTGGCATCGTCGCTGTAGACCAGGACCGTGGCGCTCGACTGCATGGTTCCTCCGCCTCGTACGAACAGAGCTTGTGGCGCGGATGCTACTCCTCCCGACTGGCTGTCAACAGCGCTTCGGACAGGGCTTCGATGGGCCGTTCGGGCTGGACAACGGCCACTGACACACCGAACGGCACCCCCGGGAGTGAGGGCGGGATAAGCGACCGACATAATGTCGGTCGTGGCGACAGCAACGACAGTAGAAACCGGGCACGCGCACCCGTCGGTCAATCGGCCGAACCTCACCAGCGTCGGAACCATCATCTGGCTGAGTTCCGAGCTGATGTTCTTCGCGGCCCTCTTCGCGATGTACTTCACCCTGCGATCGGTGACGGGTGCCGAGTTCTGGGCAGAGAAAGCCGATGCCCTGAACTTCCCGTTCTCGGCGACGAACACCACGATCCTGGTGCTCTCCTCCCTCACGTGCCAGCTCGGCGTCTTCGCCGCCGAGCGCGGCGACGTGAAGAAGCTGCGTGCCTGGTTCGTGCTCACCTTCGTGATGGGTGCGATCTTCATCGGCGGCCAGGTCTTCGAGTACACCGAGCTGGTCAAGCACGAGGGGCTCTCCCTCTCGTCCGACCCGTACGGCTCCGTGTTCTACCTGACCACCGGCTTCCACGGTCTGCACGTGACAGGCGGTCTCATCGCCTTCCTGCTGGTTCTCGGCAGGACGTACGCGGCCAGGAGATTCACCCACGAGCAGGCAACCGCCGCCATCGTCGTGTCCTACTACTGGCACTTCGTCGATGTCGTCTGGATCGGCCTCTTCGCCACGATCTACATGATCAAGTAATCGGCGCGGGCGGCACGCCCCCGAGCGGGCGCCGCCTGAAGCAGACATAGTCCAGAAGCATCGACGCAGAAGATCCTGACACCGGGGTAATCCGTGAAAAAGCTCTCCGCACGACGACGCCATCCGCTGGCGGCGGTCGTCGTCCTACTCCTCGCGCTGGCGGCCACTGGGGGGCTGTACGCCGCGTTCGCACCCGCGGACAAGGCGCAGGCCGATGAAACCGCCCAGTCCCTTGCCATCAAGGAGGGCCAGAAGCTCTACACCGTCGGCTGCGCCAGCTGCCACGGAACCGGCGGTCAGGGCACCTCCGACGGCCCGCCCCTGGTCGGTGTCGGCTCCGCCGCCGTCGACTTCCAGGTCGGCACGGGGCGTATGCCCGCCCAGCAGCCCGGCGCGCAGGTGCCCGAGAAGCCGGTCATCTACTCGCAGGCCCAGATCGACCAGCTCGCGGCGTACGTCGCCTCCCTGGGTGCCGGCCCGATCACGCCGACCGAGAAGGACTACAGCGCCGAGGGCGCGAACATCGCCAAGGGTGGCGAGCTGTTCCGCACCAACTGCGCCCAGTGTCACAACTTCACCGGTGAGGGCGGCGCCCTGACCGACGGCAAGTACGCCCCGAGCCTCGAAGGCGTCAGCGCGAAGCATCTCTACGAGGCCATGCAGACCGGTCCGCAGAACATGCCGTCCTTCCCCGACTCCACGATGCCCCAGCAGCAGAAGCGGGACATCATCGCGTACGTCAACGCCGTGAACGGTGAAGACACCCCGACTCCGGGCGGTTTCGCCCTCGGTGGCCTCGGCCCCGTGAGCGAGGGTCTCTTCGGCTGGATCTTCGGCCTGGGTTCGCTGATCGCTGTTGCCGTCTGGGTTGCGGCCCACACCGCTAAGGCCAAGAAGTCATGAGTAGCCAAGAGAATTCAGAAGAGAACCTGCCCGTAGAGCAGGGCGCCACGCACGGCGCGGCTCACGGTGGCGGCACCGCTGTCGCACATCGTGACGAGGACCCGCTCGCCGATCCCGGACTGCCGGCCCACAAGCCGCGTGTCCAGGACATCGACGAGCGTGCGGCCAAGCGCTCCGAGCGCACCGTCGCCCTCCTGTTCACGCTGTCGATGCTCGCCACGATCGGCTTCATCGCCTCGTTCGTGATCTTCGACGTCGAGAAGATCGTCTACATCTGGCCGCTCGGTCACATCAGCGCGCTCAACTTCTCGCTGGGTGTGACCCTCGGTCTCGCGCTCTTCTGCATCGGCGCCGGCGCCGTCCACTGGGCGCGCACCCTGATGTCCGACGTCGAGGTCGCCGACGACCGGCACGCGATCGAGGCCGCGCCCGAGGTCAAGGCCAAGGTCATGGCCGACTTCGCGGACGGTGCGCGCGAGTCCGCCATCGGCCGTCGCAAGCTGATCCGTAACACCATGTTCGGTGCGCTTGCCATGGTGCCGCTCTCCGGTGTCGTGCTGCTGCGCGAGCTCGGCCCGCTGCCCGAGGACAAGCTCCGCCACACGCTGTGGGCCAAGGGCAAGACGCTCATCAACATGAACACGAACGAGCCGCTGCGTCCCGAGGACGTCGCGGTCGGGTCGCTGACCTTCGCCATGCCCGAGGGCCTGGAGGAGAGCGACCACGAGTTCAACACCGAGATCGCCAAGGCCGCCCTGATGATCGTCCGTATCCAGCCGGAGGACATCAAGGACAAGCGCCAGCTCGAGTGGTCGCACGACGGCATCGTCGCCTACTCGAAGATCTGCACCCACGTCGGCTGCCCGATCAGCCTGTACGAGCAGCAGACGCACCACGTCCTCTGCCCGTGCCACCAGTCCACCTTCGACCTCTCCGACGGCGCCCGCGTCATCTTCGGTCCGGCCGGTCACCCTCTTCCGCAGCTGCGGATCGGTGTGAACGCCGAGGGCAACCTCGAGGCGCTCGGCGACTTCGAAGAGCCTGTCGGTCCTGCCTTCTGGGAGCGCGGATGAGTACACAGACGGATACGCAGAAGAAGGCGCCCGCCGGCGAGCGGGTGGCCGACTGGGCGGACGGCCGGCTGGGGATCTACTCCCTGGCCAAGGCCAACATGCGGAAGATCTTCCCGGACCACTGGTCCTTCATGCTGGGTGAGATCGCCCTCTACAGCTTCATCATCATCATCCTCACGGGTGTGTACCTGACGCTGTTCTTCCACCCGAGCATGAACGAGATCGAGTACCACGGCTCGTACGTGCCGATGCAGGGCATCCGCATGACCGAGGCGTACGCCTCGACGCTGCACATCAGCTTCGACGTCCGTGGTGGTCTGCTCATCCGGCAGATCCACCACTGGGCCGCGCTGATCTTCCTCGCCGCGATGTTCGTGCACATGATGCGCGTGTTCTTCACCGGCGCGTTCCGCAAGCCGCGTGAGATCAACTGGCTGTTCGGCTTCCTGCTGTTCGTCCTCGGCATGTTCACCGGCTTCACCGGTTACTCGCTGCCCGACGACCTGCTCTCCGGCACCGGTGTCCGCTTCACGCAGGGCGCGATCCTGTCCACGCCGATCGTCGGCACGTACCTCTCGATGTTCCTGTTCGGTGGCGAGTTCCCCGGCCACGACATGGTGGCGCGGTTCTACTCGATCCACATCCTGCTGCTGCCGGGCATCATGCTCGGCCTCGTGGTGGCGCACCTGATCCTGGTCTTCTACCACAAGCACACGCAGTTCGCGGGCCCCGGCCGCACGAACAAGAACGTCGTCGGCATGCCGCTGCTGCCGGTGTACATGGCCAAGGCCGGAGGCTTCTTCTTCCTGGTCTTCGGTGTCATCGCGATCATCGCCGGCCTGTTCACGATCAACCCGGTGTGGGCGCTCGGCCCGTACCGCCCGGACCAGGTGTCCACCGGCGCCCAGCCCGACTGGTACATGGGCTTCGCCGAGGGTCTGATCCGTGTGATGCCGGGCTGGGAGATCAACCTGTGGGGTCACACGCTCGTCCTGGGCGTGTTCATCCCGCTGGTGCTCTTCGGTCTGGTCCTCGGGGCGATCGCCGTCTACCCGTTCATCGAGTCCTGGATCACCGGCGACAAGCGCGAGCACCACATCCTGGACCGCCCGCGCAACGCGCCGACCCGTACCGCCCTGGGCGTCGCCTGGGTCACCGGCTACGTGATCATGCTGCTCGGTGGCGGAAACGACATCTTCGCGACGCACTTCAACCTGTCGATCAACGCGATCACCTGGTTCGTACGGATCACGTACTTCGTCGGACCGGTTCTCGCTTTCGTCATCACCAAGCGGATCTGCCTGGGTCTGCAGCGGCGCGACAAGGAGAAGGTGCTGCACGGGCGTGAGTCCGGCATCATCAAGCGCCTGCCGCACGGCGAGTTCGTCGAGATCCACGAGCCGCTGTCGCAGGCCGACCGGTACAAGCTGACCGCGCACGAGCAGTACCAGCCCGCGGAGCTCGGCCCGACGGTCGACGAGCACGGTGTGCGCCGCAAGATCGGCCGGATGCAGAAGCTGCGCGTCAGGCTCAGCAAGGGCTACTTCGGCGGCGACAACCAGGTCGCCAAGCCCACCACCGACGAGTACAAGGAGATCACCAGCGGCCACGGCCACCACTGATCTCCTGACCGGTACGTCGCCACAGCGGGGCCCCGTCCACTCGATGGACGGGGCCCCTCGCTGTGCCCTGGGGCTGGATAGGGTGGGACCCATCCCTAATCGGCTGTGGACCCAGGAGCGGACCATGAACGTTGTGACCCCGGCAGGCGGCGACAGCGTGGCGGCCCTCTCCTGGCCGAGTGTGCTGAACGCCCTCCTGGACAACCGGGACCAGAGCGCGGAGGCCACCGCGTGGGCGATGGACCGCATCCTCAGCGGCGAGGCGACCGACGCGCAGATCGCCGGCTTCGCGGTGGCCCTGCGCGCCAAGGGCGAGACGGTCGAGGAGATCTCCGGTCTCGTCCGGACGATGTACGAGCACGCCAACCTGATCGAGGTGCCTGGCCCGAGCGTCGACATCGTCGGCACCGGCGGCGACGGTGCGAAGACGGTCAACATCTCCACCATGTCCGCGATCGTCGTCGCCGGCACGGGCGCGAAGGTGGTCAAGCACGGCAACCGGGCAGCGTCCTCGCAGAGCGGTGCCTCGGACGTTCTGGAAAAGCTCGGCGTCAACCTGGATCTGTCCCCGCAGCGGGTGGCCGAGGTCGCCGAGGAGGCGGGCATCACCTTCTGCTTCGCGGTGAAGTTCCACCCGGCGCTGCGGCACGTGGCGGCCGCGCGCAAGGAGCTGGGGATCCGGACGACGTTCAACTTCCTCGGCCCGCTGACCAACCCGGCGCGGGTCAAGGCACAGGCCACGGGCGTCGCCGACGCCCGCATGGCGCCGATCCTCGCCGGTGTGCTGGCCGAACGCGGCTCATCCGCGCTGGTCTTCCGCGGCGACGACGGCCTGGACGAGCTGACGACGACCGCGACGTCACGTGTGTGGGTGGTGCGGGACGGCGAGGTGCGCGAGGAGTCGTTCGACCCGCGCGACGTCGGTATCGACCTGGTACCCGTTGAGGCCCTGCGCGGCGCGGACGCCTCGTACAACGCGGACGTGGCGCGCCGCCTGCTCGGCGGCGAGACCGGCCCGGTGCGGGACGCCGTCCTGCTCAACTCGGCGGCCGCGCTGGTCGCGTTGGAGCCGACGGACGGCACGCTGAACGAACAGCTGGTGGCCGGGATGGCGCGGGCGGCGCAGTCGATCGACTCGGGCGCGGCCCGGGCGGCGCTGGAGCGCTGGGTGAGGGCGAGCAATTCCTGACGTCCGGCAAGGGGCGCGGTCCGGATGGTGGACCGCGCCCTTGCGTCATGCGAGACATATGGCAGGATGCTCCGCAAGGTCATGAGTGACAGCGATTACGGCCCCGGCCCGCTGTCCGGCAACCCTCCGTCCGTGGCGGGGTGCCCCGGGTGAAGACCAGGCCGCAGGCAGCGAGGTCTGTGGCAAGCGCGGACCCCTTTGAAGCTCTGGGGTCCTGGTCCTCAAGGAGCTGTCTCGTGAGCAAGCGAATGCGATAGGGCGTTTCCGCCCCTTCTTCACCCTCCGCGCGGGGATGTCCGCGTGTCGAGGTCTTTCCCCGTGGGCCGTCGTGCGGCGTCGTACGCCGTCGTGCCGTCACGGGTCCTGTCGAAGCCGATTCGCCTTTTCCTGCCGGGAGATACCGCCATGTCCGCACGCCCTGCCGCCTCCGCCACCCCCGCCTCCGCCGTCGTGTCCGCCTCCGACTCGGACCCCTGCTGCGACGCGCCGCTGCCGGTCCTCGGCCGTGACGTCACCGTCCCGCTCGTGACCGGCGGCGAGGTCACGTACGCCGCCCTCGACTACGCGGCGAGCGCGCCCGCGCTGCAGCGCGTGTGGGACGACGTCGCCGCGTACGCGCCCTACTACGGCAGCGTGCACCGGGGCGCCGGGTACCTGTCCCAGCTGTCCACCGACCTGTTCGAGAACAGCCGGGCGACCGTGCACGAATTCCTCGACTGCCGGGACGGCGACCAGGTCGTCTTCACCCGCTCCACGACCGACTCGCTGAACCTGCTGGCAGCCGTCCTGCCCGCGGACTGCGAGGTGTTCGTCTTCGAGACCGAGCACCACGCCTCCCTGCTGCCCTGGAGCGACGCCCGGGTCACCTACCTCAACGCGCCGCGCACACCCGAAGAGGCCGTACGGACGCTGGAGCAGGCGCTCGCCCACCGTGACCCTTCCCCTGGCTCTTCGAGCTGGGGAGACCCCATCGGGCCGGCGCTGGTGTGCGTGACCGGTGCGTCCAATGTGACCGGTGAGGTGTGGCCCGTGCGCGAACTGGCGGCCGCGGCCCATGCGCACGGTGCCCGGATCGTGCTGGACGCGGCCCAGCTCGCGCCCCATCACCCGGTATCCGTACGGGAGTTGGACGTCGACTGGGTCGCCTTCTCGGGGCACAAGCTGTACGCGCCCTTCGGTTCCGGCGTGCTCGCCGGCCGGGCGGACTGGCTCCAGGACGCGGAGCCGTACCTGGCGGGCGGCGGCGCGTCGCGCAAGGTGACCCGGCGTGCGGACGGGGGAGTGGACGTCGAGTGGCACACGACGGCCGCCCGCCACGAGGCCGGTTCGCCGAACGTGATCGGCGTCTACTCGATCGCCTCCGCGTGCAAGGCGCTCGGCGAGGCGGGGTTCGACGCGCTGGTCGCCCGTGAGCAGCACCTGATCGCGAAGGTGCGCGAAGGCCTGGCGGAGGTGCCGGAGGTCCGCGTGCTGTCGCTGTTCGGCGACGACTCCCCGCGCGTCGGCGTCATCTCGTTCGTCGTCGAGGGCTGGAACAGCTCGCACTTCGCGGCGGCGCTGTCGGCGGAGTACGGCATCGGCGTCCGGGACGGCCTGTTCTGTGCGCACCCGCTGGTGCGCACGCTGCTCGGCAGCGACCCGCAGGACGTCGGCGAGTGCGGTGCGCCGGAGGCGGAGCCGGGCGAGAAGTCGCTGAACGCGATCCGCGTCAGCTTCGGCGCGGGCACGCCGGACGAGCACGTGGAGCGCTTCGTGGCGGCGGTGCGGGAACTGGTGCGCGAGGGCGCGAAGTGGACGTACCACACGGAGGACGGCCGCTGCGTCCCGGCGGTCTGAGACGGGGCGCCGCCCCGCCGGCGTCGCCCCGGGCCGGGTTCTGCGCTCGGCCGGGGGGCGCCCGTTGTCACGCGGCGCGGAGGGCTACGACTCCAGGCCGATCGCGAACGCGGCCTCCAGATCGTGCTGCGAGTACGTACGGAACGCCACGTGCGTGTCCGTCGCCTCGACACCCTGGATCTTGCTGATGCGCCCGGGGATCACATCCGCCAGGTCGTCGTGCCTGGCCACGCGCACCATGGCGATCAGGTCGTAGGTGCCGGTCACGGAGAAGACCTCGCTGACGCTGTCCAGTGCCGCGATCGACTCGGCGATCTCGGGGATGCGGTCCACGCTGGTCTTGATGAGCACGATCGCGGTGATCACGGCTTGCTTTCTCCCTCGGTGGCCGCTGCAGATGACTTCACTCTAGTCCCACGCCCGAACCGGGCCCACGCGTAGAGGAACCCGGCGGAGAACCCCGCCAGGTGCGCCAGGTACGCCACCCCCGGACCGCTGCCCGCGTTCCGGGCCGCCAGCCACTGCAGGACGAACCAGAAGATCAGCACCACCCAGGCGGGGAACCGCAGCGGCAGGAAGAAGAGGAACGGGAACAGGCTCGTCACCCGCGCCTTCGGGAACAGGTACAGGAACGCGCCGAGCACCGCGGAGATCGCCCCCGAGGCGCCCACCAGCGTCTGCCGGGACTCCGGGTTGGCCAACGCGTACGCCAGGAGTGCCACGTAGCCGGCGCCCAGGTAGAACAGGGCGAACTCCGCGCGCCCCAGGCGTTCCTCGGCCATCGCGCCGAAAACGTAGAGGAACAGCATGTTCCCCAGCAGGTGCAGCCAACTGCCGTGGATGAACAGGGCGGTGAGAGGGGTCAGCAGCGCGCGGGGCGAGCCGGTCAGCAGCTGCGCCGGGATCACGCCCCAGCGTTCGAAGTAGTCGGACTGCGCCGCGAGGAGAGCGTCGCCGAGGCCGTGCGCCGGGTTGAGGCCCGAGACCGGGCTGATGACGAAGATCGCGAAGCAGAGTGCGATCAGCCCGTAGGTGACGGGCGGCCCCGCCGCCACCCCGCGTACCGCGCCCTTCGCCGTGCCCCACCGACTGATCATGGACAGAGCATGGCGTAGCGGGACCGAAGGGTACAGAGTGCCTCGCCGTGACCGCGGGTACCTGCGAGGCCGTAGGGTTGCGGTACATCCGCAGTTCGACGGCGCACCGCGGCAAAGGACCCGCACGACGGAAGAGGACGGCACGATGACGACGGTTCCCTGGCCTACCGCTGAGACCAGGTGGCGCTGCACACTCTGCGGCAACCTCACCCGCTTCGACGTCACCCGCTCGTCCAAGGTCGTCGAGTACGTCCATTTGGACCTCGCCGGGGAGCCGACGGTCGAGGAGCGCGAGGTGGTCAGTGAGACCATCGAATCGGTCCGCTGCCGCTGGTGCAACGCGGTGGATCAGATCGAACTGGTGGACAGGCCGGGCGCCGCTTCCTGAGGGAGAGCGGCCCGCAAGGTGGTAGGGGTGACGGATCGTGGAGCAGCCCGCGAGTGGCGGGGAGCCGGCCGGTGCGGCCGGTGACGCCGCCGAGGCGCTCGATCGCCCGCTGCCCGAAGGCGTACGGCGCCGGGTCGTCGCGCTGGTCTCGGACGCGTTCGGCGGCCTGACCGTCGCCGAACTGCCGCCTCAACTACGGCAGTATGCCCGTTTCACCCCTACTCGGCGGGCCAAGTTCGCCGGCAACGCGATGGCCGCCGCGCTGGAGAGCGACACTCTCTTCCGTCAGCGCATCGGTGAGCGGGTGGGCAAGGCGCAGCCCGAGCTCGCCAAGGCCCTGTCGGTGGGCGCGCCGCCCGCCGCCGCCGATCCGGTCGATGTGGCGGCGGCCGCGTATGTGCTGCGCCCCGCCGGATGGGTGAAACTCGTCGGCGCCGCCGGTGAGGAGGTCCAGCGCGCGGACGCCGAGCGTGCCGACGAGGCCGGCCGGCGCGAGCTGGAGCGGCTGCGTGCGGAGCTGGCCGAGGCCCGCGGCCAGATCAGGACCGAGACCGAGCGGCTGCGCGCCGAGCTGGACGACGCCCGCAAGGAGAGCGAGTCCCTGGGGCGCAAGCTGCGCAGCGCGCAGGCCGATGTGAAGCGCGGTGAGGCCGCCCTGCGCCGTACGGTCGCCGAGATCGACTCCATCAGGGCGCAGGCCGCGGCCCAGGTGTCGGCGGCGGAGAGCGAGAGCCGCCGGCTCAAGGCCCGGCTGGCCGAGGCCGAGGCCGCGGTGGAGGCCGGGCGGCGGGCCGCCCGCGAGGGGCGTTCGATCGAGGACATGCGGCTGCGGCTGCTGCTGGACACCGTGCTGGACGCCGCCCAGGGACTGCGTCGCGAGCTGGCGCTGCCGCCCGCCGGAATCCATCCCGCGGACACGGTGGACGCCGTGGAGCCGGGGCGCATGTCGCCCAAGGACATCGCGGCGCGCGCCCTTTCGGAGACTGACCCCGCGCTGCTGGACCAGCTGCTCGCGCTGCCCCAGGCGCATGTCGTCGTGGACGGCTACAACGTCACCAAGACCGGCTATCCCACGATGCCGCTGGAGAAGCAGCGGCTGCGACTGCTCGGCGGGCTCTCGGTGCTCGCCGCACAGACCGGCGCCGAGGTCACCTGCGTCTTCGACGGCGCCGAACTGGCCGCCCCGGTGCTGCTGGCACCGCCGCGCGGGGTGCGGGTGCTCTTCTCCAAGCCGGGGGTCACCGCGGACGAGCTGATCCGCCAGCTGGTGCGCGCCGAGCCTCCTGGCCGGCCTGTGGTGGTCGTGTCGACCGACCGCGAGGTGGCCGACGGGGTCGCGAAGGCGGGCGCCCGCCCGGTCACGTCCGCCTTGTTGCTGAAGCGGCTTTCGCGGCTGTCGTAACTCGCGCGGCAAATGCCTGAATTGCTCCACCGCGGCTGGGACGGTGTGTCAAGTAGCCATTACTACGCGTGTGATGTGAGTAAAGAATGCGCGCGGCGGGTCAGATTTTTCCTATGAGGATTTGAACTGATCACGAGAAGGTCACTAGGGTCGGGCCTCGAACCTTCGCGCGGTTGATCGTCCATCCGGGACGACAGCGAAGGAACCGCCGAGTTCGTACAGTTCGCCCCTTTTCTCCAGGGTCCCGACGTACGGACGCCGGGGACTAAACCCCCCACAGCCCGGTAGGCGGCTGAGGAAGAAGGAGCTCGCCTTCGTGGCGTCCCACCGTCGTCCCAAGCAGCCGAGCCGCACCCGTGTGACCGTGCTCACCGCGACCGCCGCAGCCGCTGTCGCTCTGACCTCCCAGACCGCCCAGGCCGAGCCCAAGCCGAGCAAGAGCGAGGTCAAGGAGAAGGTCGACAAGCTGTACGAAGAGGCGGAGCACGCCACCGAGCAGTACAACGGGGCCAAGGAGAAGCAGGAGAAGCTCGACGAGCAGATCGACGCGCTCCAGGACAAGGTGGCGCGCGGTCAGGAAGAGCTCAACACCCTGCGCGACAGCATCGGTTCGGTTGCGAGCGCCCAGTACCGCTCCGGCGGCATCGACCCTTCGGTCCAGCTCTTCCTCTCCGGCGACCCGGACACCTACCTGGAGAAGGCGTCCGCGCTGGACCAGCTCGGTGCCAAGCAGACCGACGCGATCCGGGACATCCAGGCCAAGCAGCGCACGCTCGCGCAGCAGCGCCAGGAGGCCCAGAGCAAGCTGAAGGACCTGGCCGAGACCCGCGAGGAACTCGGCAAGAAGAAGAAGGAAGTCCAGGGCAAGCTCGCCGCCGCGCAGAAGCTGCTCAACACCCTCACCGCCGCCGAGCGCGCCGCGCTGGCAGAGGACGAGTCCCGCGCCACCCGCGCCAGCTCGCGCGCCGACCTGGGCAACGCCGTCCCCGCATCGCAGCGTGCCGCCGCCGCGTTCTCGGCCGCCCAGTCCAAGATCGGCTCGCCGTACGTCTACGGCGCCTCCGGCCCGAGCTCCTTCGACTGCTCCGGCCTCACCTCCTGGGCCTACGCGCAGGCCGGTGTCTCCATACCCCGCACCTCGCAGTCCCAGGCCAGCATCGGTACGCGCATCTCCTCGCAGAGCCAGCTCCAGCAGGGCGACCTGGTCTTCTTCTACGGCGACCTGCACCACGTCGGCTTCTACGCCGGCAACGGCCAGGTGCTGCACGCGCCCAAGCCGGGTGCCAGCGTGCGCTACGAGTCGATCAACAACATGCCGTACATGTTCGGTGTGCGCGTCTGACCCTCTGCGACCCTTGATGGATCGTTCGGGCGGGCTCTCTCACCCGCCCGAATGGGGGAAATCCGTCATAACTCGCTGACGCTGCGCCCCGCCGGTGACCTGTGGTCTCTGGCGGGGCGTCACTGTGTGCGCCCCCAGCGGTCGTTGGCCGCCCCGTGTTCGCACGGATACTCTCTGCCGCGCAAGATCCCCAGTTCTTCGAGTTCTGCGAAGTGTGCGGAAGGGAGCGCGGCACGTGGTGTCCCACCGCCGACCCTCACAGACCGGTCTCACATCGAGTGCCCGGGTCACCGTCCTGTCCGCCGCGGCGGCCACTGCGGCCGCGGCGTTGGGGGCGGCGCCCGCGGGCGCCGAACCCCAGGAGCCGGCACAAGCCACCCGAGCCCGGGTCGACCGCCTCTACGAAGAGGCCGAACAGGCCACCGAACGCTTCAACAAGGCGGGCGAGAAAGTCGATCGGCTGAGCGAGCGCGTCGGATACGTCCAGGAGAGCGTCGCCCGCGGCCAGGAGCGCATCAACCGCATGCGCGAGGCGCTCGGCTCCGTGGCCGGGGCCCAGTACCGCTCCGGCGGGGTCGACCCGGCACTGGAGCTGCTGCTGTCCGCCGACCCGGACACCTATCTCGAACGCGCCGCCGTGCTGGACCGCATCAGCGAACGCCAGTCGGCCGCCCTGGACGAGCTGCGCCGCGAACAGCGTGACCTGGGCCAGGAGCGGGCCGAGGCCGCCCTGGACCTCGCCGAGCTGGAGCGCAGCCGCTCAGCCGTGGCCCGGCACAAGCGCAGCGTCGAACGCAAGCTCGCCGAGGCGCGCCGGCTGCTGAACGCCCTGCCCGACGAGGAGCGCGCCGATTTCGACCGGCTCTCGCGCTCCGGTCGCGACGGCGCAGTGCCGGAACTGACGGGCCTCGCACCCGGTTCGGGTCATGCGGCGGCCGCCGCGCTCGCCGCCCGCAGCGCGGTCGGCCGGCCCTATGTGTGGGGTGCCAGCGGCCCGACGGGATTCGACTGTTCGGGCCTGGTGCAGTGGTCGTACGCCCAGGCCGGCGTCGGTCTGCCCCGCACCTCGCAGGCGCAGGCGAACGCAGGCCGCCGCATTCCGCTGTCCGAGGCGCGGCCCGGAGACATCGTCACCTACCGCGGCGACGCCAGCCACGTCGGGATGTACATGGGCAACGGCCAGGTCGTCCACGCCCCCTACCCGGGGGCCGCGGTGCGCTACGACCCGGTGGGCATGATGCCGATCCACGCGGTGACGAGGGTCTAGGGCGTTCTTCGGGCCGGGTGGCGGGGTCGCCCCGGGCCGGCCCGGGGCAGGCCGGGAACATGCCGGGGGGCCGATCGGAGGTTTCCGGCGACCGTGGGGTTCCGCTCTCCGGCGTACCGTTCCGCCGACCTTTCCGTACGATCGGCAGGGTGGCAGGTCAGGGGCGCATACGGTGCGCATCGACACGGCGCACGGCGGGGCTCGGTCTCGCCGTGCTGCTGCTGGCGTCCGGCTGCACGACCGCCCACAAGCCCCTGGACCCCACGGTGGACGCCATCCAGGAGACCCTCGACGAGCGGGGCGACGCCGTCGTGGACGGGGACCGCACCCGCTATCTCAAGGCACTCGCCCCCGGCGCGACCGCCCTGCGCAGTCAGCAGGCCACGGAGTTCGACAACATGGCGGACATCCCCTTCCGTTCATGGGAGTACCGCATCAAAGGGGTACGCCACAAGGGTGCCCGGGCCGTCGCCGACACCGAACTGCGCTACCGCGTCGACGGCTTTGACACCGTCCCCGTGACGGCCGCCCGCACGCTGGAGCTCACCGAGCGCGACGGCCGCTGGTACGTGACCGCGGACGAGCCGGGCACCGGCGCACCCCAGCTGCTGTGGCAGCAGGGCGACGTGGCGGCCGTACGGGGCAGCCGCAGCCTGGTCCTCGGCGTCGGCCACGACGACAAGCGGCTGCGGGAGCTCGCCGCGGCCACCGACCGCGCCATGCCCGCCGTGACGGCCGCCTGGCCCTCGAAGTGGGCCGGCCGCGTGGTCGTCCTCGTCCCCTCGTCCGTCGAGTCCATGGGGCGTCTCCTCGGCGCCCCCGCCGCCGGATACCGGGGCATCGCCGCGGTCACCACGGGCGAGACGGGCCGCAAGGACGGCGCGACCGCCGATCGGGTGATCATCAACCCGGAGGCGTACGGGCTGCTCGGCGACTTCGGGCAGGGCATCGTGCTCACCCACGAGACCACCCATGTGGCGACCCGCGCCGACACCTCGGCCGCCACCCCGATGTGGCTCTCCGAGGGCTTCGCCGACTGGGTCGCCTACCGGGGCGCCGGACGCACCGCCGAGGAGACCGCGCCCGAGCTGCGGGACGCGGTGCGCGCCGGCGAGGTGCCCGGCGCCCTGCCCGCGGACGAGGACTTCGCCTTCGGCGGGGACGCCGATGCCCTGGCGCGGGCCTACGAGGGCGGCTGGCTGGCCTGCGTGCTGATCGCCGACCGCTGGGGCGAGGACGAGCTCAGGGAGTTCTACCGGACCGTCGGCAAGGCGGAGCAGCGCGAGGGAGCGGTGGAACGGGCCCTGGGTGAGGTGCTGGGCGTCACGGAGGGCGCATTCACCGCCCTGTGGCAGGGCTATCTGCGCGAGCGTCTGGGCTGACGGCCTCCCCGCGGACCTGCCCGGCCGACACCGTGGCCCGCCACAGGCGCCGGCAGGCGACGAGCGTCGCGGCCACCAGCAGGCCGTTGCGCAGCACGAGCAGCGCGATGCCCAGGCCGTCGCTCGCCACCACATGCGCGAACCAGACCGGGAACTGAAGCACCGTGACCGCCGTCGCGGCCAGCGTGAGCAGCGCCGGACGCACCATGCGGGTCTCCCGGCGCACCAGGCACACCGCGGCGACGCCCACCAGCCAGATCAGGTACTGGGGGCTGATCACCCGGCTCGTGGTGGTGAACAGCAGCACGGCGGCGAACGCCGCGTCGCACAGCGTGGCCGGGCCGAGCTCCCGTGCCCGGAGCCGCCACACCACCAGCCAGCCGAGGGCCAGGGCGCTCAGCGTCAGCGACCCCCCGCTCACCAGTGCCACCCACGGCCCGACGAACTCGACCGACCCGTAGCTCAGCAGCACCTCGCCCCGCCAGCCGAAGTGCCTCGCGACATGGAAGGCCAGGGCGCCCAGCGACTCGACCTCGATGCCCCGGTCGCGCTGGAACCTCAGGAAGGCCGACGTGCCCGGCAGCGCGGCGGCGAACGCGAGCGCCAGCCCCGCGCCCGTCACCACCGCCGTGCCCCAGGCGCGCCGCGCCGCCCGGCCGCGCCCCACGCCCACCAGCAGCAGCACCGGCCACACCTTCAGCAGCGCCCCCAGACCCGCGAGCGCCCCCAGCGCGCGCGGGCGGCCGGAACCCGCCAGCAGAGCGGCGACGGCGACGGCGGTGACCATGAGGTCGTAGCGGGCGTAGGCGGTGGGCCCGAGGAGAGGTACGCCCACGATCCAGACCCAGGTGCCGCGCCATGCGGCCGCCTTTCTCTCCGCGTACCTCAGCAGCCCGAGGACCAGCAGGTCGCACAGGAGGACAAGGACGAAGAAGGCGCCGGCGTACGCGAGGCCCGGCACAAGACCGGGCGCGAGGACGGCGAGCGCGGCGGCGGGCGGGTACTGCCAGGTGACGTCGTCCAGCGGGAACGTCCCGGTGCGCAGTACCTCGTACCAGCCCTGGTAGATCACCGAGACGTCGCTCGTGACATCGGGCCCCGGGACCGTGACCACCTTGAAGACGCACAGCAGCAGCGCCGTACGGCTCAGCGCCCACACCGCGAGCGGGGCCCCGGCGCCCTGTGCCAGTGCCTTCGCCATGGTGTCCCTTTCGTCACCTTCGTCGTCGACTGGCTGCCCATCATGCCGCGCGGGGCCGTATGGGAGGGGGCAGGACGCGTTCGGTACTGTCGGCGGCGATGCACAAGACCCTGATCGTGACGAACGACTTCCCGCCCCGGCCCGGCGGCATCCAGGCTTTCCTGCACAACATGGCGCTGCGGCTCGACCCGGGGCAGCTCGTCGTCTACGCCTCCACCTGGAAGCGCGGGCGCGAGGGCGCCGAGGCGACCGCCGCCTTCGACGCGGAGCAGCCGTTCACCGTCGTGCGCGACCGTACGACGATGCTCCTGCCCACGCCGCGGGTCACCCGGCGGGCCGTCGAGCTGCTGCGGGAGCACGGCTGCGCGTCGGTGTGGTTCGGCGCGGCGGCCCCGCTCGGCCTGATGGCACCCGCCCTGCGCAAGGCTGGTGCGCGGCGGATCGTGGCCACCACGCACGGCCACGAGGCTGCTTGGGCACAGCTGCCCGCTTCGCGGCAGCTGCTGCGGCGGATCGGCGAGGGCACGGACACGATCACCTATCTGGGCGAGTACACCCGGTCGCGGATCGCGTCGGCGCTCACGCCTCAGGCAGCGGGGCGCATGGTCCAACTGCCGCCCGGCGTCGACGAGAAGACGTTCCACCCCGGCTCCGGCGGCGAGGAGATCCGCGACCGGCTCGGGCTGAGTGACCGGCCCGTGTTGGTCTGCGTCTCCCGTCTGGTCCCGCGCAAGGGCCAGGACACGCTGATCCTCGCCCTGCCCGCGATCCTGGCGAAGTTCCCGGACGCGGTCCTGCTGATCGTGGGCGGCGGCCCGTATGAGAAGGACCTGCGCAGGCTCGCCGCGGAGACGGGGGTGTCGGACTCGGTGCGTTTCACGGGCGCCGTGCCGTGGTCGGAACTCCCGGCGCATTACGGGGCGGGCGACGTGTTCGCCATGCCGTGCCGCACGCGCAGGGGCGGCCTCGATGTCGAGGGCCTCGGGATCGTGTACCTGGAGGCGTCGGCGACCGGACTGCCGGTGGTGGCGGGCGACTCCGGCGGCGCGCCGGACGCGGTGCTCGACGGCGAGACGGGCTGGGTGGTCCGCGGCAACGCGCCGGAGGACACGGCGGATCGGATCGTGGCCCTGCTGGAGGATCCTCGGCTCCGGCAGCGCATGGGCGAGCGGGGCCGTGCCTGGATCGAGGAGAAGTGGCGCTGGGACCTGCTGGCGGAGAGGCTGCGGGAGCTGCTCTGAGGTAACCGGGGGCTCCGCGCCCGGAGCCTCCCCCTACGCCTGGTGGCCGTGGCTGGGGTGCCCCCCGGTGAAGCCAAGGGGAGTGCCCCAGTGGGGCTGGATTTCGCACAGCGAAATCAACCCGTCTTTGGGGCTCTCCGGGCGACCGTGCGAAGCGCGGTACGGGTCCGGGGCCTGCCCCGGGTCGCAATGGGAGTACCGCCCACGGCCGCCGGCCCGTAGGGGAGGGCGGGGGGACAAGCCCGCCGCAGGCGGACACGCATCCCGGGGCCGAGTCCCAACATGAGCGCCGCGCCCCCTGGCGGGGCACCGGGGGCAGTGCCCCCGGCCCCGTGCCGCCCTTCCGGGCGGTGTCCTCGATTCCGGGCTGGGCTGATCCGGCTCCGCCCCGGGGCGGGGCGCATTGGAGTTCAGGGCCCCTGCCTGGCGGTGGGTGCGCCCGCGTCCGGGGTGAGTTCAGTCGTGCCGGTGAGGCGCGGGGCGTGGGGGCGGAGTCCCGGGAGGGGCTGTCGCCCCCGCGAGGGGGCCTGCGGGGGCACCGGGGGCAGTGCCCCGGTCAGGTGGCGTAGATCGCTTCGATCTCGTCCGCGAAGTCCTTCGCCACCACATTCCGCTTCAGCTTCAGCGACGGCGTGATGTGCCCCGCCTCCTCCGTGAACTGCGACGCCAGCACGCGGAACTTCCGTACCGACTCCGCCTTCGACACCGCCGCGTTGCCGTCGTCCACCGCTCGCTGGATCTCGGCCAGCAGCTCCGGGTCCTCGCGCAGCACCGCCGCCGTCGCGCCCGACGGCTTGCCGTGCTCCGCAGCCCAGCGGCCGAGGAACTCGTCGTCGATGGTGACCAGCGCGCCCACGAACGGCCGGCCGTCGCCGACCACCATGCACTCCGCGACCAGCGCGTGCGCACGAATGCGGTCCTCGATCACCGCCGGGGCGACGTTCTTGCCGCCCGCGGTGACGAGGATCTCCTTCTTGCGGCCGGTGATCGCGAGGTAGCCGTCCTCGTCGAGGGTGCCGATGTCGCCGGTGTGGAACCAGCCGTCCGCCAGCGCCTCCGCGGTGGCCGCCTCGTTGTTCCAGTAGCCGGAGAAGATGTGCTCGCCGTGCAGCAGCACCTCGCCGTCGTCCGCGATCCGGACCACCGAACCGGGCAGCGGCTGACCGACCGTGCCGATCTTCTGCCGGTCCCACGGGTTGAACGCGGTCGCCGCGCAGGACTCGGTCAGCCCGTAGCCCTCCAGCACCGTGAAGCCGATGCCGCGGAAGAAGTGGCCGAGCCGCTCGCCCAGCGGCGCGCCGCCGGAGACCGCGTATTCGCCGCGCCCGCCCAGAACGGCGCGGAGCTTGCTGTAGACGAGCCTGTCGAACACCTTGTGCTTGAACCTCAGGCCGATCGGCACGCCCCGCGGGCTGCCGATGGCGCGGCTGTAGGCGATCGCCGTGTTCGCGGCCTTGTCGAAGATCTTGCCCTTGCCGTCCGCCTGGGCCTTGGCCCGCGCCGAGTTGTAGACCTTCTCGAAGACGCGCGGCACACCGAGGATCAGCGTTGGCCGGAAGGAGGCCAGCTCGTCGGTGAGGTTCTTGATGTCCGGCACACAGCCGAGCTTGATGGGCGCCATGACGGCCGCGAGCTCGACCATGCGGCCGAAGACGTGCGCGGCGGGGAGGAACAGCAGCACCGAGCTCTCGCCCGTACGGAACAGCGGTTTCAGACGCTCGACCAGGTTGCCGCATTCCGCGAAGAAGGCGCGGTGGGTGAGGACACAGCCCTTGGGACGTCCGGTGGTGCCGGAGGTGTAGACGATCGTCGCCGGGTCGTCGGCCTTGGCGGTGGCGCTGCGCTCGTCGACGGTGGCGTCGGAGATCTCCGCGCCGGCGGCGGTGAGTTCGTCGACGGCACCCTTCTCGATCTGCCAGACGTTGCCCAGGGACGGCAGCGATTCGCGTACGGACTCCACCGCGGCAGCGTGTCCG
Organism: Streptomyces sp. NPDC018833; assembly: GCF_044390825.1. Classification (NCBI taxonomy): domain Bacteria; kingdom Bacillati; phylum Actinomycetota; class Actinomycetes; order Kitasatosporales; family Streptomycetaceae; genus Streptomyces; species Streptomyces sp. NPDC018833. The sequence goes on along the minus strand of NZ_JBIRZM010000006.1, from coordinate 274,029 downwards.
TCGTTCTCGACGATCACCGCAGCGGCGCCCGAGTCACCGAGGATCCACTGCACCTGCTCGGCGGAGCTGGTCTCGTAGACCGGCACGGTCACCGCGCCGGCGCTCCAGATGGCGAAGTCGAGCCGGACCCACTCGTAGCGGGTGCGGGACATCAGGGCGACCCGGTCGCCGGGGCGGATGCCGGCGGCGATCAGGCCCTTGGCGGTGGCTCGCACCTCGGCCAGGAACTGGGTGGCGGTGACATCGGCCCATGCGCCGGCGACCTTGCGGCCCATCACCGCCACATCGGGGTGCTGCGCGGCATTGCGGCGGATGAGATCCGTCAGATTGCCGTCCGTGGGGACCTCGTACAGGGCCGGAAGGCTGAACTCGCGCAAGACTGCTGCTCCTCATCGGGCGCCGGCGCCACGGCTCTGTGTGATGCGCCGGTTGCGGTCCAAGATCGGGCAGGTGCTCGTGGGGGCGAGCACGACTGGACTGCCCGGACGTTACCCATCAGTACGCGGTTCCCGATAGGGTTTCCCGGCCAATGTTCCCTGCGTCACACGTCAATGGCTGGACATCGCGCAGACTATTCCACTCCGCCCGCGCCCCGGAAGTTACCGCAGGTCCGCCCCCCTCTACCCGCGTCCGGCAGGCGCGTTCTAGGGTGCTCGTCATGCGACGCATGCGAGTCAATGTGGTCAGCGACGTGCACGGCAACGCCCGGGATCTCGCCACCGCGGGCGACGGCGCGGACGCACTCGTCTGCCTCGGCGACCTGGTCCTCTTCCTCGACTACGCCGACCACTCGCGTGGCATCTTCCCCGATCTCTTCGGCGTCGAGAACGCCCACCTCATCGTCGAACTGCGCACCGCCCGCCGCTTCGACGAGGCCCGCGAACTGGGCCGCAGACTCTGGGCCGAGCTCGGTCTCGACCGCGAGAGCGCCATCGAGACCGCCGTGCGCCGCCAGTACGCCGCACTCTTCGCGGCCTTCCCCACACCGACGTACGCCACCTACGGAAATGTCGACATCCCCGGTCTGTGGCCCGAGTTCGCCCGGCCCGGCACCACCGTCCTCGACGGCGAGCGGGTCGAGATCGGCGGCCGCGTCTTCGGCTTCGTCGGCGGCGGACTGCGCACCCCGATGCGCACCCCGTACGAGATCTCCGACGAGGAGTACGCCGCCAAGGTCGAGGCCCTGGGCGAGGTCGACGTGCTCTGCTCCCACATCCCGCCCGATGTCCCGGAACTGACGTACGACACCGTCGCCCGCCGCTTCGAACGCGGCAGCAGCGCCCTGCTGACCGCGATCAGGCGCACCCGGCCCCGGTACGCCCTCTTCGGCCACGTCCACCAGCCTCTCGCCCGCCGGATGCGCGTCGGCACGACGGAGTGCGTGAACGTCGGGCACTTCGCCTCCACCGGCCGCCCGTGGACGCTGACGTGGTGAGCCGTGCCGGCCGACGCGCCAGGAGAGCGACGTTCGTCGGCCGGGGCCGCCACCGACGGCGCTCCCTCTCGCGATAGCCTGCTCACCACCACACCACCCCGGTCATCACCGCACTGTTGAGGAGCCGCAGCGATGGCGGAACACACCAGCTCGAGCATCACGATCGATGCGGCGCCGGCCGATGTCATGGGCGTGATCTCCGACTTCGCGCGCTACCCCGAGTGGACCGGCGAGGTGAAGGAGGCCGAGGTGCTCGCCACCGACGCCGAGGGCCGCGCCGAACAGGTCCGCCTCGTCCTCGACGCCGGCGCGATCAAGGACGACCACACCCTCGCGTACACCTGGCACGGCGAGAACGAGGTCAGCTGGACACTGGTGAAGTCCCAGATGCTGCGTGCCATCGACGGCTCGTACAGCCTCGCCCCCATGGGCGGCGGCGACCGCACCGAGGTCACCTACCAGCTCACCGTCGACGTCAAGATCCCCATGCTCGGCATGATCAAGCGCAAGGCCGAGAAGGTCATCATCGACCGGGCCCTGGCAGGCCTGAAGAAGCGCGTCGAGAGCGGCGCCGGCGCCTGATGCGCAGGGTCCTCGTCACCGGGCTCGGCGGCGCGGGCCGCACCACCGTCGCGGCGGCCACGGCTCTCGCCGCGGCCGCGTCGGGCCGTCGCACACTCCTGCTGTCGGCAGAGGCGGACGCCGTGCTCGGCACCCCGGTCACCGGCACCCCCGACCGGCCGATACCGACGGCGGAGGGGCTGTGGGCCGGGCGCATCGACGCGGGCGCCGACTTCCGCGCCGAATTCCTCGACCTCCAGCGGCGCGCCTCGGCCGGACTCGACCTGCTGGGCGCGGCGCGGCTGGAGGACGAGGAACTCACCGAACTGCCGGGCAGCGACCAGTTCGCCCTGCTGCGGGCCCTGACCACCGCCTCCCGCGGGGACTGGGACGTCCTCGTCGTCGACATGCCGCCCCTGCGCGAGACCCTCGCGCTCCTCGCCCTGCCCGAGCAACTGCGGCGCTATCTGCGCCGCCTGCTGCCCGCCGAGCGGCAGGCCGCCCGGGCCCTGCGTCCCATGCTCGCCCAGCTCGCCGGTGTGCCCATGCCCGCGCAGTGGCTGTACGAGACGACCGAACGCTGGGACACGGAACTGGCAGGCGTCCAGTCCGTGATCGAGTCCGAGAACACCACCGTCACCCTGGTCGCCGAGCCCGGCCCCGCGGCCGCCGATGCCCTGCGCACCGCCCGCACCGGGCTGAGCCTGTTCGGTCACCGCGTCGACATGGTCGTCGCCAACCGCTGCGTACCGCAGGACTCCGCCGATCCCTGGGCGGCCTCGGTCGCGGCCCAGCAGGAGGCGTGCCGGCGGGAGTGGGTGGACACCTGGGTGCCGGCCGGCTCCGTATGCCTGCCGCATCTGGGCCGCGATCCACGCGGCCCGGACGACCTCACGCGGCTCCAGAAGGAGGCGAACCGCTGCTCCTTCGCGCACGACTTCACCCCCGACCCGGCGGCCCACGACCTCGACGGGCTGATCGTGGCGCTGCACGGGGACCGGGAGGGCCGGCGCCCGGTCCCGGGGCGGATCGAGAACGTGTACGAGGAGTCCGTCCGCCACCACGCGTCGGTCGCCTCGCTCGCGGACACCGACAACCACTGGCACGGCCGGGACGGGAAGATCCGCAAGGAGCCGCCGCCCGATCCCGCCTCGGACGACGGCACGCTGATCTGGCACCTCGACCTGCCCGGTGCCGTCAAGGAGCAGCTCACCCTCGTACGCCGTGGGGATGAACTGCTGATCACCGTCGGACCCTTCCGCAGGATCCTGTCCCTGCCGTCCGCACTGCGCCGCTGCACGGTCGCCGGCGCGGGTCTGAAGGACGGCACCCTGAGCGTGCGGTTCACGCCCGACCCAACCCTGTGGCCGCGGGCACGCTGAACGCCGTACCGCCGTTCGGGTAACGTCGGGTACACGAGCCCTCAGCCCTGCCGCAGGAGTACGCCATGAGCGATGCCACCGAGCGTCCCGACACCGACGCCGACGCGGACGCCTGGGCCACGGCGTGCGAGGAGGACCTCAAGGCCGAGCAGAACCGCCGGCGTGGCCAGTACGGGCCTCCGCCCGGCTCCGCGGCCGAGGAGCTCCGCAAACTCTTCGACGTCGTCGCGGACAAGGTCACCGCCTTCCAGTCGTCGCTGCCCGGCATGGCGGCACAGAATGCCGTGCAGCAGTTCGTGACCCAGGCCAAGGCCGCCGTCGAGCCCGTCATCGAACGGAACCCGCAGGTCTTCGACCATCTCGCGGCCGCGGGGGGCGAACTGCTCGCCGCCTACCGCTCCGCCGTCGAGAACCAGGAGCGCCGCTGGACCCAGCGCTCGGACACCGCCAAGAACACCGACGACCCCCGCGACGACGGGCCCGGTCCGAGCGAGCACATCGACCTGGACTGACCGGCGCCTGCCCGCCCTCGGGTACGGTTGGCATAGCGGGGCTCGACCGAATACTGAGGGACACATGGGACTCACCATCGGCGTCGACATCGGCGGCACGAAGATCGCGGCGGGCGTGGTCGACGAAGAGGGCGCCATTCTCGAGACGCACACCGTGCCCACCCCGTCGACTCCCGAGGGCATCGTCGACGCGATCTGCGCCGCGGTGGCGGGAGCCGGCCAGGGGCACGAGATCGAGGCCGTCGGCATCGGCGCGGCGGGATACGTCGACGACAAGCGCGCCACCGTCCTGTTCGCGCCCAACATCGACTGGCGCCACGAACCGCTGAAGGACAAGGTCGAACAGCGCGTCGGCCTCCCCGTCGTCGTCGAGAACGACGCGAACGCGGCGGCTTGGGGCGAGTACCGCTTCGGCGCGGGCCAGGGCCACGAGGACGTCATCTGCATCACCCTCGGCACCGGCCTCGGCGGCGGCATCATCATCGGCAACAAGCTGCGTCGCGGGCGCTTCGGCGTGGCCGCGGAGTTCGGCCACATCCGGGTCGTCCCGGACGGGCTGCTGTGCGGCTGCGGCAGCCAGGGCTGCTGGGAGCAGTACGCCTCGGGCCGCGCGCTCGTGCGGTACGCGAAGCAGCGCGCCAACGCCACGCCGGAGAACGCGACCATCCTGCTCGGTCTCGGCGACGGCACCGTCAACGGCATCGAGGGCAAGCACATCAGCCAGGCAGCGCGGCAGGGCTGCCCGGTCGCCATCGACTCCTTCCGCGAGCTGGCGCGCTGGGCGGGCGCGGGTCTGGCCGACCTGGCCTCGCTCTTCGACCCGTCCGCGTTCATCGTCGGCGGCGGCGTCTCCGACGAGGGCGACCTGGTGCTCGACCCGATCCGCAAGTCCTTCCGCCGCTGGCTGGTCGGCGGCCGGTGGCGCCCGCACGCGCAGGTTCTCGCGGCCCAGCTGGGTGGCAAGGCCGGACTGGTGGGCGCCGCCGACCTGGCCCGCCAGGGCTGAGCCCCCCGTACGGCCATGTGCCCGTCGCGTCCTCATCGGATTGCGGCGGGCACCGTCGTATCTTGATCCGCATGGCCACCAGCATGCTGCCCGCCCTGCCCAAGTCCCGTACGGAACCAGATGGTTCAGTCGTGATCCGGGTGCTGAGCTACAACATCCGGTCGATGCGCGACGACGAGGACGCCCTCGCCCGGGTGATCCGGGCCTGTGAGCCGGACCTGGTGTTCGTCCAGGAGGCCCCGCGGTTCTTCCGCTGGCGCAAGCACGCGGCGCGGCTCGCCGCCAGGACCGATCTGGTGACGCTCTCCGGCGGCGCGACGGCTGCCGGGCCGCTGCTGCTGTGCTCGCTGCGCGCGACGGTGGAGCACACGGAGGACGTCCTGCTCCCGCTGACGCGGGGGCTGCACCGGCGCGGCTTCGCCACGGCGGTCATCCGGTTCGCGGGCGTGCGGGTCGGAGTGATCAGCTGCCACCTGAGCCTGCAGACGGACGAGCGTTACGCCCAGGCGGGCATGCTGCTGGACCGGCTGGCCGCGATGGGCACGCCGCACGCGATCGCGGCGGGCGACATCAACGAACGTCCCGGCGGCCGGAGCTTTGGACGCCTCGCCGACGCGCTGCAGGACTGCTGGGCGGTGCGCCCGTGGGGTGAGGAGCACACGTCGACGCCGGTGGATCCGCACCAGCGGATCGACGCGATCTTCGCGACGCGGGGGGTCCAGGTGCTCGGCTGCGGTGTCCCGTGGGGCCTGGAGGGCGTGACGGACCGCGACCTGCGCGCGGCCTCGGACCACCTCCCGGTCCTGGCGGCCCTGCGTCTGCCGGCGACGGGATAGGCCCGGGGGCATGTTCGGGGCGCTGCGTCCGGACCCTGCGCCTCGACAGGGACCGGCAGTTGGCCCCCGCGCAGCGGACGCGGTGCCGGGGCCGTGCGGGGCCGGGGGCATGCAGGCGGCGGGGCACAGCGGGGTGTGTTCCGGGGGCCGCTCCGCCCCTCGCGCCTCAGACGCCGGCGGGGCTGGATGTCGCCCGGTGCGGTGGCCGTACGGGCGTTCCTGTGGGGCCGAAGGCCCGCGGGCGTTGTCGTGGGGCTCGCCCCGCACCCCCTCGAACACCGGCGGGCCGGCAGTGGCGCTCGGGCAGTGGACCGGTGCCGGCGCTCCTGTGGGGTCGCGGGGTGCCGGCGCCGGGGTACTGCGGCTCGTGTTCGGGGCTCCGCCCCACGCCTGGAGCGCCGGCGGCCTGGATGTCGCCCGGTGCGGTGGCCGTACGGGCGTTCCTGTGGGGCCGAAGGCCCGCAGGCGTTGTCGTGGGGCTCGCCCCGCACCTCGCCTCCAACGCGGACGGGGCTGGCAGTTGGCCCCGCGCAGCGGCCCAAGTACCGGCGCCCGCGCGGGGGCCGAGGCATGCCGGCTGCGGGACAGGCTCGGCACCCCGCGCCATGGAACGCCACCGGGCCGGAGTCGCCCTGCGGGCACCGCCCGCCCCGCGGGGCCGGGCCGGGCGCGCAGCCCAAGGCGCAGGGGCCCCGTACCCGCGCCCTGCTACACCACCGCGCCCCGACCCGGGTCGTCCTCCTCGTCGTCGTCCGACGACATCCGTGCCACCAGCGTCGCGAACCCGCCCAGGAAGCCGCCGATGCACAGCGTCGTCAGCCACCACGTCATGTCCCATCCCAGCAGCACCGCGACCAGCATCAGCACCGGGCCGCCCACCACCGCCAGCCACGCGAACTTCGCCGTCACGTCCGCGTCCGGCAGGGGCGGCGGCTCTGGTGGGACGAAGTGGCCCTCGTCGGTCTCGTCGAAGTCCTCGTCACTCGCCTCCGCGACCTGGTAGTCGCGGGGGCCGCCCCCGCCGACGCCCGGCGCGAACGTGATCGAGCTGCCCAGCACGGGCGGCTCCTCGGCGGCTTCCTTCGGGGGCTTGGGCCGCTCGTTCACCCCGCCCTCCAGGCGTGCCAGGTCGTCCACGGACTTGAACGGCTTGGCGCCCGGCGGATCCGCCGGCTCGTCGCCGTACCCCGCGACGATGGCCGCCCAAGCGGCCTCCTCGTCGATCGGCTGCGGCTCTCGGTCCGCATCGTGCTGCTCAGCCACCGGTCGTGCTCCCTCCCAGGGACTCCGTCGCGGGGGACCCCGTGGTCCCGGCCTCCGGCGCGAGCCGGCCGATGAACGCGTAACTCTCCTCGAAGATCCGCTCCGCATCGTGGTCCAACGTCGCCACGTGGTAGCTCTGTTCCAGCAGGATCTCCGTGACGTCCGTCGACGAGACGCGGCTGAGGATCCGCGCCGAGTCCGCGGGCGGCACGACGTGGTCCTGGGGGCTGTGCAGCAGCAGCATCGGCTGGGTGACCTGTGGCAGCTCGCCGTCGACGAGCCGGAAGAACTGCCGTACCGAGTGCGCCGCGTGCAGCGGCACCCGGTCGTACCCCACCTCCTCGACCCCCGGCTTCGCGATGTCGCTGGTCAGCCCCTTCGTGGAGGGCACCAGATGGCGCACCACGGGCAGCAGCGACGCCATCGCGCCGTGCACCTTGTTGGCCGGGTTGACCACCACGACGCCCTGCACGGCGTCCCCGTGCTTGGCGGCCAGGCGCAGGGTGAGCGCGCCGCCCATGGAGAGGCCGAAGACGAAGACACGGCTGCACCGCTCCCGCAGGGAACGCAGTTCGCGGTCCACCTCCGCGTACCAGTCCTGCCAGCCGGTCACCTGCATGTCCTGCCAGCGGGTGCCGTGTCCCGGCAGCAGTGGCAGGGACACCGTGAGCCCCCGCTCCGCCAGATACTCGGCCCAGGGGCGCAGCGACTGCGGGCAACCGGTGAATCCGTGACAGAGAAGGACGCCGACCTCGCCGCCTTCGCGGCGGTATGGCTCGGCTCCAGGAAGGACCGGCACCGGGGTCTCCTGTTCGTGAGGTGTACGGGGAATGTTGGACGTCATGGGCGCGTGTGACGGCCCCCAAGGTGTACTTCACGGTACGCGACCGGACGGACACCGACCAGGGCCGTCACCGCGTCCGGCGGGCCCGGCACGACAGGACGCAGGCCACCAGGGGTTAAGGTCTGTTCGAGAACACACAGGAGGATTTCGAGTTGATCTACGGAGCCATGAAGTTCTCCATCGGGGGATCGCTGAAGCTCGCCTTCAGGCCATGGGTGGAGGGCCTGGAGAACATTCCGGCCGAGGGCCCCGCGATCCTCGCGAGCAACCACCTGTCCTTCTCCGACTCCTTCTTCCTCCCCGCCGTGCTCGACCGCAAGGTGACCTTCATCGCCAAGGCGGAATACTTCACCTCGCCCGGAGTCAAGGGCAGGCTGACCGCCGCCTTCTTCAAGGGCGTGGGGCAGCTGCCGGTGGACCGCTCCGGCGCGCGCGGCGCGGGCGAGGCGGCGATCAAGGCCGGTGTCGACGTCATCGAGTCCGGCGGTCTTTTCGGCATCTACCCCGAGGGCACCCGTTCCCCGGACGGCCGGCTCTACCGCGGCAAGCCCGGCGGGCTCGCGCGGGTGGCGCTGGCGACCGGCGCGCCCGTGATCCCGGTCGCGATGATCGACACCGAGAAGATCCAGCCGCCTGGCAAGATCGTCCCCAAGCTGATGCGTCCCGGCATCCGGATCGGCAAGCCGCTGGACTTCAGCCGGTACCACGGCATGGAGGGTGACCGCTTCATCCTGCGCTCGGTGACCGACGAGGTCATGTACGAGATCATGAAGCTGTCCGGCCAGGAGTACGTCGACATCTACGCGACCGCTGCGAAGCGTCAGATCGCCGACGAGGAGAAGGCTCGCAAGGCCGCCCGGGCAGAGGCCGAGAAGGCGGCCAGGGCAGAGGCCGAGAAGGCGAAGAAGGCGCAGCGTCCGGCGGCCTAGCCGAGACGGACACAGCTTCGGGGGTGGGGGAGATGACCGGGCGCGAGCGCGTCGTACGGATGTCGGTCGAGCTGCCGCTGTGGCGCGCGCTCGCCGGCTACCGCGTCCTGACGATGGTCTACGCGGTGCTGCTGTTCGCGTTCGCACCGGACAAGTTCGAACGTCCTGCCGTGGCGGTCGGCTTCCTCGCCGTCATGGTCGTGTGGACCCTCGCCACGCTGCCCAAGGTGTCCAACGCGGCCCGGTGCACCCGCGGTTTCCTGATCGCCGATCTGACCATCGCCCTGACCGGCATCCTGCTCACCCCGCTCGCCGACGCCCAGGCGCAGACACAGGACGGCCCGACGCTGCCGACCATATGGACAGCGGGCTCCGTCCTGGCCTTCGCCATCAAGGGCGGCTGGCGCTGGGCCGGTTTCGCCTCCTCGCTGGTCGCGGTCGCCAACATCATCGAGCGCGGCGAGCCCAGCCGCGACACCTTTCACAACGTGCTGCTCGTCTGGGTCGCCTCGATCGCGATCGGCTATGTCGTCGAGGTCGCCCGGGCCTCCGAGCGCACCCTCGCCCGCGCCCTGGAGATCGAGGCGGCGACCCGCGAGCGCGAGCGCCTGGCCCGCGACATCCACGACAGCGTGCTTCAGGTGCTGGCGATGGTCCAGCGGCGCGGCACCGCGCTCGGCGGTGAGGCTGCGGAGCTCGGCCGGATGGCGGGGGAGCAGGAGGTCGCTCTGCGCAGCCTGGTGGCGGGCGGACTGCTGCCGCCGCCGCGTTCCGCTGCGGCGGACGGGGACACGGCGGCGGACGGCGGCACGGCGCCAGACCGTGACACGGCGGTGGAGAGCACCGTGCCCGCCCGGCCAGGCCGGCGCCGGGTGCCCGACGGCGCCGGCCCGGGCGAGCCGTGCGACGTGCGCACGCTGCTCGCCTCCTTCGTCACCTCGCGCGTGACGCTCTCCGAGCCCGGCGCCCCGGTGCTGCTCCCGGCCCATGCGGCGGCGGAGGTCGCGGCCGCCGTCGGCGCCGCCCTGGACAATGTCCGTCGGCACGCCGGCGAGAACGCCCAGACGTGGATCCTGGTCGAGGACTGGCCGGACGAGGTCGTCGTCACGGTCCGGGACGACGGCCCCGGCATCGCGGAGGGCAGGCTCGCGCAGGCCGAGGGGGAGGGCCGGATGGGAGTGGCCCTGTCCATCCGGGGCCGGCTGCGCGACCTGGGAGGCACGGCCGAGCTGGTCTCGGTGCCGGGGCAGGGCACGGAAGTCGAGTTGAAGGTCCCACGGGGGAAGGCGGAGAAATGACCGGAGCGAAGCCGATCACGGTGATGGTCGTCGACGACCATCCGATGTGGCGGGACGCGGTCGCACGCGATCTGGCGGCGGCGGGTTTCGACGTGGTCGCCACGGCCGGGGACGGTGCGCAGGCGGTGCGCCGGGCGAAGGCCGTCACCCCCGATGTCCTCGTGCTCGACCTCAACCTGCCCGAGCTGCCCGGCGTCCAGGTGTGCAAGGAGCTCGTCGCGGCCCTGCCCGGCCTGCGGGTGCTGGTGCTGTCCGCGAGCGGTGAGCATGCGGACGTCCTGGAGGCCGTGAAGTCAGGGGCCACCGGCTATCTGCTCAAGTCGGCGAGCACGGAGGAACTGACGGACGCCGTGGGGCGCACGGCCGCGGGCGATCCCGTCTTCACCCCGGGCCTCGCCGGTCTGGTCCTCGGAGAGTACCGCCGACTCGCGTCCGAGCCCGCCCCCTCCCCGGGCGGTGACGCGCAGAAGGCTCCGCAGCTGACCGACCGGGAGACCGAGGTGCTGCGGCTGGTCGCCAAGGGGCTGTCGTACAAACAGATCGCCGAGCGTCTCGTCATCTCGCACCGCACCGTGCAGAACCATGTGCAGAACACCCTCGGCAAGCTCCAGCTGCACAACCGCGTGGAGCTCGTGCGGTACGCGATCGAGGCGGGTCTCGACGACGCCTGAGTCACCGTCACCTCCGCCGCGTTACCCGTACGGGTGAATGACGTCCGCTCGATGTCCCGGAGTCGTAGAGGAATTGACCCTTCGCCCCATCCCTGAGTGACCTGGATCACCATTAGCGTGACGGTCCTAGGGTCCACCCCAGGCGAAGGGAAGTTCCATGCGCGTCGGAGTACTGACCGGGGGCGGCGACTGCCCCGGCCTCAACGCGGTCATCCGCGGCCTCGTCCGCAAGGGCGTCCAGGAGTACGCGTACGAGTTCGTCGGCTACCGCGACGGCTGGCGCGGACCGCTCGACGGCGACCACATCCCCCTCGACATCCCCGCCGTCCGGGGCATCCTGCCCCGCGGCGGCACCATCCTCGGCTCTTCGCGCACCAACCCGCTCAAGGAGGAGAGCGGCATCCGCCGTATCAAGGAGAACCTCGCCAAGCACGAGGTGGACGCGCTCGTCGCGATCGGCGGCGAGGACACCCTCGGCGTGGCGGCACGGCTGTACGAGGAGTACGGCATCAGTTGCGTCGGTGTGCCCAAGACCATCGACAACGACCTGTCCGCCACCGACTACACCTTCGGCTTCGACACCGCCGTCGGCATCGCCACCGAGGCCATCGACCGGCTGCACACCACCGCCGAGTCCCATATGCGCGTCCTCGTCGTCGAGGTGATGGGCCGTCACGCAGGGTGGATCGCCCTGCACTCGGGTCTCGCCGGCGGGGCGAACGTCATCCTCATCCCCGAGCAGCGCTTCGACGTCGACCAGGTCTGCGCCTGGGTGACCTCACGCTTCCGGGCCAGCTACGCCCCCATCGTGGTCGTCGCCGAGGGCGCCATGCCCAAGGACGGCGACGCGGTCCTCAAGGACGGCTCGCTCGACTCCTTCGGCCATGTCCGGCTCTCCGGAGTGGGGGAGTGGCTGGCGAAGGAGATCGAGAGCCGTACGGGCAAGGAGGCCCGTACCACGGTCCTCGGCCACGTCCAGCGCGGCGGCACCCCGAGCGCCTTCGACCGCTGGCTCGCCACCAGGTTCGGTCTGCACGCGATCGACGCGGTGCGGGACGGCGACTACGGGAAGATGGTCGCGCTGCGCGGCACCGACATCGTGCGCGTACCCATCGCCGATGCCACGGCGAGGCTCAAGACGGTCGACCCCGCGCTGTATGCGGAGATCGGCGTCTTCTTCGGCTGAGCCGCCGCAACGGGCGCTGCGAGGACGACCGTGTCCCCGCAGCGCCGTCCGCCGCTCAAGGCCGCTGGGCCGGGACCGCCGCGAGCAGTTCGGCCACCAGGGCCGCGCCGTCGAGCGTCAGGACCGACTCCGGGTGGAACTGCACCGAGGCGAACCCCGGACCGCGCAGCGCGTGCACGTCCCCCGTGGCCGTGTCCCGGGCGACCTCCACGGCGCGGTCCGCGAGCAGTGCCGACGCGCCATCCGCGTCGCAGCGTGCGGTGAAGCTGTTGTAGAAGCCGACCGTCTCCGGGCGCCCGAAGAAGTCGATCCGCTCCTGGGCGCCCTGGTACGGCTCGTCCTTGCGGACGATGTCCAGGCCGAGTTCGGCCGCCATCAGCTCGTGCCCCAGACACACCCCCAACAGGAAGGTGCGGCCCGAAGCGCCTCGATGAGGTGTGGTGGTCGGATTACGGTCGGGCCCCTGCCGGTGTTCGCGCAGCAGATCTGCGGCGAGCCCGCGCAGCAGCCGCATCTTCTCGTCGCCCGCGTCGGCGGGGTCGCCGGGGCCTGGCCCCAGCACCACCGGCCCCTGATGGCCGAGCACCCGCTCCCGCAGCTCCGGCTCGTCGTACCGGTGCACCGACACCTCCAGGCCCGACGAGCGCAGCAGATGCGCCAGCATCGAGGTGAACGTGTCCTCGCCGTCGACCACCAGGGCATGGCCGGACAACCGCGCGGACCTCTCCTGCATCCGCAGCCAGAACGGCGCCAGGTCCGCGCGCCGGGCGTCCAGCGCCGCCCGTACGCGAGGGTCGTCGGCGAGCCGGGGCCGCACCGCCGGTCCCCCGGCGCGCCCAGGCCGCACCCCGAGGGCCGCCAGCACGGCCGCCGCCTTGGCGTGCGTCTCGGCCACCTCGCCTTGCGGGTCCGAGTGCCGTACCAGCGTGGCCCCGACCGGGACACGCAGCGCCCCTGTCGCGTCGATGTCGGCGGTGCGGATCAGGATCGGCGAGTCGAGCGTCTGCGCGCCGGCACCGTCCAGGCCGATCAGGGCCAGCGCCCCCGCGTAGTAACCGCGGCCGGCACCGTCCCGCCCGAGGGGCTCATGGCGCTCGATGACCCGGCACGCGTTCTGCACCGGCGAGCCCGTGACCGTCGCCGCGAACATGGTCTCCTTCAGCACCTCGCGCACATCGAGGGACGAACGTCCCCGCAACTCGTATTCGGTATGGGCGAGATGAGTCATCTCCTTGAGCCGCGGACCCACCACCACACCGCCCATGTCGCCGACGGTGCACATCATCTTCAGCTCCTCGTCGACGACCATCGACAGTTCCTCGCGCTCCTTGCGGTCGTCGAGGAAGCCGAGCAGCGCCTTTGCACTCGGGCCCTCGGGCGGATAGCGGAACGTCCCGCTGATCGGATTCATCACGACCGTCCCGCCGCTCATCCGCACATGCACCTCGGGGCTCGCACCCACCAGGGTCCTCGTGCCCGTGTGGACGACGAAGGTCCAGTACGCGCCCCGCTCGCCGGCCAGCAACCGCCGGAACAGGGCCAGTGCGTCGGCGCGGGAGAAGCCGGAGATGTGGCCGGTGAAGGTGCGGCGGATGACGAAGTTCGCTCCCTCGCCCTGCCCGATCTCGTCCTCGATCACCCGGCGCACGATGTCCGCGTACTCCTCGTCGCCGACGTCGAACGCACCGCCCTCGACCCGCACGGCGTGCCGGGGGAGCTGCGCGAGGACGTCGTCCAGCCCCGGCTCATGGCACTCGTCGGCGACCAGCACGGCGAGCGGTGTCCCGTCGTCGCGGACGTCGAAGCCGCGCTCGGCGATCTGGCGGAACGGGATGAGCGCCAGCGCGGGACGCTCGCCCACGGGGAGGTCGGCGAGGCGTTCGGCGTGGTGCACGTCCCCGATCAGCACCTCGACGGTGCCGTGGTCACGGCCGGGCGTGCGCCGGTGCAGCAGTGCGAACGGAGGGCAGTCGTCGCCCAGGAGCCGGCTGATGAGTCTGCCGAGGCTGTCGGTCATGCGGGTGTTCCTTCCGGGGGAGAGGAACGGCCGCTGGTGGCGAGAACACCGAAGGCCGCCCCTCGGGCGGCCTTGATGATCCGGTGCTGCGCGCGATCAGGAGGTGGGCCGCCGATGTGCGGTCCACCACCAGTTCTGGATCTGCTGCGCGAACATGCCGCCGACCCTAACGCATCCGCCCGCGGCGCTGCGGCACGTCCCACGATGAGGACGGCCGCTGCGCCGCGGGCGGAGTGCCTGCGGGCCGTACGGGTCAGACCAGCAGGTTGTAGATCTGCCAGCCGTTGCCGACCGACGTGCGGGCGGCGAACGGGGCGGCCGGGTCGCCGGTGCCCCTGTAGAACCACAGGGCGCCGGAGGGCTCACGGCCCACCATGTCGGCGATGCCGTCCTTGTTCAGATCCCCGGTGGCGTTCATCGTGTTGAACATGTTCCAGCCGCCGCCGACCTTGACGCGTGCCGCGAACGGAGCGGCCGCGTTGCCCGTGCCCTTGTAGAACCACAGGTAACCGGACTTGTCCCGGCCGACCGCGTCGCCCTTGCCGTCCTTGTTCAGGTCGCCGGTGGCGATGAGCAGGTTGTAGGTCTGCCAGCCGTCGCCCACCTTGGTGCGGGGGGCGAAGGGAGCGGACGGCGTGCCGGTGCCCTTGTAGAACCACAGGGCGCCGGAGGGCTCACGGCCCACCATGTCGCTGATGCCGTCCCCGTCGAGGTCCTGGGATCCGACGAGCAGGTTGAACATGTTCCAGCCGGGTCCGACCTTGACGCGGGCCTTGAACGGCTGGTTCTTGTTGCCGCTGCCCTGGTAGTACCAGAGGTAGCCACCGCTGTCCCGGGCGACCATGTCACCGGTGCCGTCGGCGCGGAGCGGTCCGAGGTCGGTGATCACGTTGTAGCCCTGCCAGCCGCCGCCGATCCGGTAGCGGCTGAAGAACGGCGGCGTCGTGCTGCCGGTGCCCTGGTACTGGTACAGGGAGCCGCCGGAGTCACGGCCCAGCAGGTTGAAGCGGGTGGTGCCGGAGTCGGGCGCGGCGGGCGTGGCCTCCGTGACCTCGGTCGACTTCACCCAGGCCAGGCGGTGGTTGTAGCGGATCGGGACGTAGACGTCCGTCGTGCCTTCGACCCGGACCTGCGCGGAGCCGAAGTAGTCGTCACCGAGGACGGCGTCGCCGGCCTTCGCGTAGGCCTGGCCGGTCGCGACCGTGTACTTCGACAGGTAGTTCGGGTTGTCCGTCGGGGCGGACTGTCCGGTGCCCTCGTAGGCCGACGCCTCCGGGAACGACCGCCCGTACAGCTTCGCTCCGGTCACGGGCTTCACGAGCGTGCCACCGGTGACGGGCGCGGTGTACTGGCCGCCCGGGTTCCGGAACCACGCCTTCTTCCCGGCGTACCAGATCGCCGTCCAGTCGTTCCGGGCCTCGGCGACGACGTAGGTGCCGCCGGCCACGACCTTGTTGCCCCAGTTCGGCCCCTCGGACCAGAGGTACGTGGGGAAGTAGGGGTCGGTGATCGTGGCCGAGGACGTGGACGGCTGCGTGTAGAGGTAGAGGAAGTTCGACGGGCGGGGGTCGACGGGCTTGGTCTCGCCGCCGTACGTCAGTGTGGGTTGGTTCGCCGTGGTGAACGGCGGTACCACGCGGACCAGCTGGCCGGCCTTGAGCGGGCCGCCCGCGCCGCCGGCGCCGGTGGGGGCGCCGATCAGCGACATGTAGTGGTTCCAGTCCCAGTAGGGACCGGCGTCCCAGTGCATGCCGGCGACCTTGGCGTCCAGCTGTCCCGGGACCTCGTCGTGGCCGATGATGTGCTCACGGTCGAGCGGGATGCCGTACTTGGCCGCCAGGAACTTCACCAGTGCCGCGGAGGACTCGTACTGGGGCTCGGTGTACCAGCTGCCCGCCCTGATGGCGTAGCCCTCGTGCTCGATGCCGATGTCGTGCATGTTCGCGGTCCAGTTGCCCGCGTGCCAGGCGATGTTCTTGTTCTCGACCATCTGGGTGACCAGACCGTCGGAGGCGCGGATCAGGTAGTGCGCGCTGCCCCGTGCCGTGGAGCTCTGGAAGGTGGCGATGGTGCCTTCGTAGCTGCCCTCGGTGTCGTGCACGACGATCCGGCGGACGTCGAAGCCGTTCGCCGGGCGGCTCGCCAGCGTGTAGTTGCGCTGGCCGGTGCTCGGCACCTCGGCAGGGATGTAGTTGCAGTTCAGGCCCACCGGGCACTCGGGTGTCGGAGTCGCCGTCGTGCTCACGGTCGTCGCCAGCGGCAGCTTCGACGGCTTGACCGGGTTGGCGGACGGGTCGGCGGCCAGGGTGACCTGCTGGCCGTCGGCGGTCAGGCGGCTCTCGCCGGTGCGGATCGACTCGAAGACGCGCTTGGCGAACAGGTCGGCGCCCTTGCGGTCCGGCGACTGGCTGTAGCGCGCCACGGCCGCGTACCACTCGTCGGCCTCGTCGGGCAGGTCGCCCGTGACCTCCTTCTGGTACTCGGCGAGCAGCGCGGCACCCGCTCGGATGCTCGTCCCCGCGTCGGTCTTCACGGACTCCTCGGAGCTGTCGATCAGCTCGGCGGCCTCGTCCAGCGTGTGCAGACGGGGGTCGTCGGTGTCGACCGTCTCCTTCGGCAGGGCCGCCAGCGCCTTCGCGGCGTCGAAGGTCTTCTCGATCTCCGGGTTGCCGCTCGAGTTCAGGTGCGCCAGGCGCTCCTTGTCCTCGTGCTGCTCGACGTCCCCCGGCTGGACGCTGGTCAGCCCCATCACGTTGTACGCGCCGGTGACACTCGGCTCGCCCTGGTGGGCCTCCCAGCGCGTCTGCCGGTACGAGACCGCCATCAGCACGCTCTGGGGGACGTCGAACTCGTCAGCGGCCTTCTCGAACTCCGCCTGGAGCTGCGCCCCCGGTGCCACGGCCGCGGTCTCGCTGTCCCCGCCCAGCAGTTCCGGCGATGCGACAGCGACCGTGCCGGCGACGGCGGACGCCACGACGGCAGCGGCTACCCCGTACAGGATCGATCTCTTCTTACGATTTCTCCGATGTCTCGGATTCACGCCCCACCCCAGTTCAAGGCCCGCCCCTGCAGGCTCGGAAGTGATGGCGACCGCGGCTCCCCGCCGGGTCGCAAGCGCTTGAGGCTAACACCAGTGCATGACAACGATGGCCCGGGGTCGTCTCACCTGCTGAGCGCCGACATGGACAGCGCTCACGACCCCGTAATGTTGACGGCGTGACCGTGAACGCTAAGACCACCGCTGGTGGCAACACCTGGCGAAACCTGCCCGCGGCGCAGCAGCCCGAGTACCCCGATGCCGAGGCTCTGCGCGATGTGATCGCGGACCTCGAGTCGTATCCGCCGCTCGTCTTCGCGGGCGAGTGCGACCAGCTGCGCGCCCGGATGGGAGCCGTCGCCAAGGGCGAGGCGTTCCTGCTCCAGGGCGGCGACTGCGCCGAGGCCTTCGACGCCGTGTCCGCCGACCACATCCGTAACAAGCTCAAGACGCTGCTTCAGATGGGTGCCGTGCTGACGTACGCGGCTTCCGTGCCGGTCGTCAAGGTCGGCCGGATCGCCGGACAGTACTCCAAGCCCCGCTCCAAGCCGACCGAGACCCGCGACGGGATGACGCTCCCCACCTACCGGGGCGACTCCGTCAACGGCTTCGACTTCACCGAAGAGGCCCGCATCCCGGACCCCGAGCGCCTGAAGCGGATGTACAACGCGTCCGCCTCCACGCTCAACCTGGTGCGCGCCTTCACCACCGGCGGTTACGCCGACCTGCGCCAGGTGCACGCCTGGAACCAGGACTTCGTGAAGTCGTCCCCGTCCGGCCAGCGCTACGAGCAGCTCGCCCGCGAGATCGACAACGCGCTGAACTTCATGAAGGCCTGCGGCACCGACCCGGCGGAGTTCCGCACGGTCGAGTTCTACGCCTCCCACGAGGCGCTGCTGCTGGACTACGAGTCGGCGCTCACGCGGGTGGACTCGCGCTCCGGGCAGCTCTACGACACCTCGGGCCACATGGTCTGGATCGGTGAGCGCACCCGGCAGCTTGACGGGGCGCACGTCGAGTTCGCGTCCCGGATCCGCAACCCGATCGGCATCAAGCTCGGCCCGACGACGACCGTCGACGAGGCCCTGCAGTACGTCGACAAGCTCGACCCGGAGCGCGAGCCTGGCCGGCTGACGTTCATCGTCCGCATGGGCGCCGACAAGGTGCGCGACAAGCTCCCCGAGCTGGTCGAGAAGGTGACCGCGTCGGGCGCGACCGTGGCCTGGGTGACCGACCCGATGCACGGCAACACCTTCGAGGCGGCCTCCGGCCACAAGACCCGCCGCTTCGACGACGTGCTGGACGAGGTCAAGGGCTTCTTCGAGGTCCACAAGGCGCTCGGCACCCACCCCGGCGGCATCCATGTCGAGCTCACCGGTGACGACGTCACCGAGTGCGTGGGCGGCGGCGACGAGATCTTCGTCGACGATCTGCACCAGCGCTACGAGACGGCCTGCGACCCCCGGCTGAACCGCAGCCAGTCCCTGGACCTGGCGTTCCTGGTGGCGGAGATGTACCGCGACCAGTAGTGACGGCTCGACGACGGTGGGGCGCGGATCCATGTGATCCGCGCCCCACGGTCGTATTCCGGGCTTTTGCGTCCCGCAGGCGGCGGGTAAGGTTAGGTTAGCCTCACCGAGTAATCGGGGCGGCGCCACTTATCGATCCCGCTCGATTTCCCGGGAGGTGAACCGCGTGTACGTCTGCTCTTGCTTCGGCATCACGGAGAAGCAGGTCAAGGAACACGCGGAGGCCGGTGCCTGCACCCCCCGCCAGATAGCGTCGGTGTCGAAGGCCGGCACGGACTGCGGTTCGTGCGTGCGCCGCATCCAGGGTCTGCTCGGCCGTGGGGAGTGCCCCCGCCGGGAGCTGCTGGAGAACGGCGACAGCACCGCCGTCCTGGCCGCTGATGCGGCCCCCGGCGCCCGTCCCGCGCTCGACGAGGCCGCCTGAACCTCGCGCGAAGCCGAGCTCGACGACACCGGAGCCGCTGGAACCTCGCCCGGTCCGGTGAGCGGCGCGCTCAGCCCTCCGGCTGCTCGATCAGCTGCGCGATGTACAGCGCCTCACCGAGCTTGTCCACCAGCTCCAGCTGCGTGTCGAGGTAGTCGATGTGGTGCTCCTCGTCCGCGAGGATCGACTCGAAGATGTTCGCCGAGGTGATGTCGCCCTTGCCGCGCATTACCTCGATGCCTCGCCTGAGGCGATCGATCGCCTCCACCTCGATCTGCCGGTCCGCCTGGAACATCTCGTGCACCGACTGCCCGATCCGCACATGGAACAGGCGCTGGTAGTTCGGCAGGCCCTCCAGGAAGAGGATGCGGTCGGTGAGTACCTCGGCGTGCTTCATCTCGTCGAAGGACTCGGCCCGGGTGTACTTGGCGAGCTTCGTCCAGCCGAAGTTCTCCTGCATCTTCGCGTGCAGGAAGTACTGGTTGATTGCGGTCAATTCGGCGGTCAGCTGCTCATTGAGAAACTCGATGACCTCGGGGTCGCCCTGCATCGCAGAGGCTCCTTCCGCGCGTATGACTGGCAGGTGGGCGCATCCTTGCATCGCGGCGAAGGAGCGTCCAGTAAGTGCCTCCTTAGTAGGAGTTGCCCGAATCGGCCCAGACCTGGTCATGACCACCCCTCCCTGTCTGTCACCATGGAAGGCATGGGTCAGCCGGAGAGCCGGGAATACCGCGCACCAGAGGAGTCCGAGCTTCCGCCAGGACAGCGACTGCAGCGCGGCTGGCCGGTCACCCACTACGGTCCCGTCCCCAAGTTCAAGCCGGATCGCTGGGAGTTCAGGGTCTTCGGCGCCACTGCGGACGGCGACAAGCACTGCTGGAACCATGAGGAGTTCTCGGCGCTGCCGTTCTCGACCGTCGTCGGTGATCTGCACTGCGTCACGAAGTTCAGCATGCTGGCGGCCGAATGGGGTGGTGTGCCCGCCCGTACGGTCGTGGAGCTCGCGCCGCCGGCGCCCGCTGTCACCCATGTCATGGTCTGGGCCGAGTACGGCTTCAGCGCGAATCTGCGGCTGTCCGACTTCGTGGCCGAGCGCACGATCTTCGCCACCCACAAGGACGGCGAGCTGCTCACCGCCGAGCACGGTTTCCCGCTGCGGCTCGTGGTGCCGCATCTGTACGCCTGGAAGGGCCCCAAGTGGGTCCGGGGTGTCGAGTACATGACGGCCGACCGCCGCGGCTTCTGGGAGGAGCGCGGCTATCACAACGTCGGCGACCCCTGGAAGGAGCAGCGTTACTCCTACCAGGAGGAGCCGGGAGACGGCCCGGAGATCTGAAGCTCGGGGCCGTCTTGGGGGCTGGGGCGGCGGTGTCAGTGGTGGTACTGGTGGACCACCGCGTGGCCCTTGCCGCGGCCGATCATCCACTTGTTCACGGGAGTGGTGATCAGGAAGGCGACCAGGAAGGCGAAGGCGAGCGCGCCCCAGAACAGCCCGTCCGCGAGATGGGCGTCCATCGCGCCGGGCACCATCAGCAGGACGCCGTTGTCGACGATCTCCATGACGGTGATGGACAGCGTGTCGGCGGCGAGTGCCACGCCGATCGCGGCCTTCAGGCCCACTCCGGCGCGCAGGACCGCCCACAGGGTGAGCGAGTAGCCGAAGAGGAAGGCCAGGGCGATGGCCAGTGCCATGGTCGGGGCGTTGCCCCAGCCCAGCGCCGTACCGATGATCATGCCGAGGACCTCGCCGATGGCGCAGCCCGTGAGGCAGTGCAGGGTCGCCTTGGCCGCCATCGACCAGCCGACCTTGCCGCCGCCGTGGGCTTGGTGCCCGTGAGCGTGGCCATGGGCTGCGTGGTCGTGGCCCATGTGGTCGTGCGCCGTGTGGTCGTGCCCCGTGTGCTGTGCGTGCGCCTCGTGCTGCATGGCGATGCCCCCAACGTCAGGTAGCGGTTCCTGCCGACAGCAGCAACCGTATACCCCCTGGGGGTATTCCCTCAATGGGGGACTCAGCGAAGTTTCTTCAGCAGCGCGACATCCGCCGTATGCCCCTCCTTGCCGCCCGGCGTCTCGATGATCAGCGGCACGCCTTCGGTGGCGGGATGCGACATGAGCTCGCGGAATGGCTCCTCGCCGATGTGTCCCGCGCCAATGTTCGCGTGACGGTCCTTGTGTGCGCCCACCACATCCTTCGAATCATTGGCGTGGATCAGCTTCAGCCGCCCCGGCCCGACCGTCGCCACCAGCTCGTCCAGCGTCCGCGCCGCCCCTCCCGGCGCGGCGAGATCGTGGCCCGCCGCGAAGATGTGACAGGTGTCCAGGCAGACGCCGAGCTTGGGATGCGCGTCGAGCGCCTCGAAGTACGGCCCGAAGTCCCACGTCCGGTAGCAGAGCGACGAGCCCTGGCCGGCCGTGGACTCCAGCAGCAGATACGGGTCGTCCTCGTGGGTCAGCTCGTCCAGCAGCGGCAGCATCCGCTCCCGCACCTGCGCCAGGGCCACCTCACGGCTGCGGCCTCCCCCGTGGCCTGCGGCACGGGAGGTGCCCCCAGTCGCCGAACCCGTGTGCACGACGACACCCCGGGCACCGATCTGCCGTGCCCGGCGCAATGAGTGACGCAGCGAGATCACCGACTGCTCGACGGTGGCCTCCGTGTGCGAGCCGAAGTTGATCAGGTACGGAGCGTGCACCCAGGCCGACATCCCGTCCGCGGCGCACTCCGCCCGGAACTTCTCGTCCTGGGCGCGGTTTCCGGCGGGCGTGGCCCAGCCCCGCGGATTGGCGACGAAGACCTGGACGGCCTCGGCCTCCAGCTCCCGCGCGTAGGGCAGCCCGATCGTGGCGAGGCCGCCGGCCACGGGGATGTGGCCGCCGACGGGGTTACGTATCAGCACTAAAGTCCCTTGATCTTGATGGTGATCGTGCTGCCCTCCGGAGCTTCGCCGCCGCCCGCGACGGACTGGCTCTCGACCGTCTCGCCGAGGAACGGAAAGCTCTTCTCCACGTCCACCGCGAAGCCCGCCGCCTTCAGCTTCGCGGTGGCGTCGTCGACGTTGTCGCCCACCACATCAGGCACCTCGACCATCCGCGGGCCCTTGGACACCGTGAGCGTGACGGTGTCACCGGAGGCCAGCTTCGTGCCCTCGGGCGCCGACTGCCGGGCCACCGAGCCGGCCTCTTGGGGAGCGTTGATCCGCCGGGCGGCCACCTTCACCTTCAGACCGGCCTCTTCGAGCTCGGCGGTCGCGGCCGCCACGGCATCACCGGTGACGTCCGGAACCTCGATCGGCGCGCCCTTGCTGACCACCAGCGAGACCGCGCTGTCTGGGCTGCGGCTGCTGCCCGGCTCGGGATCGCTGCTGATCACCGCGCCCTGCGCGACGCTCTCGTCGAACTGCCTCGTCACCACGCCCGGCGCCAGCCCGGCCTTGCGCAGCGCGCGCTCCGCCTCGGCGAGCGGCTTGCCGACGAGCTGGGGGACCTTCACGATCCGCGGGCCGCGCGAGACGATCAGCGTCACCGATCCGTTGCCGCGGATGCGCTCGCCCGTGGCGGGGTCGCTGTTGATCACCGATCCCCGGGGGACGGTCTCGCTGAAGTCGTGGCGGACCTTCCTGACGTCCAGACCGGCCTGGCCGAGCTGTCGGCGCGCGTCCTTCTCCGACTTGCCGATGACGGCCGGGACACGGGTGAACTGGCCCGAGTTGATGTACCAGACGCCCGCGCCGACGCCGATCACCGCGATGACCGCGAGCACCAGGGCGAGCACACCGCGGCGGGCGAGCGGGCCCCGCGCGGCAGCGCGCCGCTGCGGCGGCTGCGGGACGGGCGGCGGCATCGTCAGCCGCGCGGTGTGGTGGACCTCGGCCTCTGGGGCGGGCGGCGTGCGGGGGATCACGTCCGTACGGTCGTCGTCATCCGCGGCGGACCTCACGGGGCCGTCTTCGGCCCGTGCCTGCGGCGGCATCACGTCCAGCTGCTCGTCACCGAGCGCGGCACGGGCCTCGCGGGCCTGCGCCAGGAGGGCCACGGCATCGTGCGGGCGGATGTCGGGATTGCGGGCGGTCGCGCTCGCCACGAGCTCGTCGAGCTCGACGGCGAGTCCGGGCACCAGCGCGGACGGAGCGGGGACGTCGTCGTTCAGATGCCGGTAGAGCACCTGGGCGGGGGTGTCGCCGGAATGCGGCTTCCCGCCGGTGAGCATCTCGTACAGCACGACACCGCACGCGTACACGTCGGCGCGGGTGTCGGCCGTGCCGTACTCGATCTGCTCGGGCGCGAGATACGAGACGGTGCCCAGCACGGTGCCGGAGGTGTTGGTGACCGAGCCGACCGCGCGTACGAGGCCGAAATCGGCGACCTTGACCCGACCGTCGTCCCCTATCAGCACGTTCTCCGGCTTCATGTCCCGGTGCACGAAACCCGCCCGGTGCGCGGCGCCGAGCGCGGCGAGCACGGGCTCCAGGATGTCGAGCGCGGCCCGAGGCTGGAGCGCGCCGCGCTCGCGCAGGACGTCGCGCAGGGTGCATCCGGCGACGTACTCCATCGCCAGGTACACGTACGCGCCCTCGGCGCCCTGGTCGAAGACCCCGACGACATTGGGGTGCGCCAGCCGGGCGACGGACTTGGCCTCGCGGATGAACCGCTCCACGAACGTCGCGTCGGCGGCGAGCCCGGGGTGCATCACCTTCAGGGCGAGCACCCGGTCGAGCCGAGTGTCGACGGCCCGGTAGACCGTGGCCATGCCGCCGACGGCGATACGCGCGTCGACGCGATAGCGGCCGTCGAGCACCTGCCCGACGAGGGGGTCTTTGAGGGTCGTGTCCACGGGCCGATTCTACGAGCCACGGGGAGCCGGCCTTACGGGCCGGGCCCGGGCTGCAGCGGAGCTGTGACAGGTGACGCGGGGGCGCGTCCCTGAGGGCTCCGCCCCGCACCTTTCCGTAAGCGGGGCTCCGCCTGCGCCCTGCGGGCGTGGGGCCCCAAATGGCTGCGGGCGTGGAGCCGCCCGTGGGCGCTCCCCGTGCGCCCTGCGGGGCGGTTCCCAGTGGGCAGGCCACGATCTCCCGCTTCGGCCTGGCGGCCGTGGGACGTGCCCCGGCGGGGCTGGAGGCGAGGAGCGAAATCAGCCGGGGCGGAGCCCGTTTCGGCGGACCCCGCGCCTGGAACGCCGGACGGGGCCGGATTTCCAGCCCGTCCGACGGACGCTCACCGGCCGTGGGGCGGGGGACCCGGCCAAGCCATGGGGGGAGTACACCCCCCCCTCAGGCGGTTCGGGGTCCGGCGCGGAGCCCAGCCCCCACGGCCGCCAGGCCGAAGGGAGGGCGGGGCGGGGAAACGGCCCCGCGCGGCGGCGCCCACCCGCGGCGGCCTCGACTCGCGGCGCCCCCACTCGCCTCCTCAGAACGCCGGGCGTTCCGGGTCCAGCGAGGCCCGTCCCTCCACCGGCGACGATGCCTCCGCGAAGTGGCGGCGCGGAATGCGGCCCGCCCGGTACGCCAGCCGCCCCGCCTCCACCGCGTGCCGCATCGCCTCGGCCATCAGCACCGGCTCCTGCGCCCGCGTCACCGCCGACGCCAGCATCACCGCCGCGCACCCCAGCTCCATCGCCAGCGCCGCGTCCGAGGCAGTGCCCGCGCCCGCGTCCAGGATCACCGGCACGCCGGCCTGTTCGACGATCAGCTGGAAGTTGTGCGGGTTGCGGATACCGAGACCGGATCCGATCGGCGAGCCCAGCGGCATGATCGCCGCGCAGCCCACGTCCTGGAGCTTGCGCGCCAGCACCGGGTCGTCGTTGGTGTACGGCAGGACCGTGAAGCCGTCGTCGACCAGCGTCTCGGCAGCCTCCAGCAGTTCCACCCCGTCGGGCAGCAGCGTGCGCTCGTCGGCGACGACCTCCAGCTTGATCCAGTCCGTGCCCAGCGCCTCCCGCGCGAGCCGTGCCGTCAACACGGCCTCGCCGGCGGTGAAGCAGCCGGCGGTGTTCGGCAGCACCTGGATGCCCAGCCGGGCCAGGACGGACAGGACGGACCCCCGCACTGTCGGATCGAGACGGCGCATGGCGACCGTGGTGAGCTCCGTGCCACTGGCGAGCAGCGACCGCTCCAGTACGTCGAGGCTCGGCGCCCCGCCCGTACCCATGATCAGCCGTGAGGCGAACGTGGTGCCGCCGATGGTGAGACGGTCGTCGGCCATGGTGCTCAGCCTCCCTGCACGGCGGTGAGGATCTCGACGCGGTCACCCTCGCCGAGCCGGGTGCCCGCCCACTGGCTGCGTGGGACGACGGACTCGTTGACGGCGGCTGCCACACCGGAGGGGGCCGTCGTCAACGCCGCCACCACGGCGTCCAGAGTGGTGCTGTCGGCAAGCTCGCGAGCCTCGCCGTTGACGGAGACGTTCATGCGGGCTGCCCCTGTCGTACCCGTACGCGTGCACCCGCGGGGGAGAACCGGCGGGGGCTGAACGCGCGGGCGGCGTCGGGCAGTTCGCCGGTGGTGAGCGCGGCGGCGAGCACCTCACCGGTCACCGGTGTGAGCAGGACCCCGTTGCGGTAGTGGCCGGTGGCCAGCAACAGCCCCGGCAGCTCCGTGAATCCCAGCAT
Organism: Streptomyces sp. NPDC018833; assembly: GCF_044390825.1. Taxonomy (NCBI): domain Bacteria; kingdom Bacillati; phylum Actinomycetota; class Actinomycetes; order Kitasatosporales; family Streptomycetaceae; genus Streptomyces; species Streptomyces sp. NPDC018833. Next base: position 248,498 of record NZ_JBIRZM010000006.1, on the reverse strand, counting down.
CGGCGCGTTGTCGGGGGAGCCGGGGCGCAGTCCGGCGCACGTCTCGGTGAGCGGCAGTTCGGTGATGCCGGGGACCAGCTCGTGCGCGTCGCGCAGCAGTTCGTAGACGCCGCCGGCGGTGACGGTCGTGTCCCAGCCCTGTTCCTCGCTGGTCGCGCCGACCACCAGTTCGCCGTTCTCGCGCGGCACCAGGTACACATGGCTGCCGCGCACCACCGCCCGCACCGTGCGGGACAGGAACGGCGCGTACGGGCCCGGCACCGTCAGTCGCAGTACCTGGCCCTTCACGGGCCGCACCGGAGGCAGGACGTCGTCCGGGACCCCGCCGAGCCGGCCGCTCAGGCTGCCGCCCGCCAGCACCACCTGGTCCGCGGCCAGCTCGGTGCCGTCGGCCAGCACCGCACCGGCGGCGCGGTCGTGCACGACGAGCAGCCGCTCCGCCCAGGTGCGGCGGAATTCGACACCGGCCCGCTCGCAGGCGACGACCAGGGCGGCGGCCAGCCGCCGTGGATCGACCTGGTGGTCCCCGTCGACACGCAGGCCCCCGCGGACGCCCGGCGCGAGCAGGGGCTCCAGCCGGCGGCATTCGCGGCCGGTCAGCCACTCGGATTCCAGGCCCGAACGGCGTTGCAGGGCGTGCAGTTCCCGCAGGTGGGCGCGGTCGTCGGCATCAAGTGCGACGGCGAGGGTGCCGCACGCGCGGTAGCCCACGGACCGCCCGCTCGCCTCCTCGAGTTCGGCGGCGAATGCCGGGTAGCGCCGGGCCGATTCGAGGTTGAGGCCGAGCAGCGTCTGCTCGCCGTAGTGGAGTTCGGTGACGGCGGCCAGCATGCCGGCCGCGACCCGCGCGGCCCCGCCGCCGGGCTCGGGATCGGCGACGGCGACGCGCAGTCCGCGCTGCGCCGTGCGCCAGGCCGTGACCAGGCCGATGATTCCGCCCCCGACGACGAGGACGTCGGGGGCGTCTGGTGTACGAGACATGGGCGTCCAGCCCCTCCCTTCGCCGGCATGACCCGGATCAGGTTCGTACGGTCGGAGGCCGGCCAGCCTCCCTCTCAGCCCGGTGCGTCCGGGCTCCCGCGAGTGCCTTACGGTGGCCACCCTAACCCCACGCCCAGGCGCGCAGTAAGGGAGCCGCCGTCCCCCCGGCGCAGGGGGCGCAGGAGGTGACCGCGGTGGTGAGATCGCTCGACGGGCTGGTGCTGGCGCCGGTCGCCGACCAGGCCCCCGGCCAGGTGGGTACCAGCACCCGGTTTCTGTACCACGAGGAGGACGGGCGGATCTGGGCCGAGTACGAAGGCGGTGACGTGGTCCGCGGCCACCTCGTGGGCACCCGCGAGGGAGATCGGCTGGACTTCCGCTATGTGCAGCTGAAGACGGACGGCGGGACCTCCTGCGGCCACTGCCGGTCCGTCGTCGTCGAACTGCCCGACGGCCGGGTGCGGCTGGAGGAGACCTGGGAGTGGGAGTCGCAAGAGGGCAGTGGGACCAGTGTGGTCGAGCAACTGCTCCCTGACGGTTCGTCAGGAGCTTAGGGTGGCCGGGTGAGCGAGCAGAGACAGCACCAGGAGCGGGACGGGCGGCGGGTCGTCGTGGTCGGTGCCGGGATGGCCGGCGTGCAGACCGCGGTAGCCCTGCGCGAACAGGGCTTCACCGGAGCGGTCACCCTCATCGGCGCCGAACCGCACCAGCCGTACGACCGGCCGCCGCTTTCCAAGGCGATCCTCCTCGGCACGGCCGAGGGCTCGGCCTTCGACATCGACTTCGACGCGCTCGAGGTCGACCTGCGGCTCGGCTGCGAGGTGACCGGCGTACGCCCGGGGGCGCACGAGGTGGACACCGAGGCCGGCCCCGTTTCCTACGACGCGCTCGTCCTCGCCACCGGGGCCGAACCCGTCACCCTGCCCGGAACGACGGGCATCCCGGGCGTCCATCTGCTGCGTACGCTCGACGACGCGGACCGGCTGCGGCCCGTGCTCGCGCGGCAGCACGACATCGTGGTCGTCGGAGCGGGCTGGATCGGCGCGGAATTCGCGACCGCCGCGCGCGAGGCCGGCTGCGCGGTGACCGTCGTCGAGGCCGCCGACCGGCCGCTGGCCGGGTCCATGCCCGCCGAGGTCGCGGCGCCCATGGCCGCCTGGTACGCCGAGGCGGGCGCCGAGCTGCTCACGGGCGCCCGCGTGGCCGCCGTCGAGCCGGGCGCGGTCGTGCTGGCGGGATCGGGGCGCAGGCTCGCGGCCGGCGCCGTCGTCGTCGGCATCGGGGCCCGGCCCGCGACCGCCGCGCTCGCCGGCAGCGGCATCGAGCTCGGCCCGGACGGCGCCGTCGTCGCCGACCGCCATCTGCACACCTCCGCACCCGATGTGTACGCCGTGGGCGACTGCGCCTCCTACCCCTCCGGCCGTTACGGCGAGCGGCTGCTCGTCCACCACTGGGACAACGCCCTCCAGGGGCCGCGCACGGTCGCCGCCAACATCCTGGGCACCGGCCCCGAGCCGCAGGTGTACGACCCCGTGCCCTACTTCTGGTCGGAGCAGTTCGGCCGCTTCGTGCAGTACGCGGGCCACCACCCGGCTGGCGACACGCTGCTGTGGCGGGGCGATCCGGCCACGGACCGGGCCTGGACGGTGCTGTGGCTGCGCGAGGGCGTGCTCGTCGCCCTGCTCGCCGTCGACCGGCCGCGTGACCTGGCCCAGGGCCGCCGGCTCGTGGCGGCCGGCGCACGCCTTGACGCCGACCGTGCCGCCGACCCGTCCGTCCCCCTGAAGGGCGCGACGGCGTAGGCGTCGGCTACCGACTGTCAGTCACAGATGGCAGGCTTGTTCCTGTGACCGAGATTGACGCAAAAATCGATGCTCTCGTCCCCGCCTGGCTCCACCTGCCCGACATCGCGGAAATGCTCGATGTCGAGGTGACGCGCGTGCGGCAGCTGGTCAAGGAGGGCCAGCTGATCGCCGTCCGCCGCGGTGAGAACAGGACGCTGCAGGTGCCTGCCGCCTTCATCGACGGCAACAAGGTGGTCAAGGGCCTCTCCGGGACCCTGACGCTCCTGCGGGACGACGGCTTCACCGACGAAGAAATGCTGGAGTGGCTGTTCACTCCGGACCCGACCCTGCCGGGCACCCCGGCACAGGCGCTGAGCGAGAATCGCGGCACGGAGGTGAAGCGCCGGGCGCAGGCGCTCGCCGTCTGACATCCGTGCCCTGATCCATCGCAGCGCGCGGTGCGGGCGGGAGCCGCACGGCCCCGGCCCGCACCACGCGGTGCCCCTCACCCATCCCTCGGGGGGAAGCACCATGTCCACGGCTCGCGAACAGCTCGGCGACGCCCGGCTCTATCTGTGCACCGACGCCCGGAAGAGCCAGGGTGACCTGGCCGAATTCCTGGACGCGGCGCTCGCCGGCGGGGTCGACATCGTCCAGCTGCGCGACAAGGGCATGGAGGCCGGCGAGGAGCTGGAGCACCTCCAGGTCTTCGCCGACGCCTGCCGGCGCCACGGCAAGCTCCTGGCCGTCAACGACCGGGCGGACGTGGCTCATGCCATCGGCTCGGACGTGCTGCATCTGGGGCAGGGCGACCTGCCCGTCCCGGCCGCGCGGGCCGTCCTCGGCGGCGAGGTGCTCATCGGCCGCTCGACACATGCGGAGGCCGAGGTCGACGCGGCCGCCGCCGAGCCCGGCGTCGACTACTTCTGTACCGGCCCCTGCTGGCCCACCCCGACCAAGCCCGGCCGCTTCGCCCCGGGGCTGGGCCTGGTGCGCTATGCGGCCGCGCTCGCGAGCGACCGCCCCTGGTTCGCGATCGGCGGCATCGACGCGACCAATCTGGAGGAGGTGCTGGACGCGGGAGCCCGCAGGGTCGTCGTCGTACGGGCGATCACGGAGGCCGGCGATCCGGCCGCGGCCGCCGCCGATCTCGCGAAGCGGATCAGGGATCGCAGCGTCTGACCAGACCGGCGGAGGTGCCGGCGCGAGTGCGCCGGCCGACCTCGGGTGTCTCACATGTGTCCAAGGCGTGGACAGGAGACAGGCAAAAGGCAACAAATTCCCCTGATCTGGTTGGGTGACCCGCCCGGCCTGGCTAACCTGCCCGTATGGCCCTCGGCACTGCTTCCACCAGGACGGATCGCGCACGCACCGTGCGCGACATGCTCGCGACAGGCGAGACGACGTATTCCTTCGAGTTCTTGTCGCCCAGGAGTGACAAGGGTGAGCGGAACCTCTGGAACGCGCTGCGCAGGGTCGAGGCCGTCGCGCCCGCCTTCGTCTCCGTCACCTACGGCGCCGGTGGCTCCACCCGTGCCGGCACCGTGAAGGCCACCCAGAAGATCGCCGCCGACTCCACGCTCACGCCGGTCGCCCACCTCACCGCCGTCGGCCACTCGATCGCCGAACTGCGCAATATGATCGGCCAGTTCGCCGACGCCGGCATCCGCAACGTCCTCGCGCTGCGCGGCGACCCGCCGGGCGACCCGATGGGCGAGTGGGTCAGGCACCCGGACGGCGTGGACTACGCCGCGGACCTGGTCAGGCTGATCAAGGAGTCCGGCGACTTCTGCGTCGGCGTCGCCGCCTTCCCCGAGATGCACCCCCGCTCAATCGACTGGGACTCGGACATCCGGCACTTCGCGGACAAGTGCCGGGCGGGCGCCGACTACGCGATCACGCAGATGTTCTTCGAGCCCGAGAACTATTTCCGGCTCCGCGACCGCCTCCGGGCGGAGGGCTGCGAGACCCCGATCATCCCCGAGGTCATGCCCGTGACCAGCGTGAAGCAGCTGGAGAGGCTGCCGCAGCTGAGCAACGCGGTCTTCCCCGACGAACTCCGTAACCGGATCCTCGCGGTCAAGGACGATCCGGCCGCTGTACGCTCCATTGGCATCGAGTTCGCGACGGAGTTCTGCGCGAGGCTGCTTGCCGAGGATGTTCCGGGACTGCACTTCATCACGCTCAACAACTCCACTGCGACGCTCGAAATTCACGAGAATCTCGGACTGCACCAGCAGTCGTGACCGGCCGCACCCGCCAGTACCCTGGCCGTCGGCCGCAGGAGAGGGGCGGGCATGGGCTGGACGGTCCTCTACATCGCGTTCGGCATCGTCGCGCTGTGGCTGCTCGGTGAGGTGCTGCTGCAGTACAAGGCCCGGCTGCGCTGGCGCGTGCTCGCCTTCACCGGGTTCCTCGGTGTCGTCATGGGCGTGCTGCTGCCCTCCGTCGTGGTGATCGCGCTCGGCACCGCGGCGTTCGCCGTCGGACAGACCTACGTCACCCTCTCCTTCCGGCGCGGCTTCTCCACGGGCTGGGCGCTGGGCGGCAGCCCGGGGGTCAGCAGGCGCCGCAGGTCAGCCGCGCCCGCCGCCGAACGGGAGCCGACGCTGGAGGTCACGGACCTCTCCTACGAGTCCTACGAGCCGCCCGCGGACACGGAACAGCACGGCCCGCAATCCCCCGCGGTCTACGAGCCCCAGCCGCTGCCGGACGACACAGGCCAGTACGGCATCTACACCGACGACGCGTACGCGGCACCGCAGCACGCGTCGCGGCAGGCGCCGGACCAGGAGCAGAGCCAGGCCTACGCGCAGTACGGCGCCGACCACACCGGCTACGGCGCGTACGACGCCTACGGCGACTACGGGCAGCCGCAGCAGCCGGGCCCCGAGAGCCAGTACGCCTACGACGCAGGCCAGCAGCAGTACGCGGCATACGCGGACCCGTACGCCGGCGGCCAGCAGTACGCGGCTTCGTACGGGAGCTACGACGCCTACGGCGGCCAGCAGCAGTACGCCGACCCGTACGCGCAGCAGTACGGCGACACCCCGCCGGGCGGTGTGTGGGCCCCCCAGGTCCCCCAGCAGCGCGACGGCGACCAGTACCCGCCGATGCCCCAGGAAGAGCCGACGCCGTACGGCTACGACACGGGAGCGGGCCACACCGAGCAGCAGTACCGCTACTGAGGCGGCCAAGTCCGCCGGAGGGGCTTCGCAGGAGCCGCGGGGGGCACGCTGTGAAGGCCCGCGGCGGCGAGGACCTGCCGTGGGGGGACGTGCCGTGAGGACCGGTCGGCGGGACACGCTACGAGGACTGCCGTGGGGGACACGCTGTGAGGGCGGGTCGCCGGGACAGCTGTGAGGACCGGTCGGCGGGACGGCGCTGAGGCCGGTCGAGGCAGCCTCAGGCCGTTCCCGCCGCCCGCGCCCTCACTGCGAGCCGCGGAACTCCGCCCCCTCCACGATCAGCCCCGCCACCAGCGCCCCCGACATCCCCGCATGCGCGAGACCGCCGCCCGGATGCGCCCAGCCGCCCGCGACGTACAGACCGGACAGGCCGCCGGCGTTGGACACGGGCAGGAAGGCGCCGGACGCCCCCGCGAGCGCCGGGGCCGGGACCCGGCCCGTGCCCGTGTCGCGGCGGGTGTCCTCGGGGCTGCGTATCTCGCGCCACAGGATCCGCTCGTACAGACCCGGCACCGCCGCCTGCGCCGCCTCCATCATCCGGTCCGCGGCCCACTCGGCGGTGTCCGGCCAGGACTGCCCGCCGTGCACGTCGCTCGCCACCGTGGAGACCAGCGTGACCGTCTCGTGTTCGTCGTCCGGCCGCAGCAGCGCGTCGTCGGGGCGCAACACCGTCACCGTCGGCCGGCGGGCGGCGTCCCCGGCGTGGATCGCGTCCCACTCGTCCACGGGGTCCGCCGCGTGCACCACGGTGCGGTGCACGGCATCCGCACTCCGGCCGCCCCGCAGGGCGAGATGCACCGTCAGCCGCCCCGTCCGCACCTTCGGCTGCCAGCGCGGCCACTCGTCCCGGCGGCTCGGCCCCCCGATGTGCTCCTCGAAGAGGGACGGCAGCAGGGCGCCGCAGACCACCACGTCGGCCTCGACGGGGCCGTCCTGCGCCAGATCCAGGCCCGACGCCCGGCCGTCCTTCTCCCGCACACCCGTCACGTCGGCCCCGAAGACGAACTCCACCTTCCGGGCCAGGCAGCGCTCGTACACCGCGTCCGCGAGCGCGCGCAGGCCGCCCTTCACGTACCACGAGCCGAAGGTCTGCTCCATGTACGGCAGGACGGCGGCGGACGCGGGCGCGGTGCGCGGGTCCAGCCCGTACGCCACGGCATGGCTGTTCAGCAGCGCCGCGAGGCGAGGGTCGCGCAGCTCCCGCTCGCCGATCTCGCGGAGCGTGCGGGCCGGGCGACGGAACACGCCCTGCCGCAGCGCCGGATAGGTGTCCTTGGACAGGGGCGAGCGGTCGGCGGGCAGCGGCTCCTCCAGGAGCGGCCGCCGCGAACGCTCCCAGGTCTCGCGGGCCCGCCCGAGGAAGTCGCCCCAGCGCTCACCCGCACCGGAACCGAGCGCCGCATCGAGCGCCGAGACGATTCCGGAACGCGAGGCGTTCGGCAGGGACACGTCCGTGCCGTCGGGGAAGACGTGCCGGCTCGCCGGGTCCACCTGGACCAGCTCGACGCACCGCTCCAGCGGCTCCTTGCCCGTCTTGACGAACACATCGCGCCAGACGGCGGGCAGATGGAGCAGACCGGGGCCGGTGTCGAAGGCGAAACCGTCGCGCTCGAAGCGGCCCACCGAACCGCCGTGGGTCGCCGAACGCTCGTACACCGTCACCCGGTGGCCCGCCGTGGCCAGCCGGGCAGCAGCCGCCATGGCGCCCATCCCGGCGCCGATCACCGCAATTCGTGCCATGCGGCTGACTTTATCGACCGCCGCCGACATTCACTCCTGTGGCCTGTGGCCTGTGGACAACACCCGTGGCCGTCAGGCGCTTGCGCCGCCTGCGCTCCTTGCTGCGCTGCGCCCTGCGCCGCAGGAAGCGGCGGATCCTCGTCGCCAGGAAGGCCACCGTGGCGATGCCGAGCACGAGCAGTGTCCCCGCCACGACCGCGGCGGCGACCGGATGGAGGACGGCGAACGTGATGATCCCCGCGACCCCGAGGTCCTCGGCGAGGCTCATTCCGACGTTGCTGAACGGCTCCGGCGATGTGTTGGTCGCCATCCGCGTCCCGGCCTTGACGAGATGGCTCAGCAGCGCCGTGGAACCGCCGACCGCGCCCCCCGGGAACTCCGGCAGCGACCCGCTCCCGCCGGGCGGCAGCGCGGCCATGACCGTGCCGGACCACGGTGTGCACGAGTCCCATATCGAGTCGACGAACGGGATCTTGTCCGCCACCGCCTCGCACGGGAAGAGCACGCCCGCAGCGACGAGCACGTCGGTGCGCTGCGGTGCCTCGGGTACCTCGTCGCTCAGTCCGGTCGCGCCGACGACGCCGAACAGCAGGACCACCGCATACGCGTTGATCCCGCCGGCCCAACCGCTGGTGAAGACGAGGGGGAGTACGGACACGGACGCGATCGTCACCAGCCCCCGGCCGCGCGGGGTGGCGTTGAGCACACACCGCTGAGTATCCGTACCTAGGTGCCGAGATGAGTACGCGGGCGGATGGGTTCCCACCTGCGCAGACGGAAGAGTGGAGGCCACGGAAGGGGCGCGGCGCCGGCACCGACGACACGGGGCTTCGGAACGGCGCGGCACCCCTGCCGGAACGGGGAGGACGCCGGAGAGCCCACGACCACGGGGGACCACGGGGGACGGGCTCTCCGGACACGGGGGAACGGGGAAACGGGGCGACCACGGGGGAATCGGGGGACGGGGGAGGAACGGGGAAAACGGGGGACACACGCGAGGGCCCGGGCCCGGGCCCTCGCGTTCAGTCGCGCCGTCCGCTCACCCGCCCGTGCAGCAGCAGCGACAGCGCCCCGTGCACATCGTCCAGCGACCGCTCCCGCTGGAACGCCTGCCAGTCCAGCGCCGCCACCAGCACCATCCCGACCAGGGCGGCGGCGGTGAGCGGGACGTCGATCTCCTCGCTCAGCTCGCCCGCGTCGACGCCCTCCCGCAGGACCCTCTCCACGACGGCCACCGCCTCCTGCCGGACGACGAGCAGCGTCGACTGCCAGGCACGGTTGGTGCGCCACAGTTCGGCGACGTACAGCTGGGTGAAGGCCGGATACCGGTCGATGAACACCAGGCCGGCCCTGATCATCGCGTCCAGCGCCTCGACCTTGGTGCCGCCGCGCTCGGCCGTCTCGTCCGCCGCCCGCTGCAACGAGGAGGTCAGCAGGCCGACGCCGAAGCGGAGCAGCTCCTCGAAGAGCTCGGTCTTGCTCTTGAAGTTGTAGTACACCGTGCCCTTGGCGACACCGGCCCTCTCGGCGATCTCGTCCACCGTGGTGGCGGAGAAGCCCTGTTCGGCGATGAGGGTCACCGCGGCCTCGTAGAGCTTGGCACGCGTGGTCCGGCGTCTGGTGCTGCTGCTGTCCATGGCGTCGATTCTCACAGGTCGCACCCCGTCACAGACTCAGCTCGGGGTGCAGCCGGTCGAGTGTCCACACCTGCTTGCGCCGGGCGGAGACCGCGGTGAGCGCGAGGGCGCCCGCGGTGAAGGCCGCGAGCACGACGCTCGCCTCCCAGACCGGTGCGACGTCCCCGCCCGTGATGAGCCTGCGCAGCGCCTCCACGACGTGGGTCATCGGCAGGAAGGGGTGGACGGCGTTGAAGAACGCCGGGCTCGTCTGGACCGGGTACGTACCGCCCGCGCTGGTCAGCTGAAGCATCAGCACCGCGAGGACGAGAATCCGGCCGGCCGCGCCGAAGCGGGCGTTGAGCCACTGGATGATCGCGGCGAAGCAGCAGGTGACCAGAGCCAGGAAGGCGACGGTGCCCGCGGCCTGGGCCGCCTCGAGTCCAAGGCCCCAGTGCAGAACGGACATGAGCGCGGCCACCTGGAGCAGACCGATCGCGGCCACCGGCAGCCAGCCGGCCAGCGCGATCCGCCAGGCGGATGCGCCGGCGGCGAGCGCACGCCGGTTCAGCGGCTGGATGATCATGTAGGCGACCATCGAACCGACCCAGAGGGACAGCGGAATGAAGTAAGGGGCGAAGCCGGTGCCGTAGTTGGGCGCCTTGTGCAGGGACTGGGCGGCCAGCTGGACGGGGTCGGCCATGACCTCCGTACGCCGGTCCCGGTCCTTCTTGTCGTAGTCCGGGATCTTGGAGACGCCGTCGTTCAGTCCGCCGGCCAGTTCCTTGGAGCCGCCGGACAGCTGGAACAGACCGCTGTCCAGATCGCCCGCGCCCTTCTTCAGCCTGCCGACGCCCGCGTCGAGGTCCGTGGAACCGGTCTTCGCGGTGGTCAGGCCGGTGTGCAGCTTGTCGGCGCCGCGGGCGACCTTGTGCGCGCCGGTGTTGAGCTCGTTGATCTTGCCGACGACGTACTCCAGATCCTCGTCCAGCCGCGGTGAGCGCTTGGCGAGCTCGTCCGCCTGCTTCTCCAGCTTCTTGAGGTGGCCGGTCATGGCCTTCAGATCGCCGTTGTTGTCGGCGACGAGTGCGCTGACGTCGTCGGCGATGGCCGCCACATCGGCCGCGGCGACCTTGGCGCGCTTGAGGGCCGGGCAGAAGTCGGGATCCGGAAGCACGTTCTCCTCGCAGCGCGTGCGGTGCATCTCGTTCAACTCGTCGGCCGACGCGTGGGCGAGCCGGGCCTTCGCCGGGGCGTTCTTCGCCAGGAGGTCCAGGTTGTGGCGCACCAAGCGCGAGGAGTCCGCCACCAGCCGGGCCGTGTCGCCGATCGTCCTGCCGTTGTCCTTGAGGTAGGGACGGACGTCGGCGGCGATGCCGTTGACCTTGTCGGCGAGCACCTGGGTCCCGTCGGCCACCTGCCGGGAACCGGTCTCCAGCTCACCGGCCCCCTTGTGCAGTTTGCTGATCCCGCCGACCAGTTTCCCGCTGCCGTCCTTGGCGTCCCCCAGCCCGTCCGCGAGGTCCTGCGACCCCTTCTTGGCCTTTCCGACGCCGTCCTTGAGCTTGTCGGCGCCCTTGGCCGCCTTCTCGGTGGCGTCGTGGATGTCGGAGAACGAGATGAAGATGCGGTCGAGGAAGCCCTGCGAGGCGTCCGTCGACGCGGCCGTACGCACCTCGGAGAACACCGTCCGGGAGATCTGCCCGACGATGTAGTTGTTGGCGTCGTTCGTACGGACCCGGAGCGCGCCCGTCTCCGGGGAGTCGCCCGAACTGGAGGCGATGCGTTCGCTGAAGTCCTTCGGCATGGTCAGCGACAGGTAGTACGTGCCCTCCTCGACGCCCTTGCGCGCCTCGGCGTCGCTCACCTCGTGCCACTCGAAGACCTTGCTGTCGCGCAGGCCCTCGGCTATCTCGTCACCCGCGCTGATCTTCTTGCCGGCGGCCGTGGCGCCCCTGTCGTCGTTGACGAGGGCGACGGGAATCCTGTCGAGCCTGCTGTACGGGTCCCAGAAGGACCACAGGTACAGCGCTCCGTACAGCAGCGGCAGCAGCAGTACCGCGACGAGCGCGGCGCGTGGCAGCTTTCCCCTGCCGAAGCGCCTCAGTTCAAGCGCGGCCAGTTTCGGCGAGCGCATCGGCCGCCCCCTCCTCGGTGGTGTCCTTGTGGTTGCTCTGCTCGGCGTCTCGGCCGGTGGGCCCGGCCTGGCCGGCGCGCTCGTCCGCATCGGCCTGCTCGTCCGCATCGGCCGGGTGGTCCGGTTCGGCCTGGTCGGCGTGCTCCGGGGCCTGTGCTGCCCGGACCTCTTCCGTGCCGTCCGTGCCGTCGGTGCCTGTGTCATCGGCGTCAAGGGCGTCATCGGCCGCACCGGAGAAGTGGGCGGTGTCCGCGGGGGTCCCGGCCGGTGCCTGCTCCGTCGTGTGCACGACGGTCGCGCCCTCGGGAGCCTGGCTGCACACCGCCAGCACAGTCGTGCCGCCCGCGGCGATCGCGCGAAGCAGCGCCCAGGCCTCGTCGCGGTCGGCGTCGGAGAGCTTCAGTTCCGTGTCGTCGACGGCGAGCAGCCGCGGGCCGCCGATCAGGGCGAGCGCCACGGACAGGCGCAGCTCCTCCAGCCGCTCCAGGTCGCGTACCGGCGTCCGCTCCCGTTTGGGCAACGTGGCCAGGTCGAGCCCGGCGACCTCGAGCGCGCCGTCGATCCGGGCGCGCGCCTCGGCGGCGCGCTCGGTGCGGGGCCGCAGCAGCGCGCGCAGGGAGCCGTCGAAGCGCCGTTGCAGCAGCGCGCGTTCCCGAAGATGCTCGGCCACGGTCAGGGCCGGATCGAGATCGCTGACGCCCGGCACGGGCCCGAGCGCGCTGATCCGGCGCACGGCGGCCATTTTGCGCGGCAGTTGCAGCGCCGCGACCTCGGCGTGGCCCTCGGACACGCGCATCCGGCCGGTGAGCGCGAGCAACAGACAGGTACGCCCGGACCCCGAAGGCCCCTCGATCGCGACGAGCGAACCCGGCTCGGCCGTCAGGTCGACTGAGCGGAAGGCCCAGCCGCGCGGCCCCTTGAGTCCCAAGCCCTTGGCGACCACGGCCGCCCCGTGCGGGCTCTCCACGGCCCCCACCCCCTGATTCCGCACCGCAACCCATTCTTTGAACTGACTGGTCAGTACAGAAAGTATCATGTGGGCCGAGGAGGCCGACAGGTCCTGACCGGCGAACGGCCCGCTCTCCCGGGACGCGGCGAGGATCGCCAGGATCGACACCCCCAGCGCACACGACGCGGCACCGGCGAGGCGGAATCGGAACGCCGCCCAGATCAGGCATGGGAAGACCAGGAACAGCAGGGCCGGATTGCCCGTCCGGGTCGCCAGAAGCGTCGCGAAGAGCGTGCCGAGCAGCAGAGCGGCCGCCTCGATCCAGCGGGCGGGCCGGATCTCCGGTCGTCGGGCCCCGCGCAGGGCGAGCAGGAATGGCGTGACCACAAGGACGCCCATCGCGTCACCGGTCCACCACACCGACCAGGTCGGCCACAAGTCGCGCGGGTCCAGGGCCCCGGACCACACCAGCACCCCGCTGCCGATCGTCGAACTGATCAGCATCCCGGCGAGTGCCCCGAGAAAGACAAGGGTCAGCACGTCGCGCAGCCGGTCGAGCCCGGCGTGGAACCCTGCTTGCCGCAGCAGAAGATACGCGCAGAGGGGAGCCAGAGTGTTGCCCGCGGCGATGGCCAGCACCGCGGGAACGGACGGCCCGAGAGTGACGTTGACGAGGAACGCCCCGAGCGCGATGCCCGGCCAGGCGGGCGGCCCCAGCGTGATCAGCGCGGCCAGTGCGACGCCCGTGGGCGGCCACAGCGGCGTGACCTGGCCGCGTACCAGCTGCTGGAGCAGCCCGAGGCGCGCGGCTCCGTAGTAGAGCACGCAGACCGCCACGACACGCAGAGCAGCAGGCCCCCAGCGGCCGAGTTCAGCAGGGCGCATCTCAGCAGTCTGCGTCGTGGCCGGACCCTCGGCCACTCCGGCACCCCGGCCACTCCGGGCGGCGCCGTACGGCTACGGCCCCTCTGCCTGAAGTCCTTCCAGGAAGCAGCTCTTCCGGGCCGTCGTAGCGGACGACGAGCACGGCAGCGTCGTCACGGTGCCCCGTCAGGTCGGCCACCTTCATGACCGCGGATGCCAGCACGTCCGGATCGGCGTCGAACCCTGCCCGCACGAGCCGGGCGACCTCCGCCAGACCGGACTCCATGGGGTAGCCGGGGCCCTCCACCACGCCGTCGGTGAGCAGGACGAGGACACCCGCCTCCATCAGACGCCGGTGCGTCATCGGATACGCCTCGCCCGCGAGGACGCCCAGCGGCGGGCCGCCGTCGTCGAGAGCGACCCCGTAGCGGCCGCCGGCGGTGGCCCAGACCATCGGCACATGACCGGCCCGGGAGACCGTCAGATCACGGTGGACCGGATCGAAGCGCAGGAAGCAACAGGTGGCGAAGAGGCCGCACCCCATGGCGATCAGCAGGTCGTTGGCGCGGCTCAGCACCTCTCTGGTGTCGCTCGTCGCCTCGGCGATGGCCCGCAGGCTGGTACGGACCTGGCCCATGAAGGCGATGGCCTCCACGTCGTGCCCCTGTACGTCGCCGATCGCGAAGCCCAGCGATCCGTCGTTCATGACGAAGGCGTCGTACCAGTCGCCGCCTACGTCCAGACCGTCCTGCGACGGTGTGTACCGGGCCGCGATGTGCAGGCCGGGCAATTCGGGCAGGGCGGGCGGGAGCATGTGGCGCTGCAGGGCCATGGCCAGCTCGATCCGGGCCCGGTGGAATCTGATCCGCTCCAGGGCCTGATCCACGAGCTGCCCGAGCGTGACCAGGAGCTGGTGTGCATCGTCGGGCGGGTCGGGGTGATGTCCGCGCATGACTGCTCCGAGTCTCCCAGCGCACTCCTCACCCCACCCTAGCGGCCACCCGGGCAGCTCTCTATGGGGGAAAACAGCAGGTCAGAGGGGATTGTCAGTGGCTCCCCCCACGATGGACACATACGGCCACAGTGCCGTCACACGACGACAGGAGGCTCGTCATGGCCAGCCACTCCGCAGCTGCCGCGTCCCGGCGCCGCGCCACCGGCCCTGCCCCCTCACTGACCGGTCCCGCCCACGACGTCCACCCCGTCCTGCGACGGGCCTCGGCGCCACCCGCCGCCCTTGACCTGCTCGCCCAGGCGCGGGCCGGTCTGGAGGAGGCCGCCGCTCTGGAACTGCCGAACGAGCGCTACGCCACGGCCCATCTCGCCGCGCTGCGCACCGCCGCCGCCGTGCTCGCCGCACGTGGTCGTCCCGAGACCGACCCCCGGCGTCGCCGGCGCATACGCAGTGCCTGGGAGGTCCTGCCCGAGATAGCACCGGAACTCGCCGAGTGGAGCGTGCTCTTCGCCTCGGGCGCCGAGCGCCGGGCGCGTGCCGAGGCGGGCATCCGGGGCGCGGCCACCACCCGTGACGCCGACGACCTGCTCCGCGACGCCGCGATGTTCCTCCGCCTCGTCGAGCGGCTGCTCGTACTGCAGCCGGTGCTGCCCCAGCCGAGGGGCGAGCATCCGCCTCGGACGCCCCATGCGGGCGGGTCCGGTCGGGAGGAGGACGCCGTGTCATGAGACACGAAGCGATGCGCGACGGTGAAGGCAATAGGGTGGACGGCGTCTCACCAGCACATCGCCCGAGGAGCCAACTGCCGTGCCGGACCCTTCCCCTGCCTCCGGTGGGGAGACCCCACCGCGACCCTCCCGTGCCTCGCTCCGCACCGCGGTGGTCTGGGAAGTCCTCAAGGACGCCCTCGACCGCCGGATCAAGGCGGCCGGTGTCGACTTCCTGGACGTCCTCGACACCGGTGGTGGCACCGGTAAGTTCGCCGTGCCCGCCGCCCGCCTGGGTCACCGCGTCACCGTCGTCGACCCCAGCCCCAACGCCCTGTTCGCCCTGGAGCGCCGGGCCGCTGAGGCCGGTGTCGCCGACCGCGTGCGGGGCGTCCAGGGGGATATCCACGGCGTGTTCGACGTCGTCGACCGAGGCAGCTTCGACGCGGTGCTGTGCCACGGGGTCCTGGAGTACGTGGACGACCCGGCCGAGGGTGTGCGCAATGCGGTGGACGCGCTGCGTCCGGGCGGCGCGATCAGCCTGCTCGCCGCCGGGCTCGGCGGCGCGGTCCTGGCCCGGGCGCTGGCCGGTCACTTCACCGAGGCCCGTCAGGCGCTGGCCGACCCCGACGGGCGCTGGGGGGCGGGCGACCCGGTGCCGCGCCGGTTCACCGCGGACCAGCTCACCGAGCTGGTCGCCGGGGCCGGAGCGGAGGTCTTGGCCGTCCACGGCGTGCGGATCTTCGCCGACCTCGTTCCCGGCGTCCTCGTCGACACCGAGCCGGGCGCCCTGGAGGCACTGCTGAAGCTGGAAGAGGCGGCCGCCGAACTCGCCGCCTTCCATTCCGTCGCCACCCAGCTGCACGTACTGGGTGAGAAGCGGGGCTGATCAGGGGCGCAACCGCAGATGGAGTACGCCACAGGCCCCCCGATCGTGGCCTGCGCCCCGTATGATCGGGGGACACCGTCCGGCATGACGGATCGGAGGATGGGGAATCAACGCCTCAGTGACTTCGATCGGGCATGGCGGCCCGGACTGGTTTGGCGAGAGGGCGGGTTTCACGGGGGCGAATCCCTGCCTATCCTGAAAGGGCCGCATACCGGTCGCCCCCGCGACCGACGACGAGGAGGACTCCGTGCCGCTCTCGGAGCACGAGCAGCGAATGCTCGAGCAGATGGAGCGAGCGCTGTACGCCGAAGATCCCAAGTTCGCGACAGCGCTCGAGGGAAGCGGGCTGCGTACATACACCCGGCGACGGGTCTACCAGGCAGTGGCAGGCTTCCTGGTGGGTATCGCGCTCCTCATGGCCGGAATGGTCGCGCAGCAGATCTGGGTCAGCGTCGTGGGCTTCCTCGTGATGCTCGGCTGCGCGGTCCTCGCGGTCACCGGGTGGCGCAAGGCGCCGAAGCCGGGCGAGCAGCAGGCCGCCGGATCCGGAGGCTCGGCCGGGCGTCGCCAGTCCCATCCACGAAGGTCGATGATGGACCGGATCGAACAGCGGTGGCAGCGCCGCCGGGACGAGCAACAGGGCCAGTGACCGGCGACCGTGCGCGCGAGCGCGCGGGCCGGACGTGCACATACGGGTGAGGGGCGACGCTCGAAGCGTCGCCCCTCACCCGTATGTGCACGTCAGCACCCCCGGCGCCGATCTCCCAGGCCAGGCCCGGGGGCCGTCGGCCCCCGGCCCCGGCAGGCCGCGTCCAGGATCCGGCGTCCCTCAGGTGGACCTGCGCCCAGGGCCTCGGTGCCTGGGGCGACTTGCGCCGAGGGCCCGTGGTCCCTCGGGGGACCCGCGTCCGGGGCGGGCCGCCGCTCGGGCGGGCCATATGGCTTCGGCTCGCCGTCTGCCCAGGCTGCCCGGCCCTGGCGGCCCGGGCGGGCCGGGGCCCAGGGTCCGGCGCCCCTTGGGCGCAGCGCCTCTCCGGCAAACACACCGCCGTTCAGCGACCGGCCCCAGGAAGGAGCCCGGCCCAGAAGGCCGCCCGGGTTCATGCCCAGGCGGCCTCCAACAGGGCGCGGCCCTAGCTCCGTTGCTTCGTCGGGCGGCGGAGCAGTGCGGACCAGCGGTCGAAGGGCAGGCGGCGCAGTGCCCAGCGGGCGGTGAGCGACTCCCAGCGGGCCGACAGCGCCCAGACCACCCGGACCGAGGACCGGGGCAGCAGCAGGGCTCGCACGCGGCTGCGCAGGTTCACGCCGTCCCGCAGGCCCGCACGGATCAGATGGGCGTCGTCCGCAAGTCCCGTGGCCGCCTTCGGGACCGGGGCGTACAGGACCTGTTCGACCGCCCGGGCCGTGCGGTGCATCGCCGCCGCCGGTTCGTCCGTCAGCTTGCCAAGCCTGACGATGCGTGCCGCGGCCTTCCTCGGCGTCTGCGACTCGTCGGGCAGGATGCCGAGGTCCCATGCCGTGTCCGTGATCTCCTGCCAGACGGCCAGGGTCCCCGCCGGATCGTCGACGAGCGCCACGCCGTCGGCACCGGCCGGAGCGAGCGCACCGTCACCGGCGGGATCGACGGCCCCGGGGCCCTTCCCCGCCCACTTCTTCGAGCCCTTCGGCCCCGACGTGGCGCCGGGCTTCGGCGAGGCCTGGCCCATCGCGCTCAGTCGCCGCGTACGTACGCTGATCCGCCACAGCAGCGGCAGCAGGAGCAGGAGCAGGCCGGCGACCACGCTCAGACCCGTGAGGAGCACGGTCCGCCACGGGAAGCCCTCGTCCGTCTGCTCACCGATGTCACGCGGTGCCGCCGCCCCGCACTCGCCCAGGCGACGCTCATGCTCCGGGCAGGCGTCCGGCGCGACCGGCTGCGTCGACGGCTGGGCCGAGGCACCGGTCTCCGGCCGCGCCGGGTCGGTGGCGCCGCCCGACGGCGCCTGGTCCTGCGCGTACTCCGGCACCGAGCCGCGGCTCGGGGTCGGCTCGAACCTGGTCCAGCCCACGCCCTCGAAATACAGCTCGGGCCAGGCGTGCGCGTCGCGCAGACCGACCGACATGGTGCCGTCGGACTGCGGACTGCCCGGCGTGAAGCCCACCGCGACCCGCGCCGGGATGCCCAGCGTCCGGGCCATCGCGGCCATCGAGAACGAGAAGTGGACGCAGAAGCCCTCCTTCTGCTTCAGGAAGCGGCTGATCGCGGCGACGCCCGTGCCCGAACGCGCCTGGGTGTTGTACGTGAAGCCGCCGTCCTCGGCGAACCACTCCTGGAGCTTCGTCGCCCGCTCGAAGTCGTTCGCGGAGCCCTTGGTCACCTCCAGGGCGGTCTCCTTGACCGACCCCGGCAGGATGTCGGGCACCTGGGTGTACTCACGCTTCAGCTCGGACTGCGGCGCCATCGCCTGGGCGAGCTGCTCCCGGGTGGGCCGGACGACCAGGCTGTTCACCGAGTACTGCACGCCGCCCGTGGTCTGACCGCGGTCGCCGACCAGGGTCCGCCCGGCCGGCTCGTAACGCCAGCGGCCGTCGATGTCCACCTTGGTCGCCGGGTAGGGCATCGGCAGCCAACTCTGCTTGTACGAGCCGGCCGACGAGAGGTTCGTCCTGACCTCGGTGGCACCGACCGCCGGGCTGAGCCCGTCCGGCTCGGGCAGCCGGTCCGGCACGCCCTGCACCTTGCGCTCGGAGGAGCGCCATGCGGTGCCGTCGAAGCGGTCCAGGGCGACGATGCGCAGATACATGCCCTGGACGTCCGGCGCGTTGGTGCGGTAGCGCAGGACCTCGCGGTCCTGCGGCTGGTTGAGGCTGTCCTGCAGCGAGACCAGCGGGTTGACCGCAGCGATCGTACCCCCGCCGCCCCCGCCCCGGCCGGGACCGCTGCCCGGGCCGTCGAACAGGCCGCCGTCCAGGGCGGGCAGCGCCGCGGGCACGGCCAGTGCCACGCCGAGTGCGACCACACCGATGCGCCGGCCGGTGCGGACCGGGGCATGGGCGGCCCCGCCCGGCTCGAACCCGGCACCCTGACGGGACCGGTTCGGCGGCGCGCCGCCGAACACGCGTCCCCAGGCCGAGAGCCGGTCGCGGCCCTCCGCCAGCAGGAGCAGCAGATAGCCGGAGGCGGCCAGCAGGAACCAGAGCCAGCCCGCCCCGCCGCCGCCGAGACCCGCGGCGACCGTGTACAGCGCGAGCAGCGGCAGACCGGCCGGTGCCGCGCTGCGGTAGGTGACGGCCAGCGCGTCCACCGCGAGGCCGATCACCAGCACCCCGCCGATGAGCATCAGCCGGATGCCGTCGGTCGCCGGGGCCGGGATCGCGTACCGGCTCACATCGTCGTAGCCCGCGCCGAAAAGCCCGCCGAACTGCGCGAACGCCTCCGGTCCCGGCAGCAGCCAGAGGATCGCCGAGTCGCGGACGAACACCACGGTGATCGCCAGCAGGCTGACCAGCGCCTGCACGGCCATCGTCAGTGCTCCGGCCAGCGGAACCCGCCGGGCCAGCGCCCCGACGCCGCTCTGCAGAGCCAGCAGGAACGCCGCCTGGAGCATCCAGCCCGCCGGATCGACCAGCGGCAGCAGCGCCCCGGCCGCCATCAGCGTGGCGGCGTAGGAGCACAGGGCGAGTCTCACCCGACCGCTCATGACCAACCCCCCGAGAAACCGTCTCTGCCGCCGGGCGACTGAGTGCGCTCCCGGCCCGCCTGCTGCCACAGCTCGGTCAACGGTGTGCCCGGCCGCACGGGCAGCGCCGTCCAGCCCGCCTCCCGCAGCAGCCGCAGCCGCTCGTCGACCGCGCCCGTCACCGCGCCGCCTGTCACCCACGTCCCGGAGTCCAGCACGAAGGCGACCGCTGCGCCGCTGCGCTGCCGCATCCTGGCGGCGAGCGCCGCCTGCTCCTCGTCCAGGTCGCCGAAGAAGGCGACGAGCAGCCCCTCGCCGCCGCCGCTGTTGCCGCCGCGCATGACGTCGATCGCGCGGGACAGGCCGGCCCCGTCGGAGTGGTCGACGACCGCGAGCGTGTCGAGCATCAGCCCGGCGGAGTCCGCGGACTCCTGGGTGGAGCCGGCGAAACCGTCGGCTCCCGTGCCGGGCACCGAGCTGCCCGTATCCGTCAGCAGCCGCACCGCGAAGCCCTGCTCCAGCAGATGCACCAGAGCCGACGCCGCACCCGAGACGGCCCACTCGAAGGCCGAGTCCGGACCGGCGCCCTGGTAGGCGATCCGTCGGGTGTCCAGCAGGATCGTGCATCTGGCCCGCTGCGGCTGCTCCTCGCGGCGGACCATCAGCTCGCCGTAGCGAGCGGTAGAGCGCCAGTGGACCCGGCGCAGGTCGTCCCCGTACCGGTAGGCGCGCGGGATGATGTCGTCGTCTCCGGCCAGCGCCAGGGCGCGCCGGCTGCCGTCGCCGTAGCCGGACGCCTCGCCGGCCAGCCGCACGGCGGGCAGCACCTCGGTGCGGGGGATGACGGTGAGGGTGTCGTAGGCGCTGAAGGAACGGGTCAGTTCGCACATGCCGAACGGGTCGTTCAGGCGCAGTTGCAGCGGTCCCAGGGGATACCGGCCCCGCAGGTCGGACCGCACCCGGTACGACACCTCCCGGCGGCCGCCGGCCTCCACCCGGTCCAGCACGAACCGGGGCCGGGGGCCGAGCACATAGGGCACGTGGTCCTGGAGCATCAGCAGCCCGGTGGGCATCCGGGAGACGTTGTCCATGCGCAGGTGCACGCGCGCCTCCGTGCCGGCCGGCACCCGCGAGGGGGACAGCCGGCGGCTGGCGGCGACCCGGTAACGGGTGCGGTAGAGCACCGCGACGCAGATCAGCGGCAGGACGGCGAGGAGCAGCCCGACGCGCAGCAGATCGCTCTGGCCCAGCACGTACGCACAGGCCGCTGCGGCCACTCCGGCGGCGAGGAAGGAGCGGCCGCGCGTGGTGAGCCCGCTGAGCGCGGCCGCTACTCCGCCCTTGTCCTCGCCCTCCGGGCCCGGGGGAGCAGCGGGCCGTGCGGCGGACATCACAGCCGCCGGGCGCCGGGCTGCTGCCCGTACAGCGGCTGCTGACCCTGCGTGCCCGTCAGGTAGGCGCCGTCGGCGCTGCCGGTCGTGGGCACGGGGGTGCGCTGCACGATGTCCAGGACGACCTGCTCGGCGGTGCGCCGGTTCAGCTGGGCCTGGGCGGTGGGCAGCAGACGGTGGGCCAGCACCTGCACGGCGAGCCCCTGGACGTCGTCCGGCAGGGCGTACTCGCGGCCGCTGAGGGCGGCGGACGCCTTGGCGGCACGCAGCAGTTGCAGCGTGGCGCGCGGGGACGCGCCCAGTCTGAGATCGGGATGGCTGCGGGTGGCCGCGACGAGGTCCACCGCGTACCTGCGGACGGACTCGGCGACATGCACCGAACGCACGGCCTCGATCAGCTTCACGATGTCGTGGGCGTGCGCCACCGGCTGGAGGTCGTCCAGCGGCGAGACCCCGCCGTGCACATCGAGCATCTGCAACTCGGCGGCGGCGCTCGGGTAGCCGATGGACACCCGCGCCATGAAGCGGTCGCGCTGGGCCTCCGGCAGCGGATACGTGCCCTCCATCTCCACCGGGTTCTGCGTGGCGACCACCATGAACGGGTCGGGCAGCTCATAGCTGTGCCCGTCGATGGTGACCTGCCGCTCCTCCATGGACTCCAGCAGCGCGGACTGGGTCTTGGGCGAAGCGCGGTTGATCTCGTCGCCGATCACGATCTGCGCGAAGATCGCGCCCGGCTTGAACTCGAACTCGCGCCGCTGCTGGTCGAAGATCGACACACCGGTGATGTCCGAGGGCAGCAGGTCCGGCGTGAACTGGATGCGCCGCACAGAGCAGTCGATGGAACGCGCCAGCGCCTTGGCCAGCATGGTCTTGCCGACGCCCGGAACATCTTCGATGAGCAGATGTCCCTCGGCGAGCAGCACTGTCAGCGAAAGCCGTACGACCTCAGGCTTGCCCTCGATCACGCTCTCCACCGACCTGCGGACGAGCTCCGCAGTCGTGGTCAGATCCGTGAGGCTCGCTCGATCGTCATAGGTCGTCACCCGGCCCTCCTCGGCCCTTCATAGGGCCTGTGCGCATCACACGGCACGGCCCACCCCGAAACACGGACACCAGTCCCCGGAAGGTTCCGGATGGCGTCACACCCGCATTCTTGTTGGCGTCACCACGTCATGTCACTCGCCTGTGGACAACTGAGAGTGATATGCCGGGGTTGACCGATTTATCGGGTGGCCGATGGGTCACTCAGCAGGGTCGATCTCCCTCAGCAGACCCGTGGTGACGTCGAAGACGAAGCCCCGGACGTCGTCCGTGTGCAGCAGGAACGGCGAGGTACGCACCCGCTGCATGGACTGCCGCACGTCCTTGTCGACGTCGCGGAACGCCTCGACGGCCCAGGCCGGCCGCTGGCCGACCTCCTCCTCCAGTTCGATCCGGAAGTCCTCGGTGAGGCTTTCCAGGCCGCAGCCGGTGTGGTGGACGAGTATCACGCTGCGGGTGCCGAGGGCGCGCTGGCTGATGGTGAGCGAGCGGATGACGTCGTCGGTGACGACACCGCCGGCGTTGCGGATGGTGTGACAGTCGCCGAGCTCCAGGCCGAGCGCGGCGTGCAGGTCGAGGCGGGCGTCCATGCAGGCGACGACCGCGACCTGGAGGACCGGGCGCGCGTCCATCCCGGGATCACTGAAGTCGGCGGCGTAGCGCTGATTCGCCTCGACGAGGCGATCGGTGACCGTTTCGCCGCTGCGGACGGCATCGGAAGGGGAGTGCTGGGCAGAAGTCGACATGGCTCGAAGGTAACGGTCACAGGGGGTGCGGGCCCGCTGTGAGGGCGGACAAAGAACGTCAACGTCCCTTGTTGTGAGCTAACCCACAAGCGTGGCGCCGAGGCCGGTGCGACGCGCTGGCCGGTTGATTGACCGGCCGCACCAGTGGACTAAAGTGGCGCGAAGTTCACGGGCGTCACCAGCACATTCGGTGGCATCCCGCACATTTCCCCACACTCCCCGCGTGCGCGGCGTACGCACGGCCCGGCCCTGAACCGCCCGCGCCGGACCTGAGAGGGCGCATGAGCCAGACCCGACACGTCCCGGTGATGCTCCAGCGGTGCCTGGACCTGTTGGCCCCGGCGCTGCGGCGGCCCGGTGCGGTCGTGGTCGACTGCACCCTCGGCCTCGGCGGACACAGCGAGGCCCTGCTGACGCAGTTCCCCGAGGTGCGGCTGATCGCGCTCGACCGGGACACGGAGGCTCTGCGCCTGTCCGGCGAGCGGCTGGCCCCCTTCGGCGACCGCGCCACGCTCGTGCACGCCGTCTACGACGAGCTCCCCGCCGTCCTCGACCGTCTCGGCGTCCCGCGCGTCGAGGGCGTCCTGTTCGACCTGGGCGTTTCCTCCATGCAGCTGGACGAGGCCGACCGCGGCTTCGCCTACGCCCAGGACGCCCCGCTCGACATGCGCATGGACCAGACGACCGGGATGAGCGCCGCCGAGGTCCTCAACACCTACCCGGCCGGTGAGCTCGTGCGCATCCTGCGCTCCTACGGCGAGGAGAAGCAGGCCAAGCGGATCGTCTCGGCGATCGTGCGCGAGCGGGAGAAGGAGCCGTTCAGCAACAGCGCCCGGCTCGTCGAGCTCATCCGGGACGCACTGCCCCAGGCGGCCAAGCGCACCGGAGGCAACCCGGCCAAGCGCACCTTCCAGGCGCTGCGCATCGAGGTCAACGGGGAGCTGACCGTGCTGGAGCGCGCGGTTCCCGCCGCCGTCGCCGCGCTCGCCGTCGGCGGCCGCATCGCGGTCCTGTCGTACCACTCGCTGGAGGACCGGCTGGTCAAGCAGGTCTTCGCGGCGGGCGCCGCCAACACCGCGCCTCCCGGGCTGCCCGTCGTCCCCGAGGCGTACCAGCCCCGGCTGAAGCTGCTCACCCGCGGCGCCGAGCTGCCCACCGACGAAGAGGTCACCCAGAACCGCCGCGCGGCCCCGGCGCGTCTGAGAGCGGCAGAGCGCATCCGCGAGGACGTCGCGTGAGCGGGATGCGCCGGTGCGCGCGTCCCATGAGCGGGGCGCGCCCGGGAGGGCGTCGGACGAGGGCGGCCCACGGGCGCGGGTGAGCGGCACACACGGGTGAACGGCGGCACGGAGACGATGCGGAGGACACCTTGAGCACAGCGGCCAGGCAGTTGAAGGGAAGGGCCGCCCGGCTTGCGCGGCTGATGCCGTCCGGACCGAGTACCGCCGCCCGCACCCCCTTCGTCGTGCTGGTCGTGCTGCTGCTGTCCGGCGGGCTGATCACCCTCCTCCTGCTCAACTCGTCCCTCAGCCAGGGCTCCTTCGAGCTCAGCGAGCTGAAGAAGAGGACCACCGAGCTCACCGACCAGCAGCAGGCGCTACAGCGCGACGTCGACAGCTACTCCGCCCCCGACGCCCTCGAGCGCCGCGCCCGCGAACTGGGCATGGTCCCCGGCGGCAGCCCCGCATTCCTCGGCCCGGACGGCACGGTCCGCGGCGTCCCCGGCAAGGCCACCGCCCTGCCCTCGCCCGATCCGGAACCGCAGCAGGTCCAAGGCACCGCAGCCTCCTCCGCCACGCCTTCGGCATCCGCCCCCGCCTCGCAGTCGGCGCTCCCGGCCACCTCCGCCTCCGCCTCGGCCCCGGCTCCGGCTCCAGGCGCGTCCTCCTCCGCCGCGCCCTCGCCGCAAACGGTCCCCGAGCGCACCGATCCACTCGGCAAGCCCTTCCGTACGTCCCCGCAGCCGACCCCGACGACCACCGGCAGGTGACGCAGTGCCCTCCAAGCAGCCCCCGCGGCGGAGCGTGCCGGGCCCGGCACGGCGTCCGTCCGCGCCGCCCTCCGGCAGGCCGGGCCGGCGACCCGCGCCCCGCAGCGCACGCCCGGCCCAGCGCCCCGCCCCGCGCACGATCACGCTCGGCAGCCCCCGGCCACGGCTGCGGCTGGTCAGCCTGGGCCTCACCCTCGTGATGCTGGCCTTCGTCGTACGGCTGCTCCAGGTGCAGGCCGTCGATGCCAGCGCGTACGCGGCCAAGGCCGACAAGAACCGCTACTTCAGCTACACGCTCGCCGCCGAGCGGGGCGAGATCACCGACCGGGCGGGGATCGCGCTCGCCACCTCCGTCGACGCGCACGACATCACCGCCGACCCGAAGATGTTCACCCCCAAGGAGAGCAAGGCCCCGGACGCGCCCGAACAGGCGGCCGCGCTGCTCGCCCCCATCCTCGGCACCGACGCCGCCGTGCTGGCCGAGAAGCTCAAGAAGCCCGGGTCCCGCTACGCCGTACTGGCCCGCCGCCAGACCCCGCAGGTGTGGAACCAGATCAAGGACCTCAAGAGCGTCTACGCCCGCAAGGCCGCCGCCGACAAGCGCAGCGGCGGCCCTGGCGCCAACGTCCTCGCAGGCGTCTTCCAGGAGCCCAGCAGCAAGCGCGTCTATCCGAACGGCGATCTCGCCGCCGGGATACTGGGATACGTCAACGCCGAGGGCCGCGGCGGCGGCGGCATCGAGTCCATGCTCGACAAGGCGCTCGCCGGCAAGAACGGCACGGTCACCTACGCACAGTCCGGCGGCCGGCGCGTCCCGACCGCCGGTTCCCGCGAGGTGCCCGCCGTCCCCGGCTCCGACATCGAGCTGACGATCGACCGGGACATCCAGTGGGCCGCCCAGAAGGCGATCGAGGACCAGGTCGGCAAGTCCCGGGCGGACCGCGGCTATGTGATCGTGCAGAACACCCGCACCGGCGAGATCCTCGCCATGGCCAACGCCCCCGGCTTCGACCCGAACGATCTCAGCCAGGCCAACGCCGCCGCCATGGGCAACGCCGCACTCCAGGACGCGTACGAGCCGGGCTCCACCGCCAAGGTCATGTCCATCGCCGCCGTGCTGGAGGAGAAGCAGGCCACCCCCGGCACGCATGTCGTCGTCCCCAACCGCCTGCACCGCGGCGACCGCCTCTTCAAGGACGACATCGACCACCCCACCTGGTTCCTCACGCTGAACGGGGTCCTGGCCAAGTCCAGCAACATCGGCACCATCCTCGCGACCGGACAGCTGGGGAAGACCCAGCGCCAGGCCAACGCAGTGCTCCACTCCTACCTGCGCAAGTTCGGCCTCGGCAGCACCAGCGGGCTCGGCTACCCGGGCGAGACCCCCGGCATCCTCGCCGAGCCGGCCGACTGGTCCACCTCGCAGCAGTACACGATCCCCTTCGGCCAGGGCCTGTCCATCAACGCGATGCAGGCGGCGTCCGTCTACTCGACCATCGCCAACGGCGGCGTACGCATCGAGCCCACGCTCGTCCGCGGTACCAAGGGACCGGACGGGCAGTTCACCGCGGCGCCCCCACCCAGGAAGAACCGCGTGGTCAGCGAGCAGACCGCGAAGACGGTCGCCACCATGCTCGAATCCGTCGTCGACGACGAGGCGGGCACCGGCACCAAGGCGCGCATCCCCGGATACCGCGTCGCAGGAAAGACCGGAACGGCCAACCGGGTCGACCCCGAACTCGGCCGCTACAAGGGCTACACCGCCTCATTCGCCGGTTTCGCCCCCGCCGACAACCCGGAGATCACCGTCTACTGCGCCATCCAGAACCCCACGAAGGGCAGTTACTTCGGCGGCCAGATCTGCGGCCCCGTCTATCAGCAGGTCATGGCGTTCGCGCTGAAGACCCTGCAGGTCGCACCGACCGGCAAGGCACCCGCCCGCCTGCCGGTGACCTTCGAAGCCGGCCAGTGACCGGAGGACCCAGCAGTGACAACGATCACCCCCGAGCCCGGGAACCGGGCCACAGGCGCCCCCTCTTTTTCCCCCGGGCCGCCTGTGCCCGGTACGCTCACCGCCGTGCCACACGCTGATCAGTACCGAACCGCCCAGCAGGACGAGCCCGCGAAACACCCGGGAGCGCCCCGCCCGGCCCGGCCCCGCCCGACCGACCTCGGGGAGCTGGCCGCCCGGCTGGGGGTGCAGACGCGGGCCCGGGGAGCGATCACCGGCATCACCCACGACTCGCGGGCCGTACGTCCCGGTGATGTGTACGCCGCCCTGCCCGGCGCCCGTTTCCACGGAGCCGACTTCGCGCCGCAGGCCGCCGACCTCGGGGCCGCCGCCGTCCTCACCGACGAAGCGGGCGCCGAACGCGCCGCGGCCACCGGACTGCCGGTCCTGGTCACCGACAACCCGCGCGGCCGGATGGGCGAACTCGCCGCCGAGATCTACGGACGGCCCGGTGAGCACCTCCTGCAGATCGGCATCACCGGTACCTCCGGCAAGACCACCACGGCCTACCTCGTCGAGGGCGGCCTGCGCGGGGCCGGCCGCGCCACCGGGCTGATCGGCACCGTCGAGATGCGCATCGGCGACGAGCGCATCAAGTCCGAGCGCACCACCCCCGAAGCGACCGACCTGCAGGCCCTGTTCGCCGTGATGCGCGAACGCGGCGTGGACTCGGTCGCCATGGAGGTCTCCAGCCACGCCCTGGTGCTCGGCCGGGTCGACGGCTGCGTCTTCGACGTCGCCCTCTTCAACAACCTCAGCCCGGAGCACATGGAGTTCCACTCCGGCATGGACGACTACTTCCAGGCCAAGGCGCAGCTGTTCACGCCGCGCCGCAGCCGGGAAGGGGTCGTGAACTTCGACGACGAGTACGGCCGCAGGCTCGTGGCGGAGGCGACCGTGCCGGTCACCACCTTCTCCGCCGAGGGCCACCCGGACGCCGACTGGCGGGCCGAGGACGTCGAAGTCGGCGCGACCGGATCGACGTTCACCGCCGTCGGCCCCAAGGGCGAGCGGGTGCGGGCCGAGGCACCGCTGCCCGGGACGTTCAACGTCGCCAACACGCTGGCGGCGATCGTCACGCTCGCCGTGGCCGGAATCGAACCTCAGACCGCCGCCGACGGCATCGCCGTTGTGCCCGGTGTGCCCGGCCGTCTCGAGCGCGTCGACGCGGGCCAGCCGTACCTCGCCGTCGTCGACTACGCCCACAAGACCGACGCCGTCGAATCGGTGCTGCGCTCCCTGCGCAAGGTCACCGAGGGCCGCCTCCACGTCGTCCTCGGCTGCGGCGGCGAACGCGATGTGACCAAGCGCGGACCGATGGGCGCCGCAGTCGCGCGCCTGGCCGACACCGCCGTACTGACCTCCGACAACCCGCGCTCCGAGGACCCTCTCGCGATCCTCGCCGCCATGCTCGCGGGCGCCGCCGAGGTGCCGATCCACGAGCGCGGCGACGTCCTGGTCGAGGCCGACCGCGCCGCGGCGATCGCCGCCGCCGTCGCCCGCGCCCTCCCCGGTGACACCGTCCTCGTCGCCGGCAAGGGCCACGAACAGGGCCAGGACATCGCCGGAGTGGTCCGTCCGTTCGACGACCGCCAGGTACTGCGTGCCGCCATCGTGGCGCAGGGCGCCGCAGGCAGCCCGGAGCACAGCGCCACCGAAAACGAGAACAGTCAGGGATGACCCAGTGATCGCCCTCTCCCTCGCCGAGATCGCCGAAATCGTCGGCGGGCAGTCGTACGACATACCGGATCCGGCCACCTTGGTGACCGGCTCCGTCGTCATCGACTCCCGGGCCGTGGAACCCGGCGGCCTGTTCGCCGCCTTCCAGGGCGAGAACGCCGACGGCCACGACTACGCCGAGCGAGCGGTGGCCGCGGGCGCGGCCGCCGTCCTCGCCGAACGGCCCGTCGGCGTACCCGCGATCGTCGTCGACGACGTCCAGGCCGCGCTCGGCCGCCTGGCACGCGCCGTCGTCGAACGGCTCGGCACCCACGTCGTCGCACTGACCGGGTCGGCCGGCAAGACCAGCACCAAGGACCTGATCGCCCAGGTGCTCCAGCGCAAGGCGCCCACGGTCTGGACCCCCGGCTCCCTGAACAACGAGATCGGCCTCCCCCTCACCGCCCTGACCGCGACCGAGGACACCGAGCACCTCGTGCTGGAGATGGGTGCGCGCGGAATCGGCCACATCCGGTACCTCACCGGCCTCACCCCGCCCCGGATCGGCCTGGTGCTCAACGTCGGCACCGCGCACATCGGCGAGTTCGGCGGCCGCGAGCAGATCGCCCAGGCCAAGGGCGAGCTCGTGGAAGCCCTGCCGGAGGACGGCGTGGCCGTGCTCAACGCCGACGACCCGCTGGTTCGCGCCATGGCGTCGCGCACCGGAGCCCGCGTGCTGCTCTTCGGCGAGGCCGCCGACGCCGCCGTGCGTGCCGAGAATGTCCGGCTCACGGAGCAGGGACAGCCCTCCTTCACGCTCCACACACCCACCGGGTGCAGCGACGTGACCATGCGGCTGTACGGTGAGCACCACGTGTCGAACGCGCTCGCCGCGGCCGCCGTCGCCCATGAGCTGGGCATGCCTGTCGACGAGATCGCCCTCGCGCTCTCCGAAGCGGGCACCCTCTCCCGCTGGCGCATGGAGGTCACCGAGCGTCCGGACGGCGTGACGATCGTCAACGACGCCTACAACGCGAACCCGGAGTCCATGCGAGCCGCCCTCCGCGCACTGGCGGCCATGGGGGAAGCCGCGCGGGCGAAGGGAGGCCGTACGTGGGCGGTGCTCGGTCAGATGGCCGAGCTCGGGGACGAGGCGCTCGCCGAGCACGACGCGGTCGGACGGCTCGCCGTCCGGCTCAATGTCGGCAGGCTCGTCGCGGTCGGGGGCAGGGAAGCGTCCTGGTTGCAACTGGGCGCATACAACGAGGGTTCGTGGGGTGAGGAGTCGGTGCACGTGTCCGACGCGCAGGCGGCGGTCGACCTGTTGCGCAAGGAATTGCGCCCGGGAGACGTCGTGCTGGTGAAGGCTTCCAGGTCGGTCGGTCTGGAGCGGATCGCGCAGGCTCTGCTCGAGGGCTTCGACAGCTTCGAGGGTGAGGGAGCCGTCCGATGAGGCAGATCCTGTTCGCGGGAGCCATCGGTCTCTTCCTGACCCTGATCGGTACCCCGCTGCTGATCAAACTGCTGGCTCGCAAGGGATACGGGCAGTTCATCCGCGACGACGGCCCGCGCACGCACGGCAGCAAGAAGGGCACGCCCACCATGGGCGGCATCTCCTTCATCCTGGCCACGCTCATCGCGTACGCCCTCGCCAAGGTCATCACCGGTGAGGACCCGACGTTCTCGGGCGTGCTGGTGCTGTTCCTCATGGCGGGCATGGGCCTCGTCGGCTTCCTCGACGACTACATCAAGATCGTCAAGCAGCGCTCGCTCGGTCTGCGCGCCAAGGCGAAGATGGCCGGACAGCTGATCGTCGGCATCGCCTTCGCCGTGCTGTCACTGCAGTTCGCCGACAGCCGCGGCAACACCCCGGCCTCCACCAAGCTGTCGTTCATCACCGACTTCGGCTGGTCCATCGGCCCGGTGCTTTTCGTCGTCTGGGCGCTGTTCATGATCCTCGCCATGTCCAACGGCGTGAACCTGACCGACGGCCTCGACGGCCTTGCCACCGGCGCCTCGGTGATGGTCTTCGGCGCGTACACCTTCATCGGCCTCTGGCAGTTCCAGGAGTCCTGCGCCAACGCGGTGACGCTGACCAATCCCAACGCCTGCTTCGAGGTACGAGATCCGCTCGACCTCGCGGTGGTCGCCTCCGCGCTGATGGGCTCCTGCTTCGGCTTCCTGTGGTGGAACACCTCACCCGCCAAGATCTTCATGGGCGACACCGGCTCGCTCGCGCTCGGCGGCGCGCTCGCGGGCCTGGCGATCTGCTCCCGTACCGAGTTCCTGCTCGCCCTTCTCGGCGGACTGTTCGTCCTCATCACCATGTCCGTGGTGATCCAGGTCGGTTCGTTCAAGATGACCGGTAGGCGCGTCTTCCGCATGGCACCCCTGCAGCACCATTTCGAGCTCAAGGGGTGGTCCGAAGTCCTGGTGGTGGTCCGCTTCTGGATCATTCAGGGTATGTGCGTGATCGTGGGTCTGGGCCTCTTCTACGCGGGATGGGCAGCTGACAAGTGAGCGACTGGCAGGGCAGGAACATCACCGTCGCCGGCCTCGGTGTGAGCGGCATCAGTGCCGCGCGCGCCCTGGCCGGCCTCGGCGCGGTCGTCACCGTCGTGGACGGCGGTGACAGCGACGCGCTCCGTACACGCGCCGCGGAACTGGCCGAGCTGGGCGTCGCGGTGCGTCTCGGCGACGCCCAGACGCTGCCCGAGGGCACCGACCTGGTGGTCACCTCGCCCGGCTGGAAGCCCTCCAGCCCGCTCTTCGAGGCGGCGGCGAAGGCGGGTGTGGACGTCGTCGGCGACGTCGAGATCGCCTGGCGGCTCCGCGGCCCCGGCGCGGCGCCGTGGCTCGGCGTCACCGGCACCAACGGCAAGACGACCACGACGCGGATGCTCGCCTCCATCCTCACCGCCGCGGGCCTGCGGACCGCCGCCATCGGAAACATCGGCACGCCGATCATCGACGTCGTGCTCGGCGACGAGCCGTACGACGTGCTCGCCGTCGAACTCTCCAGCTACCAGCTCCACTGGGCACCCTCGCTGCGCGCCCACTCCGCCGTGGTCCTCAACCTCGCACCCGACCACCTCGACTGGCACGGCTCCATGCAGGCGTACGCCGCTGACAAGGGCCGGATCTACGAGGGCAACACGGTCGCCTGCGTCTACAACGTGGCCGACCCCGCCACCGAGGCCCTGGTGCGCGAGGCGGACGTGGAGGAGGGCTGCCGGGCCATCGGCTTCACGCTGGGCACCCCCGGGCCGTCCCAACTCGGCATCGTGGAAGGCATCCTCGTCGACCGCGCCTTCGTCGAGAACCGGCAGAAGCAGGCGCAGGAGCTCGCCGAGGTGTCCGACGTCAACCCGCCCGCGCCGCACAACATCGCCAACGCGCTGGCGGCCGCGGCGCTCGCCCGCGCCTTCGGCGTCCCGCCCGCGGCCGTACGGGACGGCCTGCGCGCCTTCCGCCCCGACGCGCACCGCATCGAGCACGTGGCGGACGTCGGCGGTGTCGCGTACATCGACGATTCCAAGGCCACCAACACCCATGCCGCACAAGCCTCTCTGGCCGCGTACGACCCGATCGTCTGGATCGCCGGAGGACTGGCGAAGGGGGCCACGTTCGACGAGCTGGTCGCCACGTCGGCGGAGCGGCTGCGGGGTGTGGTCCTGATCGGCGCCGACCGCGCCCTCGTACGGGAAGCCCTCGCGCGACACGCCCCTGAGGTCCCGGTCGTCGACCTCGAGCGGACCGACACTGGGGCGATGTCCGCAGCGGTGGCCGAGGCTGCCTCGCTCGCCCGGCCCGGCGACACGGTTCTGCTGGCCCCGGCCTGCGCCTCGATGGACATGTTCACCAACTACAACGAGCGAGGCGAGGCTTTCGCGGAAGCGGTCCGCGCACTCGCCGCCGAGCAGGGCTGACAGCCGCCAGGTCCGGCTGCCGCCGGGCACGACTGGAGGGGACAGCGACGATGCCGCCCAGCACGACCGGGAACGCGACCCCTACGGGGAGCGCCGCGCCGCTCCCGCCGACCGCATCGGCCCCGTGGGCTCGCCCGGCTCCGCAGGGTGACGCCGGGGCCGCTGGGCTGCGCAGGCCGTCTCCTGCGCCCTTGTCCGACGGCGGCGTCGCCCCGGTCCCCGCTGTCCCGGCTCCGCCGGGCTATGTCCCGCCCGTGGCGCTGGAGCGGGTCCGGCGTATCGCCGCGGTGTGGCGGGCCACCACGCGGAGCCTGGGGACAGGACTTCTCGCCGGGCCCGTCCCCGCCTTTGCCGGCGCAGCCGGCCCCGGCGGCCCCGGCGGGCAGCTCGCCCTGCGCAGCCGTATCCGGGCCGACGTGCCTCGGCCGAGCGCCCTTGGCGGCGGGAGCTCCCGCGCCCCCAAGGCGCCTCGCGCACCCCGCGGCCCCCGGCGGCTGTACGAGCAGGCGCGCAGGGCCTGGGACCGGCCCCTCACCGCGTACTACCTCATCCTGGGCAGCAGCCTGCTCGTCACCGTGCTCGGCCTCGTCATGGTCTACTCCGCGTCCATGATCCAGGCGCTGGAGTACTCCCTCCCCGCCTCGTACTTCTTCCGTAAGCAGTTCCTCGCGGCCCTCATCGGCGCCGGGCTGCTGTTCCTCGCCTCCCGGATGCCGGTCAAGCTGCACCGCGCGCTGTCCTACCCGCTGCTCGTTGGCGCGGTGTTCCTGATGGTCCTCGTACAGGTCCCGGGGATAGGGCATGCGGTCAACGGCAACCAGAACTGGATCTACCTGGGCGGGCCCTTCCAGCTCCAGCCCAGTGAATTCGGCAAGCTCGCGCTGATCCTCTGGGGCGCGGATCTGCTCGCCCGCAAGCAGGACAAGCGGCTGCTGACCCAGTGGAAACACCTGCTCGTCCCGCTCGTCCCCGTCGCGTTCCTGCTCCTCGGGCTCATCATGCTCGGCGGCGACATGGGCACGTCGATCATCCTCGCCGCCATCCTCTTCGGTCTGCTGTGGCTGGCGGGAGCTCCCACCCGCCTGTTCGCCGGGGTCCTCGGCATCGCCGGGTTCGTCGGTCTGCTGCTGATCAGGACCAACGAGAACCGCATGTCCCGGCTCGAATGCATGGGTGCCACCGACCTCGGACCCAAAGGCGAGTGCTGGCAGGCCGTGCACGGCATCTATGCTCTTGCCTCTGGCGGATGGTTCGGTTCCGGTCTCGGCGCAAGTGTGGAAAAATGGGGTCAACTGCCTGAACCGCACACCGACTTCATCTTCGCCGTCGCCGGGGAGGAACTGGGCCTCGCGGGGACGCTGTCGGTGGTCGCGTTGTTCGCGGCTCTAGGCTATGCGGGTATCCGCGTTGCCGGACGCACGGAGGACCCCTTCGTGAGGTACGCAGCGGGAGGTGTGACCACCTGGATCACGGCCCAGGCCGTGATCAACATCGGTGCGGTGCTCGGTCTGCTGCCGATCGCCGGCGTCCCGCTCCCGCTGTTCTCCTACGGTGGGTCGGCCCTGCTGCCGACGATGTTCGCCGTCGGGCTGCTGATCGCCTTCGCGCGACAGGATCCCGCCGCGAAAGCGGCCCTGGCCACGCGGAGGCCTGGGGTGAGATGGAAGTCGATGAGACGGCGCGTCAAGAAGCGTCCGTCCGGAGAGCGGTGAATTTCGGTGCATGTCGTACTCGCCGGCGGGGGGACCGCCGGCCACATCGAGCCCGCGCTCGCCCTCGCGGACGCCCTGCGCAGGCAGGACCCGGCCGTGGGGATCACGGCCCTCGGCACGGAGCGCGGACTGGAGACCAGGCTCGTTCCCGAACGCGGCTACGAGCTGGCGCTCATCCCCGCCGTACCCCTGCCACGCAAGCCCACGCCCGAGCTGATCACCGTTCCCGGGCGGCTGCGCGGCACCATCAAGGCCGCCGAGCAGATCCTGGAGCGCACCAAGGCCGACTGTGTCGTCGGCTTCGGCGGCTACGTCGCCCTGCCCGGCTACCTCGCGGCCAAGCGCCTCGGTGTGCCGATCGTCGTCCACGAGGCCAACGCCCGCCCCGGCCTGGCCAACAAGATCGGTTCGCGGTACGCCGCCGGGGTGGCCGTCGCCACCCCCGACAGCAAGCTGCGCAACTCCCGCTACATCGGCATCCCGCTGCGCCACTCCATCGCGACGCTCGACCGCGCCCGGGTGCGGCCCGAGGCCCGCGCGGCCTTCGGTCTCGACCCCAACCTGCCGACGCTGCTGGTGTCCGGCGGCTCGCAGGGCGCCCGCCGCCTCAACGAGGTCATCCAGCAGATCGCCCCGGTGCTCCAGCGCTCCGGCATCCAGATCCTGCACGCGGTCGGCCCCAAGAACGAACTGCCGCACGTGGACAACATGCCCGGGATGCCGCCCTATGTGCCGGTACCGTACGTGGACCGGATGGATCTCGCGTACGCCGCGGCCGACATGATGCTCTGCCGCGCGGGCGCGATGACCGTCGCCGAACTCTCCGCCGTGGGCCTGCCCGCCGCGTACGTCCCACTGCCGATCGGCAACGGCGAACAGCGGCTGAACGCCCAGCCGGTGGTCAAGGCGGGCGGTGGACTGCTGGTCGACGACGCCGAGCTGACCCCCGAGTGGGTCCAGGGCAACGTCCTTCCGGTGCTCGCCGATCCCCACCGGCTCTACGAGATGTCGCGTGCGGCCGCCGAGTTCGGCCGCCGGGACGCCGACGAGCTCCTCGTCGGCATGGTGTACGAGGCGATTGCTGCACGCCGCCAGGCGTGAGGAGGCAGGGAGCGTGGCCGGACCGACCACCGCCGAGCGCGGTGCACGAAACCCCCGTGACGGATCCGCAGGATCCGACGGATCGGTCCGGCCGCCCCGCCAGGACGAGGGCGGCGGTCGCCGTCGCAGGCCGGGCTCGCGCGCGCTGGCCGTCGCCGTCGCGGCCGTCCTCCTGGTCGCGGGAGCGACCTGGGTCCTGTACGGCTCCCAGTGGCTTCGCGCCGAGCACGTGAGCATCAGCGGGACCGAGGTGCTCACCCCCCAGCAGGTCCAAGAGGTGGCGGCGGTGCCGATCGGCGCCCCGCTGATCGCCGTCGACACGGACGCCATCGAGGCGCGGTTGCGTCAGAAGCTGCCGCGCATCGACTCGGTCGACGTCGTACGGTCGTGGCCGCACGGAATCGGTCTGAAGGTGACGGAGCGCAAGCCGGTCCTGGTGCTCGAAAAGAGCGGAAAGTTCATCGAAGTGGACGCCAAGAGCGTCCGGTTCGCGACCGTCGAGACCGCCCCGAAGGGCGTCCCGCGACTGGAGTTGACGACCGCCGGCTCCCCGAGCGTGAAGCGCTTCGGCACCGGCCGACTGATCGCCGAGGCGGTCCGGGTCCGGGGCGATCTGCCCGCCCGGATCCTCCGCGATCTGACCACCGTGGACGTGCGGTCGTACGACCGCATCTCCCTTGAGATGAAGGGCGGTCGCACCGTGCTGTGGGGCAGCTCGGAGGAGGGGGAGGCGAAGGCTCGCACACTCACAGCGCTGATGAAAGCCGTGCCCGCCGCCCGCCACTTCGACGTAAGTGCCCCCACCGCCCCTGCGGTATCGGGGAGTTGACGCACATTTGCCCAGGCCAGCACCCTGGTTGGGCATGGCTGGGCGTGATCACATAGGGTGAAAAGAAAAACGGGAGGCTCGGCGTGTTCGTTGAACGTGCGCCACTTGTCGACTTAGTGTCCTGTTCGGAAGAGTCAAGGGAACAGACACACTGGTAACCCTAAACTTCACCGTTAGGGTTCGGGTCGGCAGTCAGATTGGTCGAGCCGTACCCATTCGACATCAGTCGTCGCAGCGCAGCCCCGCGAGGCGGCGACACGTAAATCGAGGCGAGAGGCCTTCGACGTGGCAGCACCGCAGAACTACCTCGCAGTCATCAAGGTCATCGGTGTCGGCGGCGGTGGTGTCAATGCCATCAACCGAATGATCGAGGTCGGTCTCAAGGGCGTCGAGTTCATCGCGATCAACACGGACGCGCAAGCGCTGTTGATGAGCGACGCCGACGTCAAGCTCGACGTGGGCCGTGAACTCACCCGAGGCCTCGGCGCCGGAGCCAACCCGGCAGTCGGTCGCAAGGCGGCAGAGGACCACCGCGAGGAGATCGAGGAGGTCCTCAAGGGGGCCGACATGGTCTTCGTCACCGCAGGCGAAGGCGGCGGCACCGGCACCGGCGGCGCACCCGTCGTCGCCAACATCGCCCGCTCGCTGGGCGCCCTGACCATCGGCGTCGTCACCCGCCCCTTCACGTTCGAGGGCCGCAGGCGCGCGAACCAGGCGGAGGACGGAATCGCCGAGCTCCGCGAAGAGGTCGACACCCTCATCGTCATCCCCAACGACCGGCTGCTGTCCATCTCGGACCGCCAGGTGAGCGTCCTCGACGCCTTCAAGTCGGCGGACCAGGTGCTGCTGTCGGGTGTCCAGGGCATCACCGACCTCATCACCACCCCCGGTCTGATCAACCTTGACTTCGCCGACGTCAAGTCCGTGATGTCCGAGGCGGGATCGGCGCTCATGGGCATCGGCTCCGCCCGCGGCGACGACCGTGCGGTGGCGGCGGCCGAGATGGCGATCTCCTCGCCGCTGCTGGAGGCGTCCATCGACGGCGCCCGCGGTGTGCTGCTGTCCATCTCCGGCGGCAGCGACCTCGGCCTCTTCGAGATCAACGAGGCTGCCCAGCTGGTCAGCGAGGCCGCCCACCCCGAGGCGAACATCATCTTCGGTGCGGTCATCGACGACGCGCTCGGCGACGAGGTGCGCGTCACCGTCATCGCAGCCGGCTTCGACGGCGGCCAGCCCCCAACCCGCCGGGAGAACGTGATCGGCTCCGCCTCCGCCAAGCGCGAGGAGCCCGCGGCCCCGCAGCGGACCGAGAGCTCCCGTTCCACGAGCGGCCTCGGCACCGTGCCCGTACGCGAGGAGTCCCAGGCCCCCGCCGAGCCGGCCCCGGTCGCGAGCGACCAGTCGGGCGCCTCGCCGCAGGTGCCCTCGGCCCGTCCGTACGACACCCAGGCCGAAGAGCTGGATGTTCCGGACTTCCTGAAGTGACAGTGCAGCACGACGCGATAGACGAGAGCGGCGCGCATTTCGCCTTCACCGACAGGTGGGGCGGGGTGAGCGCCGTTCCGTACGAGGAACTCAACCTCGGTGGTGCGGTCGGCGACGACCCCGAGGCCGTGCGGACCAACCGCGCGATCGCCGCCGAGGCACTCGGACTCGACCCGGCCGGGGTCGTCTGGATGAACCAGGTCCACGGCAGGGACGTGGCCGAGGTCGACGGACCGTGGGGGGACGCGGCGATCCCGTCGGTCGACGGCGTGGTGACCGCCCGGCGCGGACTCGCGCTCGCGGTGCTCACCGCCGACTGCACGCCCGTTCTGCTCGCCGACCCGGTCGCCGGCGTCGTGGGTGCGGCGCACGCCGGCCGCGCCGGAACGATCGCCGGCATCGTCCCGGCGACCGTCGAGGCCATGAGATCGCTCGGCGCCGAACCGGAGCGGATCATTGCTCGTACCGGACCCGCCATTTGCGGTCGCTGTTACGAAGTACCCGAGCAGATGCGGGCGGAAGTGGCCCAAGCGGAACCTGCCGCCTGGTCCGAGACCAGCTGGGGCACCCCTGCCGTCGACGTCACCGCCGCGGTGCATGCCCAACTGACCGCACTCGGCGTAACGGACCTGCGCCGATCGCCGGTCTGCACACGCGAGTCGGGCGACCACTACTCGTACCGCCGCGACCGGACCACCGGACGGCTCGCCGGATACGTCTGGCTCGAGGGCCGGGAAGACCTCGAAGGCCGGGAAGACAAGGACCGGGAAGAGGCATGACGGAC
The DNA here is from genome assembly GCF_044390825.1 of Streptomyces sp. NPDC018833. NCBI lineage: Bacteria > Bacillati > Actinomycetota > Actinomycetes > Kitasatosporales > Streptomycetaceae > Streptomyces > Streptomyces sp. NPDC018833. The sequence continues at coordinate 210,348 of NZ_JBIRZM010000006.1, read as the reverse complement.
CGCAGAACCGAACTCGCCGAGAATCTCGCGAAGGTGGAGGAACGGATCGCCGCCGCCTGCGCGGCCGCCGGCCGCGCGCGGGATGAGGTGACCCTCATCGTGGTCACCAAGACCTACCCGGCCGACGATGTTCGCCTCCTCCATGAACTGGGGGTGCGGAATGTGGCGGAGAACCGCGACCAGGACGCGGCCCCGAAGGCCGCCGCCTGCGCGGATCTGGATCTCACGTGGCACTTCGTGGGTCAGTTGCAGACCAACAAGGTCCGTTCTGTGGCTAGTTATGCCGATATCGTGCAGTCCGTCGACCGGCTCAGGCTCGTCTCCGCACTGTCGGCGGCCGCCGAGCGAGCCGAACGCGAACTCGGCTGCCTTGTGCAGGTGGCCCTGGACGCCGAGTCGGGGCAGCAGGGGGCGCGCGGCGGCGTCGCGCCGGACGGCATCGAGGAGTTGGCCGCAGCGATCGCGGACTCGCCAGGACTGCGGCTCGACGGGCTGATGACCGTCGCGCCACTCGCCGGACCGTACGCGGGACGGCAACAGGCGGCGTTCGAGCGACTGATGGAATTCTCATCCGGCCTGCGCGTGGTCCATCCGGCTGCGAACATGGTGTCAGCAGGGATGAGTGCGGACCTTGAGCAGGCCGTGGCGGCCGGGGCGACACATGTGCGCGTCGGCACCGCGGTACTCGGAGTCCGACCCAGGCTCGGGTAACGTCGCGAAGCAAGTCGGACCACAGCAGAAAATATGGTCATTTCCGCACAAAGCGGGCAGACCGAGTGGATCGCGGGCACTTGGTGACGAATGCCGATCCACCACAGAGCGGAGGACTCAGAGAATGGCCGGCGCGATGCGCAAGATGGCGGTCTACCTCGGCCTCGTGGAGGACGATGGGTACGACGGCCGGGGCTTCGACCCCGATGACGACTTCGAACCCGAGCCGGAGCCGGAGCGGGAGCACCGGCGGCACCAGCCCCCGCACCAGGTCGAGCGGGAAGAGCCCGTCCGGGCGGTGGTGCCGCCCGCGCAGCGAGAGCCGGTCCCCCTGTCCGCCGAGAGCGGGCGCCCGGCGCGCATCGCGCCCGTGGCATCCATCACACCTGAACGTCCGAGCCTGGAGAAGAACGCGCCGGTGATCATGCCCAAGGTCGTGTCCGAGCGGGAGCCTTACCGCATCACCACACTGCACCCGCGGACCTACAACGAGGCCCGTACCATCGGGGAACACTTCCGCGAGGGCACCCCTGTGATCATGAACCTCACGGAGATGGACGACACCGATGCGAAGCGACTTGTCGACTTTGCCGCGGGACTCGTCTTCGGTCTGCATGGCAGCATTGAGAGAGTTACGCAGAAGGTGTTCCTGTTGTCTCCTGCTAACGTCGATGTCACGGCGGAGGACAAGGCCCGCATCGCAGAGGGCGGATTCTTCAACCAGAGCTGAGAACGACACCGGGAACGAGCCGGCCGCAAGGCCGGTACCACGAGAGCCAGGGGAGAGGGAAGCGCGGGATGGGCGTCGCATTGGATGTGGTCTACATCGCGCTGATGTGCTTCCTTGTCGTGCTGATCTTCCGGCTGGTCATGGACTACGTCTTCCAGTTCGCCCGTTCATGGCAACCCGGTAAGGCGATGGTGGTCGTTCTGGAGGCCACCTACACTGTCACCGATCCACCGCTCAAGCTTCTGCGGCGGTTCATCCCGCCGCTGCGTCTCGGGGGCGTGGCACTCGACCTGTCCTTCTTCGTTCTGATGATCATCGTCTACATCCTGATCTCCATCGTTCGTGGAGTGGGGAACTCGATGTGAGCGATACGGTCCTGCCGACTGCCGACGACTACGTAGAGGTGAAGAAGAGATGCCGCTGACCCCCGAGGACGTGCGGAACAAGCAGTTCACGACCGTCCGCCTCCGAGAAGGCTATGACGAGGACGAGGTCGATGCCTTCCTTGACGAGGTCGAGGCCGAACTGACCCGCCTGCTCCGCGAGAACGAGGACCTGCGCGCCAAGCTGGCCGCGGCGACCCGTGCGGCGGCGCAGAACCAGCAGCAGCAGGGCATGCGCAAGCCGCCGGAGCCGCAGGACGGCCGGGGTCCGGGGGCACCGGTGCCCGCCGCCATATCCGGACCGCCGGTCCAGCAGCAGCCCCCGCAGATGGGTCCGCCCCAGCTGCCCGGTGGAGCGCCTCAGCTGCCGGCCGGTCCCAGCCACGGCGGCCCCCAGGGTCCCGGCGGCCCGATGGGCCCCGGTCCGATGCAGGGCGGCCCCATGGGTATGGGCGGCCCCATGGGCGGTCACGGCGGCCCGCAGGGCGGCCCGATGGGTCAGAGTCCCGGCGGCGACAGCGCCGCACGTGTGCTCTCGCTCGCCCAGCAGACCGCCGACCAGGCGATCGCCGAGGCCCGCTCCGAGGCCAACAAGATCGTCGGCGAGGCGCGTTCGCGCGCCGAAGGTCTCGAGCGCGACGCCCGGGCCAAGGCCGACGCCCTTGAGCGGGACGCCCAGGAGAAGCACCGCGTCGCGATGGGCTCGCTGGAGTCCGCGCGCGCCACGCTGGAGCGCAAGGTCGAGGACCTGCGGGGCTTCGAGCGCGAGTACCGCACGCGTCTGAAGTCGTACCTGGAGAGCCAGCTGCGTCAGCTGGAGACCCAGTCCGACGACTCGCTGGCGCCGCCGCGCACTCCGGCGACCGCGTCGCTGCCGCCGTCCCCGGCGCCCTCCATGGCCCCGGCCGGTGCGAGCGCGCCGTCCTACGGCGGCAACCAGACGATGGGCGGCCACGGCCCTTCGCCGTCGGGTCCGTCGTACGGAGGCCAGCAGCAGATGTCGCCCGCGATGACCCAGCCGATGGCACCGGTGCGGCCGCAGGCGCCGCAGCCGATGCAGCAGGCGCCGTCGCCGATGCGTGGCTTCCTGATCGACGAGGACGACAACTGACGGGGCTGCGCGCCAAGCGCGCGTAGCCGTCGGCAGACTGCGAGGCCGGGCCCTGGACGTGTCCCACGTCCAGGGCCCGGCCTTTTGCGCGCGTCGGCGGGCCTGCGCTGCGGGTGCGGCGTGGCCGCGTGGCCGCTGCGCGGAGCGCTTCCCCTCCCGCCCCTTCCAACCGGGGCTGCGCTCCCGGACCTTGCAGCGCCCTTCGGACCTCGGGCTGCGTTCCCGGGCCGGGTTTCGGGGGTGCTCGGGCTGCGCTCCCGGACCCCGCAGCGCCTTTCGGGGGTTGCTCGGGGTTGCGTTCCGGGACCGGTTTGGGGCGTCGGGGGTTGCTCGGGGCTGCGCTCGCGGGCCGGGTTTCGGGGGTGCTCGGGGTCCCGGACCCCCCGGTCCGCACACCCTGACCGGCCGCGGCCTGCCCGACCCCGCCGTCGGCGCGGTCGGCCGCTATCTCTACGAGCCCGACGGCGCGGTGATCCGCGCCCACCTGGTCGCCGAGGTCGCCGAGGACGTCGGCGGGGGCCTGATCGACGCGACGATCGCCTACGTCACGTCGGACGAGCTGCGTCCGACGCCGTACGCGACGGCGTACGAGATCACCGATGCGCTGCCCTTCAACCTCAAGAAGCTGAAGGCCCTGCTCAGGGAGCGGGAGGTCGGCAACCTGACGGTGAAGAAGCGTGGCTCGGCGGTCGAACCGGAGGAACGTTTCGGGGGTTGCTGCGGGCTGCGCTCGCGGACCTGTATGGGGTTTCGGGGGTGCTTGGGGTTGCGTGCTCCCGGACCCGTGTGGGGCTTCAGGCGTCGCTCGGGGCTGTGGTCCCGGACCTCGTACCGGGCTTCGGGCGGTGTCCCCGGACGCCCCCTACGGCCTTGCGGCCACGGGTGGGCCCACGCCGCCAGGTGTAGGGGCGCTTTCGGGCGGGCTGACCTCGCGCAGCGAAACGAGCCCGCCGGCGGTTGAGGCTCGGGGCGGGGGCGGAGCCCCCGGAACACCGTGCGAAGGCGGTACGGGGTCCGGGGCCTTCCCCCGGTTCGGGATGGGGGCACCTCCCACGGCCACCAGGCCGTGGGAGGAGGGCGGGCCCGGCCACACACCAACATGTGGCCGGGCCCGCTGCGCCGACGCGCTCGCCGCGCGTTACGCCTTGCGGAGGCGGAACGTCAGCGACAGGCCCTCGTCCTCGAAGGGCGAGCCGTACGACTCGTCCGCCTCACCCTCCGCGAAGTCCGTCGCCAGCACCTCTTCCGCGATCAGCGACGCATGGTCCGCCAGGGCCGAGGACACCTCCGCGTCCGTCGAGACCCACCGCAGTGCGATCCGGTCCGCGACGTCCAGGCCGCTGTTCTTGCGCGCCTCCTGGATCAGGCGGATCGCGTCACGGGCCAGGCCCGCCCGCCGCAGCTCCGGAGTGATCTCCAGGTCCAGGGCGACCGTCGCGCCCGAGTCGGAGGCCACCGACCAGCCCTCACGCGGCGTCTCCGTGATGATGACCTCCTCCGGGGACAGCGTGATCGTCTCGCCGCCCACCTCCAGCGTGGCCTCGCCCGAGCGCAGCGCCAGGGACAGCACCGCCGCGTCCGCCGCCGCCACCGCCTTCGCCACGTCCTGGACGCCCTTGCCGAAACGCTTGCCCAGCGCGCGGAAGTTCGCCTTCGCCGTCGTGTCGACCAGCGAGCCTCCCACCTCCGACAGCGACGCGAGCGAGGAGACGTTCAGCTCCTCCGTGATCTGGGCCTGGAGCTCGTCGGAGAGCGCGGAGAAGCCGGTCGCCGCCACCAGGGCGCGGGACAGCGGCTGGCGGGTCTTCACGCCCGATTCGGCACGCGTCGCGCGGCCCAGCTCGACCAGGCGGCGCACCAGGGCCATCTGGGACGAGAGGGTCGGGTCGATCGCGTCCAGGTCCGCGACCGGCCACGCCGACAGGTGCACCGACTCCGGCGCGTCCGGCGCCACGGGGACGATCAGGTCCTGCCACACCCGCTCGGTGATGAACGGCGTCAGCGGGGCCATCAGCCGGGTGACGGTCTCGATCACGTCGTGCAGCGTGCGCAGCGCCGAGGCGTCGCCCTGCCAGAAGCGGCGGCGCGAGCGGCGGACGTACCAGTTCGACAGGTCGTCCACGAACGCGGAGAGGAGCTTGCCGGCTCGCTGGGTGTCGTACGCCTCCATGGCCTGGGTGACCTGGTCCACCAGCGCGTGCAACTCGGAGAGCAGCCAGCGGTCCAGGACCGTACGCTCGGCCGGCGCCGGATCGGCCGCCGACGGCGCCCAGTTCGACGTGCGGGCGTACAGCGCCTGGAAGGCGACCGTGTTCCAGTACGTCAGCAGCGTCTTGCGGACGACCTCCTGGATCGTGCCGTGGCCCACCCGGCGCGCCGCCCACGGGGAGCCGCCGGCCGCCATGAACCAGCGCACCGCGTCGGCGCCGTGCTGGTCCATCAACGGGATCGGCTGGAGGATGTTGCCCAGATGCTTGGACATCTTGCGGCCGTCTTCGGCAAGGATGTGGCCGAGGCACACCACGTTCTCGTACGAGGACTTGTCGAAGACCAGCGTCCCGACGGCCATCAGCGTGTAGAACCACCCGCGCGTCTGGTCGATCGCCTCCGAGATGAACTGCGCCGGGTAGCGCTTCTCGAAGATCTCCTTGTTCTTGTACGGGTAGCCCCACTGCGCGAACGGCATCGAGCCCGAGTCGTACCAGGCGTCGATCACCTCCGGCACGCGCGTCGCGGTGTGCCCGCAGCCGTCCTGCGGGCAGGCGAAGGTGACCTCGTCGATGAACGGGCGGTGCGGGTCCAGGCCCGACTGGTCGGTGCCGGTCAGCTCGGACAGCTCCGCGAGCGAGCCGACGCAGGTGAGGTGGTCGTCCTCGCAGCGCCAGATCGGCAACGGGGTGCCCCAGTACCGGTTGCGGGACAGCGCCCAGTCGATGTTGTTGTTGAGCCAGTCCCCGTAGCGGCCCTGCTTGACGGAGTCCGGGAACCAGTTGGTCGCCTCGTTCTCCGCGAGCAGCCGGTACTTGACGGCCGTGGTGCGGATGTACCAGGACGGCTGCGCGTAGTAGAGCAGCGCGGTGTGGCAGCGCCAGCAGTGCGGGTAGCTGTGCTCGTAGGGGGTGTGCCGGAACAGCAGCCCACGGGCCTGGAGGTCCGCAGTGAGCGCCTCGTCGGCCTTCTTGAAGAAGACGCCGCCGACCAGCGGGACGTCCTCCTGGAAGGTGCCGTCGGGACGGACCGGGTTGACCACCGGCAGACCATAGGCGCGGCAGACCTTGAGGTCGTCCTCACCGAAGGCGGGGGACTGGTGGACCAGACCCGTACCGTCCTCGGTCGTCACATAGTCGGCGTTGACGACGTAGTGCGCCTGGGCCGGGAACTCGACGAGCTGGAAGGGACGGTCGTACGTCCAGCGCTCCATCTCCGCGCCGGTGAACGTCCGCCCGGTGGCCTCCCAGCCCTCACCGAGTGCCTTCTGGAGCAACGGCTCGGCGACGACGAGCTTCTCCTCGCCGTTCGTCGCGACGACGTAACGGACGGAGGGGTGCGCGGCGACGGCCGTGTTGGACACCAGGGTCCACGGGGTCGTCGTCCAGACCAGCAGGGCGGCCTCGCCGGCGAGAGGGCCGGAGGTCAGCGGGAAGCGCACGAAGACCGAGGGGTCGACGACCGTCTCGTAGCCCTGCGCCAGCTCGTGGTCCGACAGTCCCGTGCCACAGCGCGGGCACCAGGGCGCGACGCGGTGGTCCTGGACCAGCAGGCCCTTGCCGAAGATCTCCTTCAGTGACCACCACACCGACTGGACGTAGTCCGGGTCCATCGTGCGGTACGCGTCGTCGAGGTCGACCCAGTAGCCCATACGGGTCGTGAGCTCGGCGAACGCGTCCGTATGGCGGGTCACCGACTCGCGGCACCTGGCGTTGAACTCCGCGATGCCGTACGCCTCGATGTCCTTCTTGCCGGAGAAGCCGAGCTCCTTCTCGACGGCGAGCTCGACGGGCAGACCGTGGCAGTCCCAGCCGGCCTTGCGGGCGACGTGGAAGCCGCGCATGGTGCGGAAGCGGGGGAAGACGTCCTTGAAGACGCGGGCCTCGATGTGGTGGGCACCGGGCATGCCGTTGGCCGTGGGCGGGCCCTCGTAGAACACCCACTCGGGGCGGCCCTCGGACTGCTCCAGGCTCTTCGCGAAGATCTTGCTCTCGCGCCAGAAGTCGAGCACGGCGTGCTCGAGCGCGGGCAGATCTACCTGAGCGGGCACCTGGCGGTACTGCGGCGGTGTCATCGTCTCCTCCGGCGGACTGTTCGTCGTTCCGTCCGGAGGGACGAAAGCCGATGCTCGCGCGGCCTCCGCGGTACCACCCTCCTTGGCGGTGCACAGGTCACCGCCCCCTCATTGGGGTCGCGACGCCGGTTCTACCGGCCACGGAGATACGTGGCTTTCTTCCGGCGGCTCCGGGGTGATGCTTCACGTCGCGCTCGCCCCCGGGCTCTCACCGTCCCCGGGTCGCTCATGGCTGCGTACGCCGCTACTCGTCCCCATCCACGCCTTTCGCTCCGCCCAGTGTAAGGGCCCCGGCGAGGGGCGGCCGACCGCTTTTCGCCGGGTCGCCGAGCCCTGGTGGCGTTGACCCGAATGCCATACGGCCGCCGCCGCAGCAGTGCGTGGTGCGACGGGCGGATTACCGGGCGGCGAGCTGGGCACAACGGATGCAGGCCCGGCTCCTCGCAGCCCGGGACGGGCCGAACCGGCGGCGTGCCCCGTTGCCGCGGGGCTGGTGTCGATTTATCGTCCCAGCACGATTCGCGAGCAAGATCACAAAATGTGAAGGGGCCGCGGTGATGGTGGAGAAGAAGACCGCCGAGAAGACGGCGTCAGCACGTTCCGCCGCCGCGTCGAGGGCGGCGCGCTCCAGGGCCGCGCCCCGCAAGAGGCCCCCCGAACCGGCGGCGCCGGCGGACGAGCACCCGGACGCCATGGCCGGTCGCACGGCGAAGAAGACCACGGGCGGCAAGGCCGCCGGCGGGGCACGCGTTCGTGCTGCCGCGCGCGGGGCGAAGAAGGCGGTCGGGGCCGACGCGACGGAGGCGCGTCAGCCGGCCGCACCGGCGAAGAAGGCGCCTGCGGAGAAGACCGCGCCCGCGAAGAAGGCGCCCGCGAAGAAGGCGGCCGGGAAGAAGGCGGCCGGGAAGAAGGCCGCGCCCGCGAAGAAGACCGCCGCCGCGCGCGGGGCGAAGAAGGCGGTGGGAGCGGACGCCACGGAGGCAGGTCGGCCGGTCACGCCCGCGAAGAAGGCACCAGCGAAGAAGGCCGCGCCCGCGAAGAAGGGGGCCCCGAAGAAGACCGCGTCCGCGAAGAAGGGGGCCCCGAAGAAGACCGCGCCCGTAGAAAAGACGGACGGCAGGACCGCGGCTGCCGCGTCCCGGGTGGGGAGGGGCGTCGACGAGCCCCCGCCCAAGAAGGCCGCGCGCAGCAAGGTCCTTGCCGGGGAAGCCGTCGCCGAGTCGGGCGCGCCCGCGAAGGCCGTCAGGAAAGCAGTCAGGAAGGCGGTCAAGAGGGTTGTCAAAAAGGCGGAGGCGACCCGTCCGGCCAAGAAGGCCGCACGCGCCGAAGCCCCCGCCCCGGAAGCCCCCGCCGAGCGAGGAGCGAAGAAGGCGGTGGGGGAGAAGCAGACGCCCGCCCGGCGGGGCATGCGCGCCGCCCGGGCGGGGGCGGGGAACGAGGACCGCGCGGTCGGTGCGGGCACCGTCGTCACGGCGGAGGCCACCATGACCACGCCGGGGGAGCAGGCCGCCGCCAAGAGGTCGGCGGCCAGGAAGGCCACGAGGAAAGCCGCATCCGCGGCCGAGGCCGCACAGCAGACAGGAGCCAGGACGGTGGCAGCGAAGAAGACCGCGGGCAAGGTGTCGGGCGGAGCCGGGAGCGCGGTGGCGGTGCCCACCGCACGCACGGCGGCCGCGACCCCGCCCGGTGAGCTGGCGGTACGGCCCGGCGAGGACCCCTGGACGACGGAGGAGGTCGCCGAGGCGAGGGCGGAGCTCGCGGGCGAGGCGGCCCGCCTCGCCGCCGAGATCACCTCGTCGGAGACGGCACTCGTCGGCCTCATGCGGGAGTCCGGCGACGGAGCCGGCGACGACGAGGCCGACACCGGCACGAAGAACATCACGCGCGAGCACGAGATGGCGCTGGCCGCGAACGCCCGGGAGATGCTGGAGCAGACCGAGCGGGCACTGCTACGACTCGACGCGGGGACCTACGGTCTCTGCGAGAGCTGCGGCAACCCGATCGGGAAGGCCCGGATGCAGGCGTTCCCCCGCGCGACCCTGTGCGTGGAGTGCAAGCAGAAGCAGGAGCGGAGGGGCTGAGTGGACACGCCGGTGCCGTACCCTCGTGCACAGTCAGGCACCTAGGTTGAGGGACTCACGTGGCAGAGGCGGAGCGCATCATCGGTACGCCAGATGTTGACGACGAGGCTGCGGCACCTGCCGAGCGGCCTCATGGCCGGCGCAGGGTCGTCGCGCTCTTCGTGGTGGCCCTCGTGGCCTATCTGCTGGACCTCGTCAGCAAGATCATCGTGGTGGAGAAGCTGGAGCACCACCAGCCGATCGAGATCATCGGTGATCTGCTGAAGTTCGAGGCGGTGCGCAATCCGGGCGCCGCCTTCGGCATGGGCGAGGCCTTCACCATCATCTTCACCTTCATCGCGGCGAGCGTGATCGTCGTGATCATCCGGCTGGCACGCAAGCTGTACAGCCTGCCCTGGGCGATCGCGCTCGGCCTGCTGCTCGGCGGTGCGCTCGGCAACCTCACGGACCGGATCTTCCGGTCTCCCGGCGTCTTCGAGGGCGCGGTCGTGGACTTCATCGCGCCCGCCCACTTCGCCGTGTTCAATCTCGCGGACGCCGCCATCGTCTGCGGCGGAGTGCTCATCGTGCTGCTGTCGTTCAAGGGCCTGGATCCCGACGGGACCGTCCACAAGGACTGACAAGGCATACTCGACGGGTGAGTACCCTTCCCGAGATCCGCACCCTGCCCGTACCCGATGGCCTGGAGGGCGAGCGCGTCGACGCCGCCATCTCCCGTATGTTCGGGTTCTCCCGTACGAAGGCGGCCGAGCTTGCCGCTGCCGGGAAGGTGCAGGTCGACGGCTCGGTCGTCGGCAAGTCCGAACGGGTGCGCGGCGGCGCCTGGCTCGAGGTCGAGATGCCCCAGGCGCCCGCGCCGGTGCAGATCGTGGCCGAGCCCGTCGAGGGCATGGAGATCGTGCACGACGACGACGACATCGTCGTGATCATGAAGCCGGTCGGCGTCGCCGCGCACCCGAGCCCCGGCTGGACCGGGACCACCGTGATCGGCGGGCTCGCCGCGGCGGGCTACCGCATCTCCACCTCCGGAGCCGCCGAGCGCCAGGGCATCGTGCACCGGCTCGACGTCGGCACCTCCGGGCTGATGGTGGTCGCCAAGTCGGAGCGGGCGTACACGCTGCTCAAGCAGCAGTTCCGGGACCGTACGGTCGACAAGCGCTACCACGCGCTCGTGCAGGGCCACCCCGATCCGCTGAGCGGCACGATCGACGCCCCCATCGGCCGGCACCCCAGCCTCGACTACAAGTGGGCGGTCACGGCCGAGGGCAAGCCGTCGGTGACGCACTACGACCTGATCGAGGCGTTCCGAGCGGCGTCGCTGCTGGACATCAAGCTGGAGACCGGCCGCACGCACCAGATCCGGGTGCACATGGCGGCCCACCGCCACCCCTGCGTCGGCGACCTGACATACGGTGCCGACCCCACGATGGCCAAGAGGCTCGGGCTGACCCGGCAGTGGCTGCACGCGGTGCGGCTCGGATTCGAGCACCCGTCGGACGGGCAGTGGGTGGAGTTCGCGAGCGAGTACCCCGACGACCTCCAGCAGGCCCTGGACACGATCGCCGCGGAGAGCGCGTGAGCGCGTACACCGTGCGGGTCGCGATCGGCCCCGACGACCGGGAGGCGTGCTTCGCCGTCCGCAAGGCGGTCTTCGTCGCCGAGCAGCGGGTGCCGGAGGACATCGAGTACGACGCGTACGACGCCGAGGACACGGACACCGTGCACGTCCTCGCGGTCCGCGCGGACGGTGTGCCGCTGGGCACGGGCCGGCTGCTGCACGGCGCGGCCGCCGCGGACCGGACCGGCGGCGACCTCACCGTCGGCTCGCTCGGACGGCTCGCGGTGACCAAGGACGCGCGCGGGCTCGGGGTGGGCGTGGCCCTGGTGCGCGCCATCGAGGACGCGGCGCGCGAGCGGGGTCTGGCGGCGGTCGACCTGCATGCGCAGACCCATGCGACCGGCTTCTACGAGCGCCTCGGGTACGCGGCGTACGGGGCCGCGTTCCTGGACGCCGGGATCCCGCACCGGTCCATGCGGCGCGCCCTGCGTCCCTGAGCGCACCGGCCGCAGCGTAGGCGCGTACCCGACGGCGGAGGCGTTTACGTGGATCGGCCGACCCCCGTGGCAGGGTTGAGACCTTGATCACTTGAGGCTCCCGGCCGGCGGAGGACGCTCGTGGACCAATTGGCGCTGCTGTTCGCCCTGTTGTTCGGCGCCGTGGTGACCGTGCCGCTCGGTCAGCGGCTGGGGCTGCCCGCGCCAGTGCTGATGACGCTCGCCGGGATCGTGCTGGCCTTCCTGCCCTTCGTGCCCAACGTCGACGTGCCGCCCGAGCTCATCCTGCCGCTGCTGCTGCCGCCATTGCTGTACGCGACCGTGCAGCGCACCTCCTGGCGGCAGTTCACGGCCAACGCCCGGCCCATCCTGCTGCTCGCCGTCGCGCTCGTGTTCGTCACGACCGCCGCGGTCGGCGCGGTCGCCCACGCCGTCGTCCCCGGCCTGCCGATCGCCGCCGCGGTCGCGCTCGGCGCGCTGGTCGCGCCGCCCGATCCCGTGGCGGCGACCGCGGTCGCCGGATCGCTGGGGCTGCCGCGCCGACTGGTGTCGATCATGGAGGGCGAGGGGCTGTTCAACGACGTGACGGCCATCGTGCTCTACCACGTGGCGATCGTGGCGGCCGTGAGCGGCGAGTTCTCCTGGGGGGTCGCCGCGGGGGAACTGGTGCTGTCGGCCGTGGTCGCCGTGGCGGTGGGCCTCGCGCTCGGCTGGGTCTCCAACAAGCTGATGGGGCTGCTCGGCGACGCGACCCTACAGGTCGGTCTGACGCTGATGGTGCCCTTCGTCAGCTACGTGCTGGCCGAGCAGCTGATGGGCTCGGGGGTCCTCGCCGTCCTCACCACCGCGCTGTTCCTCGCCGAGTACACCGCGGACGCGGACGACGTGATGGGGCGGCTCGCGGGGAACACGTTCTGGCAGATCGTCGACACCCTCGTCACCGGCGTCGCCTTCGGGCTCATCGGCCTCGAACTGCACCATGTCTTCGGCACCGCCGACGACCGGCTCGGCCGGCTGCTCGGCTGGAGCGCGGCGGTCGTCGCGGTCGTCGTGGGCGTACGGCTGCTGTGGCTGCTGCCCGCCGCATGGCTCGCCAAACGGCTGCACCACCTGCGCGACTACGACGAGGACGTGCCCACCAGCTGGCGGGAGACCGTCGTCCTGTGGTGGGCGGGGATGCGGGGAGTGGCGTCGGTCGCGCTGGCCCTCGCGATTCCGCTGGAGACGGACGACGGCGCGGGCTTCCCCGGGCGCGAGGTGATCATCTTCATCGCGTTCGCCGTCATCGTGGCGACGCTGGTCTGCCAGGGCATGACGCTGCCGTGGCTGGTGCGGCGGCTCGGGGTCCGCGCGGACACCGGCGCCGAGCGCGAGCTGGAGCGCAGGCTCGCTATCCGGGCGGCGAAGGCCGCAAAGGCCCGGCTCAAGGAGATCGAGGCGGAGGAGGAGCTGTCCGAGGAGGTCAGCGAGCGGCTGCTGCGCGGCGCGTTCGACATGGGAGCCCGGATCAGTCCGGACATCGTGGACGAGGAGCGGCGGGACTGGTTCGCGAAGCGGGCCGAGCGGATGGCGACGGTGCGGCGCATCCAGCGGGAGATGCTGTCTGCTGCGCGTCACGCTGTGCTGTCGGCGCGCAGCGAACCGGGCGCGGACCCGGAGGTCGTGGACCGGGTGCTGCGTCACCTGGACGTGCACAGCCTGCGGTGAGCCGTCGGCCCGTCGGCCCGTCGGCCCGTCGGCTAAGAGGCCTGTGGTGAACGGCGGCCGGGTCGGGCTGCGGTGCTTGCGTGGCCTGTGGTGAGCGGCGGCCGGTCGGAGCAGGGTGCGTAGCCCGGTGAACCGCTGCCGGTCAGGCCACGGTGACCTGCACGCCGAGCAGCGCGGCACGCTCCGTCAGCCCCGTCGAGACCACCGTGGTGGCGCCGGGCCAGGTGAGCTTGGGCAGCAGTATGTCCTTCATCTCGCGCACCATGGCGGGCGCCGGAGGCTCGTAGAACAGCGACAGCGTTCCGCCGGGGGCCAGGAGGCCGCGGAGCAGGGCCACTTCGCGGTCTGCGGCGGACGTCCAGAAGACGTTGACGTTCACGGCGAAGATCTTGTCGAACCTGTCGTCGCCGCGCGGCAGTTCGGCGAGGTCGAGCCGGAGCACATCGGCCCGCCCGGCCGAGATGTGGGCGTGGTTGCGCCGGCGGGCCGTGTCGACGGCGTGCGCCGAGCGGTCGATCGCGGTCACGGTGCCGGTGGTCAGTCGCGCTGCGACCAGGTCGACCGCGACACCGGGGCCGCAGCCGATCTCCAGCACCCGGTCATCGGGCCGTACGTCCAGCTGTTCGACGGCCCAGGCGAGGCGCTGCGGCACGGAGGTCACGCGTCCAGGGTAGGACGGCCCGGCCCCGCTGGTCGCCGCCGCGCCATGGGGGCCGGACATCAGCCGCGGCCGGTTCGGGGGCCGTTGTCGTCGGGCGCGGCGAGGGGGCTGGGCACCGGTGCGGACGAGGACGCGGGCCACTGGCCCGACGGCGGCACCGAGGCGGCCGACGTCGCGATGCGCGGCAGCGCGTAGGGATGTTTCTCGCACAGCCACGCCACCATCCGCTCGCGGACCGTGCAGCGTGCCGTCCAGACGTCGTCGGCGTCCTTCGCGGTCACCACCGCCCGCACCTGGATCGTGCTCGGTGTGGTGTCCGTCACCGCGAGGTTCCAGTCGCGGCGGTCCCAGGCGGGGCAGTCCTCGAGGATCTCCCGCAGCTTCTCCCGCATCAGCGCCACCGGAGCCGAGTGGTCCAGGTGGAAGAAGACGCTGCCCGTCATCTGCGCGCCGCCGCGGGACCAGTTCTCGAACGGCTTGCTGGTGAAGTACGACACGGGCATCGTGATCCGCCGCTCGTCCCAGGTCCGTACGGTGAGGAAGGTGAGCGTCACCTCCTCGACCACGCCCCACTCGCCGTCGACCACCACGGTGTCGCCGATGCGCACCATGTCGCCGAACGCGATCTGGAAGCCGGCGAAGAGATTGCCGAGTGTCGACTGCGCGGCCACACCCGCGACGATGCCGAGGATGCCCGCGGACGCCAGCATCGAGGCGCCGACCTTCTCCATGCCGGGGAAGGTGAGCAGCATCGCGGCGACCGCGACGACGGCCACGACCGCGGTGACGATGCGCATGATCAGGGTGACCTGCGTGCGCACCCGGCGGACGCGGGCCGGGTCCCGCGTCGAGGAGGCGTAGCGGGCGTACGTCGATTCCACCGCAGCCGACACGATACGGGTCACCAGCCAGGCGCTCGCACCGATCAGCACCAGGGAGAGGACGTGTCCGATCCCCGCACCGCGGTCCCGCACGAGCGGCTGGTGTATCTCGCCGTACGACGCCCGCAGCAGCGCTGAGAGCAGCACGACCTGCAACGGCAGGCGGCAGCGGCGCAGCATGCCCCACAGCGGGGTCTCCGGGTGGCGGTCGTCCACTCGGCACAGCAGCCGGTCGACGGCCCAGCCGACGAGCAGCGTCACCACCACCGATCCACCGACGACGGTCAACGGGCGCAGTACGTTCTCCATGTCTCCCTGACTCCGTGGCTCGTGTGCCTCCGCGGGCGCGTCGCACGACGGAGGCGGCTGGCAGGATGGCCGGATGGACATCATGCTTTTCCACTCCGCCTTCGGTCTGCGGCCCGCGGTGCACGCGGCGGCCGACCGGCTGGGGTCCGCCGGGCACGAGGTTCGCGTGCCCGACCTCTTCGACGGACAAACCGCGGATTCGACGGAAGAGGGCCGGGACATCAAGGACCGTATCGGCCAGGAAGAGCTGCTGCGCCGGGCGATCGCCGCGGCGGCGCCGTATTCCGACGCGGGTCTGGTGTACGCCGGGTTCTCCCTCGGCGGCGCGATCGCCCAGAACCTCGCGCTCGCCGACGACAAGGCCCGCGGGCTGCTGCTCCTGCACGGGACCTCGGACATCGCCGAGGGGACGGTGGTGGACGGCCTTCCCGTCCAGTTGCACGTCGCCGACCCGGACCCGTTCGAGCCGGACGACTGGCTGAACAGCTGGTACCTGCGGATGCAGCGGGCGGGCGCGGACGTGGAGGTCCACCGCTACGCGGGCGCCGGGCACCTCTACACCGATCCCGATCTGCCGGACTACGACGAGGCCGCGGCCGAGCAGACGTGGCGGGTCGCGCTCGCGTTCCTCGACACGCTGTAGGACTTGTCCGCCGGATCAGGCCGGATCAGGCCGGATCAGGCCGGGACACGGGACATACGCACGCTGCCGAGCTGCTTGAGCAGCTCGGCAGCGTGCGTCCGTTCACGTCCTCCGGCGTGTTCGGGACGCCTGGGAGCCGATGTCTCAGCTCGCCCGGTACGCGGTCCAGTGGTCCTTCATGCGCTGCACCTGGCCCGAGGTGAACTGGTACATGCACGCGTCGTACGTGTAGTCCATGAAGTTGTGGATCGGGTCGACCCCGGTCTTCCTGGCGCAGCTGTCACGGCCGGTCGGGCACTGGTAGGCGGGGCTCTTCTCGGCGGGGGTGTCCGTCACGTAGTCGCCGTTGCCATTGCAGCCGCCCTGGAAGGTGTGGTACAGGCCCATCCAGTGGCCGACCTCGTGGGTGGCGGTGTCGCCCTCGTCGTAATTGGTCGCCGTGCCGCCGGGCAGCGAGGCGTCGAGGACGACGACACCGTCCATCGACGGGCTGGAGTTGTACGAGGAGGGGAAGGTCGCCCAGCCGAGCAGGCCGCCGCTGAGGTTGGCGGTGTAGAAGTTGAGCGCGCCGGCGGCGCCCTGGCGGAGGGTGGACTTCATCTCCTTCTCGGCGGTGGAGCCGGAGGCCAGGTTGTACCAGGACGGGTTGTTGGAGTAGTCGGTGCCGGCCAGCGTGAACTGGAAGCCGGAGTCGACGTTTCCGGTGCCCTGGCCGGCGAAGGCGGAGTTGAGAACCGCCATCTGGCTGCTGATCTGGGCGCTCGTGAGCTTGCCCTTGTCACCGTCGTGGATGACGTGGAAGTAGACCGGGATGCTCACCGCGGCGGTGGTGGACAGACCGCGGGCGTTGGTGCGCGCCGCCTCCAGTCTCTTCTTCAGATCCGCGTCCATGGCCTTCGCCTTGGTCGCGGTGATCTCGTTGGGCTCGTTGACGTGGGCGGCGCCTGGACGGGTCTCGCGGGCCGTTGCGCTTTCGTGCTCGTGCGTGTCCTCCACGCACTCCTCGGCGGACGAGGCCGCGGAGAGGGAGGACTGGGGGGCGGCGACGCTGCCGGGAGCGGAGAGCGGCGCGATGGCCAGGGTTCCGGCCATGATCGCCGTACCGACTGCGCGGTTGCGCAGACGGGGGGATATACGGGCAAGAGCACGCATGACGTCTCCTCGCGGGGGGTGGTAGAGGGGGCCGTTCCTGGCCACCGCGGGGAGATTACGGGTGCATGTCAGATCTTGATGAGGATCGATCAAGCCCAATCAATCGTGAGGTGATTACGGACATCGGGGAGAAAAGTTTTGGCCACGTCCGGCACGTGAGATCTGCACGTAACGCGGGACGTGACAACCAAGGGTGGTGTGTCCGCATTCATGGCGCGGAACACACCACCCGTCGTAGCGATGTGATCTTCCGTTAACCGTTCGGTGAGTGGCTGAAAATCGCCCCTCTGTTCCCGCTAGCGCACCGGCTGGTTCACTCGCTCGACCTTTTGCGTTCCGCTCACGGTGCGGTACGAGCGCGACCACGCGGACGTTGCGTCCGGGTTCGTCCGGTCCGAGACGGTGTAGTAGTCCATCTGTGTCCGCTGGGCCGTCACGTCCAGGACGCCGTAGCCGTGGCTGTCCATGTCCACCCACTTCACATGGCGGTTGGCGGCGCGGATCGCGGCTTGCGCGACCAGCGAGACGGTGCCGGGAGCGACATGGAGGAGGTCGTCCAGGTTGTCGGAGGTCACCGACGTCACGACGAACTCGGTCGCGGCGGAGGCCGACAGCGGATACGTGGCGGCCCTGACCGGCACGTCGTTGGCCCACGCCATGTGGATGTCGCCCGTGAGGAACACCGTGTTGCGGATACCGCGCTGCGTCAGATGGGTCAGCAGCTCCTTGCGGTCGTCCGTGTAGCCGTCCCACTGGTCGACGTTGATCGCCAGCCCCTCCTGCGGCAGCCCCAGCAGCTCGGCGAGCGGGCCGAGCAGATGCGCGGGCAGCGACCCGAAGGCGACCGGCGAGATCATCACCGAGGTACCGACCAGCTGCCACGAGGCGTCGGACGACGCGAGTCCCGCCTTCAGCCAGTCCAGTTGGGCCCGGCCGGTGAGCGTGCGGTCCGGGTCGTCGACGTCACCGTTGCCGATGCCCGACTGCTGCGACCGGAACGAGCGCAGGTCCAGCAGATGCAGATCGGCCAGCCTGCCGAACCGCAGCCGGCGGTACACGGTGCCCTCGGTGGACGCGCGGACCGGCATCCATTCGAAGTACGCCTGCTTGGCCGCCGCCACGCGCGCGGTCCACTCGCCCTCGGTCTCCGTGTGGTTCTCCGCGCCGCCCGACCAGGCGTCGTTGGCGAACTCGTGGTCGTCCCATATGGCGATCACCGGGTGCGCGGCGTGCAGCGCCTGCAGATCGGCGTCCGTCTTGTAGGTGGCGTGCCTCAGGCGGTAGTCGGCGAGGCTCGTGATCTCGTGTCCCGGCTCATGCCGCCGTACGACGTATTCCTCGGCCGGGTAGCCGCCCGTGGCGTACTCGTAGATGTAGTCGCCGAGGTGCAGGATCGCGTCGAGGTCCGCGCGGGCGGCGAGATGGCGGTACGCGGAGAACCAGCCGGCCTCCCAGTTGGCGCACGAGACCACGCCGAAGCGCACACCGGTCGCGGCGGCGTCGGTGGCCGGAGCGGTCCGGGTGCGGCCGACCGGGGAGACGGCCGTACCGGCCGTGAAGCGGTACCAGTAGGTGCTCGCCGGGCGCAGACCCCGGACGTCCGCCTTGACGGTGTGGTCGGTGGCGGCCCGGGACGTGGCGCTGCCGCGGGCGACGACCCGGGCGAAATCCCTGTCCTCCGCGACCTCCCAGCCCACGGGCGTGTCCGCGCCTCTGCCGGAGCCCGGCACGGCGTCGGCGCTCGGCGTGAGGCGCGTCCACAGCAGGACGCCGTCGGGCAGCGGGTCGCCCGACGCGACGCCGTGGTCGAAGGAGGGGCTCTGGTCCGCCGCGGTGGCGGGGACGGCCTGGGCCGCGAGAACGGGGGCGGCGACAGCGGTGGCGGCAGCGGCCTTGACGACCGTGCGGCGACTGGGAGTTGTGAGGAATCGACTGGTCACGGCCGATCAGACTACTGATCGGTAAGCCGAACGGGCGGGCGAACCAGGAAAGTTCGCCCGCCCGTTCGGATACGGTCACCCGCGGCCCACCGCGGGTGCGCTCAGCCCTTGAGGGCCTTGTCGATCGCCGTGGTGAACTGCTCCACCGTCATGGGCGCGTTGTCGCTGCCCTCGGCGGTGATCTTCTTGCCGTCCATCTTCAGCGTCGGCGTACCGCCCACCCCGCTGTCGTCGAACGTCCTCGACATCTTCAGCGCCCAGGCGTCGAAGGTCCCGTCCTCGACGTTCTTCTTGAACTCACTGTTGTTCTTCAGAGCGGGCACCGAATCGGCGATCTTGAGCAGATACGCGTCCTTGGCGAACTTGTCGTCGCTCTCCTCGGGGTGGAACTTCTCCGAGTAGAGCGCCGACTTGTACGCCATGAAGGCGTCGGGGCTCACGTTCAGCGCGGCACCCAGCGCGCTCAGCGCGTTCTTGGAGCCCTCGCCGTTCGAGCCGATGCGGTCCTGGGAGAGGGAGTCGCCGTCGATGAACGTGGCGCCGATGTATTTGATCCTGTACTTCCCGGCCTCGACGTCCTTGTCGATCGTCTCGCCCACGGCCTGCTCGAACACCGCGCAGACCGGGCAGCGGGAGTCCTCGTACAGCTCCAGCGTCTTCTTCGCGTCCGTCTTGCCGATGACGACGGTCGTGCCGTTCTCGCCCTCGGTGTTCTTCGGGGCGGTGATGCTGCTCTCGTCGGCCGCCGACTCCCAGTGGGACGGCTTGTTGGCCTGCATGATGCCGAAGCCGACACCACCGGCTATCGCCAGGACCAGGACGCCGGTACCGGCGACGATCAGCTGACGGCGCAGCTTGTCCTTCTTGGCCTGGCGCTCGCGTTCCAGACGCAGCCGCTCACGGGCCGCCGCCTTGTTGGCCTGGCTGTTGCGCTTGCTCATGATCATTCACTCCATGGGGACAGTGGGGAGAAGGGGGCTTCCGGCCGGCGCGCAGGGCGCGGCGTCACGCGCAGAGCGCGACCGGACGCGGAGGCCCCCTCCGTCCCATGGAGTGCACCAACAGGCGCGCACAGGAGGGTCGGTGCTCGTGGTGCTCCCGGCGGCCCGTCGTACGCGGGGCGCCGCGCGTGCCGCGCAGCGCGGCGACCGCGAGCAGCAGCGGGCGGAAGGCGAACGCACCCACCGAGCGCAGCAGCGACGCCAGCGCCGCCTCGCCGCGCCGCAGCCAGGCGGCCGCGACCAGGCCCACCGAGACATGCGCGGCGAGCAGCAGCCAGGGCACGGCGGGGTCGGGGGACTGCAGCAGGGCGCCGAGGCCCCCGTTCTGCGCGGGCGCCGCCACGCCGGGCAACCGGGCGCCGATGCTGCCGCCGCACAGCACATCGAGACCGACCGCACGCAGCGACCCGGTGACCGGGCCGCCGGCGGCCCCGAAACAGGCGTGCTGGCCCGCGGTGAAGACCGTGTCGGCCGCCAGCTCCAGCGGGATCAGCAGTCCGGCGATCCGCAGGAAACCGCGCTCCCCGCCCGACAGCGCGCAGGCGACGGCGAAGACGGCGGCGGTCAGCGCCGCGACCGTCGTCAGTGGCAACGGCGCCTGCGAGAGCAGTACATGGGAAGCGGCGGACAGCGTCACGACCAGTGCCGTGAAGACCGCCGCCCGCAGCGCCCTGAGCCGCATCCCGGATATGTCCATCGCCGTGAGTTTGTCACGCCTCCCTGTAAGGGATCCCTAAAGGCCGGGGCCGGCCCGCCTCGCTCCGCCGGGCCCTTGCTACAGGCCCGTGGCCGCCGGCCTGTAGGCATCCGCCGCCCGCAGGCCGGGGATCCTGCCGTTGCGGAACAGGTCCACGAAGATCTGGTGGTCCGCCCGTGCCCGGGTGCCGTAGCCGTGCGCGAAGTCGACCAGCAGCTCGCCGAAGCCGTCCTCGTCCGCCGCGATCGCCGCGTCGATGGCGCGCTCGGTGGAGAAGGGCACCAGTGAGTGCCCGCTCTCGTCGTCGGCCGCCGCGTGCATCGTCGCCGTCGCCCGGCCGAGGTCGGCGACGACGGCCGCGATCTGAGCCGGGTCGTCGATGTCCGACCAGTCCAGGTCCACGGCGTACGGGGAGACCTCGGCGACCAGCTGCCCGGAGCCGTCCAGCTCGGTCCAGCCCAGCCACGGATCGGCGTGGTCCTGGAGCGCGCGCTGCGAGATCACCGTGCGGTGGCCCTCGTGCCGGAAGTAACCGCGGATCTCCGGGTCGGTGATGTGGCGGGAGACCGCCGGCGTCTGCGCCTGCTTCATGTAGATCACGACATCGTTCTCCAGGGCGTCGCTGTTGCCCTCCAGGAGGATGTTGTACGAGGGGAGGCCGGCCGAGCCGATACCGATGCCCCGCCGGCCCACCACGTCCTTGACCCGGTAGGAGTCGGGGCGGGTCAGGCTCGACTCCGGCAGCGTCTCCAGATAGCCGTCGAAGGCGGCGAGCACCTTGTAGCGCGTGGCCGCGTCCAGCTCGATCGAGCCGGCGCCCGAGGCGAACCGCCGCTCGAAGTCACGGATCTCGGTCATCGAGTCCAGCAGCGAGAACCGGGTCAGGGAGCGGGCCGTGCGCAGGGCGCCCAGCAGGGGGCCCTCGGCGGTGTCCAGCGTGAACGGCGGCAGCTCGTCGTTCTTCGCCCCGGCCGCGAGGGCGTGGACGCGCTCGCGGTAGGCGGCAGAGCAGATCCGTACGAGATCGGTGATCTGGTCGTCGCTCAGCGCCTTGGTGTAGCCGATCAGGGCGATCGAGGCCGCCAGGCGCTTGACGTCCCAGGTGAAGGGACCGACATAGGCCTCGTCGAAGTCGTTCACGTTGAAAATCAGGCGGCCGTTGGCGTCCATGTAGGTGCCGAAGTTCTCCGCGTGGAGATCGCCGTGGATCCACACCCGGCCGGTGCGCTCGTCCAGAAAGGGGCCGCCGTGCCGCTCCCGCTCCAGGTCGCTGTAGAACAGGCAGGCCGTGCCCCGGTAGAACGCGAAGGCCGACGCCGCCATCTTGCGGAACTTGACCCGGAAGGCGGCCGGGTCGGCGGCCAGGAGCTCGCCGAAAGCGGTGTCGAAGACGGCGAGGATCTCCTCGCCTCGCTGCTCGGCGGTGGGCTGCGGGACCGGCATCGCTGGGTGCCTCCTGGTGCAGGAAAAAGGACAGGCGTTTCCGCCCCTCCAACGCGTGACGACGCGCAGGAGTGCCCGCCCGCCACCCTTCGTCGAAGGGGCTTCGCCCCGCGGTCTCCCGCCGGCTGTCAGTTGCTCGCCGTAGACTTCCAGGCTGTCCCCCATAAGCGGGGGTCCGGGGGTGTCACCCCCCGAAGACTGCAGCCCGGAGGCCATCCGCCGTGACCAAGCCGCCCTTCACGCACCTGCACGTCCACACCCAGTACTCGCTGCTGGACGGTGCTGCGCGGCTCAAGGACATGTTCGAGGCGTGCAACGAGATGGGCATGACCCATATCGCCATGTCCGACCACGGCAACCTCCACGGGGCGTACGACTTCTTCCATTCCGCGCAGAAGGCCGGGGTCGTCCCGATCATCGGCATCGAGGCGTATGTCGCGCCCGAGTCCCGGCGCAACAAGCGCAAGATCCAGTGGGGCCAGCCGCACCAGAAGCGGGACGACGTCTCCGGTTCCGGTGGTTACACCCACAAGACCATCTGGGCGGCCAACGCGACGGGCCTGCACAACCTCTTCAGGCTCTCCTCCGACGCGTACGCGGAGGGCTGGCTGCAGAAGTGGCCGCGGATGGACAAGGAGACCATCGCCCAGTGGTCCGAGGGGCTGATCGCCTCCACGGGCTGCCCCTCCGGCGAGCTCCAGACCCGACTCCGCCTCGGTCAGTTCGACGAGGCCCTCAAGTCCGCCTCCGAGTACCAGGACATCTTCGGCAAGGACCGCTACTTCCTGGAGCTGATGGACCACGGCATCGAGATCGAGCGCCGGGTCCGTGACGGACTGCTGGAGATCGGCAAGAAGCTCGGCATCCCGCCGCTGGTGACCAACGACTCCCACTACACGTATGCGCACGAGGCGACCGCCCACGACGCGCTGCTGTGCATCCAGACCGGCAAGAACCTCTCCGACCCCGACCGCTTCAAGTTCGACGGCACCGGCTACTACCTGAAGTCGACCGACGAGATGTATGCGATCGACTCCTCCGACGCCTGGCAGGAGGGGTGCCGCAACACCCTCCTGGTCGCCCAGCAGATCGAGACGGAGGGGATGTTCCTCAAGCGCGACCTGATGCCGAAGTTCGACATCCCCGACGGGTACACCGAAGTCACCTGGTTCCAGGAGGAGGTCCGGCGGGGCATGGAGCGCCGCTATCCGGGAGGCATCCCCGAGGACCGCCAGCGGCAGGCCGAGTACGAGATGGACGTCATCATCCAGATGGGGTTCCCGGGGTACTTCCTCGTCGTCGCCGACTTCATCATGTGGGCGAAGAACCAGGGCATCGCGGTGGGCCCCGGCCGTGGCTCCGCGGCCGGTTCGATCGTGGCGTACGCCCTGGGCATCACCGACCTCGACCCGATCCCGCACGGTCTGATCTTCGAGCGGTTCCTCAACCCCGAGCGCGTCTCCATGCCCGACGTCGACATCGACTTCGACGAGCGCAGGCGCGTCGAGGTGATCAGGTATGTGACGGAGAAGTACGGCGCCGACAAGGTCGCCATGATCGGCACGTACGGCAAGATCAAGGCGAAGAACGCGATCAAGGACTCCGCCCGCGTGCTGGGCTATCCGTACGCGATGGGCGACCGGCTCACCAAGGCCATGCCCGCCGACGTCCTCGGCAAGGGCATCGACCTCAACGGCATCACCGATCCCTCCCACCCGCGTTACAGCGAGGCCGGCGAGATCCGCGCGATGTACGAGAACGAACCGGACGTCAAGAAGGTCATCGACACCGCGAAGGGCGTCGAGGGCCTCGTCAGGCAGATGGGGGTGCACGCCGCCGGCGTGATCATGTCCAGCGAGACCATCACCGAGCATGTCCCCGTGTGGGTCAGGCACACCGACGGCGTGACCATCACCCAATGGGACTACCCGCAGTGCGAGTCGCTCGGCCTGCTGAAGATGGACTTCCTGGGCCTGCGCAACCTCACGATCATGGACGACGCCATCAAGATGGTGAAGTCCAACAAGGGCATCGACCTGGAGATGCTCTCCCTCCCGCTCGACGACCCCAAGACCTTCGAGCTGCTCCAGCGCGGTGACACCCTCGGCGTCTTCCAGTTCGACGGCGGGCCCATGCGCTCGCTGCTGCGGCTGATGAAGCCCGACAACTTCGAAGACATCTCCGCCGTGTCCGCGCTCTACCGCCCGGGCCCGATGGGCATGAACTCGCACACGAACTACGCCCTGCGCAAGAACAAGCAGCAGGAGATCACGCCGATCCACCCGGAGCTGGAGGAGCCCCTCAGGGAGGTCCTGGACGTCACCTACGGCCTGATCGTCTACCAGGAGCAGGTGCAGAAGGCCGCCCAGATCATCGCCGGGTACTCGCTCGGCGAGGCCGACATCCTCCGCCGCGTGATGGGCAAGAAGAAGCCCGACGAACTGGCGAAGAACTTCGTCCTGTTCCAGAAGGGCGCCCGGGAGAAGGGCTACAGCGACGAGGCCATCCAGGCGCTGTGGGACGTGCTGGTCCCCTTCGCCGGATACGCCTTCAACAAGGCGCACTCCGCCGCGTACGGCCTCGTCTCCTACTGGACGGCGTACCTCAAGGCGAACCACCCCGCGGAGTACATGGCGGCGCTGCTCACCTCGGTCAAGGACGACAAGGACAAGTCGGCCGTCTATCTGAACGAGTGCCGGCGCATGGGCATCAAGGTCCTCCCGCCCAACGTCAACGAGTCCATGTCGAACTTCGCTGCCCAGGGCGACGACGTGATCCTCTTCGGCCTCACCGCCGTGCGCAACGTCGGGCAGAACGTCGTCGAATCGATCATCAGGTCCCGCAAGGCGAAGGGGAAGTACAGCTCCTTCCCCGACTTCCTCGACAAGGTCGAGGCCGTCGTCTGCAACAAGCGCACCGTCGAGTCCCTCATCAAGGCCGGCGCCTTCGACGAGATGGGCCACACCCGCAAGGGTCTGGTAGCCCACCACGAGCCGATGATCGACAACGTGGTCGCGGTCAAGCGCAAGGAGGCCGAGGGGCAGTTCGACCTCTTCGGCGGCATGGGCGAGGAGGAGAGCAGCGAGCCCGGCTTCGGCCTCGACGTCGAGTTCTCCGACGTCGAGTGGGAGAAGTCCTACCTGCTCGCCCAGGAGCGCGAGATGCTCGGCCTGTACGTCTCCGACCACCCGCTCTTCGGCATCGAGCACGTCCTGTCCGACAAGACGGACGCGGCGATCTCCCAGCTGACGGGCGGCGAGCACGCGGACGGCGCGGTCGTCACCATCGGCGGCATCATCTCCGGCCTGCAGCGCAAGATGACCAAGCAGGGCAACGCCTGGGCGATCGCCACCGTCGAGGACCTCGCCGGTTCGATCGAGTGCATGTTCTTCCCGGCGACGTACCAGCTCGTGTCCACCCAGCTCGTCGAGGACACCGTGGTCTTCGTCAAGGGCCGTCTCGACAAGCGCGAGGACGTGCCCAGGCTCGTCGCCATGGAGCTGATGGTCCCGGACCTGTCGTCGGCCGGGACCAACGCGCCGGTCGTCGTGACCATCCCGACCGTCAAGGTCACCCCGCCCATGGTGAGCCGCCTCGGCGAGATCCTCAGCCATCACAAGGGCAACACCGAGGTGCGGATCAAACTCCAGGGCCCGCGCAAGACGACGGTGCTCCGGCTCGACCGGCACCGTGTCCAGCCCGACCCCGCGCTGTTCGGCGACCTGAAGGTGCTGCTCGGCCCCTCCTGCCTGGCCGGCTGACCTTCGGGGCCGCGCGGCGCAGTCGAGCAGCAGCAGTCACGCAGGCGCAATCGGGCAGAGGCAATCGGGCAGAAGCGGTCACGCAGAAGCAGTCACGCAGAAGGGGTGCACCCGTCGTCACGGGCGCGCCCCTTCTTGCCGCTCACGTCCGTCAGTTGTGGCCGAAGCGCTTCTGCCGGCCCTTGTGGGCCACATCGGACGGCGTCACCTGCGCCGCGCGCTGCTCAGCCTGCGCCTCCATCGAGGACTTGGTGGCCTCCTGGCGGCCGCGCTCCGCCGGAGAAGATTTCTGTTTGCGTTCACGGTTCTTGTTCTTGGCCATGGTGGTTGCCTCCTGTGAGCGTCTGGGTGCCAGAGCCGCTGTCAGGCTCACATAGGTGAATAACCGGCGCATTTTGGATCATTGCGGACCGTAGTCACCCGTCAGGGGCCTGGACCGGATCGATCCGCCACGCCGATGATCGAGTTCCGGCCGTCAACACTGGGGCAGTCGGGCAGACTCGAAGGAAACCCGGAAGAATCCCCGATCCGGACCTTTCCCGGCCTCCGAGTTCCCGCGATCACCGGACCTGCCCGGCGCTCGCGCACGGCTCACGGGAACGTCGCCGAAAGAGTCCCCGAAAGAGGGTGGAACGCGTGGACCGCTGCGTCGTCCTGGTGGACGCCGGATATCTGCTGGGCGCGGCCGCGAGCCTTCTCGCGGGAGAACCGGCGCGGTCGCGGATCACCGTCGACCACTCCGCCCTGATCCATGGCCTGCGCGACCTCGCCGAGGCCGACACCGAACGCCCGCTGCTGCGTATCTACTGGTTCGACGGTGCCCCCGACCGGGTGCCCCAGCCCGAGCACCGCAGGCTGCGGGTGATGCCCAGGGTCACGGTCCGCCTCGGCGCCCTGACCCGAAGCGACGGCCGCTGGGCCCAGAAGGGCGTCGACGCGGCCATGCACGCCGAGCTCACCGAACTGGCCAGGAACCGGGCCTGTTCCGACGTGGTGCTCGTCACCGGCGACGGCGATCTGCTGCCCGGCCTGATGTCCGCGAAGGAGCACGGCGTCGCCGTCCACCTGTGGGCCGTCCAGGCCGCCGACGGCGACTACAACCAGTCCGAGGACCTGGTCGCCGAGGCCGACGAACGCCGCGTCCTGGACCGGGTCTGGATCACCCGCGCGGTCCGGGCCAGGGAACTCACCGGCGTCTGCGCCCCGGCGCCCGTGCCCCGCCCCGAGATCGCCGCCATCCTGTCCGCGCCGCTGCCGGAGTCGGCGCTCGCCGACTCGGCCGAGCGCGCGGCCGATTCCGCCGCGCGCAACGGCGCACCATCCGCATCCGCCGACGACGCCCCCGAAACCGCACCCGCCCCGGCCGCCCCGGCAAAGGGCGTCCCCACGCCCAAGGACCTCGCCGGACTGCGCGCCCCCGGCCAGCAGCCCGCGGCCCACCCCGTGAACGCCACCCTGCGCTGGTCCTCCGACAAGGGCTGGGTCGACCGGTCGGGACAGGGGGCGCTCGGCGAACCGCCGGAGAGCGCGTCCCTGCCCACCCTCGCCCAGCTCACCAGCGCCGAGCAGCGCTGGGCCGACCGGGAGGAGGACATCACCACCGTCGGTGGCGACCCCTTCGAGGTGGGCCAGGTCTTCGCCCGCCGCTGGATGGAACGGCTGCCGGAGACCGGCCACGTGCAGAAGCTGTCCAGCATGTATCCGCGCATCCCGCACCGCATCGACGGCGAACTACTGCGCTATGCAGCGCGTTTCGGACTTCTCGCCCACAAGGACGACCAGATCGACGAGCACGACCGCTATGCGATCCGGGCCGGATTCTGGCGCGAGATCGATGTACGGACGGCCACCGAGCACGCCGCCGCGGGGGAGCAGTCGGGGCCCGAGGGCATTCGGAGCGGCCGGACCCCGTAGTCTCGTACCTCGTGAGTACGGTGTGCGTGGTGCGGGATCTGGTCAAGACGTACCCCGCCGCGCGCGGCAGGAGGGGCACGCCCGGGACACCCGAGGTGCGTGCCACCGACGGGATCAGCCTCGATGTCCGGCGCGGCGAGGTCTTCGGCCTGCTCGGACCCAACGGCGCGGGCAAGTCCACCCTGGTGCGCCAGCTCACCGGCCTCATGCGCCCCGATTCCGGCGCCGTCGAGCTCCTCGGCCATGACCTGGTGCGCCATCCCGAGCGGGCGGCCCGGCTGATCGGCTACCTCGGCCAGGAGTCCACCGCCCTCGACGAACTGACCGTCGCCCTCGCCGCCGAGACCACCGGGCGGCTGCGCGGGCTGACCGTACGGCAGGCGCGGGACGAACGGGACGCCGTCCTGGACGAGCTCGGACTCACCGCACTCGCCGCGCGTCCCCTCAAGAAACTGTCCGGCGGCCAGCGGCGGCTCGCCTGTTTCGCGGCGACCCTCGTCGGCGAGCGGCCGGTCCTGGTCCTGGACGAACCGACGACCGGCATGGACCCCGTCGCGCGGCGTGCCGTGTGGGCGGCGGTCGACCGCAGGCGCGCCGAGCACGGCGTGACCGTGCTCCTCGTCACCCACAACGTCATCGAGGCCGAGACCGTCCTCGACCGCGTCGCCGTGCTCGACCGTGGCCGTGTCATCGCCTGCGACTCGCCCTCCGGACTGAAGGAGCGGGTCGCGGGTGAGGTCCGCGTGGAACTGGTGTGGCGCGAGCGGGCGCCGCTCGACGTCCCCGAGGTGGCGGCGCTGCGCGGTGTCGCCCAGGAGTCCGGGCGCCGGTGGGTGCTGCGGCTGGGGCCGGAGGAGGCGCGGGCGGCGGTCGCCGCGGTGACGGGCGGTGCGGCGTTCGCGGCGCTCGACGACTTCACGCTGGCCACCCCGAGTCTGGAGGACGTGTACTTGGCACTCGGCGGGAACACGACGAAGGGGCTGGTCAAGGCGTGAGCATCATCTCCGCCGAGTCGGCGAGGACCATGAGCGGGGCGGCGTCGCCCGTCACTGAGCACGCGCCCGCACCGCTCGCGCCGCGGGCCCGGCTGTTGCCGGCGCTGGCCGCCGTGTACCGGGCGCAGCTGTCCCGGGCGCGGGTCGCCCGGATCCCGCTGCTGTTCGTGGCGACCTTCCAGTCCGTCGGGATCATGGTCCTGATGCGCGGGGTCGTCGACGGAGGCACGGAGGCGAAGGCGGTCGTCGCCGGCGCGAGCGTGCTCGTCGTCGCCTTCGTCGCGCTGAATCTGCTCGCCCAGTACTTCGGGCAGCTGCGCGCCGGGGGAGGCCTCGACCACTACGCCACGCTGCCGGTGCCGCCGGCGGCCGTGGTGCTCGGCGCGGCAGCGGCGTACGCCTCCTTCACCGTGCCGGGCACCGTGGTGACGGCGGTCGCGGGCAGCGTGCTCTTCGAGCTGCCGCTGACGCACCTGTGGGTCCTCGCCGCGGTGATCCCGCTGTCCGGGGCGGCTCTGGCCGGACTGGGCGCGGCCCTCGGCCTGCTCGCGCCGCGCCAGGAACTGGCGACGCTACTCGGCCAGCTGGGCATGTCGGCGGCGCTGCTGCTCGGCGTGCTTCCGGCGGACCGGCTGCCCGCACCGATCGGGTACGCCCGCGACCTGTTGCCCTCCACGTACGGGGTCGAGGCGCTGGCCCGTACCTTCGACGCGCGTCCCGACTGGGCCGCGGTCGGGCTCGATCTCGCGGTCTGCGCGGCCGTCGGCGTGGTGTCGCTGGCGGCGGCGACGTGGGCGTACCGGCGGGCGGCAGTCCGGTGAGGCGTCACTCGGGCAGGCCTGGCACGATGGCGGGTGTGACCGCACCGCTGACGCCTCCCCACCAGCCGAACGAGCAGCCCTCGGGCGACAACCCCTGGCAGTCGCCGTCCCCGGGCCCTGTCCCCGCGGATGCGGCCTGGCCGGGCGACGGACCGGGCGAGAAGGACGGCCGGCACACGGACGAACCGCGCAAGGACCTCCGGGACGGCGCCGTGGTGCTGGTGGCCGTGACGGTGCTCGGTGTGGCGCTCGGGCTGCTGTGGCTGTGGCTGGCACCGCGGGTGCCGCTCGTCTCCCACGACAACGGGGTCTTCCTCAAGGACACGGAGGGCGAGGAGGCCATTGGCGCAGACGGAACGTTTGCTCTGCTGGCGGCCGGGCTGGGCGCGCTGAGCGCGGCGGCCGTCTTCCTGTACCGCCGCACCGGCGGCATCGTCCTGGTGGTGGCGCTCGCGCTCGGCGGCGTGCTGGCGTCGCTGCTCGGCTGGGGCGTCGGCGTCTGGTTCGGCCCGACGACCGACGTGGTGCAACACGCGCGCGAGGTGGGCGAGGGCGTCACGTTCGACGCGTACCTGGAACTGGGCGCGAAGAACGCGCTGCTGGCGTGGCCGCTGTCGGCGATGGCGGTCCACCTGGGTCTGACGGCCCTGTTCGGGCCGCGGGACCCGGAGCCGGAGTGGGAGTCGCACGGTCCCTGGCAGACGTGACCTGCCCCCACCCCGCCTCTTCCCGTGCCGGGCTCCGCCCCCGGCCTTGCACCCGCTGGTTTCGGGGCACGACCGGCGCGGAGCCTCCGGTAACGCGCACCGGCCGCTGATGCGGTCGATGGGAGTGAGCTCCCGGGTACCGGCGGTCCCTGGCCGCTGGCTGTGGCAGATCGGAGCGCGCACCCGGCACGCGCGCCCCCGGCCGCACGCGCGCCCCCGGCCGCTACGCGCGGCCGATCGGGGCCATGGTCGCCGATGTCAGGGTGGCGAGGGACGCCGGGGACAGTTCGACCTCCAGGCCGCGGCGGCCCGCCGAGATGCAGATCGAGTCGTGCTGCGCCGCCGACGTGTCCAGGACCGTCGGCAGGCGCTTGCGCTGGCCGAGGGGCGAGATGCCGCCGCGTACGTAGCCCGTCGTGCGTTCCGCCGCCGCGGGGTCCGCCATCGTCGCCCGCTTGCCGCCCACCGCCGCCGCCAGTGCCTTCAGGTCGAGCTGGCCCGCGACCGGGACCACCGCCACCGTCAGGGTGCCGTCCACGTCCGCGACGAGGGTCTTGAAGACGCGGTCGGGCGAGACGCCGAGCGCCTCCGCCGCCTCCTCGCCGTACGACGGCGCTGACGGATCGTGGTCGTACGCGTGCAGCGTGAACGGCGTGCCCGCGGCCGTCAGGGCCACCGTCGCGGGCGTGCCCCCCGACTGCTTCTTCTGCTTCCTGGCCATGTGGGCGATCCCTCCCGTCAGTTGGGGCTCGTCGGCTGCCGGGTCAGGTCGACCATCGGCAGCGACGGGAGATGGCGCAGTACGGCCGTCTCCGTTCGCAGGAGCTTCAGTTCCTCTCGCAGCCGCGTCGCCGTATCCGGCGCCTGGAGGAGCCGCTGCTTCGCGGGGGTGTCCAGCACCGCCGCCGCGGCGACCAGATAGGACACCACCGACGGCTCGTCCGGCAGCTCCGTGCCCGTCGACAGCGTCCGCTCGCGCGCGCCCGCCAGCCGCTGCTGGTAGTTGCGGAAGGCCCGCAGCACGCCCTCCGCGAGCGCGCCCGCCCCGTCACCCGGCTCCTCGGGGATCTCCTCGAACTCCGCCGTCAGGAACGGGCCGCTCGCGTCCACCGACAGCAGCTTCACCCGCGTCGTCCCGGTCGCCAGGACCTCGAAGCTGCCGTCCGCCCGCTCCCGGATCGTTGCCGCGTCGGCGATGCAGCCCACCCGGTGGAACGCCTGGATCGGGTCGGGTCCGAAGCCGGCAGCGGGGCCGCGCTCCATGACCGTCGTCGGGTCCGGCATGCCGGGCGCGGTGGGCGCGACCTCCCGTCCGTCCCGGATGGCGACGACGGCGAAGCGCCTCGGCTCCTCCTCGTCCGTCTTCAGCAGTTCGCGCATCATGGCGCGATAACGCTCCTCGAAGATGTTCAGGGGCAGTACGAGCCCAGGGAACAGCACCGAGTTCAGCGGGAAGAGGGGAAGGCGAGCGGTGGTCACGGGGGTCAAGAGTAATGGTCGCGGGATCGGCCCCCGCGTCCGCACAGCGGCATCGTGTACGCGACCTCGATGCACACCCCGTCGCGGGCCCGCAGGAACTGCCCCAGCGGGTCGTCCGTCACCGAGGTCCAGGGGAAGGACGTGGCGTACGGGCCGATCAGCCGGAACTGCGCCAGCGCGTCCGCCCATCGCCCTCGCGACACCAGCACGTAGGTGAGCGTGTTGCGGACCTCGGCCGGCCAGGGGTCGCCCGCCGCGTAGTCGGCGGACAGCGCGATCGCGAGGTCCGCCGCCGCGTCGATCCGGTCGTCCTGCACCGACGTCGTCGGCTCAGAGGCGAGCAGCTGGGCGAACGCCGCCCGGACGGGGAGCGCCTGGATCAGCGAACCGGGCAGCGCGTCGGCGGCCGCCTGCTCGGCGAAGTCGAAGCACTCGCGGTGCGAGCCGTACCACTGGGCGGACAGATACTGCAGCGCTGCCACATGGCAGCCGTAGTGGTGCGACGACCGGCGGATGGCCCGCTCCCACAGGGCCTCGAAGGCCGTGTGCGTGGCATGCGTTCCCCGTGCGTGGTCCAGCGCGATGCGCCACGGCACCGGGTCGCTCGGTTCGGCGTCCGCCGCCGCGTCGATCAGCGGGCCGACCTCCCGCAGCAGCTCGGCGCGTGCCGGCGACTCCCACGCCCGCGCGAGCGCGAGCTGCGCCTTCACGAGCAGCGCGTCCGCGTCGCGGGGCGCGGCGCCGAGCCAGCTGCCGAGCCACTCGTCGCGGTTGCGGGCGAAGGCCGCGAGCCGCGCCACGTATCGGTCGCGGCTTTCCCATTCGGCCGATTCCCGTGTGGTCGCCAGCAGTTTCGCGGCTCCCTCGTACTCGCCCTCGGCGGCCGCGACGAGCGCGGGAGCGAGCCGCTCGTCGGGGGCGTCGAGCAGTACCGCGTCATCGGGCACAAGGCTTTCGGACAGCCGGGGCGTATGACGGATCATGCGCGCGGTACGGGTCAGGGCGCGAAGGAAAGACATGGTGCGGACCATTGAAAACCGCAGGTGAGCGCCGCGCCAGAGGCCAGCTGTGAATCTTTGGTAGCGGCGGAAAGGTTGTCCGCTCGCTGGTCAAGAGATCGTAAAGACGAGTCGATGCGCGCCGCAGAGGGCCGCTCGGCCGCCTCATCCGCGGCGCAACAGACGCGACGCACCCGCGGCCACCGTGGTCGCCAGAATCCACCCGAGAAGCACCAGTGCCGCCGAAGCCCATTGCCAGTGCCCGTCAAGTCGCCAATAGCCGTCCTGGCCGAGATTGATCACCGGAATGAGCAGATCCAGCGCATACAGAGCGGGATTCCATTCCGGATGCTCGTCCTTCTTGATCGGATCCGGGGCCACCTGGGAGAAGGCGATCGCACCCGCCGCCCACAGCACCGCCATCCACAGCGCCGCCCGCCCCGGCCGGTAGCCGTACGCCACGGTCCAGTCCTGGAGATACCCCCACAGCTTCGCGGCCAGCGGCAGCGTCTCGCGCCGCCTGCGCTGCTTGGCCAGCAGCACCTCACGCGCGTCCGCGTCCTCACCGCTGTTGCGCAGCACCGTCGCGAGACGTTCGTACGGCTCCGGGGAGTACTCCGGCGTCGCCGATGCCACCCACTCAAGCCGGCGCGACAGCGGGAACTCCTCGTAGGGGACGAGATTCTCGTAGACGAAGCCGCCCATCGCCAGGCCGCCCGGCCCCGGCCAGCTCGCCGCCAGGTCGATCAGGGTCACCACCTTGGCGCCGTTCAGCACGACCCGGCCCTCCTCGGGACGCTCCGCGTTGAACCGCAGTTCCGGCGTCGTGATCCGGCGCAGCGACAGCTCCTCGTGCGGGCTCAGGCCGAACCGCGCACCGTTCAGATCGACCGCGTCGCCGAACCGCCCGTCGTCCAGGCGCACCCCGCCGTAGCACTCGAAGGGCTGAAGCCGCGAGCCACGCACCGGAGCCCCTTGGGCGGTGATCCCGAACGGGGGAGTGGCGCCCTGGTTGCCGGTGGCGACGCTCACCCACGCGCCCGTCATGTACAGCGTGCGCTCCACGCTCAACTGCGGGGCGTTCAGCGCGCGCCGCTCCGCCGCGGCCCGCAGCCGGCTGCCGCGCAGACTGAGCGAGACCCCGATCTTCGCGCCGCGCAGGCTGAACTCCCCGTACGTCTCGATCAGTTCGGCCTGTAAGTCCTGGGCGACCGACATGCCGTCCGCGGTGATGGCGCGCCCCCGGCGGTCCGGCCGCACATGGATCTGGTTGATCAGCAGGTCCGTGCCGATCTGCGCGTCGGTGAGCCGGATGCCGTGCTCCACCCGGCAGCGCGGCATGTGCAGATCGCCCTCCGTGCGCAGCCGGGCCGCCTCGATGCGCGGAATCGCGCAGCTGACCAGGCGCACGGTCGTGAAGTGCGCCTCCGGCATCAGCAGCTCGTTCTCGAAGCGGCAGCTGTTGAGCTCGACGTAGGGGCCGATGCTGCCGCCGGCGAGCTTGAGCGTGCCGGTGATCTGGACGCCGCGCAGCTTGAGCGCCGCGACCCGGCCGGGACGCGCCGAGGGCCCGTTCAGCAGCAGCCGCGCCAGGATGGAGGCACGGACGCTGCGCTCGGGACCCCAGGGGCGGGGCGAGAAAGGATCGTTCAGCAGGGGATCGATGTCGCTGAGGTCGTGCGTGCTTCCATTTCTGAAGGCGTTCCACATGTGCAGCTCGGTCGGGCTCAGTCCCTCCGGAGGCCCGTCGTCAAGCGGCTCCGTCACTGCCGCCCCTCCGCTCGTTGGCTCGTACAGCTGTTCTTCCCGCTGCGTGACGGCCTGAACGCTAGTGGTGATTGTCGGCCGGAGATGATCTGAGGTGGCTGTTTTCGGCCTCCGGGAAGGGTGGGGGCCCGGTGGCGGCCGCGTCTGTATCAGCCACTGATACAGAACACAACCGCTGGATCCGGTCTGAGAGAATTGACCACGTGATCTCTCGAATCGATCTGCGCGGCGACGCCCTCCCCGAGGGTGGCGCTCTGCGCGACCTGCTGCCCCGTGCCGACTTCGACGTGGCGGCCGCCCTGGAGAAGGTGCGGCCGATCTGCGAGGACGTGCATCATCGTGGCGACGCGGCGCTGATCGAGTACACGGAGAAATTCGACGGCGTCGCCCTCGACCAGGTGCGCGTGCCCGCCGCAGCCCTGACCAGGGCGCTGAACGAGCTCGACGCCGGGGTCAGGGCCGCGCTGGAGGAGTCGATCCGGCGCGCCAGGATCGTCCACCGCGCGCAGCGCCGCAAGGACCACACCACCCAGGTCGTCCCCGGCGGCACCGTCACCGAGAAGTGGATTCCCGTCGACCGCGTCGGGCTCTACGCACCCGGCGGCCGCTCCGTCTACCCCTCCTCCGTGATCATGAACGTGGTGCCCGCGCAGGAGGCCGGTGTCGCCTCCATCGCGCTCGCGTCCCCGGCGCAGAAGGAGTTCGACGGCCTTCCGCACCCCACGATCCTCGCGGCCTGCGCCCTGCTCGGCGTCGACGAGGTGTACGCGGCCGGCGGCGCCACCGCCGTCGCGATGTTCGCGTACGGCACCGAGTCCTGCCCCCCGGCGAACATGGTCACCGGCCCCGGCAACATCTGGGTCGCCGCCGCCAAGCGGTACTTCACCGGCCGCATCGGCATCGACGCGGAGGCCGGCCCCACCGAGATCGCGATCCTCGCCGACTCGACCGCCGACCCCGTGCACGTGGCCGCCGACCTGATCAGCCAGGCCGAGCACGACCCGCTGGCCGCGGCGGTGCTCGTCACCGACTCCGAGGAACTCGCCGCCGCGGTCGAGCGCGAGTTGGTGCCGCAGGTCGCCGCCACCAAGCACGTCGAGGACCGGATCAAGCCCGCTCTCGCCGGCCGGCAGTCCGCGATCGTCCTGGTCCGCGGCCTGGACGACGGCCTCAAGGTCGTCGACGCCTACGGCGCCGAGCACCTGGAGATCCAGACCGCCGACGCCGCCGATGTCGCGGCCCGGGTCCGCAACGCCGGCGCGATCTTCGTCGGCCCCTGGGCGCCGGTGTCCCTCGGCGACTACGCCGCCGGCTCCAACCACGTCCTGCCGACCGGCGGCTGCGCCTGCCACTCCTCGGGTCTGTCCGTGCAGTCCTTCCTGCGCGGCATCCACATCGTGGACTACACGCACGACGCGCTCGCCGAGGTCACCCACCACGTCGTCACGCTCGCCGAGGCGGAGGACCTCCCCGCGCACGGCGCCGCGATGAAGGCACGGTTCGGCTGGAAGGTGCCGGGACAGTGAGCGAGAACATCGGAAACACCTCCTCGTCCCCTTGGGACGAACTGCCGATCCGGGACGAGCTGCGCGGCAAGTCCCCCTACGGGGCGCCCCAGCTGGACGTCCCCGTCCGGCTGAACACCAACGAGAACCCCTACCCGCTGCCCGAGCCGCTCGTCGAGCGGATCGCGGAGCGCGTGCGCGACGCCGCGCGCGGGCTGAACCGCTACCCCGACCGGGACGCGGTCGAGCTGCGCACCGAGCTGGCGCGCTACCTCACCCGCACGACCGGCCACGAGGTCGCGCTCGCCAACGTCTGGGCCGCCAACGGCTCCAACGAGGTCATCCAGCAGCTGCTGCAGACCTTCGCCGGACCCGGCAGGACCGCCATCGGCTTCGAGCCGTCGTACTCCATGCACGGGCTGATCTCCCGGGGCACCGGCACGGGCTGGATCTCCGGCCCCCGCGGCGACGACTTCACCATCGACGTCGGCAAGGCGCGGGCCGCCATCGCCGAGCACCGACCGGACGTCGTCTTCGTCACCACGCCCAACAACCCCACCGGCACCGCCGTCGACGCCGACACCGTCCTCGCGCTGTACGAGGCCGCGCAGGCGGCCAAGCCGTCCCTCGTCGTGGTGGACGAGGCGTACGTGGAGTTCAGCCACCACCCCTCACTGCTGCCGCTCATCGAGGGCCGGCCGAACCTGGTGATCTCGCGCACGATGTCGAAGGCGTTCGGCGCGGCCGGGCTGCGCCTCGGCTACCTCGCCGCGCACCCCGCGGTGGTCGACGCCGTCCAGCTGGTGCGCCTGCCGTACCACCTGTCGGCCGTCACCCAGGCCACCGCGCTGGCCGCCCTGGAGCACACCGATACGCTGCTCGGGTACGTCGAGCAGCTGAAGACGGAACGGGACCGGCTGGTCGAGGAGCTGCGCGCCATCGGCTACGAGGTCACCGACTCCGACGCCAACTTCGTGCAGTTCGGACGCTTCGACGATGCCCATGTGATGTGGCAGCAGATCCTCGACCGGGGTGTCCTGGTCCGTGACAACGGCGTACCGGGCTGGCTGCGGGTCACCGCCGGTACGCCCGAAGAGAACGACGCGTTCCTCGATGCGGTTCGCGCACTGAAGAAGGAGCAGAGCTCATGAGCCGCACTGGACGGGTCGAGCGCACCACCAAGGAGACCTCGGTCGTCGTCGAGATCGACCTCGACGGCACCGGCAAGGTCGACGTCGCCACCGGCGTCGGCTTCTTCGACCACATGCTGGACCAGCTCGGCAGGCACGGCCTGTTCGACCTGACCGTCAAGACCGACGGCGACCTGCACATCGACACCCACCACACCATCGAGGACACCGCGCTCGCGCTCGGCGCCGCCTTCAAGCAGGCCCTCGGTGACAAGGTCGGCATCTACCGCTTCGGCAACTGCACCGTGCCGCTGGACGAGTCCCTCGCGCAGGTCACGGTGGACCTCTCCGGCCGCCCGTACCTGGTGCACACCGAGCCGGAGAACATGGCGCCGATGATCGGCGCCTACGACACGACGATGACCCGTCACATCCTGGAGTCCTTCGTCGCCCAGGCGCAGATAGCGCTGCACGTCCACGTCCCGTACGGGCGCAACGCGCACCACATCGTCGAGTGCCAGTTCAAGGCACTCGCCCGCGCCCTGCGCTACGCCTCGGAGCGCGACCCGCGCGCCGCAGGCATCCTGCCGTCCACGAAGGGCGCCCTCTGAGCATGACCGGCCTGTCCACCATCCTCATCGTCGTCGGGCTGTTCCTGGCCGGCGGTGTCTACTCCTTCTCCAAGCAGAAGATGCCCAAGGGGCCTATCGTGCTGCTGGCCGGGGCCTCCGCGATGTGCCTGGTCGCCGGCGTCCTGCGGATTCAGGGAATCTGGGTATGAGCGCACAGAAGAAGGTCGTCGTCTTCGACTACGGCTTCGGCAACGTCCGCTCCGCCGAGCGCGCGCTCGCGCGGGTCGGCGCCGACGTCGAGATCACGCGTGACTACGACAAGGCCATGAACGCCGACGGACTGCTCGTCCCCGGCGTCGGCGCCTTCTCCGCCTGCATGGACGGGCTGAAGAAGGCTCGCGGCGAATGGGTCGTCGACCGCAGACTGTCCGGCGGGCGGCCCGTCATGGGCATCTGCGTCGGTATGCAGATCCTGTTCGCACGCGGCATCGAGCACGGCGTCGAGACCCAGGGACTCGACGAATGGCCCGGCACCGTCGGCCCGCTGAAGGCCCCGGTCGTTCCCCACATGGGCTGGAACACCGTCGACGCGCCCGCGGACAGCGAGCTCTTCGCCGGAGTCGGTGCCGACGAGCGGTTCTACTTCGTGCACTCCTACGCGGTGCACGAGTGGAACTTCGAGGTCACCAGCGCCGCCCTGCGCGCACCGAAGGTGACCTGGGCCACGCACGGCGAGTCCTTCGTCGCCGCCGTTGAGAACGGCGCGCTGTGGGCCACCCAGTTCCACCCCGAGAAGTCCGGCGACGCCGGCGCCCAGCTGCTGACCAACTGGATCGAGACTCTCTGATGCCGAAGCTTGAACTCCTCCCCGCAGTCGACGTCCGGGACGGCCAGGCCGTCCGGCTCGTCCATGGCGAGTCCGGTACGGAGACCTCGTACGGCTCCCCGCTGGAGGCCGCCCTCACCTGGCAGCGCGCGGGCGCCGAGTGGCTGCACCTCGTCGACCTGGACGCCGCCTTCGGCACCGGCGACAACCGTGACCTGATCGCCGAGGTCGCCGGGGCCATGGACATCAAGGTCGAGCTGTCCGGCGGCATCCGCGACGACGCCTCCCTCGAGGCGGCGCTCGCCACCGGCTGCCGCCGCGTCAACCTGGGCACCGCCGCGCTGGAGACCCCCGAGTGGGTCGCCAAGGTCATCGCCCGGTACGGCGACCGGATCGCCGTCGGCCTCGACGTGCGGGGCACCACGCTGCGCGGCCGCGGCTGGACCCGCGACGGCGGCGACCTGTACGAGACCCTGGCCCGCCTCGACTCCGAGGGCTGCGCCCGGTACGTCGTCACCGACATCGCGAAGGACGGCACGCTCCAGGGCCCCAACCTCGAACTGCTGCGCAACGTGTGCGCCGCGACCGACAAGCCCGTCGTCGCCTCCGGCGGCGTCTCCTCCCTCGACGACCTGCGGGCGCTGGCCTCGCTGGTGCCCGAGGGCGTCGAGGGCGCGATCGTCGGAAAGGCGCTCTACGCCAAGGCGTTCACCCTCGAAGAGGCCCTCGCGGCGGTGTCCGTATGACCGACGCCGTACGCCGGGTCGGCTCGGGCGGTCCGTGGGAGGAGTCCTTCGGCTACTCCCGCGCCGTCCAGCTGCCGAACGGCCTGGTCCTGGTCTCCGGCTGCACGTCCGTCGTCGGCGGCGAGATCTCCGCGGGCGGCCCGTACGAGCAGACGATGACCGCCTTCGGGGTGGCCGTCGACGCACTGAAGGAACTCGGCCTCGGTGCCGAGGACGTGGTCCGCACACGTATGTACATCACCCACGCCCGGGATATAGATGAAGTGGGCCGCGCACACAAGGAGTGGTTCGGCGAGGTCCGTCCGGCCGCGTCGATGCTGATCGTCGCCGGCTTCGTCGACCCCTCGCTGGTCGTCGAGGTGGAGGTCGAGGCGTACCGAGGAGGTGCGGAATGACCCTCGCGGTCCGAGTGATCCCCTGCCTGGACGTCGACGCCGGCCGGGTCGTCAAGGGCGTCAACTTCCAGAACCTGCGCGACGCGGGCGACCCCGTCGAGATGGCCAAGCTGTACGACGCCGAGGGCGCCGACGAGCTCACGTTCCTCGACATCACCGCCTCGTCCGGGAACCGGGAGACGACATACGACGTGGTGCGCCGCACCGCAGAGCAGGTCTTCATCCCGCTCACCGTCGGTGGTGGCGTGCGCAGCGCCGAGGACGTCGACAAGCTGCTGCGGGCGGGCGCCGACAAGGTCGGCGTCAACACCGCCGCGATCGCCCGGCCGGAGCTGATCCGCGAGATCGCCGAGCGGTTCGGCCGCCAGGTGCTGGTGCTCTCGGTCGACGCCCGGCGGACCGCCTCGGGCTCGTTCGAGGTCACGACGCACGGCGGCCGCAAGGGCACCGGCATCGACGCCGTCGAGTGGGCGCACCGGGCCGCCGAGCTGGGCGCCGGCGAGATCCTGCTCAACTCGATGGACGCCGACGGCACCAAGGACGGCTACGACACCGAGATGATCGCGGCCGTGCGCAAGCACGTCACGGTCCCGGTGATCGCCTCCGGCGGCGCCGGCAGGCTTGCCCACTTCCCGCCGGCCGTCGAGGCCGGCGCGGACGCGGTGCTCGCCGCCTCCGTGTTCCACTTCGGCGATCTGCGGATCTCGCAGGTCAAGGAAACACTGCGGGCGGCGGGCCACCTGGTGCGCTGAGGCAGTGGCTCCCTGCTCCTTGAGGGCCGTTGCTGAGGCCGGTGTCGACCCGGAGAGCATCGGCCCCGTGCCGCCGGGGCCGGGGCCGCCGCCCTCCGGTCGGTTCCGGAGCGGGGCGGGCGTTGTATGCGCCCCGCGCGGTAGGTCCGCTTGACCTACCCCGCTGCTGTGTGACGCCGCCGGTGCCGCACCGTACCGAGCCGCCGCCGCGCACGGACTGCCGGCGGCGGTGATGGAGGGCCGCGCGGGAGCCTGCCGCCTGGCTGGCCCATCGGGCCGTGCGGTACGACCTCCGGTGGCCCGACCCGGCCTACCCGAACGACTTGATCCGACCTGTTACGGAATGTCGCGATCTGTCACGGCCTGCTACACGTGACCGCGGCAGGCGTCGGGCGCGAGACCGTCGCCGTGGAGGCGTGGCGTCTTTCGAGAGGTCATCGACACAGATGCGTTGCTGGACCGTGATGCGGAAAATGTCGCATACCCCTGGGTACCGACCAGGCGGTATGCCATTCTCGGACGTCAGGAAGATCCGGTGCACGGCCTGCCCCCAACCGCCGCACCGGAGCCAACCGACTCCCTGTGGAGGCCGCCATGCCGCACGTCCTGCGTTCGCGCGTCAGAGCCCTGCCCGCGCCCTTCAGCGGACCGCAGCGTTCGCGCTCGCTCGTCGACGCCGAGGCACTCGCCGTCCTGCACCGGGCCGCGCAGGTCCTCCTCGACAACCTGGACGGCCTCACCAGCAGCCTGGTGGCGGAGCTGCGCGAGCAGGAACCGGCGTACCGCGCGATGATCGAGGCCGATCCCTCGGGGGTGTGGCAGGAGGTCCACCTGTCGCTCCGGCACAGCATCGAGTCGATGATCCGGCCACGCGAGATGCGGGAGGCGGCGCGGCTGATCTCACGGCGGATCGGCGCATCGCGGGCCGAGCAGGGCGTGCCGCTCGACGCGCTGCTGCACGCCTTCCGTCTCGGCGGCGCCATGGCGTGGCAGGGGCTCGTGGACGAGACCGCGCGCCGTCATCCGGAGGACATGCGGCTGCTCGTGCACGTGGCCGCGGACGTGTGGACTTTCGTCGACGAGCACTGCCGCCTGGTCGCCGAGGCGTACCACCAGACGGAACGGCAGCTGGCCTGGCGGAGGGAGAACAGGGTGCGGCTGATGACCGGGGCACTGCTGGACGGCACCACCCGCATCACCGACCTCCCCGAGGTCGCCGCGACCCTGGCCCTGCCGGAGGCCGGCCGGTACGCGGTGGTCGCCGTCTCTCCCGGCGCCCCGGCCGTCCACGCCCCGCCGGCGCTGCCGGCCGGCACCCGCGCCATGTGGCACGCGTCGGGGGACGGCGAACTGGCGATCGTCCTCCTGGACGCGGACCCCGACACGGACTGGCATCCGGGCGGGCGTGGGTATCCGGTCGCGGACGGCAATGTGGGCACGGACGGGCCCTGGGCCGCGAACGGGCACCCGGACACGGACAGCCACGCGCGTACGGCCAGGAACGCGGACACGGCCGGCCACCCGCACACGGCCGGCCACCCGGCCGCGGGCGGGAGCCCCGGCACGGGCAGCCGTCCGGGCGCGGACGGGAGCCGGGACATGGACAGGCAACCGGGCGCGGAGGTGGAGCACGGCGGCCTCGCCCGTCCGGAGCCGCCGCTTCGCACCAGGACAGGCGCCCCCACCACACCCGCCGAGCTCGCCGCGCGCCTGGACGTGCCGCCCGGCGTCCGGGTCGGCATCAGCCCGGTCGTCACCGGTCTGGCCGCCGTGGGGGAGGCCCGCGGCTACGCGGAGATCGCGCTGCGCGCCTGTCCGCGTGACGGCGGTGTCGTCCTCCTCGACGAGCACCTGCCCGCCGCGCTCGTCGTCACCTCGCCGAATCTCGGCAGGGCGCTGGCCGACCGCGTACTCGGCCCGCTCGGCTGCATCGACCCCGCCGACCGCGAACTCCTCGTCGAGACCCTCACCGCGTGGTTAAGGTCCGACGGCTCCGCGCAGCGCGCCGCGAAGCTCCTGTACTGCCACCGCAACACGGTGCTCAACCGGCTGCGGCGCTTCGAGCAGCTCACCGGCCGGTCGCTGTCCCGGCCGTCCGACGTGGTCGAGGTGTCTCTCGCGCTCACGGCCGCACGCCTGCTGACGAC
This sequence comes from Streptomyces sp. NPDC018833, assembly GCF_044390825.1. Classification (NCBI taxonomy): domain Bacteria; kingdom Bacillati; phylum Actinomycetota; class Actinomycetes; order Kitasatosporales; family Streptomycetaceae; genus Streptomyces; species Streptomyces sp. NPDC018833. The sequence goes on along the minus strand of NZ_JBIRZM010000006.1, from coordinate 168,046 downwards.
CTGACATAAACCGCCCTGCGCCGGGGCACAGGCCCGCGCCGCCTGCGCCTGTGCTCCGGCACCGGAGATCCGCGGACCGCTGTACGCGCCGCCGTGGCCCTGGTGGCGTGGGCGTCACGCATTCCCTCGTACCTCTGGTCCTCGCTGCGGGCGGCGAAGGCCCCTTCCTTGCCCTTGTCGTCCTTCTCGTCTTCGTCGCGGCCTCGCTTGTGCTGTGCGGCCTGGCGGCCGCCGACGAGGACGACCCGACGCGGGCGGCGTGCGGTGGGCGATCTACGGGACGCTGCAGCTCCTCGCCGTGCTGATGGCGTTGTCACCGGTCACCTCGGGCACACCGACCTCCCTCTTCCCGGACCAGGACTTCCACTGGTTCCCCGTGCGGACGCCGGGTCTGGTCACCATCCCGGTGGGCTTCCCGCCGGCACTTGCGGGATCACGCCGTGGGCGCGCGGCCCTCGCGCCCACGGAGGTGTGGGCCGCCGGCCGGCGACGGCGCCGACGGGACCACGATCGTGCGCGCCGCCGAGGAATGCTCTCCTGGGCTGCGCCGCACGAGCGCCGTACGGGCTGTGCTCCCCGCACCCGGGCCGCATGGAACTCCCCGCGCTGCTTCCGCCCGCGGACGTACGGTGTGTCCCGCACGGTGGCCGACGGTCACGAGGGGCTGAGGCGCGGTGCCCGGCGCCCCACGGACGATCACGGCCCCCGGCTGGCGGACCCGCCTCGTCACCGGCACCTGCCGGCGCACGATGTTGTCAGTCCCCGCCGACCTGGTGCCCCGGGACCTCAGATCCCCAGCTTCGCCTCACGCACCCGCGCGATCGCATCCTTGTCGCCCTCCAGGTCCACCCGCGAAGCGTCCTGGCGTCCGAAGGCGAAGAACGTCAGCTCGCCGGGCTCCCCGGTCACCGTCACGACCGGCGTCCCGCGGTGCGCCACCGCCGTCTGCCCGTCCGGCCTGCGCAGCACCAGGCCCACCGGCGACCTTCGTCCCAGCAGCCGCGCGCCCTTCTCCAGACGCGACCACAGGACGTTCTCGAACACCTTGTCCAGATCGCGCGGCGCCCAGTCGGGCTGCGCCCGCCGCACGTCCTCGGCGTGGACGAAGAACTCGACCGTGTTCGCCGCCTCGTCGACCTGCTTGATGGCGTACGGGGACATCCGCGGTGGGCCCGTACGGATCAGCTGGACCAGCTCCTCGTACGGCTTGGCGGCGAACTCGGCCTGGATCCGCTCCGCACGGTCCTTCAGCGCCCTGAGCAGAATCCCGCCCGCGGCGTCGGGCCGGTGCTCGCGCATCACTAGGTGCGCCGCCAGCTCTCGTGTCGTCCAGCCGCCGCACAGGGTCGGAGCATCCGGTCCGGCCGCCTCCAACAGATCGGCGAGGAGAAGTCGTTCACGCTTCGCATGGGTCGACATGCCCGCCAGCGTACGGCCGCTCAGACGGGTCCGCCCGGTGGAGGAACCGCCGCCCCGGCCGGGTCCGCACAGTGGACGCACCGTCCGACCCGCCCCACGGCACGGCACAATGGGCGCATGACCAGCAGTGTCCCCGCGAGTGCCCTCGACCTCGCCGTCGCCGCCCGCCTCAAGCGCAGCGCCGACGGCCTCCTGCCCGCCATCGCCCAGCAGTACGACACCGGTGAGGTGCTGATGCTCGGCTGGATGGACGACGAGGCACTGCACCGCACCCTGACCACCGGCCGCTGCACCTACTGGTCCCGCAGCCGCCAGGAGTACTGGGTCAAGGGCGACACCTCCGGCCATGTGCAGCACGTGAAGTCGGTCGCCCTGGACTGCGACGCCGACACCGTGCTCGTCAAGGTCGACCAGGTCGGCGCCGCCTGCCACACCGGCGCCCGGACCTGCTTCGACGCCGACGTCCTGTTCGACGCCGATGCCGTGTCGCTCGGCGAGTAGGGTCTGCCGCCATGGATCTCGAGACCTTCCGCAAGCTGGCCGCCGACCGCCGTGTCATCCCCGTCAGCCGCCGCCTGCTCGCGGATGGCGACACGCCGGTCGGGCTCTACCGCAAGCTCGCCGCCGAGCGCCCCGGCACGTTCCTCCTGGAGTCGGCGGAGAACGGCCGCTCCTGGTCGCGCTACTCGTTCATCGGCGTGCGCTCAGACGCCACGCTGACCGTGCGCGACGGCGAGGCGCACTGGCTCGGGGGCCCGCCCGTCGGCGTCCCCACCGGCGGTGACCCGCTCACCGCCCTGCGCGAGACCGTGCAGACCCTGCACACTCCGCGTGACCTGGCATCCGCCATGCCCCCCTTCACCGGCGGCATGGTCGGCTACCTCGGGTACGACATCGTCCGCAGGCTCGAGAAGATCGGCCCCGGCGAACGCGACGACCTGCGGCTGCCCGAGCTCACCATGCTGCTCACCTCGGACCTCGCGGTCATGGACCACTGGGACGGCAGCGTCCTGCTGATCGCCAACGCGATCAACCACAACTGCCTCGACACCGGGGTCGACGAGGCGTACGCGGACGCCGTGGCCCGCCTCGACGCCATGGAGGCGGACCTCGCCCGGCCGATCGTCTCCGCGCCCGCCGCACTGCCGCCCTCGGAGCTGCCCGAGTTCTCCGCGCTGTGGGGAGGGCGGGACTACCAGGACGCCGTCGAGGACATCAAGGAGCGCATCCGGGCCGGCGAGGCGTTCCAGGTCGTGCCCTCGCAGCGGTTCGAGACGCCGTGCACGGCCGGCGCGCTGGACGTCTACCGGGTGCTGCGGGCCACCAACCCCTCGCCGTACATGTACCTCTTCCGCTTCGAGGGCTTCGACGTCGTCGGCTCCAGCCCCGAGGCGCTGGTCAAGGTCGAGGACGGGCAGGCCATGCTCCACCCGATCGCCGGCACCCGCCCGCGCGGCGCCACCCCGCAGGAGGACCACGACCTCGCCGAGGAACTGCTCGCCGACCCCAAGGAACGCGCCGAGCACCTGATGCTCGTCGACCTCGGCCGCAACGACCTCGGCCGTGTCTGCGAACCCGGCAGCGTCGAGGTCGTCGACTTCATGTCGATCGAGCGGTACTCCCACGTCATGCACATCGTCTCCACCGTGACCGGCAGGGTCGCCGAAGGCCGTACCGCCTTCGACGTCCTCACCGCCTGCTTCCCCGCGGGCACCTTGTCCGGTGCGCCCAAGCCCCGCGCGATGCAGATCATCGACGAGCTGGAGCCGTCGCGGCGCGGACTGTACGGCGGCGCCGTCGGCTACCTGGACTTCGCCGGCGACTCCGACACCGCCATCGCCATCAGGACGGCGCTGCTGCGCGACGGCACGGCGTACGTCCAGGCCGGAGCGGGTGTCGTCGCCGACTCCGACCCGGTCGCCGAGGACACCGAGTGCCGCAACAAGGCGGCGGCGGTGCTGCGCGCCGTTCACACCGCCAACCGCCTGAACGACGCCGCGGGGCGTAAGGGATAGTGGACGCGTGAGTGCCGTACCCGTACCCCAGTCCCGCGCGGCGGCCCCGTCGGCCGCCACGAGCGGCAGCCGCCGCAGCCTTGCCGCGGCCCTGCTCCTCGGCGCCACCGGCGCGACCGTCGTCCTGCTCGCCGCCGGCCGGATCTGGGCCGAGGGCCACGCCTTGGTCGGCGGCGGAACCGTTGCGCTCGACGCGAAGGGCGGGGACGTCACGGGCGTGCCCACCGCCCTCGCGATCGTCGGTCTCGCCGCGCTCGTCGCCGTCTTCGCCGTGCGCAACGGCGGCCGCGTCGTCGTCTCCGGGCTGCTGGCCCTGAGCGGCGCGGGTGCGACGCTGGCCGCGCTGCTGGGCGCGTCCGACAGCGCCGCGCTGGACGAGCAGGCGGCGCGGACCACCGGCGACGCCGGCGCGACGGTCGAGGCGCTCACGCACACGGCCTGGCCGTATGTCACCGTGGCCGGCGGGGGGTTGATCCTGCTCGCCGGAGTCCTGGCCCTGCGGTACGGCAGGCAGTGGCCGACCATGTCCGGCCGCTACGAGCGCGACGGGACGCCCCGTCCCCGCAAGGCGGCCGTGGTGGACCCCGACCGGCCCGAGGACCTCTGGAAGGCCCTGGACCGCGGCGAGGACCCGACGCGCGAAGGGTGACCCCAGCTCATCACGCCTGTCGTCGTACGGGACAATGACAGCGAGCGTCCGGCTCAGCACGAGCACCAGCTCACGACAGCGCATCAGAAACGAGGAGCAACTCATGGCGGGCAGCAGCCACGGACACACCCCGGCCGCCTGGACCGGTGTCACCATCTCGTTCATCGGCTTCTGCGTCGCAGGCGTCTTCATGGTGGCGAACAGCCCGGTCGGCTTCTGGGCCGGTTCGGCCCTGATCGCGCTCGGCGCGATCGCGGGCGGCGCCATGAAGAGGGCCGGCTTCGGCACCCCCAAGGAGCCGCAGGACGTGGTCGAGGCCCGGGAGCGTGCCGCCGCACGGGAGCGGGCGACCGCGTGACGCGGTGACGACCCGACCCACGAGACGGCGCAGCACGGACACGACCGGGCTGCGCCGTTCTGCTGCAACGGTGCAGAATCACGCCATGACCGCGATGCCCCGCCCTACGCCCCGCCCCGCCGCCGAGCCGGGCACGCCGCAGGGGGGCGCCGCTGCGCCGCCGGTCACGCCCGTGGCTGCGGCGACCGGCACGCCGCCCGTGGCCCACGCCGGTCCGACCGCGTCCGACCGGCCCGCGCTGCCGCCTGCCCATTCGGGTGCGCGGGGGCCGGTGGGCCAGGAGATCGCCGCGCCGGTCCGGCGGCTTGCGACGCCGCAGGCGGCCGCTGTGCCGGGCAGGCCGCTCCAGGGCGCCGTCGCCGCCACGCGACGGGCGGCCCCGGCGCCGGGCACGCCGCAGGGGGGCGCAGGTACTGCCCCGGTCGGGAGCGCCGTTGCGCCGGTCGGCCCGCCTGTCGGTTCGGCCGCGCGGGGGCCGGTGGGCCAGGAGATCGCCTCGTCGCCGCAGCCGGCTGCTGAGCCCGGTACGCCACACGCGCTCGCCACACCGCACAGGGACCCAGCGCCCGACGGGTCGGCGCGTGGGTGGGCCGTCCGGGACGGCGTGGACGCAGTGGGCGTGGGCGGCGGCGCGCGACACAGCGGGGTCGCGCGGCGGGTCGCCGCGCCCCTCGCGGCGCTCAGTGGCGTCGCCGCCGCCTTCGCCTACGTCGGCACCGTCGACCCCAACGAGCCCGGCCATTACCCCGTCTGCCCCCTCCTCCGCTTCACCGGCATCTACTGCCCCGGCTGCGGCGGCCTCCGCAGCGCCCACGCCTTCATCCACGGCGATCTGGCCACCGCCCTCGGAGCCAACGCCGCCGCCGTCGCCGGCTACGCCGTTTTCGCCGTCGTATGGGTCCTGTGGCTGGTTCGCTCCGTTCAGGGCCGGCCGCTGCGCATCGGTCTCACCCCCGGCTGGTGGTGGGTCGTGGGCAGCGTCCTGCTCGCCTTCAGCGTGGTGCGGAACCTGCCGTTCGGATCCATGCTCGTCCCGTGAAGTCCCAGGTAGTGGGACAGCGGCCGACCGGATGAGCACCCTGGGCGCTCCTGCGGATACCATCGAGTTGGCTGATCCTCAACCATCACCGTCCCGGAAGGGGGCCGCTCGCGTGAGTGTGCTCGACGAGATCATCGAAGGTGTGCGCGCCGACATGGCAGAGCGGCAGGCGCGCGTCAGCCTCGACGAGCTCAAGGAGCGCGCCGCCAAGGCTCCCGCGGCCAAGGACGGCGTCGCCGCACTGCGCGGTGAGGGCGTCACGGTGATCTGCGAGGTGAAGCGCTCCAGCCCCTCCAAGGGCGCGCTCGCCGCGATCGCCGACCCGGCGGGACTCGCCGCCGACTACGAGGCGGGCGGCGCGGCCGTCATCTCCGTGCTCACCGAGCAGCGCCGCTTCGGCGGATCGCTCGCCGACCTCGAGGCCGTCCGGGCCAGGGTCGACATCCCGGTGCTGCGCAAGGACTTCATCGTCTCCGCGTACCAGTTGTGGGAGGCGCGCGCGTACGGCGCGGACCTGGCGCTCCTGATCGTCGCCGCGCTGGAGCAGGAGGCCCTGGTCTCCCTGATCGAGCGTGCCGTGTCCATCGGCCTCACCCCGCTGGTCGAGGTGCACGACGAGGACGAGGTCGAGCGTGCCGTGGATGCTGGCGCGAAGATCATCGGCGTCAACGCCCGGGACCTGAAGACGCTCAAGGTCGACCGCTCCACGTTCGAGCGGGTCGCCCCCGAGATCCCGGCGCACATCGTCAAGGTCGCCGAGTCGGGTGTGCGCGGCCCGCACGACCTGATCGCCTACGCCAACGCGGGCGCGGACGCCGTGCTCGTCGGCGAGTCCCTCGTCACCGGCCGCGACCCCAAAACGGCGGTCGCCGACCTGGTGGCGGCAGGTGCCCATCCCGCGCTGCGGCACGGGCGGGGCTGAACCACAGCATGACCGCCGTCCGCCGCCGACCGACCCCGGGCTCGCGCCCGGGTGCCGTCGGCGTGCCCGCGGCGACGCCCACACCGGCGTGCGGCCCGTACGCGCGCCTGGCCCGGGGCTGCCGACCGCGCGGCTGCCGGGCGCCGGCGCGGCGGGTGCACGGGCGGCGGGTGCGTTACGTCATCGGCGACGAGCCGGGACAGGTCAACGGGATGCGATGGCGCGCCGCGGCGCGCGCCGGCCGCTAGGCCGTTTCCTCCCATGCTCTTCCCGGGGCCCCGCCCCGGACCCGTACCGCCTCCGGCCGGTTCTCGATCACCGGGCGGGCTCCCTGCGGAGCCCGGCCGGCGCTCGGGGGCAGCCGCGAGGCGCGGGGTGGGAAGGTCTGCGACGGCGCGCGGCACGCCCGACGTCCTGCACACCCACATCCGGGGCCCCGCCCCGAAACGCCCTGAAACAAGGAGCATCGTCGCCATGTCCAGCGACTACTTCATCCCCGACCCCGAGGGTCAGGTCCCCAGCCCCGCGGGCTACTTCGGTGACTTCGGCGGAAAGTTCATCCCCGAGGCCCTCGTCGCCGCCGTCGACGAGGTCGCGGTCGAGTACGAGAAGGCCAAGTCGGATCCCGCCTTCGCGGCCGAACTCGGCGAACTCATGGTCAACTACACCGGCCGTCCCAGCGCCCTCACCGAGGTCTCCCGGTTCGCCGAGCACGCCGGCGGTGCGCGCGTCTTCCTCAAGCGCGAGGACCTCAACCACACCGGCTCGCACAAGATCAACAATGTGCTGGGCCAGGCCCTGCTCACCAAGCGCATGGGCAAGACGCGGGTCATCGCCGAGACCGGCGCCGGCCAGCACGGGGTGGCCACGGCCACCGCCTGCGCGCTGTTCGGCCTCGACTGCACCGTCTACATGGGTGAGATCGACACCCGGCGGCAGGCGCTCAACGTCGCCCGCATGCGGATGCTCGGTGCCGAGGTCGTCGCCGTGAAGTCCGGCAGCCGTACCCTCAAGGACGCCATCAACGAGGCGTTCCGTGACTGGGTCGCCAACGTCGACCACACCCACTACCTCTTCGGCACCGTCGCGGGTCCGCACCCCTTCCCCGCCATGGTCCGTGACTTCCACCGCGTCATCGGCGTCGAGACCAGGCGTCAGATCCTGGAGCGCGCCGGGCGCCTCCCGGACGCCGCAGTCGCCTGCGTCGGCGGCGGGTCGAACGCGATCGGGCTCTTCCACGCCTTCATCCCGGACACGGACGTCCGCCTGATCGGCTGCGAGCCCGCCGGACACGGCATCGGGACGGGGGAGCACGCGGCCACCCTCACCGCGGGCGAGCCCGGCATCCTGCACGGCTCGCGTTCCTACGTCCTCCAGGACGACGAGGGCCAGATCACCGAGCCGTACTCGATCTCGGCCGGGCTCGACTACCCGGGCATCGGCCCGGAGCACTCGTACCTCAAGGACATCGGCCGTGGCGAGTACCGCGCGGTCACCGACGACGCCGCCATGCAGGCGCTGCGCCTGCTGTCCCGCACCGAGGGCATCATCCCGGCCATCGAGTCGGCGCACGCGCTGGCCGGTGCGCTCGAGGTCGGCCGCGAGCTCGGCAAGGACGGACTGATCGTGGTCAATCTTTCCGGCCGCGGCGACAAGGACATGGACACCGCCGCCCGTTACTTCGGGCTGTACGACACCGACGCCCGGGTCGAGGCCGACGCCTCCGCCGACAACGGCGCCGCCGAGATCCAGGGGGACGTGAAGTGAGCGGCAACATCCAGCTTCTGAGCGACACGCTCGCGGCGGCGAGGAACGAGGGCCGGGCCGCGCTCATCGCCTACCTGCCCGCCGGTTTCCCGACCGTCGACCTCGGTATCGAGGCGGTCAAGGCAGCCTTCGACGGCGGCGCCGACGTCGTGGAGGTCGGACTGCCGCACAGCGACCCCGTCCTCGACGGGCCGGTCATCCAGACCGCCGACGACATCGCCCTGCGCGGCGGCGTCCGGATCGCCGATGTGATGCGCACGGTCCGCGAGGCCCATGCGGCCACGGGCAAGCCGGTGCTGGTGATGACGTACTGGAATCCGATCGACCGGTACGGCGTCGAGCGGTTCACCGCCGAGCTCGCCGACGCGGGCGGCGCCGGGTGCATCCTGCCCGACCTGCCGTTCGAGGAGGCGGGCCTGTGGAGGGAGCACGCCGAGAAGCACGGTCTCGCCACCGTCTTCGTCGTCGCTCCGAGCAGCAGGGACGAGCGGCTCGCCAAAATCACGGCGGCCGGTTCCGGCTTCGTATACGCGGCCTCCCTGATGGGCGTCACGGGCACGCGTGAGTCGGTCGGCGCGCAGGCCCAAGACCTGGTGGCGCGCACGCGTGCCACCACGGACCTGCCCGTGTGCGTCGGACTCGGCGTGTCCAACCCGGCCCAGGCGGCCGAGGTCGCCTCGTTCGCCGACGGCGTGATCGTCGGCTCCGCCTTCGTCAAGCGCATGCTCGACGCGCCGGACGAGACCGCGGCCGTCGACGCCGTACGGGAACTGGCGGGCGATCTTGCCCGGGGTGTGCGCGGCGACGCGTAGCTCGTACGGGTGGATGTGGGACCGGGGAGGCGTGCTGACGCCTCCCCGGTTCGTTTGCGGATTGTGAGCGAGAACGAAGAACGGAAGCGGACCGCACGCGAGCGGCTCCAGCAGGAACGGAAGCGGGACCAGGCGCGCGAGAAGCGCAGGCGGACCCTGATCGTGGCGGCGGCCGTCGTCGGGGTCCTCGGCCTGGCCACCGTGGTCGGCCTGATCGCGGCGAACAGCGGCAAGGACGGGGACGGCCCGTCGCAGACCGGTCCGCTCTCGGCGCCGAGCGGGGCGGAGGGCGAGGAGCAGCTCGCGATCCCGGTCGGCGCGAGCGATGCGCCCTCCACCCTCACCGTGTGGGAGGACTTCCGCTGCCCGGCCTGTGCCCAGTTCGAGAACGCCCTGCGGGAGACGATCCACGAGCTGGAGAAGGCCGGCCAGATCAAGACCGAGTACCACCTCGCCACCCTCATCGACGGCAACATGGGCGGCACCGGCTCCCTGCGCGCGGCGAACGCGGCGGCCTGCGCCCAGGACGCCGGCAAGTTCCCCGAGTATCACGACGTGCTCTTCATGAATCAGCCGCCCGAGCCGGACGACGCCTTCGCCGACAACGACAGGCTCATCGAGCTCGCAGGCAAGGTCGAGGGCCTAGACACGCCCGCCTTCCGCAGCTGCGTCGAGGACGGCAAGCACGACGGCTGGGTCAAGAAGTCCAACGAGGCCTTCCAGAAGGGCGGCTTCCGCGGCACGCCGACCGTGCAGCTCAACGGCGAGTCGATCTTCCCGACGAAGGGCAAGGAGCAGATCTCCGTGGCCAACTTCAAGAAGTGGGTCGAGGAAGCCAACAAGGGCAAGAAGCCCGGCACCCAGCAGCCCGCGGCGGGCGTCGGCGGGTCCGCGGGCGCGTCGTCGCCCTGACCCCGCCGCTTCCGCGGCACGGCGTCCGCTCCGTGTGCACGACGGCCGGGGGCAGGGGCTCGTTACCCAGACGTTGCCGGGTGGGTTGTCGTACGTCCCACCCGGCACGGTAGCGTCGGTGCTGCCATGGACATCGCCTACATTCCCAGCCCGTCGACCGGAGTCATCCATCTCGGACCGCTCCCGCTGCGCGGCTATGCCTTCTGCATCATCATCGGCGTCTTCGTAGCCGTCTGGTTCGGCAACAAGCGCTGGGTCGCCCGGGGCGGCAAGGCCGGCACCGTCGCAGACATCGCCGTCTGGGCCGTGCCCTTCGGCCTCGTCGGCGGCCGGCTCTACCACGTGATCACCGACTACCAGCTGTACTTCAGCGAGGGTGAGAACTGGGTCGACGCATTCAAGATCTGGGAGGGTGGCCTCGGTATCTGGGGCGCGATCGCGCTGGGCGCGGTCGGTGCCTGGATCGGCTGCCGCCGCCGGGGCATTCCGCTTCCGGCCTGGGCCGACGCCCTCGCCCCCGCGGTCGCCTTCGCCCAGGCGATCGGCCGCTGGGGCAACTGGTTCAACCAGGAGCTGTACGGCAAACCCACCGACCTGCCCTGGGCCCTGAAGATCACCGAGGGCCCGAACCGCGAGGCCGGCCTCTACCATCCGACGTTCCTCTACGAGTCCCTGTGGTGCATCGGCGTCGCGCTGCTCGTGATCTGGGCAGACCGCCGCTTCAAGCTGGGCCACGGCCGGGCGTTCGCGCTCTACGTCGCCGCCTACTGCGTGGGCCGCGGCTGGATCGAGTACATGCGGGTCGACGAGGCGCATCACGTGCTGGGCCTGCGGCTGAACGTATGGACCTCGATCGTGGTCTTCCTGCTGGCCGTGGTGTACATGGTCGTCTCGGCCCGGCTGCGCCCGGGCCGTGAGGCGATCGTGGAGCCCGCGGCGGTGGACCTCGCCAAGAAGGCCGGGGACGAGAACGCCGAGCACACTGAGAGCAGCTCTGAGAACACCGACGACGTCGGCGCCACGACCGCCGATGTCGCGCCCGAGGCCGATGCGGCCGATCACCCCGATGCGGTCACCGACGCCGACGCCGACGCCGACGGGGACGCGGCCACGGACGCCAGATCGGCGGGCAAGGGCTGATACGGCAGAGCCGTGACGAAGACCGCCGGAGGCGACGCCTCCGGCGGTCTTCGCGTATCGGGAGTGGAGTCCGGGGTCTTGAGCAGCCGCCCTGGAACGGGTGGGGCTCGGCCGTCGCCTCGACCACCGCCCGTACGCGCTGTCCGGCGGTGAGAAGCAGCGCGTCGCGATCGCCCGTGCGGGGGCCGGCCAACCGGCCGTCCTGCTCGCCGACGAGCCGACCGGAGCACTCGACTCCAGGGAGGGTGCGGCGGTGATGGAGTTGCTCCATGAGCTCCATGAGCTCCATGAGCTCCATGAGCTCCACGAGTTCCACGAGCTGCCCGAATGGGGAAACCCTGGGACTCCGGGGCTAAGACTCCCGGGCCCGGTTCGTGTGGGCCGGGAGTCCGGTGGGGTGCCCGCACCGGACCGCGCACCAGGGCACGGCCCGCGCCGCGCCGCACACCAGGGCGCGGCCCGCACCGGACGGCGGGCGCACCGGGCGGGGGCCGGTGGTGTCAGGGCTCCCAGTCCCGTGCGGCGATGTCGAGCGTGCGCTGCGCGGCCGCCACGACCGCCGCATCGACGAACCGTCCGTCCGGCAGGGCCATCGCGCCCTCGTCCTCGGCGGCCGCCTTCACGATCTCCTCGGCGGACTCGATCTCCTGAGGAGTCGGCCGGTAGGCGCGTTCGATGACCGGCAGCTGACGGGGATGGATGGCCGCGCGGCCGAGGAAGCCGAGGGAGCGGCCGTGGGTGCACGACGCGTGCAGCGCGTCGAGGTCGAGGATGTCGGGGAACACGGACTGCGTCGGCGGCGCCAGCCCCGCCGCTCGGGCCGCGACCACCGTGCGGGTGCGCGGCCAGTCGAGACCGGTGTCGCCGCGCACGCCCAGATCGGCGCGGAGATCGGACTCGCCGAGGGCGATGCCGCGGACCGCGTCATGGGCGGTGGCGATGGCGTACGCGTGCTCGACCGCGAGCGCCGACTCCAGCAGCGCGTACAGGGGGACGCCCGGTGCCGAGGCCGCGATCTGCTGAATGTCAGTGGCGTATGCGACCTTGGGAACACGCAGCGCTGTCAGACCCGGCAGCCCTGTGAGGGTCTCGATGTCCAGGGGGGAGTTGATGCGGACATGGACCGGCAGGGGCAGGTGGGAGGAGAGCAGTTCGGCCGTGGCGGCAAGGGCGTATTCCTTGCGGCCCTGGGCCACCGCGTCCTCGAGGTCGACGATGACGACGTCGGCGCCGGAGGCGATGGCCTTGTGCACGACGTCGGGGCGGTCACCGGGGGCATAGAGCCAGGTCAGGGGGAAGGTCATAGAGCTCCTTCGGTGCGCAGCGCGGTGATGTCGGCCGGGGTGAGACCCAGTTCGGAGAGCACCTCCTCGGTGTCGGCGCCGTGCGGGCGCCCGGCCCAGCGGATGGCGCCAGGAGTCTCGGACAGCCGGAAGAGGACGTTCTGCATACGCAGCGGGCCGAGCTCGGGGTCCGGGACCTCGGTGATCGTCCCGAGCGCCTGGTACTGGGGGTCGGCGACGATGTCACGGACGTCGTAGACCGGAGCGATCGCCGCCTCGGCTTTTTCGAACGCGGCCACGGCGTCCGTGCGGGTGTGCCGTGCGATCCATCCGCCGACCGCCTCGTCGAGCAGGTCGGCGTGCTCGGCGCGGCCGTGGCCGGTGGCGAACCAGGGCTCGTCGATCAGCTCGGGGCGGCCGACCAGGTGCATCACGCGTTCGGCGACGGACTGGGCGGAGGTGGAGACCGCGAGCCAACTGCCGTCGGCCGTGCGGTAGATGTTGCGGGGCGCGTTGTTGCGGGACCGGTTGCCGGTGCGCGGCTGGACGTAGCCGAGCTGGTCGTACCAGAGCAGTTGCGGTCCGAGTACGGCGAGGATGGGTTCGATGATCGCCATGTCGACCACCTGGCCCCGGCCGGTGGTGGTGCGGGCGGCGAGCGCGGTCATCACGGCGTAGGCGGTGGCGAGCGCGGCGACGGAGTCGGCGAGGCCGAAGGGCGGCAGGGTGGGCGGGCCCTCCGGCTCGCCGGTGGCGGCGGCGAATCCGCTCATCGCCTCCGCGAGCGTTCCGAACCCGGGCCGGTTCGAGTACGGCCCGAACTGGCCGAAGCCCGTGACCCGGGTGAGGACGAGACGGGGGTTGGCCGCGCTCAGTTCCTCCCAGCCGAGGCCCCACTTCTCCAGGGTGCCCGGGCGGAAGTTCTCGACGACCACGTCGGCCGTCGTCGCGAGGCGCAGCAGCGTGGCCCGGCCGCCGGGTGTGGACAGATCGAGGGTGACAGTGCGCTTGTTGCGGCCGAGGACCTTCCACCACAGCCCGACGCCGTCCTTGGCGGGCCCGTGGCCGCGGGACGGATCGGGGCGGGTGGGGTGCTCGACCTTGATGACCTCGGCACCGAAGTCGCCGAGCAGGGTGGCGCACAGCGGACCGGCGAAGAGGGTCGCGAGGTCGAGGACGCGGAGTCCGGTCAGGGGAGCGGGCGGGGTGTCCGGTGTGGGAGAGGGGGTCATGAGGCGGCGTCGATCTCGGGGCGGTAGGGCATGGAGGTGGACGCTCCTGGGCGTTGGACGGACAGGGCGGCGGCGGTGGAGGCCCACGCCAGGGCCTCGGGGACCGGTTTTCCTTCCCCGAGGGCGACGGCGAGGGCGCCGGCGAAGGTGTCGCCGGCCGCGGTGGTGTCCACGGCGGCGACCTGGGGTGCGGGCACGGTGACGGGTTCTCTGTCGCGGGCGGCGTACAGACAGCCCGCGGCGCCGAGGGTGATGACGACCGCGGGGACCTGTCGCAGCAGGGCTTCGGCCGCGCCGTGCGGGTCGGCGATCCCGGCGAGGGCGGCCGCCTCGTGCTCGTTGGGCACCAGCAGGTCGATGACGGAGAGGAGTTCGGGTGGCAGCGGCTGCGCGGGAGAGGGGGTGAGCACGGTGCGTACGGAATGCCGGTGAGCGGCCTCGGCACCGTTGAGCACGGCGCTGAGCGGAAGTTCGAGCTGCAGCAGGACGAGGTCGGCCGTGGCGATGAGGGCTTCGTCGCCGGGTGAAAGCCCCGTCACGGTGCCATTGGCGCCGGGGATGACGACGATGGAGTTCCCGCCCTCGTCGTCGACGACGATGTGCGCGGTGCCGGAGGGGCCGTCCGCGGTGCGCAGCAGGTCGGTGTCGACGCCCGACGCGTCGAGGGTGTGACGGAGCACGGCGCCGAAGTCGTCGGACCCCACGGCGCCGATCATGGCGACATCACCGCCCGCGCGGGCGGCGGCCACGGCCTGGTTCGCGCCCTTGCCACCGGGGACCGTACGGAACTCCCGTCCCGTGACGGTCTCTCCGCGCTTGGGGGCGTGTGCGACATAGGCGACGAGGTCCATGTTGGTACTGCCGAGCACCACGATGCCGGTCATGGGCGGAGTGCCTCCTTCAGCGTGAGACGGGCCAGGGTGTCGAAGCCGGTACCGTCGAATCCGGCGACGGAGGTGGACAGCCGGTTCTTCAGCGGGGCCGTCCAGTGGTCCGGCAGCCTCCCGGGGTGGCCGGCCAGCAGCCCGGCGAGCGAACCGGCCGTCGCACCGCCCGAGTCGGTGTCGAGCCCGCCGGAGACGGCACGCGAGACGGTGCCGGTGAATTCGCCTTCGGCATGGGTGAGCGCGGCGGCGAGCAGGGCGGCGTTGGGCAGGGCGTGCACCCAGTGGTACGCGCCGTAGGCCGCGTGCACAAGGTCGACGGCGCGGTCGAAGTCGACCTCCGAGCGGGCCGTTTCGACGCCGAAGCGTACGGCGCGGGCGAGGCGGGAGCCGGTCGGTACGACGGTCAGGCCGGTGGCGATCGCCTCGTGCACATCGGTGGTGCCGCCGGCCGCCGCCGCGATGGCGCCGGCGGTGAACATCGCGCTGTAGACGCCGTTCGCGGTGTGGGTGAGCACGGCGTCGCGGTACGCCTGCTCGGCCGCGGCGGCCGGATCGCCGGGGTTGGTCCAGCCGTGCAGGTCGGCCCGGATCGCGGCGCCGATCCATTCGCGGAAGGGGTTGCGGTGGGTGGCGGTGAACGGGGGCTCGATGCCGGAGAGGAGGTTGCGGTAGGCGACGCGTTCGGCGGTGAAGGTCCGCCCGGCGGGGAGTTCGTCCAGCCACAGGGCGCCGACCTGCGCTGTGGTGAACGCGCGGCCGTGGCGCTGGAGGAGGGCAAGGGCGAGGAGGGGATAGTTCAGGTCGTCGTCCTCGGGCATGCCGTCGATGTTCTCGGCGAGCGATGTGGCCGCGCTGCGCCGGTTCCACGGGTGCGTGGCGGCGAGTTCGGCAGGCAGGCCCTTGGCGGTGAAGTAGGTGGTCGGGGGCCAGTTCCCGGTGGCGCGGCCGATGGCGCGGATGGCCTGGAGGGGCAGCTTCTCGACGGGCTTGCCGAGCAGGCACCCGACGGCACGGCCGAGCCATGCGGCGTGCAGGGCGTGCAGCAGAGACTCGTCAGGGGGCCGGGACACGGCGGGCGTGCGCCCCTCGGGCCCGGCGGCCGCGAGCCGCGAGCCGCGAGCGTGGACGTCCGGTCCCCACTCGGGGGAATGCGGTGCCCCGGGCGGCGGCAGGGGGCCTTCGGCGGGTGGCGGGTCGCCCGGACGGCCGGGCACGACGCCCGGCGCGGACGGCACGGCGCCCGAGGCAGGGGGCGCGCTGTCCCGGGCGTCGGGGCGGGGATCCGTTTCCCGGGCCCCGAGACCAGGCTCGGCGGCCGGGACGGGGTGGCGGTCAGGGCCGCGCCGCGGGGACGACGGCCACTGGGGGCAGGCCGCGACGATCGAAGGCCAGTCCGTCGGTTCGTCGGCCGCCAATGGGGAGGACAGCGCGGCCAGTTCGTCGAGCAGCTCTCCGGCGAGCGCCCGCAGCTCCGGGCGCGGCGGGTCCGGGGAAGCGCCCGCCCGGGGCGGGGCGTAACCGCCGCCGGCGGCCAGCCAGCGGTCGCGCACGGCCGTGGCGTCGCGGCCGTCCTGCTCCGCCTGGCGGAGCTCGTGGCCGACGAGGTCCTCCGGCTGCACCCAGGTAAGGCGCAACAGGCTGGTCATCGGGCGTCCGTCAGCTCGGCGAACGCCGCCTCGTGGGCGCGGCGGCGCGCCAGGTCCCGGGCGTGGATCTCCCGGGCCACGGTCGTCAGCTCAACGGCGGGCGCACGCAGATCGACCCGGCTCGCCTCGGCGACCCGCTCCGCCCACTCCTGCGGTACGGCCCCCTCGCCGTGCAGGGCGCCCGCGATCGCGCCGGCCATCGTCGCGATCGAGTCGCAGTCGCGCCCGTAGTTGACGCACGACAGGACCGTACGCCGGAAGTCGCCGTCACCGACGAGCAGCATGCCGAGGGCGATCGGCAGCTCCTCGATCGAGTGCAGTCGCGAGGGCCGCCGCGCACCCAGCGACGGGGCGCGGTAGTCGGGACCGACCGTGTCGAACGGTGCCACCGCGGCCCGCAGCGGGCCGAGCGCGGACTCGAAGTCCGAGTGATGGGCGGCGGTTTCGGCGGCGGCCTCGATCGCGGCCTGTGTGCCGTCCTTCGCGAGGGCGAGCGCCGCGTCCACCACGGTGGCGGGCGTCGACCGAGGAAGACAGGCCGCGGCGACCGCCGCCGCGAAGACGCCCGCAGCCTCACGGCCGTACGAGGACTGGTGTGCGCCGGCGATGTCGAGGGCCTCGTGGTAAGCGGCCGTCGGGTCCGCCGCGTTGACGAGGCCGACCGGTGCCATGTACATCGCGGCACCGCAGTTGACGATGTTGCCGACGCCCGCCTCGCGCGGGTCGTTGTGCCCGTAGTACAGGCGGTGGACGATCCACTTCTCGGCCAGGAAGACCCGGTGCAGGGGGAGGGCCTCTGCCTCCAGTTCAGGGATCCAGCGGGTGTTGGAGATCAGGTCCGGGACGAGGTGGTCGGCGACGGCGTAGGCGTCCAGATGGTCGCGGACGGTGGCGTAGACGCGGACCAGGGCGTGGGTCATCAACGTGTCGTCGGTGATGTGGCCGTTGCCCTTGTGGTACGGGGCGAGGGGGCGCGCGGTGCGCCATTCGTCGCCGTTCCAGGGGCCGACGATGCCCTCGACGCGGCCGCCGTGCCGCTCGACGATCTGTTCCGGTGTGTAGCCCTCGACGGGCCCGCCGAGAGCGTCGCCGACGGCGGCGCCCACGAGGCTGCCCCGGAAGCGGTCGTCGAGTGAGGGGGGCGGGGGAGTCGTGCGCTCTGCCGACGTCGTGCTCGTCGCGCTCGCCGTCGTGTTCGCCGTCGCTGTCGTCATGCCCCAATTGTTCCCTTGGGGTGGCGGTTGACGGCGTACCGCGCGCCCGGATTCGACCGTGGCCCCTCGGCTGCCCTACAGCGCGACCGCGAGCAGGGCGGCGAGTTCGATGAGATCCGTCCCGGCGAGATGGGGCAGGGCACAGCCCGCGAGGATGCGGCAGCTGTCGCGCCAGGTGCCGGGCACGGCGTCGCCGCCGCCGAGGACGCCGGTCAGCGCGCCGGCCAGCGCGGGCGCGGAGTCGGCGACCCGGGAGAGGCATGCGGCCGCGGGCACCGCCTCGGCGACCCGGCCGTGGGCCGCGATGGTGACGGCGAGCGCGATGGGGACGGTCTCGGCCGCGGCGATGCCGTAGCTGTAGACGTGGTCGACGATCTGATGCTCCAGCAGGGGCACGAGCTCGAACGCCCCTTCGGTACCGCGGGCGAGTGCGACGGCGTGGCGCGCGTTGCGGCCGATCTCCGTGGACTCGGGGAGCTGGGCCAGTGCGGTCTCGACGGTGTCGTCGGCCGACGCGCCGCCGAGCGCCGCGGCCACGGCGGCGGCCATGGCACGCGCGCCGTGCACGCCGTCGCCGTCCTGGGTGTAGCGGGCGTCGAACTCGGCGAGTTCGGCGGCCGCGGCGGGGTCGCCGGGGTGCACGACGGCGAGTACGGCGGCCCGTACGCAGGCAGCGTCGTCGAAGTAGTGCGGATTGTCGTGGCCGGTGGCGGGCGGGCGCAGCCCGGCCGCGAGGTTGCCCAGCCCCGCGCGTACGGAGATGCGGGCGCGCAGGGGGATTACGGCTGACTCGACCTCGGGGGCGCGGTCGGCGGCGGCGGCGACCTGGCAGGCGAGCGAGTTCCAGGCCAGGTCCACGGCGGCGCGCACCCGGCGGCCGGGAGTGAGGCCGCGGAAGTGGTCCCCGCAGGCGGTGAGCACGGTCCCGGCGGCGAACGCGGCCCACTCGGCGTCGTCGGACGGGCCGAGCCGGAGGGGTTCCGGGGGCTGGTTGAGGGCGATGGGCACGGGGAGGGTGGTGGTGGCGTTGTGCTCGGCGAAGGTGTCGAGCTCGCGGGTGAGCCGCCGGGTCCACTCGGGCATGCGGCCGGCGCGGTGCCGCGCGGCGGGCCAGCCGGCGGCGTCGCCGGCTGCGATCCCGAGCAGCAGCCCCTCGACCGGCCGCTCCGGGCCGGGTGCCTCGGCCCCCCGGCCCCGGTGCGGAGCTGGGGAGGGCGCCTCGGCCACGGTGGTGCCACCCCCGCCCTCAGCGGCGACGTGCCGCGCGGGCGCGCCCTCGACTGCGTGGGCGCTGCGCGGGGTCGCCGCCGCGTGGGCCGGTCCTGCCGCTCTTGCGCTGCGCGTGTGCCCGGGTGGGGCCATGTCGGTGGTGGCCAGCGGTCGGGCCGCTGGCCCGGTGGGCGTGCGTCCGGCCGCTCTGACGTTGTGCGGTGCCGACTCCGTGGCCGTGGGCTGCCGTGCGGGTTTCCTCAGGCTGAGGTCCCCTCGCCCGGCGGGCGAGGTCGCGGCCGCCGCCTGGCCAGGCGTTCGGCTGGGGTGTGTCTCTTCCGGAGGGAGAGTCTCGTCCGGAGACGGCTCTCCTTGCCCAGTGGGCGCTGCCTCGGCCGCTCTTGCACTGTGTGCCGGGCCAGGTGGTGCCGCATCGGTGGTGGCCGGGAGCCGGGCCGCTGGCCCGGTCGGTGTCGTCGCGCTGCGCGCCCGGCCCGGTGGCGTCGCCTCCGTACGGGCAGAAGGACCGGCCCCGGTCTCCGGGGGAGGGATCGCGTCTCCCACGTGCAGGCCCTCGGGGGGCGGGGGCGTCGGGGGCGTCATCGGGAGACGGGGGTCAGGAGCGCGGCCACGTCCAGGACGTGGTGGCCGCGCATCGAGGGGAGGCAGCTGCCGCGGACCGGGCCGATCGCCGACGCCCATGCCTCCGGGATCGCCCGCGCCCCGGACACCGCTCCCGACAGCGCCCCCGCCACCGCCGCGGTCGTGTCCGCGTCGCGGCCCATGTTCACCGCCGTCAGCACCGAGCCGCGGAAGTCCCCGCGGGCCGCCGCGAACGCGCCGAAGGCCAGACCGACCGCCTCCGGTGCCAGGTCCGTCCAGGGGTAGCCGCCGATCACCACGGTCGAGCGGATCGCCCGTTCCATGGTGAGGACGTCCGGGTAGGCGCGGCCCGCCGCCACCACCGCGCGGCGCATCGAGCGGGCCGTCCACGAGTCCATCGGGACGACCGACAGCGCCGCGCCGATCACCCCGGCCGGCCCGGCGCCGCCCATCGCCGCCGCGACCCCGGCCGCGACCGCGCGGCCGCCGTGGATGCCCTCGCCATCGTGGCTGACGCTGCCGTCGATCGTCACCAGCCGGGCTGCCTCCTCCGGCTGCCCGGCCGCGAAGACGCCGAACGGGGCCGCCCGCATCGCCAGGCCGTCGCTCCACGCGTGCCGGTGCTGCGCCGAGATCGGGGCGGCGAGGCCGCGGCGGAGGTTCTCCAGCGTGCCGCGCTCGCTGAAGCCCGCGCCGCGGAAGGGGCCCTCGTCCAGGTCCGCGATCCACTCGTGCCACGCCGACTCGACATGCGCGACGGTCAGCTCCGAGCCGTGCCGGGCGAGGAGCAGACCCGAGAAGATCGCGTACTCGGTGTCGTCCGTGCCCGCGGGATCGTCGCTGACGAAGCCCTCGATACGGCCCCAGCGGCGGCGGATCTCGGAGGGCCGCAGGTTCTCGGCGGGCGCGCCGAGCGCGTCGCCGACCGCGAGGCCGAGCAGCGCGCCCCTCGCCCGGTCATCGACGTCCGCCGCGCGGGGGAGGGCGTCGGCGGCAGGGGCCCGTTCCCCGGACGCCGAGGCTGTGGACGTCTCGGTCAGCAACTCCATGAGGGGCCCTTTCGCGCGCGAGCCTGTTCCCGGATATGTGCCACGCGCCGCCCACGAAACAGCCCGAGAGACGTTTCTGTCACCCGGCTCGCTGCACCCCTCCCTGCCAGGTAAGTACGGCCTGCCTTGCTGGCGCGCCCCTTACGCGGTGCGTATTTTCGAGGGCATCGAGGGGGAGCGGGCCTGCCGGGTACCGCTGCCGGAGAGGGGATAGCCGTGTCCATCATCGAAACCGAGGCCGCGCTTCACGAGGCGCACCGCGACAACCACACCCACCGTGATGTGAACGGCGGCTGGCTGCGCCCCGCGGTGTTCGGTGCGATGGACGGGCTCGTTTCCAACCTCGCCCTGATGACCGGCGTCGCGGGCGGTGCCGTCTCGCCGCATACCGTCGTGATCACGGGACTGGCGGGCCTCGCGGCCGGCGCGTTCTCCATGGCGGCGGGCGAGTACACCTCCGTCGCCTCGCAGCGCGAGCTCGTCCAGGCCGAACTGGACGTCGAGCGGCGGGAGTTGCGCAAACACCCGGTCGACGAGATGGAGGAGCTCGCCGCGCTCTACGTCTCCCGTGGCGTCGAGCCCCCGCTCGCCCGTGAGGTGGCCATGCAGCTCTCCCGGGATCCGGAGCAGGCGCTGGAGATCCACGCCCGCGAGGAGCTCGGCATCGATCCCGATGACCTGCCCTCGCCCGCCGTCGCCGCCGTCTCCTCCTTCGGTTCGTTCGCGCTCGGCGCGCTGCCGCCGGTCCTGCCCTATCTTCTGGGCGCGACCGACCTGTGGCCGGCCGTGCTGCTCGCCTTGGCCGGCCTGTTCGCCTGCGGCGCGCTGGTGGCCAGGGTCACGGCTCGCAGCTGGTGGTTCAGCGGGCTGCGCCAGTTCGCGCTGGGCGGCACCGCGGCGGCCGTCACGTACGGTCTGGGCATGCTCATCGGAGCCGCCGTCTGACGGGAGCTCCGCCCCGGATTCCGCACCGGTCCTGATCCAGGGCCGGTGCGGTGGTGCGTCGAGGGCGGGTACGGTGGCCGGCCGAGGGCCGGTGCGGTGGCACGTCCAGGCCCCGGTGTGGTGGCGCGCGAGGCGGGTGCGGTGACGTTTCGAGGACCCGCACTGGCGTTTCGGGGCTGTGTCGGCGACCCTGTGACGTACGCCCTCTCCTCGGATCGGGGTCGGGATGAGACACTATGCAAGGCACAACATAAGTAGCGGTTACCCGGCGGTTTCGACGCCGTAATCACCGGGCATGAGCCGTAGGCGCTGAGGGCAATGAAGCCCGCTCCTGCGCTGGTCCTCCGAATCCCGATCCGTCCGGTCTGTTCGGCTGTGACCCACCCTTCACCGCTTGGCGCGGTGTCCGCATGCTGGAATGAGCTATCCGCTTTCCGAGAAGCACTCCATCATGTAACCTGCACGAAATTTCGCGGAGGGCCAACGTCGTCCCTCGGCACTGCACATGCCACGACGACGACGGGAGAGCCGATGCGTTCCGACGCCTGGTCGCCCATGGACGGTCGCCCCGCCCCCCAGGGGATGTACGACCCCCGTAACGAACACGACGCCTGCGGTGTCGGGTTCGTGGCCACCCTCACCGGTGTAGCCAGCCATGAGCTGGTCGAGCAGGCGCTGACCGTACTGCGGAACCTCGAACACCGCGGCGCCACCGGCTCCGAGCCGGACTCCGGGGACGGCGCCGGCATCCTGATGCAGGTGCCGGACGCGTTCCTGCGCGAGGTCGCCGGATTCGACCTTCCGGACGCCGGTTCGTACGCCGTCGGTATCGCCTTCCTTCCCGCCGACGGCTCCGCACAGGCCGTCTCGCGGATCGAGACGATCGCCGCCGAAGAGGGCCTGAACGTCCTCGGCTGGCGCGAGGTCCCCGTCACCCCCGACCTCCTCGGCAACGGCGCCCGCGCCACCATGCCCGCCTTCCGCCAGCTCTTCGTGGCCGACGGCAGCAGCAGCGGCATCGCGCTGGACCGCAAGGCCTTCGTGCTGCGCAAGCGCGCCGAGCGCGAGGCCGGGGTGTACTTCCCCTCCCTCTCCGCCCGCACGATCGTCTACAAGGGCATGCTGACCACCGGACAGCTGGAGCCCTTCTTCCCGGACCTGTCCGACCGCCGCTGCGCCACCGCCGTCGCGCTCGTGCACTCCCGGTTCTCCACGAACACGTTCCCGAGCTGGCCGCTGGCCCACCCGTACCGTTTCGTCGCGCACAACGGCGAGATCAACACGGTCAAGGGCAACCGCAACTGGATGCGCGCCCGTGAGTCCCAGCTCGCGACCGGACTCTTCGGCGAGGGCGCCTTGGACCGGATCTTCCCGGTCTGCACCCCCGACGCGTCCGACTCCGCCTCCTTCGACGAGGTCCTGGAGCTGCTGCACCTCGGCGGACGTTCGCTGCCGCACTCCGTGCTGATGATGGTCCCCGAGGCGTGGGAGAACCACGACTCGATGGACCCGGCCCGGCGCGCCTTCTACCAGTACCACTCCACGATGATGGAGCCCTGGGACGGCCCGGCCTGCGTCACCTTCACCGACGGTACCCAGGTCGGCGCGGTCCTCGACCGCAACGGGCTGCGCCCCGGCCGCTACTGGGTCACCGACGAAGGCCTCGTCGTCCTCTCCTCCGAGGTCGGCGTCCTCGACATCGATCCCGCCAAGGTCGTCCGCAAGGGCCGGCTCCAGCCCGGCAAGATGTTCCTCGTCGACACCGCCGAGCACCGCATCATCGAGGACGACGAGATCAAGTCCGCCCTCGCGGCCGAGGCTCCGTACGCCGAGTGGCTGGAGACCGGCGAGATCGAGCTCGAGGACCTGCCCGAGCGCGAGCACATCGTCCACACCCATGCCTCGGTCACCCGCCGCCAGCAGACCTTCGGCTACACCGAGGAGGAGCTGCGCGTCATCCTGGCGCCGATGGCCCGCACCGGTGGCGAGCCGCTCGGCTCGATGGGCACCGACTCGCCGATCGCCGCGCTCTCCGAGCGCCCGCGGCTGCTCTTCGACTACTTCACCCAGCTGTTCGCGCAGGTCACGAACCCGCCGCTGGACGCCATCCGCGAGGAGCTCGTCACCTCGCTGCACTCCTCGCTCGGCCCGCAGGGCAACCTGCTGGAGCCGACCGCCGCGTCCTGCCGCAGTGTCACCCTGCCCTTCCCGGTGATCGACAACGACGAGCTGGCCAAGCTCATCCACATCAACGCCGACGGCGACATGCCCGGCATGACGGCCGCCACGCTCGCCGGCCTCTACCGGGTCTCCGGCGGTGGCGACGCGCTGGCCGCCCGCATCGAGGAGATCTGCGCCGAGGCCGACGCCGCCATCGAGAACGGCGCGCGCCTGATCGTGCTCTCCGACCGGCACTCGGACGCCGAGCACGCGCCGATCCCGTCGCTGCTGCTCACCTCGGCCGTGCACCACCACCTCATCCGCACCAAGCAGCGCACCCAGGTGGGCCTGCTCGTCGAGGCCGGTGACGTGCGCGAGGTCCACCACGTCGCGCTGCTCATCGGCTACGGCGCCGCCGCCGTCAACCCGTACCTGGCGATGGAGTCCGTCGAGGACCTGGTCCGCGCCGGCACGTTCATCGAGGGCCTGGAGCCCGAGAAGGCCATCCGCAACCTGATCTACGCCCTCGGCAAGGGCGTCCTCAAGGTCATGTCCAAGATGGGCATCTCCACGGTCGCCTCCTACCGTGGCGCGCAGGTCTTCGAGGCCGTCGGTCTGGACGAGGCGTTCGTCGAGAAGTACTTCAACGGCACCGCGACGAAGATCGGCGGCGCCGGTCTCGATGTCGTCGCCAAGGAGGTCGCCGCCCGTCACGCCAAGGCTTACCCGGCCTCCGGCGTCCCCTCCGCGCACCGTGCGCTGGAGATCGGCGGCGAGTACCAGTGGCGCCGCGAGGGCGAGCCGCACCTGTTCGACCCCGAGACGGTCTTCCGGCTGCAGCACGCCACGCGCACCAACCGGTACGACATCTTCAAGAAGTACACGGACCGTGTGAACGAGCAGTCCGAGCGGCTGATGACGCTGCGCGGCCTCTTCGGCTTCAAGTCCGGCCGCGAGCCGATCTCCATCGACGAGGTCGAGCCCGTCTCCGAGATCGTCAAGCGCTTCTCCACCGGCGCCATGTCGTACGGCTCCATCTCCAAGGAGGCGCACGAGACCCTCGCGATCGCCATGAACCAGCTGGGCGCCAAGTCCAACACCGGTGAGGGCGGCGAGGACCCGGAGCGTCTCTACGACCCCGAGCGCCGCTCCTCCATCAAGCAGGTCGCCTCCGGCCGCTTCGGCGTCACCAGCGAGTACCTGGTCAACGCGGACGACATCCAGATCAAGATGGCCCAGGGCGCCAAGCCCGGCGAGGGCGGCCAGCTGCCCGGCCACAAGGTCTACCCGTGGGTCGCCAAGACGCGTCACTCGACGCCGGGCGTGGGCCTGATCTCCCCGCCGCCGCACCACGACATCTACTCCATCGAGGACCTGGCCCAGCTGATCCACGACCTCAAGAACGCGAACCCGGCCGCGCGTATCCACGTGAAGCTGGTGTCCGAGGTCGGAGTCGGCACGGTCGCCGCGGGTGTCTCCAAGGCGCACGCCGATGTCGTCCTCATCTCCGGCCACGACGGCGGAACGGGCGCGTCCCCGCTCACGTCGCTCAAGCACGCGGGCGGCCCGTGGGAGCTGGGTCTCGCCGAGACCCAGCAGACGCTGCTGCTCAACGGCCTGCGCGACCGGATCGTCGTGCAGACGGACGGCCAGCTGAAGACCGGCCGCGACGTCGTCATCGCGGCGCTGCTGGGCGCCGAGGAGTTCGGTTTCGCGACCGCGCCGCTCGTCGTCTCCGGCTGCGTCATGATGCGTGTCTGCCACCTGGACACGTGCCCGGTCGGCATCGCCACGCAGAACCCGGTGCTGCGGGAGCGGTTCTCCGGCAAGGCCGAGTTCGTCGTGAACTTCTTCCAGTTCATCGCCGAGGAGGTCCGCGAGATCCTCGCCGAGCTGGGCTTCCGCAGTATCGAGGAGGCCGTCGGCCACGCCGAACTCCTCGACACCGAGCGGGCCGTGGGCCACTGGAAGGCGCAGGGCCTCGACCTCGCCCCGCTGTTCTACGTACCCGAGCTGCCCGAGGGCGCCGTGCGCCACCAGGTCATCGAGCAGGACCACGGTCTGGAGAAGGCACTCGACAACGAGCTCATCGAGCTCGCCGCCGAGGCGCTGGGCGCGGCGACCGCCGAGGACGCGCAGCCCGTGCGCGCCCAGGTCGCGATCCGCAACATCAACCGCACCGTCGGCACGATGCTCGGTCACGAGGTGACGAAGAAGTTCGGCGGCGCCGGACTGTCGGACGACACCATCGACATCACTTTCACCGGCTCCGCCGGCCAGTCCTTCGGCGCCTTCGTGCCGCGTGGCATCACGCTCCGGCTGGAGGGCGACGCCAACGACTACGTCGGCAAGGGCCTGTCCGGCGGCCGGATCGTCGTCCGCCCGGACCGCGGTGCCGACCACCTCGCCGAGTACTCGACCATCGCCGGCAACACCATCGCCTACGGCGCGACCGGCGGCGAGATCTTCCTGCGCGGCCGCACCGGCGAACGCTTCTGCGTCCGCAACTCGGGTGCCACCGTCGTCTCCGAAGGCGTGGGCGACCACGGCTGCGAGTACATGACCGGCGGCCACGCGGTCGTCCTCGGCGAGACGGGCCGTAACTTCGCGGCCGGTATGTCCGGCGGCATCGCGTACGTGATCGACCTCGACCGGGACAACGTCAACTCCGGCAACCTGGAGGCGATCGAGGCCCTGTCCGACGCCGACGAGCAGTGGCTGCACGATGTCGTGCGCCGCCACCACGAGGAGACGGGCTCCACCGTCGCCGAGAAGCTTCTCGCCGACTGGTCCGTGAACGCGGCCCGTTTCAGCAAGATCATCCCGACCACGTACAAGGCAGTGCTCGCCGCCAAGGACGCCGCTGAGCTCGCCGGTCTCTCCGAGCAGGAGACCACCGAGAAGATGATGGAGGCGGCGACCAATGGCTGACCCCAAGGGCTTCCTGACCACCGGGCGCGAGGTCGCCAAGACCCGTCCCGTGGAGGAGCGCGTCAAGGACTGGAACGAGGTCTACCAGCCCGGCTCCCTGCTGCCGATCATCAGCAAGCAGGCCGGCCGGTGCATGGACTGCGGCATCCCGTTCTGCCACAACGGCTGCCCGCTCGGAAACCTCATTCCCGAGTGGAACGACTACGCCTACCGCGAGGACTGGTCGGCGGCGTCCGAGCGGCTGCACGCGACCAACAACTTCCCGGAGTTCACCGGCCGCCTGTGCCCCGCTCCCTGTGAGGCGGCGTGCGTGCTGGGCATCAACCAGCCCGCGGTCACCATCAAGAACGTCGAGGTCTCCATCATCGACAAGGCGTGGGAGACCGGTGACGTCACCCCGCAGCCGCCCGAGCGCCTGTCCGGCAAGACCGTCGCCGTCATCGGCTCGGGCCCGGCCGGTCTCGCCGCCGCCCAGCAGCTGACCCGGGCCGGCCACACGGTGGCCGTGTACGAGCGCGCCGACCGCATCGGCGGTCTGCTGCGCTACGGCATCCCCGAGTTCAAGATGGAGAAGGTGCACATCAACCGGCGCATCGAGCAGATGCGCGCGGAGGGCACCAAGTTCCGCACGGAGGTCGAGATCGGCCGCGACATCGACGCCGCGAAGCTGCGGCGCCGGTACGACGCGGTGGTCATCGCCGCCGGTGCGACCATCTCGCGCGACCTGCCGGTCCCGGGCCGCGAGCTCAAGGGCATCCACTTCGCGATGGAGTACCTGCCGCTCGCCAACAAGGTGCAGGAGGGCGACTTCATCGCGCCTCCGATCACCGCAGAGGGCAAGCACGTGGTCGTCATCGGCGGCGGTGACACCGGCGCGGACTGCGTCGGCACGGCCCACCGGCAGGGCGCCGCCTCCGTCACGCAGCTGGAGATCATGCCGCGTCCGGGCGAGGAGCGGTCCGCCGGCCAGCCGTGGCCGACGTTCCCGATGCTCTACAAGGTCACCTCCGCGCACGAGGAGGGCGGCGAGCGGGTCTACTCGGTCTCCACCACCCACTTCGAGGGCGACGAGGACGGCAACGTCCAGTTCCTCCACCTCGTGGAGGTGGAGTTCGTCGACGGCAAGCTGACCCAGAAGCCCGGCACCGAGCGGAAGATCCCCGCGCAGCTGGTCACGCTCGCGATGGGCTTCACGGGCACGGACCGGTCCAACGGTCTGGTCGACCAGTTCGGCCTGGAGCTCGACGAGCGCGGCAACATCGCGCGGGACGCGGACTACGCGACGAACGTCGACGGCGTGTTCGTCGCGGGCGACGCCGGCCGCGGCCAGTCGCTCATCGTGTGGGCGATCGCCGAGGGCCGCTCGGCGGCCCGCGGAGTGGACCGCTACCTGACGGGCGCCAGCGAACTGCCGGCCCCGATCCGCCCGACGGACCGCGCACTGACGGTCTGACCCCCTGATACGTCCCGTACAACGGCGTACGGAACTGAACACGGCGCCTGCCTTGTCCCCGACCGGACCATGGCAGGCGCCGTGGTGCGTTCGGGTGCGGGGCCGTTGCGCGCGGTGTTCCGGGGCGCCGCCCCGCACTCTCGCGCCACAAACGCCGGCGAGGCTGCTTCGCAGCCCGTCCGGCGATTGAGGACACCGCGCGGAACGCGGTACCGGGGTCCGGGGCGAAGCCCGGTCTCAGGGGAGGGGCGGGGTGGGGAAACGGCCCCGCCCAGCGGCCCGTTCGCGTCCGCCGCCGCGGGATATCGTGCGAACCGGCGCCCACCCGGTCCGACGAAACGGAGCCCGCATGCCCGTCAGCCTCCAGAAGCTCGAGCGCAGCGCCCCCGCGCTCGTGAGCCTCTACAAGACCGCGGGCGTCTGCCTTCAGAAGTACGGACTGCACGGGCAGCGCGCCGCCGTCTACCTCGTCGTCGACTACTCGGGGTCGATGAAGGACTACTACAAGGACGGCAGCGTCCAGGCACTCGCCGACCGTGTCCTTGGGCTCTCCGCCAACCTCGACGACGACGGCACCGTGCCCGTCGTGTTCTTCTCCACCGACGTCGACGCGGTCACCGACATCGCGCTGGAGAACCACCACGGCCGGATCGACGAGATCGTCTCGGGCCTCGGGCACATGGGGAAGACCAGCTACCACCTGGCGATGGACGCCGTCATCGACCACTACATGGACAGCGGCTCGACCGCTCCCGCTCTCGTCGTCTTCCAGACGGACGGCGGCCCCATCAACAAGCTCGCCGCGGAGCGCTACCTCTGCAAGGCGGCGAAGCTGCCGCTCTTCTGGCAGTTCGTGGGCTTCGGCGACAAGCGCAGCTCGCAGTTCGCCTTTCTGCGGAAGCTCGACGAACTCGCCGTACCCGCCAGGCGTCCCGTCGACAACGCCGGTTTCTTCCACGCCGGGCTCGACCCGCGCCAGGTGCCGGATGCCGAGCTGTACGACCGGCTGGTCGGGGAGTTCCCCCAGTGGCTCGCCGCCGCACGCGCCCAGGGCATCGTCCGGTGACGATGCGGCTGTTGCGGGCGGCCGGCCGGGTGGCCGTGCCGTGGAAGAACGGCGGCGGTGTGACCAGGGAGATCGCCGCCTCGCCCGAGGACGCGCCGATGGACGCCTTCGACTGGCGGATCAGCCTTGCCGATGTCGCCGATGACGGGCCCTTCTCCGCGTTCCCCGCGGTGGACCGCACGCTCACCGTGGTGGAGGGGCGCGGCATGGAACTCACCGTGGGCGGCGAGCGGCTCGTCGTCGACGAGCGCTTCGTGCCGCGCGACTTCCCCGGCGACCGCGCCACCGACGGCAGGCTGCTCGGCGGCCCGGTGGTCAACTTCAACGTCATGCACAACAGGGGCCGCGCCGTCGTCATGACCTCGGTCGTACGCGGCCGCCTGCCCGTGGTCGTTCCCGACCGCTCGGTCGTCGTGGCCGTCGCCCTGCGGGGCACGACGGTGCTGGAGGCGATGAGCCCCGGCGCCGAGCGCGTCACGCTGGACCGGTACGACGCGGCGGTACTGGACGGCCACGCGGTGGTGCTGGCGACGGACGGCGACGCGGCGCTGGTCACGATCCGCTTCCGGGGGGCCTGAGCCGCGCGGGCCCCGATCCCGTGCCTCTTCGCGATCGGGCGGCTCCGAGGGCCCCGGCCGATGCGAAGCGCCGGCGGCCTGCGCTGCTTTCCACCGGATCATGTCCGCCGCCCGGCGCCGTCCGAGTCCGGAAGCCCGACAGCGGATGTCCGGTTTCCGAGATTGGCTGGTGTCATGACCTACGCCCCATGGTCCGCGTTCCGGACCGCAGAGCCCGCCTTCGCCGAGATCGTCCAGCACCGCTTCGAGCAGTACCGGCACCACGTCCTCGCCACCCTCCGCAAGGACGGGTCGCCCCGCCTGACCGGCCTGGAGGTGAGTTTCCGCTTCGGTGAGCTGTGGCTCGGCATGATGCCGGACTCCCTCAAGGCCCGGGACCTCCGGCGCGATCCGCGCTTCGCCCTGCACGCGAATCCGGGCACGGACGATTCCATGGACGGTGGTGACGTGCGCGTCTCCGGGCGCGCGATCGAGGTGACCGACCCCGAGGAGGTCGCGCGATTCGTCGCCGCCGTCGAGCCGCCCGAGCCCTTCCACCTCTTCCGGACCGAGCCGGCCGAGGTGGTGAGGACCTGGGTCGAAGGCGACGAGCTGGTCGTGCGGTCCTGGCGTCCGGGCACGGAGGTCAGGACCGTCCGGCGACGCTGAACCCGAGACTCAGTCGGCCAGCACCCGAGCCCGGCAGACCGACGGGCTGCCCCACGCGTCCCGCAGCGGGCGGGCCTTGCGCAGCCACAGCGCGAGGTCCGGCTCGTCGGTGTATCCGATCGCGCCGTGCAGGTGCAGCGCGGTGAGCGCCGCAGCGTACGCGGCCTCACCCGCTGCCACCTTCGCCGCCGCGATGTCCGCCCGGCTCATCGACAGCGCGGCCCCGAAGAGCAGAGGGCGCGCGAACTCCAGCCCGATCAAGGTGTCCGCGAGCCGGTGCCCCACCGCCTGGAAGGACCCGACCGCCACCCCGAACTGCGTGCGTTGCTTCACGTACGACACGGTACGGTCCAGCAGCGCCAGCCCGGTGCCGAGCGACTGGGCCGCGGTCACGAGGGCGGCGACATCGGCCGCGTACGCCGCTGCCCGCGTGACCTGCGGGCCGTCGGCGAGCACCGCACCCCCGGCCCCGGGTACGGCGAGCCGCCGTACGGGGTCGGCGGAGATCCGCAGCCGACCGTGCCGGCCTGCGGTGCGCAGCACACCGGCGCCGTCGACGGTCAGGAGCACGGACGCCGCGTCCGGGTCCAGGGCGTACGGGCCGTGACCGGCGAGCACGAGCGTGGCGATCTCCTCGCCCGACACCAGCCGGGGCAGCAGCCGCTTGGCGGCCGAGGCGTCACCCAGGTCGGCGAGCCGGCCCAGCAACGCGGCCGCCGCCACCGTCTCGACCACCGGACCGGGCATCGCGTGCCTGCCCAACTCGACGAAGGCCAGAGCAAGTTCGGCAGGCAGCGGGCCGACACCGTCGTACGCCTGTGGTGCCGCGAGCGCGAACACGCCGGCTTCCGCGAGCCGCGACCAGAGCGCCGTGCCCGGCGTGCTGTCACCCGACGCCCATGCGCGGGCGACGGCGGGCACGTCGGCGGCCGACAGCAGGGCGTCCAGCGACCGGGTGAAGGCCTGCTGTTCGGCGGTCGGCACAAGACGCATCAGCGGCGGCCCTTCGGCAGGCCGAGCAGCCGCTCGGCGATGATGTCGCGCTGGATCTCGTTCGTACCGGCGTAGATCGGGCCGGCCAGTGAGAAGACATGGCCCTCGGCCCAGGGGGTGTCGCGCAGTTCCCCGTCCGGGCCGAGGAGGTCGAGCGCCGTCTCGTGCAGGGCGATGTCGTACTGCGACCAGAAGACCTTGTTGAGGCTGGCCTCCGCCCCGAGTCCGGCCCCCTCGGCGAGTCGGGACGCGGCGGCGAAGGCGAAGAGCTGGTAGGCGCGTGCGCCGATGACCGCATCCGCGACCCGGTCCCGCAGCGCCGTGTCCGCCGGGTCGGCCGACGCGCGCCACTGCCGCACCAGCCGGTCGGCGGCGGAGAGGAAACGGCCCGGTGAGCGCAGCGTCAGACCGCGCTCGTCGCCCGTCGCGGACATCGCGATCCGCCACCCATGGCCCGGCTCGCCGATCACGTCCTCGTCCGGGACGAAGACGTCGTCGAGGAACAGTTCCGCGAAGGCGGGCTTGCCGTCGAGGCGCCCGATCGGCCGGACGCTCACCCCGGGCGCCGACAGGTCGAACATCAGATACGTCAAGCCCTGATGAGGTCTCGCCACAGCCGGATCGGTGCGGAAGATGCCGAACGCGCGGTCCGCGAACGCGGCCCGCGACGACCACGTCTTGGTGCCCGACAGCAGCCAGCCGCCGCCCGTGCGCACCGCGCGGGCCCGGAGGGAGGCGAGGTCCGAGCCCGCCTCCGGCTCGGACCAGGCCTGCGCCCACACGGTCTCGCCGCGTGCCGTCGGCGGCAGGACGCGGGCCCGCTGCTCCTCGGTGCCGTGGGCGAGGAGGGTGGGGGCGAGCAGCGCGATGCCGTTCTGCGAGACCCGGCCCGGCGCGCCGGCTGCCCAGTACTCCTCCTCGAAGAGCAGCCAGCCGGTGACGTCCGCGCCGCGCCCGCCGTACCGCTCGGGCCAGGAGACCGCCGACCAGCGGCCCTCCGCGAGTCGTGCCTCCCATGCGCGATGCGCCGCGAAACCCTCCCGCGTCTCCAGCGAGGGAAGGGGCGAGGCGGGGACGTGCTCGGCGAGCCACGCTCGCGCCTCGGCGCGGAACTCCTCGTGGGCCGGGGACAGATCGAGGTCCATCGGGCTCCTTCCCTAACAAGTGTTTGGTAGGTTAACGTGCCGATGTGACGGACAACAGGGCACGGGCGCGGATCGACGCCTCCCGACCGCGGTACGAACCCGGTCACGGCCTGCTGAGGGGGCGTACCGCCGTCATCACGGCCGCCGCGGGCGCCGGGATCGGCGGGGCTGCCGCGCGCAGATTCCTTCAGGAGGGCGCCCGCGTCCTCCTCTCCGACGCCCACGCCCGCCGCCTGAAGGAGTCCGAGGCCGCCCTCGCCGCGGAGTTCGGCCCAGGTGCGGTCGCCGCGCTGCCCTGCGACGTGACCCGGGAGGACCAGGTCCGGCAACTGTTCGACACCGCGGTCCGGCTGCACGGCCGGCTCGACGTCGTCGTCAACAACGCCGGGCTCGGCGGCACGGCCACGCTCGCCGAGATGACCGACGACCAGTGGACCCGCGTCCTCGATGTCACCCTCAACGGCACCTTCCGCTGCACCCGCGCGGCCCTGCGCCGGCTGCGCGACGGCCCCGGCGGCGGCGTGATCGTCAACAACGCCTCCGTCGTCGGCTGGCGCGCCCAGGCCGGACAGGCCCACTACGCCGCCGCCAAGGCGGGCGTCATGGCGCTCACCCGGTGCGCGGCGGTCGAGGCCGCCGAGTACGGTGTCCGCGTCAACGCCGTCGCGCCCAGCCTCGCCATGCACCCCCACCTGGTGAAGGTCACCTCGCCCGAGCTGCTGGCGGAACTCACCGCACGCGAGGCCTTCGGGCGGCACGCCGAGCCGTGGGAGGTCGCCAATGTCATCGTCTTCCTGGCATCCGGCTACTCCTCGTACTTGACCGGCGAGGTCGTCTCCGTCAGCAGCCAGCATGCGTAAGGGGCTGGCGACGAGGACGACAATGGACCCGTGCCCCCGACGAAGAAGAACCAGGTGAACCCGGCCCCGCCCGAGCGGCGCGCCGAACTCCTCGCCACGGCGGCCGAGGTGTTCGCCGCACACGGCTACAACGCGACCACCGTCCGCCGGATCGCCGACGAGGCCGGCATGCTCGCCGGCAGCCTCTACTACCACTTCGACTCCAAGGAATCGATGGTCGACGAGATCCTGTCGACGTTCCTCGACGAGCTGTGGGCCGGCTACGACACGGTCCTCGCGGCCGGACTCGGACCGCGCGAGACCATCGAGGCGCTCGTCACCGAATCGTTCCGCGAGATCGACCGGCACCGGGCCGCCGTCGCCATCTACCAGAAGGAGTCCCGGCAGCTGGCCGCGCAGCCGCGCTTCGGCTATCTCACCGAGTCCCAGGCGAAGTTCGAGAAGGCCTGGCTCCAGGCGCTGGAGCGTGGGGTCGCCGAGAACGTCTTCCGTGCCGACCTCGACATCCGGCTCACCTACCGGTTCGTGCGCGACACGGTGTGGGTCGCCGCGTCCTGGTACCGGCCCGGCGGACTGCACAGCCCCGAGGAGATCGCCCGCCAGTACCTGTCGATGGTGCTGGACGGCATCGCCGTACGCATCTGACCCGACAAGGAGCCCAGCCATGCCCGAGGCCTACATCGTCGAAGCGGTACGCACTCCCGTCGGCCGGCGCAGGGGCGGACTCGCCTCGGTCCACCCGGCCGACCTCGGCGCCCATGTGCTGCGGGCCCTGGTCGAACGCTCCGGGATCGACCCGGCGGCCGTCGACGACGTCGTCCTCGGCTGCCTGGACACGGTCGGCCCGCAGTCCGGTGACATCGCCCGCACCTCGTGGCTCGCGGCCGGACTGCCGGAGGAGGTGCCGGGCGTCACGGTCGACCGCCAGTGCGGCTCCTCGCAGCAGGCGGTCCACTTCGCCGCGCAGGCCGTGCTCTCCGGGACGCAGGACCTCGTGGTCGCGGGTGGCACGCAGAACATGTCGATGATCCCCATCGCGTACGCCTCCCGGCAGGCCGCGGAACCGCTGGGGCTCACCGAGGGACCGTACGCGGGCAGCGCGGGCTGGCGCGCCCGCTACGGGGACCGGCCGGTCAACCAGTTCCACGGCGCCCAGCTGATCGCCGAGAAGTGGGGGATCACCCGACGGGAGATGGAGGAGTATGCCCTGATGTCCCACGGTCGCGCGGTCCGCGCGATCGACGAGGGCCGCTTCGACCGGGAGATCGTGCCGTACGGCTCCCTCACGGCGGACGAAGGGCCGCGCCGGGACACGACGCTCGAGAAGATGGCGGCGCTGCGCCCCGTCCTGGCGGGCGGTACGATCACGGCGGCGTGCTCCTCCCAGGTGTCCGACGGGGCCGCGGCGATGCTGGTCGCGAGCGAACGGGCCGTGGCGGAACACGGGCTGACCCCGCGGGCCCGGATCCACCACCTGTCGGTCCGCGGCGAGGACCCGATCCGGATGCTCTCCGCGCCGATTCCGGCCACGGCGCACGCCCTGAAGAAGACGGGCCTGACGATCGACGACATCGACCTCGTGGAGATCAACGAGGCGTTCGCCCCGGTGGTGCTGGCCTGGCTGCGCGAAACGGGCGCGGACCCGGCCCGGGTGAACGTGAACGGCGGAGCGATCGCGCTGGGCCATCCGCTCGGAGCGACGGGTGTGCGGCTGATGACGACGCTGCTGTGCGAACTGGAGCGGACGGGCGGCCGGTTCGGTCTGCAGACGATGTGCGAGGGCGGGGGCCAGGCGAACGTGACGATCGTGGAACGGCTGTAGGGCCCTCTCCTCTTCTCCGGGGAGCGGCTCAGCGACGGACCTCCGGGAGGCCTATCGGATTCGGGAAGCGCAAGTCCGCCGCACACGCCCGCGCCAGCGGGGTCAGCGTCGTCAGCAGCTCATCGGTCGCCTCCATCCGCGCCGCCGCCCCGTCCGTCGCCGCCTCCACCGCGCGGTGGACCGCCCGGCCGGCGTCCGTCGCCGTGCCGTCCGGGGTCAACAGGCCCCGCCCCGTGAGGCGTTGGCATGCGGCCGCCCACTGGTCGTCCGACCAGCCGCGGTACGGCTGGAGTTCGGAGCGCGGCAGGTCGATGCCCGCCCGCAACGCCAGGATCTCGCAGCCGTCGAGCCCCGCGGCCACCAGTGCCGCCACGTGCCCGTCCCCGCGGTGCTCACGCAGGAGGGTGGCGCAGTGCCACAGCCGGTCGACCGGATCGTCCGGCCAGGGGAGTTCGGCGTTGGCCGCGGCGAGCGGGCGGCCGGCGAGGTCGAGGCTCCCCGCGTACGGCGTCAGCAGTTCCACGGCCCGGGCGGTCTCCGCCTCCAGACCCGTGAGCAGGCGGCACAGCGCCGCGCGCGCCCCCGTCCTGCGCAGGGCGAGCGCGTCGGCGGGTGAGACGAGGTCCCACACGGACGGCACGGCGCGGGTCACCATCGTGGGGGCGAACGAGAAGAACGCCGCGACCACCGGTCCCTGGCCGACCGGCCCCAGGGGCGCGGCCCGGCCGGCGAAGTAACCGCGCCAGAATCCCCGCAGTCCCGCGGCCTCGAAGGCGGCGTGGGACTCGGGTGCGAAGTAGGTGACGGCGTGGACCGGTTCGATCAGGGACCAGAGCGTACGGGCGGTGTTCTTCGGCGTGTCCATGTCCATGCTGGCATTCTGCCCCAGGAAGATCCGACGCCCGGCGCCGATACGTGCTACGGTGAAGGCGTTGCAGTTTTGGTACCCATGAACTTTGTGTGCGCCTGACGGGAATGCTTCCTCAGGCGCATGTTTTGTTTCCGGCAGTCTCCGGATGGGGTCAATGCAGCGACAGGGAATTCGCGCAGTGTGGATTCTCGGCTTGCCCCGTTTTAGGAGAATGACATGGCAACTGGCACCGTGAAGTGGTTCAACGCGGAAAAGGGCTTCGGCTTCATCGAGCAGGACGGCGGCGGCGCCGACGTCTTCGCCCACTACTCCAACATCGCCACCTCGGGCTTCCGTGAGCTCCAGGAAGGCCAGAAGGTCACCTTCGACGTCACGCAGGGCCAGAAGGGCCCGCAGGCGGAGAACATCGTCCCGGCCTGATCGCTGGACGTACACCTCGGCCGGGGTCCGCACCACACGGTGCGGGCCCCG
This sequence comes from Streptomyces sp. NPDC018833, assembly GCF_044390825.1. NCBI lineage: Bacteria > Bacillati > Actinomycetota > Actinomycetes > Kitasatosporales > Streptomycetaceae > Streptomyces > Streptomyces sp. NPDC018833. The sequence goes on along the minus strand of NZ_JBIRZM010000006.1, from coordinate 131,947 downwards.
GCTCGTTCTGTCCACAGGGACCAGGAAGGCATTGCCTATGAACCGCTCCGAACGTCCGGTACGAAAGCGACCGGCAGGCACCCGCGTCACTTCCCGCGCCTCCTCCCGCGCCGCGGCTCCCGCGAAGGGCGCCGGGAAGTCCGCCGCCCGCAGGCCGGCCGCGCCGCAGGAATTCACGCTGCCGGAAACCATCACCCCGGCACTGCCTGCCGTCCAGGCGTTCGGCGAGCTGGACATGCCGGCCGCCCTCCTCAAGACCCTCGACGCGCAGGGCGTCACCGAGCCCTTCCCCATCCAGGCGGCGACCCTGCCGAACACCCTGGCCGGCCGCGATGTCCTCGGCCGCGGGCGCACCGGGTCGGGCAAGACGCTCGCCTTCGGGCTCGCACTCCTCGCCCGCACCGCGGGCCGCCGCGCCGCGCCGAAGGCGCCGCTCGCGCTCGTCCTGGTACCGACCCGCGAACTCGCGCAGCAGGTCACCGATGCCCTCGCCCCGTACGCCACCTCCGTGCAGCTGCGGCTCGCGACCGTCGTCGGCGGAATGTCGATCAACAAGCAGGCGGGCACGCTGCGGCGCGGCGCCGAGGTACTCGTGGCGACGCCGGGACGGCTGATCGACCTCGTGGAGCGCGGCGACTGCCGCCTCGACGAGGTGTCCCTCACCGTTCTGGACGAGGCCGACCAGATGGCCGACATGGGCTTCATGCCCCAGGTCACGGCGCTGATGAAGCAGGTCGAGCCGGGCGGTCAGCGCATGCTGTTCTCGGCGACGCTGGACAAGAACATCGACCGGCTGGTCCGGATGTTCCTGACGGATCCCGTCGTGCACTCCGTCGACCCGTCCGCGGGCGCGGTCACGACGATGGAGCACCACGTGCTGCACGTGGCCGACGAAACCGACAAGAAGGCCGTCGCCGTACGCATCGCGGCCCGCGACGGCCGGGTGATCCTCTTCGTCGACACCAAGCGGAGCGCCGACCGCTTCACCAAGCGGCTGCTGGCCAGCGGCGTCCCGGCGGCGGCCCTGCACGGCGGCCGTTCGCAGCCGCAGCGCAACCGCACGCTGGACCAGTTCAAGAACGGGCAGGTCACCGCGCTGGTCGCGACCAACGTCGCGGCGCGCGGCATCCATGTCGATGACCTCGACCTGGTCGTCAACGTGGATCCGCCGGTCGACCACAAGGACTACCTGCACCGGGGCGGGCGCACCGCCCGCGCCGGTGAGTCCGGCAGCGTCGTGACCCTGGTGCTGCCGGAGCAGCGCCGCGAGATGACACGGCTGATGGCGGACGCGGGGATAGAACCGAGGACCGCGAGGATCAAGTCCAGCGACGAGGAGCTGGCCCGCCTCACCGGTGCGCGTGAACCGTCCGGCGTGGCGGTGACGATCGAGGTCCCGCAGCCGCCGGCCCCGGCGGAGAAGTCCGGGACGGCAGCCCGCCGCCGGCCTGCCCGCCGCCGCACGGACGCCCCACGGGCGTCGCACACCGAGCCGACCGGGCGTGGTCGTGCGCAGGGTGAGTCGACGGGCCGTGGTCGTGCGCAGGGTGAATCCACGGGCCGTGGTCGTGCGCAGGGCGATTCGGCCGGGCGTGGTCGTGCGCAGGGCGATTCGGCCGGGCGTGGTCGCGCGCAGGGCGATTCGGCCGGTCGCGGTCGTGCGCAGGGTGAGCCGACTGGGCGTGGTCGTGCGCAGGGCGGCTCCGCCGGCCGCAGCCGTGCGCGTCGCGGTGGCGGCGCCGGAGCCTGACCCGGGCTTCTTGAGCGGGGCTGGTCGACCTCCAGGCCCGCACGACTGACACTCCCGCGGCGACTTCACGGCCGCGGGAGCCTTCAGCCTTCGGCAGCGCGGCCCCTGATGGCCCCTCGGCCGCGGGGAGCCTCGGCCGGGCGGCAACAGACGTTCGGACCCCGGCCTGCCCCCCCACCCTCGGTCGAGGGCCGGGGGAGCGACACCCGCCTGCGACGACTCCAGCCTGTAGAGGGGCCGTTGGATCGGGCACGAGTCCGGGATGGTCCGCTCGTGGAGGCACCCCGTTGCGGTCCCCGGGCCTCCGGCGGAGGCGGGACGTGGCGTCGGGCCGGCGAGCTGTCCGGCATCTCTCCAAGACGATGCGTGGAGGACTTCGGGGGTCTCCCCGTACGCTCCCGACCCGCTTGCCCGAACGACCGCTGCGGCCCGGCGGTCCCAACGTGCCGTCGGCCAGGCAGACCTGTCGTGCCGCAACCGCGGTCCGGTTGCTCCAGCGGACGCGGCCCCACCGCCGGCGTACCGCGTTCGTGGCCAGGCCCTGGGGGCACCCCCCGGCGCCCCGCCCTCCCCGTTCCCCGTCACGGCCGCGGCAGCCCCGCCAGGATCTCCGAGGCCTCACGCATCACGCGGCCGATCAGTTCCTCGCAGCTCGGCAGGTCGTCGATCACGCCCGCCACCTGGCCCGACGCCATGACGCCGAGGTCCGTGCGGCCCTCGACCATCGAGGCGCGCAGCAGCATGGGGGTGTTGGCCGCGAGCAGAACCTGAGGCCAGCTCAGGTCCCTGCCGCGCCTCATCGCCAGGCCCTCACCGATCATCCGGCGCCAGGTCACGCCTGACAGCCGGCGGAACGCGGACGCCCTGCGCAGGGCCCGTGCCAGGGACATCATGCGACCCGCGCCCTCCAGCGAGGCGACCAGGTCGGTGCGGAGCATCCGGTGCGGCAGCCCGTCGACCGCCCTCGTCACCGTCACGTCCTCGACGCGCGCCGCCAGGTAGCGCGCCTTGACCTCGTCCGGGACCGTCGAGTCGGACGTCAGCAGGAAGCGGGTGCCCATGGCGACGCCCGACGCGCCGTACGCGAGCGCCGCGACCAGTCCGCGCCCGTCGTGGAACCCGCCAGCGGCGACGACGGGGATGTCGACCGCGTCCACGACCTGGGGGAGGAGCACGCTCGTCGCCACGCCCCCGGTGTGCCCGCCGCCCTCGCACCCTTGCACGATCACCGCGTCCGCGCCCCACGCCGCCACCTTCTCGGCGTGCCGCCGCGCCCCGACGCTCGGCATCACCACCACGCCCGCCTCCTTGAGTTCGGCGATCAGCTCCCGGGACGGGGCCAGCGCGAACGACGCGACCCGTACGCCCTCCTCGACGATGATCCTGACCCGCTCGCCCGCGTCCGCCGCGTCGGCGCGAAGGTTGACGCCGAACGGCGCGTCCGTGCGGGACCTCACCTCGCGTACGGCGGCCCGCAGCTCGTCCGTCGTCATGGTCGCCGAGGCGAGGACGCCCAGTGCTCCGGCGCGCGCCGTCGCCGTGACCAGTCGCGGGCCCGCGACCCAGCCCATGCCGGTCTGGACGACGGGGTGACGCACTCCGGTCAGCCGGGTGAGCGCGGTCTCCATCAGGACCGCACCTCCCGCTCGCGTACGCCGTCCGGGTCGAGGACCCCACGGATCAGCCGCAGCTCGTCGGCGGAGGGGTCGCGGGTGAAGAGCACCTCATCGGGGATCGCCGGCGGGAAGCCCGTCGCTTCGAGGACCTCGTCGACCGTCACCCCGGGGTGCAGCGATACCAGCCGCATCGAGTGGTCGGGGGTGGCGAAGTCGAAGACGCCCAGATTGCTCACGACCCGCTCGACCCGGTGGAAGCGCGCCCCGGCCGCCCGGTCGTACCCCACGCCGCACACCATGTCGACCCGCTCGACGAAGACCCGCGCCGAGTGCCGGGGGATCCAGTAACTGGTGGGATGGTTGAGGGTGTTGACCGGTGCGCCGCGCACCCCCAGGAGCTGCCGGCGGGGCCTTCGCCAGTCTCCGACGCAGGAGATGTTCTGGTTGCCGTAGCGGTCGAGCTGGCTCGCGCCCATCATCACGTGCCGCTTCCCGCCGGTGACCAGGGCGAGATGCCTGCGGTACGGCAGCCAGCCCTCCACCGTGCCGTCCGGGGCGAGGAGCATCGCCTCGCCGTCGGTCAGCAGCAGTTCGGGGGAGAAGGTGAGCCTGGCCAGACGCGCCCCGAGTGAAGGGATCGGGCCCATCGGGCTCGCCAGCACCTCGCCCGCGCCGCGCCACGCCTCGGCACAGGCGATCACACAGTGCTCGGCCCTGGTGACGCTCATGTCCGCTCCTCGTGCCAGGCCCGGACGGCCGACCGGTAGGCGCGCTCGTCCCCGGACAGGAAACGCGCCGAGAAGTCGGCCCAGGGCGTCGTCGCGTACATCCGCTGGAACTCCTCGTCCCTGGCGTGGTCGGGGGCACAGGAGGTGAAGTGTGCGCCGTTCGGCGCCTCGACGACCCCGGTGACCGAGTGCCGGGCGACCAGCAGCGTCTGCGGCACGGCGCCCTTGCTCAACTCGGCGGTCCCGACGAGCCGCTCGCAGGAGACGTACGCGGTGTCGGCGGCCTCGCAGAACAGATCGTCGAAGTACGGGTCGGGGCCGAGGTACTGGCCGTTGCCCAGCCGGTCGCAGCGGTTCAGGTGGACCAGCGCCGCGTCCATGCGCAGCGCGGGCGCGGCGACGAACGTCTCCCCGTCGTCGTACGGCGAGGTGACCGTGCGCAGCCCCGGATTGACCGTCATCACGTCGGAGCCGAGCCCGGCCCGGACCGGCAGGAAGGGCAGCCGGTTGGCGGCGGCGTGCAGGCCCCACATGAACATGGCCTCGTCGAGTTCCGTCAGCTCGAACGCCCCGCGCTCGCGCGCCGCCCGGTAGTGCGGTTCCAGCGGTACGGAGTCCAGGGTGACGAAGGGGGTCACCAGGCGGCGGATGCGTCCGGTGGCGGCGAGGAGGCCCACGTCGGGGCCGCCGTACGAGACCACGGTGAGATCGGTGATCCGGGACCGGAGCAGCGCACGCACCAGGGCCATCGGCTTGCGGCGCGAGCCCCATCCGCCGATGCCGACCGTCATCCCGCTGCGCAGCCTCGACACCGCCTCGTCGGCGGTCATGGTCTTGTCACTCATGCCGCGCCTCCTCGCGGGCGTCCGCCAGGCCGTGGTCGCCGCCGAACCTGCCGCGCACGCGCCCGCCCGCACCGCTCAGCTCCGCCTCGAAGGTGAAGCCCTGCTCGAAGCGGTAGCTGCGGCGTACGTCGACGGGGTCGATGCCGTTGATCGCGGCCTTCGCGAGACGCAGCAGCGTCCCGTCCTTCCGGGCGATCTCCTGCGCCAGCTCCAGGGCCGCGGAGAGGAGGTCGCCGCGCGGGACGGTCCGCCACACCGAGCCGTGTGCCTGCAGTTCGGCGGCGGTCGCGGTCCGCGAGGTGTAGTACAGGGCGCGCATCAGATGCCAGGGCACCAGCCGCGCCAGGTGGGTGGCCGCGCCGAGCGCGCCGCGGTCCAGTTCGGGCAGTCCGAAGACGGCGTCCTGCGAGGCGACGATCGCGTCCGCGTTGCCGACGAGGCCGATGCCGCCGCCCAGGCAGAAACCGTGGACGGCGGCGACGACGGGCACCTCGCACTCGTGGACGGCGGCGAACGCCTCCGCGCAGCCGCGGTTGACGTCCAGCAGGACCCGGTGGCCGTTGTCCCGCTGCAACTCCTTGATGTCCACGCCCGCGTTGAATCCGCGGCCCTCGGCGGCGAGGAGCACACAGCGGACGTCCGGGTCGCGCCCAGCGGCGCACACCGCGTCGGCGAGGTCGTACCAGCCCTGTACGGGAAGGGCGTTGACGGGCGGGAAGTCGACGGTGACGACGCGAATGCCCGTCCGCGGGCTTGCGGTGGAGACAGTCATGAGCGGATCATCTACCTTCCACCAAACGTTTGTTAGGTGAGAAAGGTAGCAGTCGATGGAGCTGGACGGGAGGGTCGCCGTCGTCACCGGCGGCACGCGCGGTGTCGGTGCGGGCATCGCGGGCGCGTTCGCGCGGGCGGGTGCCACCGTCGTCGCGTGCGCCCGCCGACCGCCCGAAGTGCCGTTGCCCGGCGTGGAGTTCATCGGACTGGACGTACGGGACGCGGCAGCCGTGGGGGAGTTCTTCGCCACCGTCGCCTCGCGGTACGGACGGCTGGACACCCTCGTCAACAACGCGGGCGGCACGCCGCACCGGCTGCTCCGGGAGGCCGGCCCGGAGCGGCACGCGCGCGTGATCGAGCTCAATCTCGTCGCACCGCTGACCGCCTCGCTCGCCGCCCGCCCGCACCTGGACGCCTCCCGCGGGTCGATCGTCATGATCGGCAGCGTGAGCGGGACGCGCCCTTCGCCGGGCTCCGCCGCGTACGGCGCCGCCAAAGCCGGTCTGGAGAGCCTGGCGCGGTCGATGGCCGTCGAATGGGCGCCCCGGGTCAGGGTGAACACGCTGGTGCTCGGCATGGTCCGCACCGAGCTGTCCGCCCTGCACTACGGGGACCAGGCCGGCATCGGCGCCGTCGGCCGCACCGTGCCGCTGGGCCGGCTCGCCGAACCCTCCGACGCCGGCGACGCGGCCGTCTTCCTCGCCTCCCCGCGCGCCGCGTACATCAGCGGGGCGTCCCTCCTCGTGCACGGCGGCGGCGAGCGGCCCGCCTTCCTCGACGCGTCCAGGGCGGATCTGCCGGGCGGACCCGCGGATCTGCCGGGCGGTTCCGCGGAGGAACCGGGCGGACCCGTGGACCTGCCAGGCGGATCCGCGGAGGAAGAGGCCCGCCGACGGCGGCGCGACGGCGCATGACACGTGGACGGGGCAAGGCGGACCAGGAGTAGCCGATGACGGCGACGACCGGGGAGGAGAGAAGCCATGACAGGCATGTGCGACGGACGTGTGGTGATCGTGACCGGAGCCGGGCGCGGCCTCGGCCGTGCCCATGCGCTGGCCTTCGCCGCCCACGGGGCGAAGGTCGTCGTCAACGACCTCGGCGTCTCGCTCCACGGGGCGGGCGGCTGCGCCGATCCGGCCCGCGCGGTCGTCGAGGAGATCGCCGCGGCCGGCGGCACGGCGATCGCGCACGCGGGCGACATCGCGACCACCGACGGCGCGGCGTCCCTGATCGCCGCCGCCGTCGACGCCTTCGGCCGGCTGGACACCCTGGTCAACAACGCCGGGTTCCTGCGCGACCGGATGCTCGTCAACCTGGACGAGGACGACTGGGACGCAGTCGTGCGCGTCCACCTCAAGGGCCACTTCCTGCCGCTCAAGCACGCGGCGGCGCACTGGCGGGCCGAGGCGAAGGCGGGGCGAGAGCCGGTGGCCAGGGTGGTCAACACCAGTTCCGGGGCCGGGCTGCTCGGCAGCGTCGGCCAGGGCAACTACGCGGCGGCCAAGGCCGGGATCCTCGCGCTCACCCTGGTCGCGGCGGCCGAGATGGGGCGGTACGGCATCCAGGTCAACGCCATCGCCCCGGCCGCCCGCACCCGGATGACCGAGCACACCTTCGGCGGCACGATGGCGGCCCCCGAGCACGGCGGTTTCGACGCGATGGCGCCGGGGAACGTCTCACCGCTCGTGGTCTGGCTCGGCTCCGCCGGCTGCGCCGGAGTGACCGGCCGCGTCTTCGAGGCGGAAGCGGGGCGCATCACCGTCATGGACGGCTGGCGACCGGGCCCCACCGCAGACCGGGGTGCCCGGTGGACACCGGCCGAGGCGGGCGGAGCCGTACGCGAGCTGCTCGCGCAGGCGGCGGAGCCGGGACCGGTGTACGGCGCACGGTGACGTTGTGCCCGGTCGGCGACCGAGTTGCGGACGACAGGTGAAGACCTGCGGCCCGGCGCTCCGCGAGCAGTGAACTCCCGGGAAATTCGCCTGGGTTGGCGTTGACGCGGCATGGTCTACGCGCATCAATGGTTGCCATGCGAATCCCCCCACGAATAGCTGCCGCCGGCGGTGTCGCCGCCCTCGTCTCCGCCCTTCTCCTCGGTGGCCAGGCCGCCGCCGCCCCCGCCGCCCCCACAGCGGTCGGTGACATCTGCTACTCCGACCTGCCCCCACAGGCGCACGACACGCTCGACCTGATCGAGCAGGGCGGGCCGTTCCCCTACGAACAGGACGGCACCGTCTTCCAGAACCGCGAGGGCATCCTGCCGTCGCAGTCGACCGGCTACTACCACGAGTACACCGTCGTCACGCCGGGCTCCCCCACACGCGGCGCACGGCGGATCGTCACCGGAGAGACGGAGCAGGAGGACTACTACACCGCCGACCACTACGAGTCGTTCGACCTCGTCGACCACGGCTGCTGACCCGCTGAACGGCAGCCCGCGACCGGTATCCTCCGCTCCGTGACGACCACCTATGTGATCGACGGGGCGGAGGTCACCGACCTGGACAGCTTCTGGACGGTGATCGGCGAAGCCGTCAACGGACCAGGCGGATACTTCGGCCGCAACCTCGACGCCCTCGCGGACTGCCTCCACGGCGGCATGGGCACCCCCGACGACGGCGACTTCGTCGTCGAATGGCGCGACCACGAACTCTCGCGCCGCGCTCTCGGCCGGGAGGAGACCGTACGGCAGCTGGGCCTGCGCGCCCGGCGCGCGGGCCCCGACAGCCGTGCCGAGATCCTCGCCCGGCTCGCGCGCGCCCGCGCCGGACAGGGCCCCACCGTCTTCGACTGGTTGGTGACGGTCTTCGAGGAAGCGGCACCGGGCAAACTCAGACTCCTGTGAGCCCTCAGCCCCGGGGGCCGGTCCGCGGGGCCCGGGTCCGCTGAGCGCTCAGGCCGTCGGGTCCGTGCGCGGCTCGGCGGCGCCGGAGGTCGTGCTTCGGGCAGGCCGCCGGGTCCGTCGTGGTCGTGCTTGGGGTAAGCCGCCGGGTCTTGCGTGGTCTTGCTCCCAGGCAGGCCGCCGGGTCCGTCGTGGTCCCGCTCCCGGGCAGGCCGCTAGGGCCGTCGCGGCACCGTCGCCTCCAGGCGCCGCCTCAGCCGGTCGTCCCTGATGTGCCGTACCGCGTCTGTCGCCGTACCGTGCGCCGGGCTCGCGGAGTCCCCGTCGGCGAGGAGGCGCACCAACGCAGCCACAGAACGTGGATCCTGACGGATCGCCAGTCCGCGTGCCGCCTCCGCGGCGGTGTCCGCGTCGGGATCGTCGAGCCGGGCCGCCAGCGCCTCACGGATCTCCGGGGTGTCGGCGTCCAGTTCGGCCAGCGCCGTCGTGGACCAGTCCCTGACCGCGTCGGCCGGGTCCCGGCTGAGCGTGATCAGGGCGGCGATCGCCTCGGCGTGGTCGCCGGGGACCAGGCCGCACAGCGCGAGTGCCACCCGGTGACGGACCGCCGCGTCCTGGTGCCCGGCGTGCCGCAGGACGTCGTTCAGGGCCGAGGGGTCCGCGTGGTGGCCGAGCGCCGTGACCGCCGCCTGGATCAGCTCGGCATCGCGCGCCTCCCGGGACAGCTCGCGCAGCAGGGGCAGCGCCCGCGCCGCGAACGGCCGCACGATCCTGTCGGCGTCCCGTGGACTCGCGTCACCTCGTACGTCCCCGTCCCGCGCGGGAAGCTCCGCGCCTCCATTCGCCGCGCGGCCGTCCGCCGTGTCGCCGTCCGCCGTGCGGCTGCCTGCCGCGCCGCCGTAGGTGAATCCCAACTGCCCCAGGATGTCCGCCGCGAACGCCTGGTGCAGCGGATCGTCGCTCGCGCACCACGCGGCCGCGGCCTGGAACGTCTCCTCGTCGCCGCGCCGCCACAGCACCGTCACCGACTCGATCCAGTCGTCCCGGTCCGGGTCGCCCTCGCGCAGGGCCCGTTCCGCCAGGGTCGCGTACGGGGTGCGGATGCCGAGGTCCTCCTCCAGGAGCGTGGCGATGGCCCCATGCCCGGTCTGCTGTTCGTTGCCCGCCGCCGGTACGCCCTCGCGCAGCACCTCCACGACGACCGTCTCCCCGCCGTCCTCCGCCACCCGCCGCGAGACGGTCTCCGCCCCCGGCTCGTGCGACAGCAGACTCTTGCGCAGCTGCTGCTCCACATCCAGCGTCAGCCAGCGGCGGGCCTCCTCCAGCGCCTTGGCCCGGGCGCTCGCGCCGTGTCGCAGCAGCGCACGCACGGTCGACGGGGACCCGCGCCGGGCCGCGACCACCAAAGGGGGCTCGCCGCTCGGACAGGTCAGGTCCGGGTCGGCTCCGTGCTCCAGCAGCGCCTCCGCCGTCTCCGCGTGCCCTTGGCCCACCGCCCAGGTCAGCGCGGTGAAGCCGAGCAGTTCCCGTCGGTCGGGCGTGGCGCCCGCGGTGAGCAGGGCGCGTACGACTCCGGTGTGGCCACCGACGGCCGCCCCGCACAGCGGCAGGTCGTCGTTCTCCGGCCCGCAGGCCCGGTCGGGATCGGCGCCCGCTGCCAGCAGCAGCCGTACGATGCCCGTCTCGCCCTCCACGGCCGCCAGGTACAGCGGCGTCTGCCCGTCCTCGTCCACGGTGTCGGCCGGAACGCCCGCGCGCAGCAGCCGCACCACCGAGTCGTCGTCGCCCTCGTACACGGCTGCGAACAAGCCGCGCGCGTCCGCCCGCTCCCCGTCCGCCGTGCCCTGGTCCGTGCGGCCCTCGTCCACGTGACTGTCGTCCATGGCACGACCCTACGGAGACGGTGTCAGGTGTCGCATTCGAGAATCGTCCGGCACAGCCCGCACCGGGCGCGCACCCGGCCCCGGACGGGCACCCGGATGCGCTGGTGGCAGGTGGTGCACGGAAAGGACACCCGCATCCCGCCCGGGCCGGGCTCGAAGACGTACGCGCCCTGGCCCGCGTGCTGCCGCGCGGGATCCTCCAGCGCGTGGCGGCGGTCCTTGGCGTAGCGGTGGCGGGCGAGGCGGCCCGCGGTGGTGAGCGGAGGGCGCCGGGCGTCACGCAGCGCCTGTGCGCGCCCGGCGGTGTACGCGGAATAGCCCTCGGCGCTGGTGAACCACGGCGAGGGGTCCTCGCCGAAGGTCAGGGCCCGCCCGGCGAGCACGTAGCCGAATTCCTCCGGGGTGAGATAGCCCAGCTTCTGGCTGGACATGCCGTCCTCGCGGAACGCGTCCAGCAGCAGCCAGCCCGCCCCGAGATAGGTGGTCACCGTGTCGGTGAGGATCTCGTTGTCGCGCCGGCCGGGGAAGGAGAGCCCGAGCCGGTGCAGCAGCACATGGGTGATCTCGTGGGCGAGAGCGGCGCCGATGTCGCGCCGGTGCGTGCGGAAGCGGTCGTTCAGCTCGATGAAGTACTCGGGGCCCGCGGCCAGTTCGACGCTCGCGGCGTGTTCCATCTCGCGGAAGCTCACGATCATGCGCGCGTTGGGCAGCCGCAGATGCCGGACCAGAGCGCCGGCGACCCGCTGGGCGCCCAGGTGCAGATCGTCCTGGTCGTCGAAGGCCACGTCGGCGGGCAGCACGCTCGGGGCGTAGGAGTGCACGCCCTCGGGCGAGAGCCGGCGGTACAGGGCGGTGACCGCCGACCGCACGGTGTCCAGGTGCGGGAACCCGTGCACCACCTCGCTGCCGTTCGCCACGTCCCGTACCCCCATACACGACAGTCGGCCGCTTTCAACTCTACGGCCGGGCTGGGGAAGGGCCTCGGGACCAGGCCGGCCCGCGCCCTCGCACATGGCCGAAACACGCTTCTTGTGGGGCCGCTGATCCGGTGCGGATAATCCGGCACACGTCTTTGTCGGGCGCATGTCATTATCCGTACTGCCGCATGCGTGCGAACGAGGCGCACTCTCAACCCCCCACGAAAGGCAGTCCGTTGAAGCAGCTTCTGCGTGTGCTCAAGAGATGCGCCGTGGCCGGGGCCGTCGTGCTCGCCGCGATCAGCCTCCAGCCCAGCTCCGCCTCGGCCGCCGCCCCGCCCGTCGTCGGCGGCACCCGCGCCGCCCAGGGCGAGTTCCCGTTCATGGTCCGGCTCTCCATGGGCTGCGGCGGCGCGCTCTACACCAAGGACATCGTTCTGACCGCCGCCCACTGTGTGAGCGGCTCCGGCAACAACACCAGCATCACCGCGACCGCCGGAGTCGTGGACCTGCAGAGCCCCAGCGCCATCAAGGTCCGCTCCACCAAGGTCCTCCAGGCCCCCGGCTACAACGGCTCCGGCAAGGACTGGGCGCTGATCAAGCTTGCCCAGCCGATCAACCTGCCCACGCTGAAGATCGCCGAGACGACGGCGTACAACAGCGGCACGTTCACCGTCGCCGGCTGGGGCGCGGCCCGCGAGGGCGGCCCGCAGCAGCGCTACCTGCTCAAGGCACAGGTTCCGTTCGTCTCCGACGCCAGCTGCGGGCAGGCGTACGACGAACTCATAGCGGGTGAGGAGATCTGCGCCGGCTACAACCAGGGCGGCGTCGACACCTGCCAGGGCGACTCCGGCGGACCCATGTTCCGCCGGGACAACGCGGGTGCCTGGATTCAGGTCGGCATCGTGAGCTGGGGCTACGGCTGCGCCAGGGCGGACTACCCCGGTGTCTACACCGAGGTCTCGACGTTCGCCACCGCGATCAAGTCCGCGGCCGCCACGCTGTAGCCCTGGCGGCGGCAGTCAGCACACCGGGAGGGTCGGGCCGACGGGCCCGCCCCCCTTCCGCGACCCCCGCCACGCCGCGCGCCGCCGCACCGCATCCGCGCGCCTCCCGGTGTGCCCCGCCCTACTTCCGCGCACCCCCGCCACGCGCCGCCGCATCCGCACCCCTCCTGTCGCACGCCGCCGACAGGGCCGCCTGCCGTCAGCGCAGCAGCACCTCACGGTCCGCCGCACAGCCCTCCAGCTCCAGCACCCACACGTCGTTCCCACCCGCGCGCAGCACGGGGCCGGGCACGTACAGCGCCTGCTGCGGACCCTTCGACCAGTACCGGCCCAGGCCGAACCCGTTGACCCACACGAAACCGCGCGTCCAGCCGGGCAGTTCGAGCCAGGCGTCCCCCGGCGACGCCACCTCGGCGACACCCCGGAACAGTCCTCGGGCCCCCTCACCGGGCGCATCCCGCCACGGCAGCCGGTCGACCGCGGCCACCTCGAAGGCGTCCAGCCGCAGCCCCCGCGCCCGTACCCCGTGCAGATACTGCCGCTCGTGCAGGACCCCGCCCGTGATGCCCTTCGGCTCGCCGGTCGCGGCCCGTAGTTCACCCGGCCCAGCGACTCCACCCACAGCTCCACGGCGGCCGGCCCCGGCACCCGCTCGGAGAGGGCCGCTTCCTCCTCTTCTCGCCCGCGACGCCGCCCAGCCCCTGTCCGTCGCCGAGCATGCGGCCCGGCACGGCATGACCCCCGCCGAACTGCGCACGGCCGTGCGCCGCGGTGCCGGAGGCAGCCCCAAGACCACCTCCTCGGCATCCGGCTGGGCCACGCCAAGGAACTCCTCGCGACCACCGACCTGCCCGTGGCGGCCGTGTCCCGGCGGTTCGGCTACGAGGACCCGGCCTACTTCTCCCGGCTCTTCACCCGCCAGGTCGGCCTCGCGCCCGCCCGCTTCCCCGAGCAGCAGGGACGCAACGTCCCCGGCGGCTGGAGCGACCGCGTCCCGGACCCTGAACACCCCCGACCGTCATCGGTAGCTGGACGTAAGCTCCATGACCATGACCACGAAGGACATCGACGAGAACGTGCGCGCCGAACTGACCCGCCTGCGCGAGAGCATCGACAACATCGACGCAGCGGTCGTGCACATGCTCGCCGAACGCTTCAAGTGCACCCAGCAGGTCGGCCACCTCAAGGCCGAGCACCACCTGCCGCCCGCCGACCCGGCTCGCGAGGCCCGCCAGATCGAGCGGCTGCGCCAGCTCGCGGAGAGCGCGAACCTGGACCCCGCGTTCGCCGAGAAACTGCTCAACTTCATCATCGCCGAGGTGATCCGCCACCACGAGACCATCGCAAGCGGACCCCCGCCGGCGAACGAGGAGTAGGGCCGGGCCCTGCCCGCGCACGCCGTGCGGCCCAGGTGGCGCGGCTCGAACGCGAGATCGAGGACCTCACCACACGCCTCGCGACTCAGGAGGCCACATCGGGCAGGCCGGTGCCGGGTCAGCGGTCACTCGCGTACGCCCGCCAGCTCCACCGCCCTGCGGCGCGAGGAGAGGCCGGCCGGAGCGACCGCCGAGATCACGGCGAGCACCGCGCAGGCGCCCACAGCCGCCGCGAGCGTCGCCCACGGGATCTCGATGGACGTCCGCACCGAGAGCAGGCCCAGCGCGCTCCAGAGGCCCACCAGGTTGAGCCCGGCGACCAGCGCTCCCAGCAGCCCGCCGACCATGACCACCACCAGCGCCTCGGCGCCCACCAGCCGCAGCACCTGCCACCTGGTGGCGCCGGCCAGACGCAGCACAGCCAGTTCGCGGACCCGGTCGGAGGTCGCCATGACCATCGTGTTGGCCAGCGAGATGCCGGTGTAGAGGAGGGCGATCCCGAGGACCAGGAAGAAGCCCATCCGGGTCGTCCTGTTGGTTTCGGGGTACGTCGCGCGCACCCAGGCGTCCCTGGTGAGGACCTCCCCGCCCGACGCCCGCACCGCCTGACGCAGACCTGCGGCCACGGTGCCCGTGTCGGCACCGTCCGCGAGGCGTACCTCGACCCGGTCGACGGGCGCCGCGGGGGCGTTGCGCGCGGTGACGTAAACGCCGTTGTTGCCGGTGCCGACAGTCATGACCGCGGCGATCTTCAGTGACTCCTCGTTCCGTCGCCGAGCCACACGTCCACCCGCTCGCCCACGGTGTGCTTCTCCCACTCCTCGTTGACGATGATCGAGTCGTCGTCCAGGTCGGTCACCTTCCCTGCGGCGAGAGGGAGACGAGCTGTCGCCGCGAGCGGTTCCGGCTCGACAGCCCTGGCATCGGACCTGATGAGCGCCACGCCCTCCTCCAGGACGTACACGGCGCTCGACGAGCTCGCCGAGACCTCGGCACCGGACACGGCCTGAAGCCGCCGCAGCGTCCCATCGTCGAAGCCGGCACCGACCGCCGGAGTGACCACGAAGTCGGCGGCCGTCTGCTCGCGCACCTCGGTGGCCTTCGCCTCATCGAGGGTCGCGGTGGCGCCCAGCAATGAGCCCGCCAGCGCCACCGTGACCAGCACGGGCGCCGCGACGGCGGCGGTTCGGCGCACCCCGGCGGTGGCGTTCTCCCGCACCAGCATCCCGCCGGCACCCGGCAGTTGGGCCGGCAGCCAGGCGATCAGCCGGGCCAGTGGCCGCACCAGCACCGGCGCGAGCAGGGCGACCGCGGTGATCAGCAGCATCGGCCGGCTCACATAGGTCTTGCGCTGCAGCAGGTCGCCCGGGTTCATCACCAGGGCCAGGGCCGGCGTCACCACGGCGGTGATCAGCAGGGCCGCGCCGAACAGCCGGCGGCCCCATGTCATCGTCCGGGTGTCCACGGACGCCTCGCGCAGCGCCTCGGCGGGACCGGTGCACCCCGCCCGCCAGGACGCGGCCAGCACGCCGCACAGGGCCACGAACAGGCCCGTCCAGAACGCCATGTGGTAGGGCCAGGTGTAGTCGCCGATGGTGAACCAGCGGGGCGCGAGGCCCTCGTCGACCGCCCACTCGGCGAGCTTCGGAGCCCCGTGGGAACCGAGTGCACAGCCGGCGGCCGAGGCGAGCACACCGACCGCGAGCGCCTCGCAGACGACCATGCGGCGGATCTGCCCGGGGGTCGCCCCGGCGGTGCGCAGCAGCCCGAACTCGCGGCGCCGCTGGGCCACCGCGAACGCGAAGGTCGAGGCCACCACGAACACTGACACGAACCCGGTGACGCCGCCGGCCGTGCCGAACATGGCGTTCATCGCGGTGAGGGCCTCGCTGTCCCGGTCGGGGTCGGCGTCGGCGTACCGGCGTGCGTCCCCGGTGAGGACCTGGACGCCCTCGCTGCCGCGCACCGCCTCGCGCACGGCCGCCGCATCGGCGTCGACCACGAGCTGGAGCCTGCGCGGCGACAGTGCGGCGGCGCGGGTGTCGGTGTAGAACACGGCGTTCTCGAAGCCCAGCCGGGCCACGGTGCCGACGACGCGCACGGTGCCGCCGTCGGTCCGCACCCGGCTGCCCGGACGGGCCCAGTCGCCGCTGACGACGACCTCGTCGGCGGCCTCGGGCGTGCGTCCCGCGTCGAGCTCGTACGGCGCGAAGGCTGCGGTGGACCAGGGGTGGCCCACCAGATCGGCGGGCCCGCCCTCGGCTCGCACGGCGAACGACCGGTCCTCGACGATCATCCCGAGGTCCCGCAGCTTCGCGACCGCGTCGTCGGGCACGGCACGCGGCTGCGCGAGCTTCTGGGTGCGGTCGCCGATCGAGGTGGGCACCTCGATGGTGTCCTGACCCTTGACGACGACCGGCGCGGCGGCGAACCGCTCCGGCCCCCGGTCGGGTGCGTCCAGCGAGGACGCCAGGGCCAGCCCCATGACGGCGATCAGCGCCACGCCCAGGGAGAGGGCGACGAAACCGCCGACGAAGGTGACCCAGCGGGTGCGCAGGGTGCGCGGCGCGGTGCTCAGCACGGCACCGCCTCGAGCTTGGTCATGCGCGCCGCGATGTCCTCGGCACAGGCGCCGATCAGCTCACCGTTGACACGGCCGTCGACGAGGAAGACGACGCGGTCGGAGTAGGAGGCGGCGACGGGGTCGTGGGTGACCATGATGATCGTCTGGCCGTCCCGGTCGACCATGCCGCGCAGCAGGGTCAGCACCTCGCGGCTGGTCTGCGAGTCGAGCGCGCCGGTCGGCTCATCGCCGAACAGCACTTCGGGGCGGGTGATCAGGGCACGGGCCAGGGCAACCCGCTGCTGCTGACCGCCGGACATCTCCGTCGGCCGGTGCCGCGCCCGGTCGCCGAGTCCGACCTGTTGGAGCACCTCGCGCACTTGGGCCTTCTTCGGGCGGCGGCCGGCCAGCCGCAGCGGCAGGGCCACGTTCTGCTCGGCGGTCAGCGAGGGCAGCAGGTTGAACGCCTGGAACACAAAGCCGATGCGCTCGCGGCGCAGCAAAGTCAGCTTCGTCTCGCTCAGCCTGCTCAGCTCCGTGTCGCCCACGGTGACCGAGCCCGACGTGGGCCGGTCCAGGCCCGCGGCGCACTGCAACAGGGTCGACTTGCCGGACCCGGACGGGCCCATCACGGCGGTGAACGTCCCCCTCGGGAAGGCCAGCGATACCTGGTCGAGGGCGGTGACGAAGGTGCCGCCCGAGCCGTACCGCCGGGTTACGGAACGCAATCGGATCGCGTTGTTGCTCATATGTTCCCCCACCAGCACCTGCTCCTTCGCCCGTTGGCTCGTTGGTGCCTCCACGAAACCGCGGATGCCCCTGGTGACGCAGTACGGCCGGAACGAGACCTGGGGTAGGGCCAGGCCTACCCCCGTTACGGACACTGGACCGATGGCACCGACCGATGCGGCCCCTTACGGTCATGCACATGCACCCTCGGAACGTGTGGCAGGCCATGTCCCGGCCGGGCTTCCTGCTGTCGCCCTGGCCCTGGCGCTCCGCCGGGTATCTGCTCACCGGCGCGGCGACCGGCGTCGCCAGCCTGGTGGGGATCGTGACGGTGGCAGCGGTCTGCGGTGCGCTTGCCATCGCCCTGGTGGGACTGCCCCTGCTCGTCCTGGTCGCCCTCAGCGGGATCCCGGTGGCCGGGGTGGAGCGGCGCCGGCTGCGCCTGATCGACCGCGATCCGGTGTCCGGCCCGCACCAGGTGCCGACCGCGCCGGGTCTGTGGGCCTGGCTGACCACCCGGCTGCGCGAGCAGGCGACCTGGCGGGAGCTCGGGTACGCGCTGCTGTTCGCCGGGCTGCTGTGGCCGGTCGACGCCCTGGCGATCACGGTCGCCCTGCTCTTCCCGCTGTCCATGGTCGCCACCCCGCTGCTGATGACCACCGTCGGCGACGGCCACGAGGCGAAGGTGCTCAAGCAGTGGACGGTCACCACTTGGCCGACCGCATTCGGAGTCGCCGTACTGGGCCTGCTCCTGATGTGCCTAGGCGCTTATGCGCTCGGTGCCACGGCGGGCGCCCGCGCCGAGCTGGCCCGGCTGCTGATCGCCTCCCGCGAGCGCGAGCTCGGCGCCAAGGTGGTCGAACTGGCCCACTCCCGTGCCCGGCTGGTGGATGCCTTCGAGGCCGAGCGGCGCCGTATCGAGCGCGATCTGCACGACGGCGCCCAACAGCGCCTTGTGGCACTGACGATGGCCCTCGGGTTGGCCCGCCTCGATGCCCCGCCCGGCCCGCTCGCCGACCAGCTCACCAAGGCCCAGGAGGAGGCGGGCAAGGCGCTCGTGGAGCTGCGCGAGCTCATTCACGGCATCTACCCCAAGGTACTCACGGACTACGGCCTTCAAGCCGCGGTCGCCGACGCCGCCGACCGCTGCGTGGTCCCCGTCGACGTCGACCTCGAACTGCCTGGCCGGCCGACCCAGGCGGTCGAGTCCGCAGCGTACTTCGTGGTCTGCGAGGCGCTGGCCAACGTTGCCAGACACAGCGGGGCCGACCGCGCGCAGGTGAGCGGCGGTCATCGCGACGGACGCCTGTTCCTCGAGGTGCGCGACGACGGCTGCGGCGGCGCGGACCCCTCGGCGGGCAGCGGCCTCACCGGTCTCGCGGACCGGGTGTCGGTCCTGGATGGCAGACTTTCCCTGACCAGTCCGCCGAGTGGACCGACTCTGTTGCGTGTGGAGTTTCCTTGCGAGTTGACCAAGGCGGCCGATCGCTCCGCGTAGTGCTGGCCGAAGACAGCGTGCTGCTGCGGGAAGGGCTCATCGGCCTGCTCAGCCGCTGCGGCCACGAGGTGGTGTCGGCCGTCGGAGACGCACAGGCACTGATCGCCGCGGTCGAGGAGCATGCCCCCGACATCGTGGTGACGGACGTACGCATGCCGCCCGGTTTCCAGGACGAGGGCCTGCACGCGGCAGTGCGGCTGCGCGAGAAGCGCCCCGCACTCCCGGTCCTGGTCCTCAGTCAGTACGTGCAACGGACGTACGCCGCCGAACTCCTGGACTCCGGCGACGGATCGGGCGTCGGTTATCTGCTCAAGGACCGGGTCGGCCAGGTCGAGGGTTTCGTGGAAGCCCTGCACAAGGTGACGGACGGCGGGACGGTGGTCGACCCCGAGGTGGTGCGCCAGTTGCTGCGCCGCCGCCGCGATCCGCTGGAGCGGCTCACCCCGCGCGAACGCGAGGTGCTGGCACTGATCGCCGAGGGAAGGTCCAACGGCGCGATCGCCAAGGAACTGGTGGTGTCCGAAGCCGCGATCGGCAAGCACATCGGTAACATCCTCACCAAACTGGACCTGCCTCCGACGGACAAGACCCACCGCAGGGTCCTGGCCGTCCTCACTTACCTGCGGGCCTGACCCCGACCGGCGCACCGGGCCGCGGTGCGGCGTTCATGTCCCTGCGTGCCGCGTCCGCTCATAGACGGCGCGGAATGGCCGGCTGGGCGACGATGCCGGACGTCCCGGTGTTCCGCGAATCCGACGTCCCGGTGCGCCGCGAATCCGACGCGCGGTGCTGCGTGAAGCCGACGTGACCGTTGTGCCGTGAAGCCGACGTCCCGGTGTGCCGCGAACGTGGCGGACAGTGTGCGCTGACAGCGGAACACACCCCCCTGTGCCGTCCCAGGGCCATCGGGCAGCATGGCTCCCATGTCCGTACTGACGCGCGACGAAGCGCAGACCCGAGCCCGGCTGATCGACGTACACCGCTACAGCATCGACCTCGATCTGACCACCGGCGAAGAGACCTTCGACTCCCGGACCGTGATCCGGTTCACGGCACGCGCGGCCGGGGACACCTTCGTCGAACTCAAGCCCGCCGAACTGCGTTGCCTCACCCTGGACGGACAGTCACTCGACCCCGCCGCGCTCGACGGCAACCGCTACCCGCTGACCGGCCTCACCGCCGGTGAACACGAGCTGCGCATCGACGCGAGCATGCGCTACTCCCGGACCGGCGAAGGCATGCACCGTTTCACCGATCCGACCGACGGCGAGGAGTACGTCTACACCCAGCTGTTCCTGGAGGACGTCCAGCGGGTCTTCGCCGCCTTCGACCAGCCCGATCTCAAGGCCGTCTTCGGCCTCACCGTCACCGCGCCGCAGGGCTGGACCGTCCTCGGCAACAGCATCGCGACCCACGACGGCAACGGCCGCTGGACCTGCGCCCCCACCCCGCTGCTGTCCACCTACCTCGTGGCCGTCGCCGCCGGCCCCTGGCACTCGGTCCGCACCGAGCACGCCGGGCTGCCCTTCGGCCTCCATGTGCGCCGCTCGCTCGGTGCCCACCTCGACGCCGACGCGGACGAACTGTTCGAGATCACCCGCCAGTGCTACGACCGGTACCACGAGAAGTTCGAGGAGCCGTACCCCTTCGACTCCTACGACCAGGCCTTCGTGCCCGAGTTCAACGCCGGCGCCATGGAGAACCCCGGACTCGTCACCTTCCGTGACGAATTCGTCTACCGCTCCGCCGTCACCGACACCCAGCGCCAGACCCGCGCCATGGTCATCGCCCACGAGATGGCCCACATGTGGTTCGGCGACCTCGTCACCCTCAAGTGGTGGGACGACATCTGGCTCAACGAGTCGTTCGCCGAGTACATGGGCTACCAGACGCTCACCGAGGCCACTCGCTTCACCGACACCTGGGTCGACTTCGGCATCACTCGCAAGGCGTGGGGCTACGACGCCGACCAGCGGCCCTCCACCCACCCCGTCGCCCCCGACCCGGACGCCGTGCCCGACACCGCGTCCGCGATGCTCAACTTCGACGGCATCTCCTACGCCAAGGGCGCATCCGCCCTGCGCCAGCTCGTGACCTGGCTGGGGGAGAAGGACTTCCTCGCCGGCATCAACATCCACTTCGCCCGGCACAAGTTCTCCAACGCCACCCTCGCCGACTTCATCGACTCCCTCGCCGAGGCCACCGACCGGGACGTGCACACCTGGGCGGCCCAATGGCTGCGCACCACCGGCGTCGACACCCTCACCCCGAACGTCACCGAGACCGCCGGCGGCTGGACGCTCGGCATCGAGCACGACGGCAGCCGCCCCCACCGCATCGCCGTCGGCGCCTTCGACACCGACCCGATCGAACCGGGCCGGCTGGTCCTGCGCGACCGCATCGACGTGGACGTGCCGCGCACCGAGCACGACATCCACCCCGGCCGCCGCCCCGCGCTCATCGTCCTCAACGACGGCGACACCACCTACGCCAAGGTCCGCCTCGACACCGAGTCCTGGGCCACCGCACTCGGCTCCCTCTCCGGCATCCCCGACCCGCTCACCCGCGCCGTGGTGTGGAACGCGGCCCGCGACATGGTCCGCGACGGCGAACTGGCCCCCACCGCCTACCTCCAGGCCGCCCGCGCGCACGTGCCCCGGGAGACCGACCTCGCCGTCGTCCAGGGAGTCCTCGCCTTCGCGTCCGGACAGATCGCCGACTGCTACCTGCCCGCGGAGCAGCGCCCCGCCGCGCTCGCCACACTCACCGACACCTGCCGCGCCGTGCTGCGCCACACGGAGGACGGCAGCGACCCCGGCCTGCGGCTGACGGCGGTCCGCCACTTCATCGACGCGGCGTCCCAGCCCGCGTCCATCCAGGAGTGGCTCGCCGACGACAGCGTCCCCGGCGGGCCCGAACTCGACCCCGAGCTGCGCTGGCGCATCCTCACGCGCCTCGCCGTCCTCGGCGCGGTCGGCGAGAAGGAGATCGCGGCCGAACTCGACCGCGACCCGAGCGCGACCGGCCAGGAGGGCGCGGCCCGCTGCCGCGCCGCCCTGCCGACACCGGAGGCCAAGGCGGCGGCCTGGTCCCGGCTCTTCGAGACGGACGACCTGTCCAACTACCTCTTCACGGCGACGGCCCAGGGCTTCTGGCAGCCCGAACAGGCAGCGCTGGTATGGGAGTACGTCCCCCGCTACTACCCCGACGCGGTCGCGGTCGCCGCCCGCCGCGGCCCGGCGATCGCCGAGGCCGCGGGCAGGTACGCCTTCCCGCTCCACGCGGTCGACGCGGAGTCGCTGCGCCTGGGTGAGGACTGCCTGCGCGAGTCCTCACCGATCCCGGCCCTGCGCCGCAAGCTGGTGGACCAGCTGGACGACCTCCGAAGGGCCCTGCACATCCGCGGCGCCTGACACACCCGAGGCGGGTGTGCCCACGCCCCCGCCGGGGCCCGCCCTGAGCCCCCGCGCCCGGAGGTGCCGGGCGGGTCCGGCTGGGCGCCGGCGGGGCCGGAATGCCGGCGTGCCTGGAGGTGCGGGCCTGGCTGTGCGCCGGCGGGCCGGTACCCGGCGGGATGGCTGTGGCCTGTGAGGCTGATGGCCCCGGCGGGGCTGACGTGTCCCGGTTGGGCGCCGGCGGGGACCGTGTGCCGACGTCTCCGTCGGTCTCCGCGCCGAGCCCCCTGCGCCTCAGTCGCCGGCGGGTGGGGAGGTGCCGGCCGGGCTGGATGGGGTTCCGGAGCGGGCTGGCTGTGCGCCGGCGGGCGGGTACGGGGCGGGGTCGGGTGTGGCCCGCAGGGCTGTTGGCCCCCGGCGGGCGGTGGATGTACTCCTGTTGGGGGCCGGCGGGGCTCGTGTGCCGACGTCTCCGTCGGTCTCCGCGCCGAGCCCCCGACGGGCTGACTGGCTCCCGGCCGGTCAGCCTGTGCCCCGGCGGGGCCGGGTGTGGCCCGCAGGGCTGGCCCCGCCGGGGCTGATGTTTCCCAGTCGGACGCTAGGGCCCGGTGCGCCCACGCCCCCGGTGCGCCCACGCCCCCGTCGGGGCTCCGCCACGAGCCGGCGTTCCGCGCAGCGGCGAACCAGCCCGTCCGGCGCTTGAGGACACTCCTGCCACGCGAGGCAACCCCGGCCTCCCGCCCGTACCGGGGTCCGGGCTTGCCCCGGTTTCGGGAAGGGGCGGGCAGAGGAAAACACCTCGCCCCACAGCCCGCCCCCCACCCAATACCCCTTCCCGTCCGGATCGTTGAGCCTGCCGGGCGCACCCCGCCCACCGCCGCGATCCGTCACGAAGGACTCCGCATGCCCACGCCGCCGCCACCGCCCCTCGCCGGCGGCCTCGCCGGCCCCGACGACCTGCGGCCGCTGCTGCGCGTCGTGCTCGGCGCTCTCCGGGAAGGCGCCGAGGCGCGCGGCGGCCCTCTGCCCGGCGGCGGACCCGACGCCGTCACCACGCGGCTGCGCGACGCCCTCGGCGACGCCCTCCCCGACGAGGGCCGCGGCCCCGAAGAGGCCCTCCACACCCTCGTCCGCGCCGTCGCCCACGGCTCGGCCGACCCCGCCGACCCCCTGTGCGCGGCCCACCTCCACACCCCGCCCCTCGCACTTGCCGTCGCCGCCGACCTCGCCGCCTCCGCGCTCAACCCGTCGATGGACTCCTGGGACCAGGCCCCGGCCGCCTCCGCGCTCGAAGCAGCCCTCACCCGGGCCGTGGCCGCCGAGGTCTACCCGCGCGCTCCCGCCCCCGCCGCCCTCGTCACCACCGGCGGCACCGAGTCCAACCAGCTCGCCCTCCTCCTCGCCCGCGAACGCCACAGCACCGCGGTGAAGGTCGTCTGCGCCGACTCCGCACACCACTCCGTACGCCGCGCCGCCTGGCTGTTGGGGCTGCCCGGCCCCGTCACCGTCCCGGTCCACGACATCGCCGCCCTGAACGACGCCCTCACCAAGCTGCCCGGCCCCGTGCTCGTCGTCGCCACCGCGGGCACCACCGACACCGGCCGCATCGACCCGCTCGCGGCGATCGCCGAGGTCGCCGGGCACCACGGCGCCGAGCTCCACATCGACGCCGCGTACGGCGGCCCGCTGCTCTTCAGCCGCTCACGAAGAAGCCTCCTCGCGGGCCTGGACCGCGCCCACTCCGTCACCCTCGACCTGCACAAACTCGGCTGGCAGCCCGTCGCGGCCGGACTCCTCGCCGTAGCCGACACGGCCCGCCTCACGCCCCTCGCACACACCGCCGAGTACCTCAACGCCGAGGACGACACCGACGCCGGACTGCCCGACCTCCTCGGCCGCTCCCTGCGCACCACCCGCCGCCCCGACGTCCTCAAGATCGCCACCACCCTCAGGGCCCTCGGGCGCACCGGACTCGGCGCACTCGTGGACCAGGTCTGCGCCGCCGCACAGGACCTCGCCGACCTCATCGACAAGCACCCCGGCCTGGAGCTGTACGAACGGCCCACCCTGTCGACCGTCCTGTTCCGCCCCACCGGCGCCACCGACGAGCAGACCGCCGGCATCCGCCGCACCCTCCTCACCGGCGGCCGCGCCGTCCTCGGCCGGGCCCGCGCCGACGGCCGCATCTGGCTCAAGGCGACCCTGCTCAACCCGCACACCACCCCCGCCCATCTGCACGCCCTGATCGCACTCGTGGAAGGCAGCACCCCCCGATGACCGCCACGCCCGCTACCGAGGCCGCCCCGGCGGCGGCCACCCTCGACCGCCCCCACGACCTGGTGGGCATCGGTATCGGCCCGTTCAACCTCTCCCTCGCCGCGCTCGCCCACGGCGTACCCGGCGGCCTCACGACCGCGTTCTACGAGCAGCGGTCCGCCTTCCACTGGCACCCCGGTCTGCTCATCGAGGGCACCACCCTCCAGGTCCCGTTCCTCGCCGACCTCGTCACCCTCACCGACCCCGCGAGCCCCTGGTCGTTCCTCAACTACCTGCGCTCACGGGAGCGGCTCTACCCCTTCTACTTCGCCGAGAGGTTCCACATCCAGCGCGCCGAGTACGACGCGTACTGCCGCTGGGTCGGCGAGAACCTCCCCGGACTCCACTTCGGCCACCAGGTCGACGCCGTCCGCTGGAACCCCGAACGCGACCTGTTCGAAGTCGACTTCACCCAACTCGACACCGACGGCGAGGCCGAAGCCCTCGGCCGCGCATACACCCGCAGCATCGCCCTCGGCATCGGCACCGAACCGTACGTCCCCGAACCGCTGCGCCCCCTCGCCGACGCGCCGGGCGTACCCGTCATCCACTCCGCCGACTACCTCGACCACCGCGACGCCCTGCTCGCCGCCGAGCACGTCACCGTCATCGGCTCCGGCCAGTCCGGCGCCGAGGTCTTCCTCGACCTGCTGCGCGCCAGACCGGCCGGAGCCGAGAGGATCCACTGGCTGGCCCGGACCGGGTCATTCGCGCCGATGGAGTACTCCAAGCTCGGCCTCGAACACTTCACGCCCGACTACACACGCTACTTCCACGCCCTGCCCGAACCGGTGCGCAACGACCTCCTGCCCCGGCAGTGGCAGCTCCACAAAGGCATCGACGCCGACACCATCGCCGCCATCCACCAGGAGCTCTACCGCCGCACCCTCCACGGCGGCTGGCCCGACGCCGTCCTCACCCCCGGCGTCACCGTCCGCACCGCCGGACGCGTCGCCACCACCAAGGTCGAACTGCACCTGGAACACAGCCAGCAGGGCACCCGCTCCCGGCTCACGACCGAAGCCGTCATCCTCGCCACCGGCTACCGCGAACGCCCCCTCGGCCACCTGCTCGCCGGCATCGACCCGTACATGCGCCGCGACAGCCAAGGCCGACCCGTCGTCGACGAACAGTTCCGGCTGAAGCTCGACCCCAGCGTCACCGGCACCGTCTACGTACAGAACGCCGAACGCCACACCCACGGCGTCGGCGCTCCCGACCTCGGCCTCGCCGCCTGGCGCAGCGCCTCCATCCTCAACTCGCTCACCGGCAAGGAGCCCTACCCCCTGCCCCGCCGCACCGCCTTCACCAGCTTCGGCCTCGAACGGCGCGAGGCACCCGCCATCCCCGGGCAGCAGCCGAAGCCGACCCCCCTGACCCAGCAACGCTGAGCGCCTCGCGCACCCCGCCTCTAGAAGACCGGCGTGCCCTCACGCGTCAGCTTCCAGCTCACCGAGGCGAACGACGCCGGGTCGACCGTGCCCTTCGCCTGCACCCAGGAGATGATCGTGTTCCTGATCTCCTCCGAATTCGCCCACAGCTGCTGGGCACGCGCGATGTGCGGGAAGTTGCCGCCACCGCTCGCCCGGTAGTTGTTCACGGCCAGCACGAACCGCGCCGCCGGATCGATCGCCCTGCCCTCGAAGGACAGGTTCACGATCCGCGAACCGGCCGGCCTCGCGATGTCGATCTCGTACGACACGCCCGACACGGCGTCATAGTTGTAGTCGGGAATGCCGTCCGCGTTCGTCAGCCTCGACGTGTCCACCGGAGCCCCCACGGGCGTCTGCACGTAGTAGCGCGCCGAGAACTCCAGATACTCCTTCAGCTGCATACCCGTCACCAGCCGAGCCTCCAGCGTGTTCTCGAACGGATACAGCCCCGCGGCGTCCCTGATCGTCACCTCGCCGGCCGGAATCGCGGCCGTACGGGAGAAACACGAGGCCTGCGAGAGCACCGGCAGCGCCGCCCACTGGCCCCCCGCCAGTGCCGCCTTCACCGTCTCCGCCTGCACCACGTTGATCAGGTCGATGATCGGCTCGTCCTTCCACGGCGCGTCGGCCGTGGACATCGTGGCCGTGGACGTGCCGATGACCTGGTTGACGTACGCGACCACCTTCTTGTGCTCGTCACCGAGCAGCCGGGTGATCTCCTCGTCCTCGGCAACCGTGTTCGAATTCAGGACCTGCGCCGCGACCTTCTCGACACTCCAACGGCCCCTCTCCCACACCAGGTCGAAGTCGAACAGAGTCAGCCGCTGACCCCACTTCAGCGGCTCCGACAGCACAACCCGCTGCCCGGTCTCCTTGTTCGTGACGAAATACTCCGCGATCTCCGTATGCGCATGACCGACCAGGATCGCGTCGATGCCCGGCACCTGCTCGGCGACCAGACCCGCGGCGTTCTCGATGTACGGCAGCTGATCCCCGTACGAAGAAGTGCCGCTGGACCCCGAGTGCGCCGACACGACAACGACATCCGCACCCATCGACCGCAGCCTCGGCACCCACTTGGCCGCCTGCTCCTCCAGGCCCGGGAACACCATCCTCCCGCTGACGTTCTGCCTGTCCCAGATGGCGATGCCCGGGTTCGTCAGACCGAGCACCGCGACACGCACATCGCGGCCGTACGGCGTGCGCAGCCGGTGCATGCTGTACGGGGCGAACGCCGGACACAGCGTCCGCGCATCCAGCGCGTTCGCACCCAGCAGCGGGAAGTCGCACTGCTCCTCGAACTTCCGCAGTACCGGAATGCCGTAGTTGAACTCGTGATTGCCCAGCGCCGCCGCGTCGTAGCCGATGGCGTTCATCGCCTGCGCCATCGGGTGGACCGGACCGCGCTCGGCGGTGATCGGGTCGACCTTCGCGTAGTAGTACGACAGCTGGGTGCCCTGGATCGTGTCACCCGCGTCTATCAGGAGCGTGTTGCGGCGCCCCTTCTCCTCGCGGACGCGGTTCACCAGCGTCGAGATCTTCGCCAGGCCCACATCGTTGTGCGCCCTGTCGTCGAACTCCCTGTCGGTGAAGTAGTCCCAGTTGAAGACATTGCCGTGCAGATCGGTCGTCCCCATGACGGTGAACGCATACCGCTTCGGCGGACGTCCATGGCCGTGTCCCCCCTCCGGCTCCGCGGCCGCGGCGGGCGCCACCGCGCCGCCGGCGATCGCCACACCGGCCCCGGCGGCGGCCGACCGCTCCAGGAACGTCCTACGGTTCAGCGGCATTTCGTCTCCCTCGATCATGTGCACAACGCGCGTAGATTCTGGCGTAGGACAGCCCCGTGCGAAAGGCTTCGACCACAACAGTGAGGGAGAGCGCATGACCGGCGACACCGCAGTCCCGTACGGAACACCCGAGGCACCCAGAGTCGCCGTGCGCGGCCAGGCCCAACTCGAATTCGACCCCGAGATCGCCAGGATCGGCATCCAGGTCAGCGCACGCGGCAAGGACCGGCGCACAGCCCTCGAAGACCTCACCCGGCGCAACAACGCCGTACTGGACCTCATCAAGTCCTACGGAGACGCCGTGGAGAAACTCGCCACCGGCGCCTTCTCCATCAGCCCCGAACTCACCCAGCACAGCCGCGGCGAACGCGTCCGCGCCTACCACGGCGGCGTGTACATCACCGCCGAACTCACCGACTTCACCGCCCTCGGCGAACTCACCACCCGCCTCGCCGACCTCGAACTCACCCGCGTCAGCGGCCCCTGGTGGTCACTGCGCCCCGACTCACCCGCCCACGGCGAAGCCCGCCGCGAAGCAGTACGGGACGCCGTACGGCGCGCCCGCGAATACGCCGAGGCACTCGGCAGCCGGCTCACGGCACTCCTGGAACTCGCCGACATCGGCGCGGAGAACACCGCACCCTACGGAATACCGACCGCGCCCGGCGGAATGCGGGCCGCCGCATTCGGCACCGAACAGACCGAAATGGCACCCCCGCTGGACCTGGAACCACAACGCCAGACGGTGACCGCACAGGTGAACGCACGTTTCACGATGACGCCGCCCGAGCTCCAGCCGCACACGCCTTCATGAAATGACGAGCGCTCATCAGAGCACCCCTGCGCACAATTCAACACTTGTCAATAACCCTTCACGCAAAGGTTGTTGAGTAGACATGCCCAGCCAATTCTCTACCGATCGGTAAGCCCTAGGCTCGAACCATGCGCCGAGCAAAGATCGTCTGCACCCTGGGACCCGCCACCGACACATACGACCAGATCAAAGCCCTGGTCCAAGCCGGAATGGACGTCGCCCGCTTCAACCTCAGCCACGGCACCTACACCGACCACGAAGAGCGCTACCGACACGTACGCAAGGCCGCCGACGAAACCGGACGCAGCGTCGGCGTCCTCGCCGACCTTCAAGGCCCGAAGATCCGCCTCGGACGCTTCCACGAAGGACCCGTACTGCTCGAACGCGGCGACGAATTCACCATCACCGTCGACGACATCGAAGGCGACCGCCACATCTGCGGCACCACCTACAAAGGACTGACCGCAGATGTCAGCCGAGGCGAGCGCATCCTCGTCGACGACGGCAAAGTCGCCCTCGAAGTCACCGAAGTCGAAGGCACCCGGGTACACACCATCGTCGCCGAAGGCGGCATGGTCTCCGACCACAAAGGCCTCAACCTGCCTGGCGTCGCAGTCTCCGTCCCCGCACTCTCCGAGAAGGACATCGAAGACCTCCGCTGGGCCCTGCGCATCGGCGCGGACGTCATCGCCCTCTCCTTCGTCCGCACCGGCCGCGACATCGAAGACGTCCACCGCGTCATGGCGGGAGAGGGCCGACGCCTGCCCGTCATCGCCAAGGTCGAAAAACCCCAGGCCGTCGAGAACATCGACGACATCGTCGCCGCCTTCGACGGCATCATGGTCGCCCGCGGCGACCTCGGCGTCGAAATGCCACTGGAGCAGGTGCCCATCGTCCAGAAGCGGGCCGTCAAGCTCGCCAAACGCAACGCCAAGCCGGTCATCGTCGCCACCCAGATGCTCGACTCCATGATCGACAACAGCCGCCCCACCCGCGCCGAGGCGTCCGACGTCGCCAACGCCGTCATCGACGGCACCGACGCCGTGATGCTCTCCGGCGAGACCAGCGTCGGCAAATACCCCGTCGAGACCGTCAAGACCATGAGCCGCATCGTCGAAGCGGCCGAGGAAGACGTCCTCGCCAAGGGCCTGCCACCCCTGACCGACCGCAACAAGCCCCGCACCCAGGGCGGCGCGGTCGCCCGCGCGGCCGCCGAAATGGGCGACTTCCTCGGCGCCAAGTTCCTCGTCGCCTTCACCCAGTCCGGCGACACCGTCCGCCGCCTCTCCCGCTACCGCTCCCCGATCCCCCTCCTCGCCTTCACCCCGGACGCGGCCACCCGCTCCCAGCTCAGTCTCACCTGGGGCGTGGAGACCTTCCTCGGCCCGCACGTGGAGTCCACGGACGCGATGGTGGCCCAGGTGGACGAGGAACTGCTGAAGATCGGCCGCTGCGAAAGGGGCGACATCGTGGTGATCACGGCTGGCTCCCCGCCGGGAGTAGCCGGCTCGACGAACCTGGTCCGGGCACACCGCATCGGCGAGAGCCTCGCGTAAGGCATCAGTGCTTCGGCCCGACGTGCGCGTCCATGAGCGCGACGGAGGCGCGCCGGGCGACGGAGATGTTCTGCGCGCCGCCGGGGCGCCTGGCGGACTTCCACTCGACACCGACTTGATCGAGCGTGCCCGTGAAGAGCTGAATAATGTCGGGAGACTTGTTGGTGAAGAAATATCGGGGGTAGTCGTACCGTTTGACTACTCCACTGACAAGCCGTGTCGTCCAGTTGGTGATTCGGCAACCGTCCGAGTGGATCAGTCCGCGTATGAACTCCCACGGGTGGGCATTTACGATCTCCTGCTGCCAGGACTCCAAGGCGATCTTGCGCTCGTGCTTCCTGCCAGGGCCGTGCTGAGGAAACAGGCATGGCCAGTGCTTGCTGTGGGCCGTCACGTACTGGCAGCCCACGCTGCGGACACGGAACACCTTGTTATCAGGTCTGGAAGCCCGGATGGCCGCGGCACAGGCGTCGATGAGGCCGGGCCAGGCGTCGGCGCAGGCGATGCGGAGGAAGTAGACGCCTCGACGTAGAGGGCTGATGCAGCCATCGCCGAGGTAGAGCCCGAGGAGGTAGGAGTACGCGGGCATGTCGGCGGGCAATCTCGGGACGTCGCAGCAGCGAGGGCAGGGCGTGCTGCTGTTGAGCGGCATGAGGCGTAGCTGCCAGGAGCGGATGGATGCGCGGGAAATTCCGGTCTCTTTGCTGACCGAGTTGAGACTGCGCCCCTCAGCTACGAGGGCGAGCACTTGTTTGCGCGTACCAATGTCGTACATGCCGCCAACATTGCCTGGCGATCAACAGCGCTCATGGAAAGTCGAACCTAGATGGCACAATCGAGTGAATTTCCGAGAGGCGGATCTGCCTCGAATCGCAGGGAGAGTGCCCCAGGTGGGATTCGAACCCACACTGTCCGCTGTTTGAGAGCGGCCTCTCTAACCAATTGGAGTACTGGGGCCTTGCATTGTTCGGACCGACCGGTCCCGATGGCCATCACCTTACCGCAGCTAGGTAGGCTCATGGGGAGCACCCTGCCTTGGAACGAGGAGTCCCGTGACCGCCCCCGAGTCGCCCCAGCCCATCTCCGCCGACGACGACAAGTCACACGTGCCACCGCTGACGACCCGTGTCGTCATCGCCGAGGACGAGGCCCTCATCCGGCTCGACCTCAAAGAGATGCTCGAGGAAGAGGGCTACGCGGTCGTCGGCGAGGCCGGCGACGGACAGCGGGCCGTCGAGCTGGCCCGGGAGCACCGGCCCGACCTGGTCATCCTCGATGTGAAGATGCCCGTCCTGGACGGGATCTCCGCTGCCGAGAAGATCGCCGAGGAGTCCATCGCCCCGGTCCTGATGCTCACCGCGTTCTCGCAGCGTGATCTCGTCGAGCGGGCGCGTGACGCCGGTGCGATGGCGTATCTGGTGAAGCCGTTCAGCAAGAGCGACGTCGTGCCTGCGATCGAGATGGCCGTCTCCCGTTTCACCGAGCTGAAGGCCCTGGAGAAGGAGGTCGCCGACCTCTCTCAGCGGCTGGAGACGCGCAAGCTGGTCGACCGGGCCAAGAGCATCCTGCAGACGCAGTACGGGCTCACGGAGCCGGCCGCGTTCCGGTGGATCCAGAAGACGTCGATGGACCGGCGGCTGTCGATGCAGCAGGTCGCCGAGGCGGTCATCGAGGATGCCGAGGAGAAGAAGGCGGCGAAGGGGGAGTAGTCCCCGCCGGGATCGAGGAAGGACATGTGGGAAGGGCCCGCACCCCGAAGGCCGAAGGGTGCGGGCCCTTGTCACGTCTGCCGGGGTCAGTCCTCGCCGAGGTAGGCCTTGCGGACGGACTCGTCGTGGAGCAGGTCCTGGCCGGTGCCGGAGAGGACGATGTTGCCGACCTCCATGACATATGCACGGTCGGCCAGGGAGAGGGCGGCTTGGGCGTTCTGTTCGACGAGGAGGATCGTCGTGCCCTGGGCCTTCAGCTCCGAGATGGTCGCCATGATCTTCTGCATCATGATCGGCGAGAGTCCCATGGAGGGTTCGTCGAGCATGAGCAGTTTCGGCTGCGACATCAGTGCGCGTCCCATGGCGAGCATCTGCTGTTCGCCGCCGGAGAGGGTTCCGGCTGCCTGCTTGCGGCGCTCACCGAGGATGGGGAAGAGGTCGTAGGCACGTTGGATGTCCCTTTCGATCCCTTCCTTGTCGCTGCGCAGGAACGCTCCGAGGTGGAGGTTCTCGGCGATGGTGAGGCGCGGGAAGATGTGCCGGCCTTCGGGGGAGTGGGCCAGGCCCAGCGACACGATCTTGTGCGCGGGGATGCCGCTGAGCGGCTTGCCCTCGAACGTGATCTTTCCTCCGGACGGCTTGAGCAGTCCGGACAGGGTGCGCAGGGTGGTGGTCTTGCCGGCGCCGTTGGTGCCGATGAGGGTGACGACCTGGCCGGCCTCGACGGAGAAGGAGATGCCCTTGACGGCCTCGATCTTGCCGTAGGCGACCCTGAGGTCCTCGACTTCGAGGAGTGCGGTCACTTCGCGTCTCCTTCCGTGCCGGTGGTGCGTGTGTCGTCGTTCGCGTCCGCTTCTGCGGCCGCTACTTCTGCGGCTTCTGCTTCGCCCGGCTCGCCCTCGAAGGGCGTACCGAGATACGCCGCGACGACGCGCTCGTCGCCCTGGACGACCGCTGGTGTGCCTTCGATGAGCTTTTCGCCCTGGACGAGGCAGGCGACGCGGTCGCAGAGGTTGAAGATGAAGCGCATGTCGTGCTCGATGACGAGTACGGCGATGCCCATGTCCCGGATGGCGAAGATGAGTTCTTCGGCGGCCCGGGTTTCCTGCGGGTTCATTCCGGCGGTGGGCTCGTCGAGGAGCAGCAGGCCGGGGTCGCTCGCGAGTGCTCGGGCGATTTCGAGCTTGCGCTGTTCGCCGTAGGGCAGGTTGCGGGAGAGGTGGTCGGCCTTGTGGTCCAGGCCGATGAACTCGAGGAGTTCCATGGCCCGTGCGTGGGATGCGGCTTCGGCCTTCTTGAAGCCGGGTCCGCGCAGCAGGGCCGACCAGAGGCCTTCCTTGGTGCGGGTGTGCCGGCCGACGAGGACGTTTTCCAGGACGGTCATGTTGGCGAAGAGCCGGATGTTCTGGAAGGTGCGGGCGATGCCGGCTTTGGTCACGAGGTGCGGCTTGGGCGGCAGCACGGTGCCCTTGTAGGAGACGGTGCCTTCGGTGGGGATGTACAGCCCGGTGAGGCAGTTGAAGAAGGTCGTCTTGCCGGCGCCGTTGGGGCCGATGAGGCCGACGATTTCGCCGGAGTGGACGGTGAGGTCCACGGCCTTGACGGCGGTGAGGCCGCCGAAGCGCATGGTGACGCCGCTGGCTTCGAGGACGGTCTGGGTCTGGGTGTCGGTTGTGGTCGTCATGTCTTTCACGCCCCAGCCTTCGCGACGCCGACGCCGGAGTCGGGGAGTCCGTTTTCGGGGACGTCGAGTTGATCGGTCTCGTGGTACTCGAGCTGGGCGCGCCGGTTGGCGATGAGGCCTTCGGGGCGGAAGCGCATGAGCAGGATGAGGGCGATGCCGAAGCCGAGGAGCTGGTAGTCCTGAAGGAACTGCAGCTTGGCGGGGATCATGTAGAGGAGCGTGGCGCCGATCAGCGGTCCGCTGATGGTGCCCATGCCGCCGAGGATGACGGCCGCTAGGAGGAAGGCGGAGTTGGGCGGTACGGGACCGGCGAACTGGTACATCTCGGGGACCACGGTGTGCTGGACGTGTGCCTGCACGGTGCCGGCGAGGCCGGCGAGTGTGGCGCCGAGGGCGAAGGCGATGAGCTTGACGCGGAAGCCGTTGATGCCCATGGCGGTGGCGGCGGTCTCGTCCTCGCGGATGGCGACCCAGGCGCGGCCGATGCGTGAGTTGCCGGCGCGGCTGAAGACGAGGACGACGAGGACCGTCACGAGGAGCATGAGCATGTAGTAGTTGGCGTAGGCGCCGAGCTCGATGCCGAATACGGTGTGGGCCTGCCCGAAGTTGAACCCGAGGAACTCGAGGTCGGGGATGTTCGGGATGCCGTTGGGGCCGTTGGTGATCTGCGGTCCGGAGACGCCGTCGAGGTTGCCCATGGCGATGCGGAAGATCTCTCCGAAGCCGAGGGTGACGATGGCGAGGTAGTCGCCGCGCAGTCGCAGGGTGGGGGCGCCGATGATGACGCCGAAGAGCAGCGACACGAGGGCGCCGGTGAGGACCGCGGCCCAGAAGGGGAAGTGCACGTCGAAGGCGGAGGCCGTCGATCCGGAGACGAGGGCGGCGGTGTAGGCGCCGACGCCGAGGAAGGCGACGTATCCGAGGTCGAGGAGGCCGGCGAGGCCGACGACGACGTTCAGGCCCAGCGCGACGGTCGCGAAGATGAGGATGTTGACCGCGACGAGGGTGTACTGGTCGGTGCTCTGGGTGAAGGGGAAGGCCGCGGCGGCGACGAAGGCGGCGATGACCGTGACCTGGCGGTTCTTGGCCGTGACGGCGGAGAGCCGTGCGATGAGGCCGGCTTTGAAGAGCGCGGCGACGGCGAAGCCGACGGTGATCATGTAGCCGGTGAAGAGTTCGGCGTACTCGGTGCCGATGCCGTAGGTGATCACGAAGAGACCGACGGCGAACGCGGCGACGATGATGAGGATCTCGGCCCAGGAGGGGAGTTCCTTGGGGCGGGTGGCCTTGCGGGTGTCGTCGGGCAGCAGGAATGCGGTGACGACGGGGATAACGGAGGCCACTGCGGCCACGTAGCCGCCGGGTTCGAGGTTCCTGAGGCCGCCGAGTTCGATGGCGATGGCGATGACGGTGAACCACGTGGTGGCGGCGGTTCCGATCGCGAGGAGCTTCAGGGCTTTGGTGCTGCCGGTGGGTACCAGCCAGCCGAGTCCCTTGATGCCGAGCGACGCGAGTGCGAAGAGGACGATGAGGATGCCGGCGGTGAGGGTGAGGACCTGGAGGCCGCCGGGGTATCCGGTGACGGTGAGGTTGCCGGGGAACGCGTCGGTCCATGTCCAGGCCAGGAAGGTGCTGGCGATGGTGGCGGCGCCGCCGGCAGCGGTGAGCCAGCGGAGGGCGGCGGCACGGGAGGCGTCCGGTGCGGCACCGGCCGTCTTGGTGGTGTCGGTGGTCATCGTTCTCACGCCCGATCCGCGACGCGCTCACCGAGCAGGCCCTGGGGCCTGACGAGGAGCACGACGATGAGGAGTACGAAAGCCCAGACGTTGGACCAGGCGCCACCGCCGAGCTGCTGCATGCCGGGGATTTCCTCGATGTAGGCGATCGACAGGGCCTCGGCGAGGCCGAGGACGACGCCGCCGACCATGGCGCCGTAGATGTTGCCGATGCCGCCGAGCACTGCGGCGGTGAACGCCTTGAGGCCGAGGATGAAGCCCATCTCGAAGTTGATCTGGCCCTTGTCGAGGCCGTAGGCGACCGCGGCGACCGCGGCGAACGCGGCGCCGATGGCGAAGGCCATCACGATGATGCGGTCGGTGTTGATGCCCATCAGCTTCGCCGTGTCGGGGTCCTGGGCGGTTGCCTGCATGGCGCGGCCGCTGCGGCTCTTGGAGACGAAGAGGCCGAGGGCGAGCATGCAGAGCGGGGCGAGGACGAGCACGAAGGCGTCGGCGCGCTGGATGGCGAGGTTGTCGAAGATCTTGAAGGATTCTCCGGTGAACTCGGGGAAGCTGCGCGCTGCCTTGGCTTCGGGGTAGAAGCCCCAGATGAGCTGCTGGAGGGCGATGGACAGGCCGATCGCCGTGATGAGCGGGGCGAGCCGTGGCGCGGAGCGCAGTGGCCGGTAGGCGAAGCGCTCCGCGGCCGTGGCGACGGCGACGGAGGCAATTGCGCCGCCGATGATCATGAGGGGAATCGCCACCAGGAGACTGGTTCCGCTGGGGAGCCAGATGTAGGTGGTGAGGGCGCCGAAGCCCCCGATCATGAAGATCTCGCCATGGGCGAAGTTGATGAGCTGGACGATGCCGTAGACCATGGTGTACCCGATGGCGATGAGACCATAAAGGGCGCCGAGGGCAAGGCCGTTGGCCAGCTGTTGCGGCAGTTCGTTCACCGCAGGGCCTCCGATGAGCGTGTCGGATTATGAGTCCGCGCGAGGGCGCTGTTTGCGCCCTCGC
Source organism: Streptomyces sp. NPDC018833 (assembly GCF_044390825.1). Classification (NCBI taxonomy): domain Bacteria; kingdom Bacillati; phylum Actinomycetota; class Actinomycetes; order Kitasatosporales; family Streptomycetaceae; genus Streptomyces; species Streptomyces sp. NPDC018833. The sequence goes on along the minus strand of NZ_JBIRZM010000006.1, from coordinate 95,984 downwards.
GCGGCGGTGTTCATTTCGGTGGGTGCCGGCGGAGTGGACCGGTGGCCGGTCCGTCCGCGATCAGTCCTCGAAGGTCGCGGACTTGACGTCCTTCCAGTCGGCGCCCTTCACCGCGTAGACGGTGAGCTGCTTGTTGGTGGTGTCGCCGAACTCGTCGAAGGAGACCTTGCCGGTCACACCGTCGAACGAGACCTTGGACATGGCGTCGACGACCTTCTTGCGGGCGTCGGCGGGAACCTTGCCGTCGTTGGCCGCGACGACCGCCTTGACGGCCTGGATGATGCTCCAGGCGGCGTCGTAGGAGTAGCCACCGTAGGCCGCGTACGCGTCCTTGTAGCCGCCGGCCTTGTAGTCGTCGATGAACTTCTTGGCGGTCGGCAGCTTCTCGACCGGGTAGCCGACGGAGGTGGCGAGGTCGCCGTCGTTGGCCACACCGGAGGCCTTGATGAACGCGGGGTCGTAGATGCCGTCGCCACCCATGGTGGGGATCTTCGCTCCGGCCTTCTTGACCTGGTCGGAGAGCAGGCCGCCCTCGGGGTACTGGCCGCCGAAGTAGACGGAGTCCGCGCCGGAGGCCTTGACCTTGTCGGCGGTGGAGGAGAAGTCGGTCTCCTTCACGGTGACGTGGTCGGTGCCGACGATCTTGCCACCGAGGCGCTTGAACTCGTCGGAGAAGATCGCGGCGAGGCCGGCGCCGTAGGTCTGCTTGTCGTCGACGACGAAGACCTTCCGCTTCTTGGCGTCGTTGTAGAGGTACTGGGCGGCGAACTTGCCCTGGATGACGTCCGTGGTGGCGGTACGGAAGTAGGTGGCGAACGTCCGCTTCTTGTCACCCTTGCCCCAGTTGTCGCCCTGGGTGAGCGCCGGGTTGGTGTTGGCCGGGGAGACCTGGGTGAGGTTGGCGGTGTTGAAGACACCCTGCATCGACTGGGCCACGCCGGAGTTCAGCGGGCCGACAACGCCGAGAACGTCCTTGTTACCCACCAGTTTGGTGGCATTGGCCTGGCCGGAGGCGGGCACGGCCTGGTCGTCGAGAGCTTCGATCTTGAACTCGACGCCGGGGACCTCGTTGTTTTTGTTGGCGGTCTTTACCGCCAGGTCCACCGAGTTCTTGATGCCCTGACCGAGAGCGGAGAGGGAACCGGTCAGCGGCGCGTCGACACCGATGACAACGGTGGTCTTGCCGCCACTCGCGCTGCCGCTCTGGTTGTCGTCGCGCGAGCCGCAGGCGGAGAGGGTGAGCGCTCCTGTGGTGACCATGGTGGTGAGGATGAGCAAGGAACGGTGGCGCACGATTAATCCTTTCCTGGCGCGGCCCCCTCTGCTGAGGTGCCGTTTCTTCGCCGGGCCGTACTGGGGAGATACACGGCCTGCTGAAGGTGCGCCCTTCGGCGCGGTGACTGGCGGTGACTCTAGGCGGAGGTGGCGGGCCTAGGGAGTCGGGCAGTCAGGATGTGACGCTCTTGTTATGCCGAGGCCAAAGATGTGTGGGGGGAGTATGGACAGATCGGGCTTTTGCCTACGGTACAGAATGCCCACATGTTGAGAATCTGCAGTTCCGCTAAGGGGCTTGGGTAGATCTTGGTACTGACACCCGATCGGAGTTTGCTCGGGTTACGAGGGGATCGGAGCCGCGGGCAACCGTGAGCGGGAAACCGCATTCCGGACACGATCTTCGTCACTCAGAGTGACGAATTTGGGGATGTTGATCGTGTTGCGGCGTCGTGACGGCGAGGTGAATCGGCCGCGGATGGAAGCGCTGCGTAATCGGCCACCGTCCGATTTTCGGACTCCTCGTCAGGGAATGCGGCGCGTCGGGTCAGCTCGGCGGTCGCCAGTTCTCGGAGCTGCCGGTCGCACCCTTGCGCTGCGTGCACTTCTGTTCCGCCTGGCGGTCGATCAACTCAAGTGCTTTTCGACGGCCTTGGCGCCTCTCCTCGGTATGTGCTGCGGCGACGATTTCCTCGTGCAGCGCGTACTGATCATTGGAGAGGCCCTTCTGTTCCCAGTCGATCCCCGACCATTTGCTGCCCTTGAGTGTCTCTTTGGCCCAGTACGACACGATACTTGTGCATATCTGTGCGAGGGAGGTGTTCTGTGGCACCGGAGTTGACGGCCCTGAGGAGCCGGGGGAGGGGGCGGTCGCACAGGCGGGCGCGGCGAGCGAGAACAGGAGTACCCCGGCGGCGTACGTGGCCGGACCATGCGGCTTCATACCCATGGGGGAAACGCTAGGCCGTCACCATCGGTGACACAACGGTCCGGAACGGCGATGCTCCCGCGAAGCATGCCCCGGCCCCGCAAAGCGGCGCAGGCGGGAAATGGGGCCAGGTCCGGCGTGGTGCGGCGGGTGACCTGGGCTGGGCACCGGGGTGGGTGTCTTGAGTGGGGTGCCGGCGGTGGGGCGCGGGGCCTGGCCCGCGTGGCGCGGAAGGTGACGGAGGCCTGGGGCCGTGCGAGGCGGGCGGCGTACGCGGTGCCCAGAGCTGGGATGCCGGCCGGGGCGCGGGGGCGGAGACGGGGTGCCCGGCGGTTGCGCGGCGCCGTAGGGGGTGGGGCCGGTGCGAGGCGGGCGGCGGACGCAGGGCTGGGCGACCGGGCCGGTCTCGAGTCAGGTGGCACCGGGCCAGAGGCCCGGTCCGGCGGGGTGCCGGAGGGAACGTGGGGGCCTGGGTGCCGCGACGCGGGCCGGTGGCGGGCCCGGGGCGGGTTGCCCGGGTCCCGAGAAGGTGGCCGGCGGGGCGCGGGGCAGGAGCCCCGAGTGAGGCGCGGCGGCCCGGTGGGCGGCCGCCGCGCCGGTGGCTCAGCCCTGGGCGTCACGCAGGAGGCAGGTCAGCCGTGCCGTGCAGACCCGCCTGTCCTGCTCATCGCTGATCACGATCTCGTACGTGGCAGTGGAGCGCCCACGGTGCACCGGAGTCGCCACGCCGGTGACCTGACCCGAACGCACACCGCGGTGGTGCGTGCAGTTGAGGTCCACGCCGACGGCGATCTTGGAGGAGCCGCCGTGCAGCATCGAGCCCACCGACCCCAGGGTCTCTGCCAGCACCGCGGAGGCGCCGCCGTGCAGCAGCCCGTAGGGCTGGGTGTTGCCCTCCACGGGCATCGTGCCCACGACCCGCTCCGCCGAGGCCTCGACGATCTGCACGCCCATGCGGTCGCCCAGGGTCCCGGCGGAGAAGAGTGCGGGCAGGTCTATGCCGAGCTCCGCGTACTCGTCGATGACCTCTTGCGGGAACTTCACGGTGGTCTGCTCGCCCATGGGGCCGGCTCCGATCGTCGTACGGCGTTTCCCTGACTGCCTGAGCAAACGCTTAGGTGGTCGGAGATTGTTCCAGACGCACGATCACGGACTTGCTGGCGGGGGTGTTGCTCGTGTCCGCCGTGGAGTCCAGCGGCACCAGCACGTTCGTCTCCGGGTAGTACGCCGCGGCGCAGCCACGCGCCGTGGGGTAGTGGACGACCCGGAAGCCCGGGGCGCGGCGCTCCACGCCGTCCTTCCACTCGCTGACCAGGTCGGTGTACGCACCGTCCGCCAGGCCCAGCGCCCGCGCGTCCTCGGGGTGTACGAGCACCACGCGCCGGCCGCCCTTGATGCCGCGGTAGCGGTCGTCGAGACCGTAGATCGTGGTGTTGTACTGGTCGTGCGAGCGCAGGGTCTGCAGGAGCAGCCGGCCCTCGGGCACCTCGGGGTACTCGACCGGGGCCGCGGTGAAGTTGGCCTTGCCCGTCGCCGTCGGGAAGCGCCGCTCGTCGCGCGGGCCATGCGGCAGGGTGAAACCGCCGGGCCGGGCGATCTTCTCGTTGAAGCCCTCGAAGCCGGGAACGACTCGGGCGATCCGCTCGCGGATCCTCCCGTAGTCCTTCTCGAACTCCTCCCACGGTGTCGTCGACGCCGGCCCCAGCACAGCACGCGCCATGCGGGCGACGATGGCCGGCTCGGAGAGCAGATGCGGGCTCGCGGGCGGCAGGTTTCCACGGGAGGCGTGGACCATGCCCATCGAATCCTCGACGGTGACCACCTGACGACCGCCCGCCTGGACGTCCTTGTCGGTGCGCCCCAGGGTCGGCAGGATCAGCGCACGCCGGCCTGTGACGGCGTGCGAGCGGTTCAGCTTGGTCGACACGTGCACCGTCAGCCGGGCCTTGCGCACCGCCGCCTCGGTGACCTCCGTGTCCGGGGTGGCCCCCACGAAGTTGCCGCCCATCGCGAAGAACACCTTGGCCCGGCCGTCGCGCAGCGCCTCGATCGAACGGACGACGTCGAAGCCGTGGTGGCGCGGCGGCGCGAAGCCGAACTCCCGCTCCAGCGCGTCCAGGAACGCCTGCGAGGGACGCTCGAAGATGCCCATCGTGCGGTCGCCCTGCACGTTGGAATGGCCGCGCACCGGGCAGACCCCCGCCCCGGGACGGCCGATGTTGCCGCGCAGCAGCAGGAAGTTGACCACCTCGCGGATGGTCGCCACGGAGTGCTTGTGCTGGGTCAGGCCCATCGCCCAGCACACGATGATGCGCTGGGACTCCAGCACCATGGTGAGCGCGCGCTCGATCTCCTTGCGCCCCAGCCCGGTCGCGGCGAGTGTGTCGTCCCAGTCGGCCGCCCGCGCGGCGGCGGCGAACTCCTCGAACCCATGGGTGTGTTCCCGCACGAAGTCCGAGTCGACCGCACCGTCGGTCTCCAGGACCAGCTTGTTCAGCAGGCGGAAGAGTGCCTGGTCGCCGCCGATGCGGATCTGGAGGAAGAGATCGGTCAGCGGGACGCCCTTGATCATGCCGCGCGGCGTCTGCGGATTCTTGAACCGCTCCAGGCCCGCCTCGGGCAGCGGATTCACCGAGACGATCCGCGCGCCCGAGGCCTTGGCCTTCTCCAGGGCGGAGAGCATGCGGGGGTGGTTGGTGCCGGGATTCTGCCCCGCCACGATGATCAGATCGGCCTGGTGCAGGTCCTCCAGCGAGACGCTGCCCTTGCCGATGCCGATCGTCTCGGTCAGCGCGGAGCCGGAGGACTCGTGGCACATGTTGGAACAGTCGGGCAGATTGTTCGTCCCGAACTCGCGGGCGAACAGCTGCAGCAGGAACGCCGCCTCGTTGCTCGTGCGCCCCGACGTGTAGAACAGGGCCTCGTCCGGGGAGGAGAGTGCGCCCAGCTCCTCGGCGATGATCGCGAACGCTCGCTCCCAGGTCACCGCCTCGTACCTCTCGGCGCCCTCGGCGAGATACATGGGCTGGGTGATACGGCCCTGCTGGCCCAGCCAGTAATCACTGCGGCGCGCCAGGTCGGCGAGCGTGTGCGCGGCGAAGAAGTCCGGCGTGACACGGCGCAGCGTCGCCTCCTCGGCGACGGCCTTCGCCCCGTTCTCGCAGAACTCCGCGACATGGCGCTTGTCGCCCTCGGGCCAGGCGCAGCCGGGACAGTCGAAGCCGTCCTTCTGATTGACCTGCAGCAGCGTCTGCGCCGTGCGGCGCACGCCCATCTGCTGGCGGGCCGTGCGCAGCGTGTGCCCGATCGCGGCCAGGCCGGCTGCCGCATGCTGCGGCTCCGCGACCTGGGGCGCGTCCTGGACCGGATCACCTGCGGGCGGCTTGCTGGCCATCGCGCTCTCCTTCGAGCGTCGTTTCCTGCTATAACGGCTCCGATCCTTTCACGTACCACCGACAGTGGCCCAGGCTCCGAGGAACCGGGCAGCCTGCGGAGGTGATCGGGCCGGGGCCGCCCCGGGCACAGCTCACCCATCACCGGCAGTGGCCGGGCTGCGGCCGTACCGGGCGCTGGCCGCGTGCCCCCGGCGTACGGCCCGGGTCCGGGCCCTACGGGGAACCGCTCACGCGCCCCCGGCGGCGGCCGGGCTCAGGCCGGACCGGGTGCCGCAGACCGTGGGTCGGGAATGTCAGTGGTCCGTGGCAGGATCGGGTCCGTGGCTGAGACGGCATCGAAGAAGACGGCAGACAACCGACCGCGCCTGCTCCTCATGGACGGGCACTCCCTGGCGTACCGGGCGTTCTTCGCGCTGCCCGCGGAGAATTTCACGACCGCGAGCGGTCAGACGACGAATGCGATCTACGGCTTCGCGTCGATGCTGGCGAACACGCTGCGCGACGAGGCGCCCACGCATTTCGCCGTGGCGTTCGACGTGTCCCGCAAGACCTGGCGCTCGGCGGACTTCCCCGAGTACAAGGCGAACCGCTCGACGACCCCGGACGAGTTCAAGGGGCAGGTCGAGCTGATCGGCGAGCTGCTGGACACGATGAACGCGGTGCGGTTCGCCGTCGAGGGCTTCGAGGCCGACGACGTCATCGCCACCCTGGCCACGCAGGCCGAGGCCGCCGGGTTCGAGGTGCTGATCGTCACCGGTGACCGGGACTCGTTCCAACTGGTCAGCGAGCACACGACCGTGCTGTACCCGACCAAGGGCGTCTCCGAGCTGACCCGGTTCACCCCGGCCAAGGTCGAGGAGAAGTACGGCCTCACCCCCCAGCAGTACCCGGACTTCGCCGCCCTGCGCGGCGATCCGTCGGACAACCTGCCGGGCATCCCCGGCGTCGGCGAGAAGACCGCCACGAAGTGGATCAACCAGTTCGGCTCGTTCTCCGAGCTGGTCGAGCGCGCCGACGAGGTCAAGGGCAAGGTCGGTCAGGCGCTGCGCGACCACCTGGAGTCGGTCAAGCTCAACCGCCACCTCACCGAGCTGGTGCGCGACGTGGAGCTGCCCAAGTCGGTCACCGACCTCGAGCGCGCTCCCTACGACCGCACCGCGCTCAAGGGCTTTCTGGAGGTCCTGGAGATCCGTAACCCGAGCCTGCGCGAGCGGCTCCTGTCGGTCGACCCGGGCGCCGAGGCGGAGGAGGCTCCGGCGCCCGCCGCCGGCGTCGAGCTCGACGGCAGCGTGCTGGGCTCCGGCGAGCTGGCGTACTGGCTGGAGCAGCACGGCAAGCAGCCGCTCGGCGTGGCCACCGTCCACAGCTGGGCGCTCGGCGTCGGCAATGTCAGCGAAGTCGCGCTGGCCGCCGCTGGGGGCAAGGCGGCCTGGTTCGACACGACGCAGCTCGACGAGTCCGACGAGAAGGCGTTCGCCGCCTGGCTCGCCGACCCGTCCCACCCCAAGATCATGCACAACGCGAAGGAGGCCCTGCGGGTCTTTCCCGAGCACGGCTGGGAGATCGCCGGCGTCACGATGGACACCGCGCTGGCCGCGTATCTCGTGAAGCCCGGACGGCGGTCATTCGCGCTGGACGCCCTCTCGGTCGAGTACCTGCACCGCGAGCTCGCGCCGGCCGCGGCCGACGGTCAGCTGGCCTTCGGAGCCGACGAGCAGGCCGAGGCCGACGCGCTCATGTCACAGGCCCGGGCGGTCCTCGATCTGGGTGAGGCATTCACCGGGAAGTTGACGGAGGTCGGCGCGACCGACCTGCTCCACGACGTGGAGCTGCCCACCTCCCTGCTCCTCGCACGGATGGAGCGGCACGGCATCGCCGCCGACCGAGCCCATCTGGAGGCCATGGAGCAGCAGTTCGCGGTCGCCGTGCAGCAGGCGGTGAAAGAAGCGCACGCGGCCGTCGGCCACGAGTTCAACCTCGGCTCGCCCAAGCAGCTGCAGGAGGTGTTCTTCGGCGAGCTGAATCTGCCCAAGACGAAGAAGACCAAGACCGGCTACACCACGGACGCGGACGCGCTGGCCTGGCTCGCGGCCCAGACCGACCATGAACTGCCGGTCATCATGCTGCGCCACCGCGAGCAGGCCCGGCTGAGGTCGACGGTCGAGGGCCTGATCAAGACCATCGCGGCCGACGGCCGCATCCACACCACCTTCAGCCAGACCGTCGCCGCGACGGGTCGCCTGTCCTCGACCGACCCGAACCTGCAGAACGTGCCGGTGCGGACGGACGAGGGCCGCGCGATCCGCCGCGGGTTCGTGGTCGGCGAGGGCTTCGAGTCCCTGATGACCGCCGACTACAGCCAGATCGAGCTGCGCGTGATGGCGCACCTGTCGGAGGACGAGGGCCTCATCGAGGCGTTCACCTCCGGCGAGGACCTGCACACCACGGTCGCCTCCCAGGTGTTCGCCGTGGAGCGGTCCGCCGTGGACGCCGAGATGCGCCGGAAGATCAAGGCCATGTCGTACGGGCTCGCCTACGGACTCTCGGCGTTCGGCCTCTCCCAGCAGCTGAACATCGAGCCGGCCGAGGCGCGTGTCCTGATGGACACCTACTTCGAGCGCTTCGGCGATGTCCGCGACTATCTGCGCCGCGTCGTGGACGAGGCGCGGGCGACGGGCTACACGGCGACGATGCTGGGGCGCCGCCGCTATCTGCCCGACCTGAACAGCGACAACAGGCAGCGCCGGGAGGCGGCCGAGCGGATGGCTCTGAACGCGCCGATCCAGGGCACCGCGGCGGACATCGTCAAGGTGGCCATGCTCAATGTGGACCGCGCACTGACGGAGGCGAAGCTCTCCTCCCGTCTGCTGCTCCAGGTCCACGACGAAATCGTGCTGGAGGTGTCTCCGGGCGAGCGCGAGCAGGTCGAGACGCTGGTCCGCCGGGAGATGTCCTCGGCAGTGTCCCTGCGGGCGCCGCTGGACGTCTCGGTGGGCGTGGGCCCGGACTGGGAGTCAGCGGCCCACTGAGCTCGCCCCGCGTGTGACGCCCCGGGGCCCTGTGCTCCGGGGCGTCACACGCGGGTGCGGACGCGTACCGCCGCCCCACACAGCAGCAGGCCTGTGACCAGCCCCGCCCCCGCGCCGAAGCACGCCGTCGGGATCAGGTCGAGCGGGGTGTCGACGCGGCCCCAGTACAGGTACCAGCGCACACAGCGGTGTACGACGCCCGCGGCCACGCACACCGCCAACACCGCACCGGCCGCGAGGCGCTCACGCCGGCCGAGCGCCGGCAGACCGGCACCGGACGGAGCTTCCGGCTCCGCGCGGCGCAGGGCCGACACCCAGAACCACGTCAGCGCGACAAACGCGAGCGCCGAACTCCCGTACTGCGTATACGTGTAGAGCGGCAGTCCCGCGACCGCCTCGCTCAGCACGGGCATCATCCGCACACCCCACCGGTCGAAGTGGGTGAACGCGTCCCACACCACATGCGTCGTCGCCCCGATCACCGCCGAGGCGTAGAACCAGAACGCGGCGGTCAGCGGCGGGCGCTCATGCCACGCGCGGCCCCGCAGTACCGCGTGCACCCTGGCCTGCCATCCGTCCGGAAGCAGTGCGACCAGCGGGTCCCGCACCAGCAACCACAGCGCGAGCAGCACCACGGTGATGGCGACGTCCACCGTGAGCACACCCGCGGGGCCGTGTGTCACCTCACCCAATTCCATCGCACCCGGCACGAAACTCGCCGCGAAGTACGTCATGTCCGGCGCGAACGAGCCCAGGACGAGCCCCGACGCGAACAACGGCCCGCGTGCCGTCCCGTTCGTCCGGATGCCCGGCAGCACCGCCGCGGCGTGGCTCAAGGTGAACGGCATGGTGTCAGTCCCCTGTGACGACGCTGATCAATGCTGCCCAGTATGCGTGACCGCTCTGTGCGCAGCAGGTCGGGAATGCGTTAGTGCCGTCAGGTGGCGAACCGGTGAATACCGGTCAGGGACCGGTTCTGCGAGGCCCGCAGGTGCACTAGGGTCACGAGAGACTTCGCGCGGGGGAGCGCGAGGAGCCGCCGACGGGGAGGGGACCAGACGTATGGCAGCGCAATTCGGCCGCCGACTGCGCAGGGGAGCTACGACGACCGCCGTTGCCGCGGCCGCTGTGGCCGCACTCTCCGCCTCCCAGGCGCCGGGCATCGCGCCCGCCACGTCGGGGGGAAGCCAGGGGGCCACCGACGTCACCCCTCCGCCCGGCACGCCCGTCACCGGCAACTCCCCGTACTACACCGACCTTCCTCCGCTCAACACCCCGGATGACCCTGGCACTTCGGGCGATGTGCCGGTGACCGGTCCAGGAGAGGCGGGCATACCCGCGACCGTCCTCGCGGCCTACAAGCGGGCCGAGCAGAGCCTCGCCGAGACGGATGCGGCGTGCCGTCTGCCGTGGCAGCTGCTCGCGGCCATCGGCAAGGTGGAGTCCGGTCAGGCGCGCGGTGGCCGGGTGAACGCGAACGGTACGACGCTGACCCCGATCCTGGGTCCGGTGCTCAACGGCGTCGGCTTCGCGAACATCTCCGACACCGACAACGGTGCCTACGACGGCGACACCGTCCACGACCGGGCCGTCGGCCCTATGCAGTTCATCCCCTCCACCTGGGCCACCTGGGGGCAGGACGGCAACGGCGACGGCCGCAAGGACCCCAACAACATCTACGACGCCGCGCTCGCCGCCGGCCGCTACCTGTGCGCGGGCGGCCGGGACCTGACGGTCCAGGACGACCTGGACAAGGCGATCCTCGGCTACAACCACTCGCGGGAGTACCTGCGCACGGTGATGTCGTGGTTCGAGTACTACAAGCGCGGCACCCACGAGGTCCCCGACGGCACCGGTGTGCTGCCCGTGGACGATGCCCCCGACAGCGCCGGTCCCCAGCCGACTCCGGATCCCAAGCCGAAGCCCAAGCCCAAGCCCAAGCCCAAGCCGAAGCCGAAGCCGAGCCCGTCCCAGCCGGGGACGCCTCCAAGCCCCGCACCTTCCCAGCCCGGTGAGGGCCCCGGCGCAACGCCGGCGCCCACCCCGGTGCCCGTCTCGCGGATCGAGGATGCGGGTACCGGGCGGATGACCGCGACGGCCGGGCAGGACTTCACCGTCCGCGCCAAGGCCCGGGTGGAGAACTCCCGGGGCGAAGCCGTGCCGCGGCAGGCCGTGCGGTTCACCGTCATCGGCGACACCGACACCCGCTTCCCGGACGGCGCGACCAGCGTGCTCCTCCTCACCGGAGCGGACGGCACGGCCACGGCCCCCGCCCTCCGCGCGGGCGAGAGGACGGGCACCTTCACCGTGCGCGCCACCGTCGAAGGGCGCACCCTCGCCCCCGTCGACTTCATCGCCACCGTGACCCAGCGGGTCGCGGACACGATCGTGCGGATCGGCAGCGACGCCCAGACGGCCGAGCCCGGTGGCGAGTTCGCCGACGCCATCCAGGTCAAGGCGACCTGCCGCGGTGCAGCGGCCCCCGGTGTCGAGATGACCGCCACCATGATCACATCCGACGAGAGCGCGGCCGTGAACAGCAAGGGCCCCTACTTCGGGAAGGACGCCGACGGCAACCCCATCCGCACCCTCACCGGCCTCAAGACCGACGCCAACGGCCTGGTGACGCTCCCGAAGATCTACGCGGACGACAATCAGGGCACCTTCCGCCTGCGTCTGACCACCCCCGGCGGGGGGAGCCTGGACATCGACCTGCAGGTCGTCGTCCCGGCCGAGCCTTCGCCCGACCCGTCCCCGTCGTCCACCGGCTGACCGCACGGACGGACCTCACCGCACTCCACCGCACCGCCCCTCCGCCCCCCGGGCCGAGGGGCGGTCGCGTACGTTCCTCCCGTTCGGCTCGCACCGGCTGTTCTCATCTCACCGTCGCATTGCTACGGTGCCCTCTACCTGACGCTGCATCAGATGTGAGTCCCGGGAGGCCAGCATGCGTGCCCTCGCCGCCGCCGTCATCGGACTGGCCGCCGCGTTCGCCCTGGTCCTCACCGCGACGGCGATCGGCGCACCTGTCGGCGAGACCTCGCCGAAGCCGCTGCTGACCACCGTCCCCGGTCCCAAGAAGTAGGGAGACGGCTATGCACCGCAGCGCCGGCCTCGTACTCCTCGCCCTCGCCGTCTTCTTCGCCGCCCTCGCCCCCCTGCTGCGCTGGTACGCCTTCCCCCGGCTTGCCAAGATCCCCGCCGGGCAGTACCAGGAGATGGTGCTCGAGGCGAAGCCCGCGACGCTCCTCGACTACGGCACCCTCACGGCCCGGGAGGTCGGCAAGGTCACCATCGTCCAGACCTTGAGGGGCAACGTCGAGGAGTCCGATCGCATCGAGCGCAGCGCCGGCCGTGACGTGGTCGTCTGGGACACGCTCTCCTACGTCCAGGGCCCCGACGGCAAGATGGTCTCCCAGATCCCCGAGCGCTACATCTTCGACGCCCACAGTCAGGAACCCGTCCATGCCACCGGCGAGTCGGTCGACGGCGACGCCGTGCGGCGTGAAGGCATCGAGTTCAAGTGGCCCTTCCTCACCGAGAAGCGGGACTACGCCTACTTCGACGCCCAGACCCGCACCTCCGCCCCCATCCACTACAAGGGCACTCGTACCTTCCGCGGCCTTCAGGTCTACTACTTCGAGCAGACCGTCCCGTGGACCAAGGTGCCCTACCCGAAGAAGATGCCCGTCCCCGGCGTGGACGCCACCACCCTGGAGAAGCAGACGGGGACCACCCGCTGGTACACCACCAAGCGCATGTTCTGGGTGGAGCCGGTGACGGGCGCCCCCGTCAACGGTGAGGAGATCCACAGGGAAGAACTGCGCGGCGGAACCCTTCTCGGCGGCCGGGACAAGGTCACGGCGTTCGCCGGTCATGTGAAGATGCGCGAGGACTACATCGACTACACGGTCGGTCTCGTGAGCTCCCAGCGACGGCTCGTGCTCCTGATGACCTCCTTCCTTCCGTGGGGATTTCTGACCCTGGGCGGCGGCCTGCTGACACTTGCGCTCATCCTCGAAGCACGGGGCCGCCGACCGCAGGGCCCCGCCCCGGCGCACATGGCACCCGGCCCCGAACCTGCCCGGACCTCCTGACCGCTTCCGCCTCAGCGCGACCGCGTCAGGGTCGCCCCCGCCTGTACCCTCTGACCGGCTCGGCCGACCATCGCCAAGACCGGTCCCCCGCCCCCGTTCGGTCTCGCCCCGGATCCGCCTTCCGCCCCTAGGGCGAGGACCGCGCGGCTCTGGCCTTCGTGTGGCGGGTGGGCTCGGCTGTCGCCGGGTCCTGCGGCCAGGGGTGCTTGGGATAGCGCCCGCGCAGCTCAGCCCGCACGGAGCGGTAGCCCTCCCGCCAGAACGAGGCCAGATCCGCCGTGACCGCGGCAGGCCGCCCTGCCGGGGAGAGCAGATGCACCACCACGGGCACTCCCGCGATCGTCGGCGTCTCCCGCAGGCCGAACATCTCCTGGAGTTTCACCGACAGCACCGGCTGCTCCCCGCCGTACTCCACCCGTATCCGTGATCCGCTCGGCACCTCGATCCGCTCCGGTGCCAACTCCGCCAGCCGCGCCGCGTCCCCCGTCGCCCATGGCAGGAGACGCTGCAGTGCCTCGCCGGCCCGGATACGGCCGAGATCGGCCCGCCGCGCCGCCCGGGACAGCTCGGGCTCCAGCCAGTCCCCGGCCCGCTCCAGCAGCGCGGCATCCGACACGTCCGGCCACGGCGCCCCCAGCACCCGGTGCAGGAAAGCGAGCCGCTCCCGCAGCCCGTGCGCCTCACGTGTCCAGTGCAGCAGCCCGAGACCTTCCCGGCTCAGCCCGTCCAGTAGCGCCTGCCGCACCAGACCCGGCTCGGCACTCCCCAGCGGTCGCACCGACAGCTCCACCGCGCCGAGACGCTCCACCCACCGGGCGACCACGTCCCCGTCCTCCCAGTGCACCTCCTCCTGCTCGGACAGCAGATGCGACGCGGCGGCGCGCGCCGCCTCCTCGTCGACGACGGCCGCCAGTCGCACCCGTGCGGAGGCCGCATGAGCGGGCCGGTCGGCCACCGCGACGGCGAGCCATGGAGCCTGCCGCAGGCGGGAGCCCTCACCGACCTCGGCCCCGGTGCCGGACACCATCAGGAACGACTGCTCCCCGCGCCCCCGCGCCACCCGCTCGGGGAAGGCGAGGGCCGCCACGAGCCCTGCGGCGGCGTCCTGTCCCATGGCGGCGGTCCGGGGACCGCCTCCGGCCGTGTCGAGGCCGGCGAACCCCCGCCCGGACGCCGCCGTGCCCGCCTTGCTGCCGGCGCCGCTCGTCGCCTGCCCGGCCTGCCCGGCCTGCCCGGCCTGCCTGGCGTCCCCGGCCTCCGTCCGGTCCGCAGCGGACAACGACGACAGCAGACGGCCCGCCTCCGCCCGCCACCGCGCGCCGTATGCGTCGCCGCCGCGCCGTGCCGTGCGCCATGCCCCCGCCAGGTCGTCGCCGTACTCGCGCGGCGATTCCTCGCTCAGCAGCGCCACGATCTCCGCCGCGCGCCGGGCACCCACCTCCGGTGCACCGTCGAGCAGAGCGCGGGCCAGCCTCGGGTGCACGCCGAGCCGCGCCATCCGTATCCCGCGGTCGGTTGCCCGGCCGCTGTCGTCGACGGCGCCGATGGCACTCAGCACGGAACGTGCGGCAGCCATCGCGCCTGTGGAAGGTGCGTCCAGGAGGGCCAGGCCCCCCGCGTCCGGATCTCCCCAGCAGGCCGTCCGCAGCGCGAAGGAGGCAAGGTCGGCGATCCTGATCTCCGGGGAGGGGTGGCGCGGCCGCCGGACGTCGTCCGCTTCCGACCAGCAGCGGTACACCGTGCCGAACGCCTCCCGGCCCGCCCGGCCCAGCCGCTGCGTCGCGCCCGCCGCGGACACGGGCACCGTCGCCAGTGAGCCCAGCCCCCGGGCATGGTCGACTCGTGGCTCCCGGGCCAGGCCCGAGTCGACGACGACCCGCACCCCAGGCACCGTCAGGCTGGACTCGGCGACGGATGTCGCCAGCACGACCCGACGCCGGTCACCTCCACGCAGCACCGCCTCCTGCACTGCCGCCGGCGCCCGCCCATGCAACTGCAACACTTCGGCGGCCACCCCGTCGAGCATCCCTGCAGTGCGCGCGATCTCGCCCGTGCCCGGCAGGAAGCAGAGGACGTCCCCTTCGTGACGGTCGAGTGCCAGGCGCACGGTCGCCGCCACATGCCGCAGGAGCTGCGGATCGACCCAGGTGCCGTGCGCCGGGCGGATGCCGGCGGGCGGCGGCGCGAAGTGGACCTCCGCTCCGTACCCCTGGCCCTCGCTGCGGACGACGGGTGCGGGGCCCGAGCCGTCGAGCCGGGTCAGCAGATCGGACCACGCTTCGGCGTCGCTGGTAGCCGATGCCGCGATCAGCCGCAGCTCCGGACGCAGCGTCGCCCGCACGTCCACCAGGAAGGCGAGGGCGGTGTCGGCATCGAGATGCCGTTCGTGGCACTCGTCGAGCAGGACCACGTCCACGCCGGGCAGCTCGGGGTCGCGCTGCAACCTCTGGAGCAGCACGCCCGTCGTGACCACCTCGACGCGTGTGCGGGGGCCGGACCTCCTCTCACCGCGCACGGAGAACCCGACACCGTCGCCCACGTCCTGGCCCAGCAGCCAGGCCATCCGGCGCGCGGCGGCCCGCACGGCCATCCTGCGTGGCTCGGCGACCAGCACCCGCCGCCGCGGGCCGTCCCCTATGAGCCCGGCGAGCGCCAGCGGCACCAGCGTCGTCTTGCCGGTGCCGGGCGGGGCGTGCAGGACGGCCGTGCCGCGCTCGTCGAGCGCGGCCAGCAGCTCGGGCACTGAGTGGCGGACGGGAAGGCGGTCGATTGCGTCGGTTCGGATCACGTCATCAGTTTCGTACGGACCGCCGATGCGTCGTTCAGGGTTGTCCACAGAGGACCAGCACTCATGAGGTCATATGACTTACTGGTGGTGTCGGGCCCTGACCGCAGGAGCCGGTTCACGCCCTGATCCGTGACAGCCGGCCGCGGTACCCGCCGGACCTCGGCGACGCTCGGACCCGTCGGTCGTGGGGACGCCGGTGACCGCTCAGTCCCGTCGGTCCCACTGGACCTCGGCGACGGTTGCAGGCCCGCTGGACCTCGGCGGCCGTTCGGTCCGCCGGCCGCGCCGCACGCCGGCGACGCTCGGTCCCGTCCGTCCTTCAGTCCCGTTCGCAGACGAAGATCGCCGTTCCCGGAATCAGATGCCCCCGCAGCGGCGACCAGCCGCCCCACTCCTGGCCGTTCCACGCCGGCCACTCCGGCTCGACCAGGTCCACCAGCCGGAAGCCGCCCGCCACCACGTCCCGCACCCGGTCGCCCAGGGTGCGGTGGTGCTCGACGTAGACGGCGCGCCCCTGCTCGTCCTGCTCGACATACGGCGTGCGATCGAAGTACGAGGACGCCACGGACAGCCCCTCCGGCCCGGGCTCGTCCGGGAAGGCCCACCGGATCGGGTGCGTGACCGAGAAGACCCACCGCCCGCCCGATCGCAGCACCCGCCTGACCTCGCGGAACACCCGTACCGGATCCCCCACGAACGGCACCGCGCCATAGGCGGAACAGGCCAGGTCGAAAGAGCCGTCCCGAAAGGGGAGCGTCGCCGCGTCCGCCTCTACGAGCGGCACGTCCCCGCCGATGCGCAGCGCGTGCTGCAGCTGGCGGTGGGAGAGGTCGAGGGCCACGGGCCGCGCGCCCTGTGCCGCCAGCCAGCGCGAGCACTGCGCCGCCCCGGCACCGATCTCCAGGACATTCAGGCCCTTGAGGGAGCCGGCCGGGCCGAGCAGTCCGGCCTCGGCCTCGTCGAGCCCCTCCGGGCCCCAGATGAAGCGGTCGTCGCCGAGAAACGCGCCGTGGTCCTGCTGGTACTCGTCGGCGTTCCGGTCCCACCAGCCACGGTTTGCCCGGGTGCTCTCCGCGTCCCCGGCGTCACGGCGGGTCGCTTCCGGTTCGAATTCTTGGCTCATCGTCACCGTCGTTGTAGTTTGCGTATCGCGCCATTGGTGGGCGACAACGAGGCCATTGTGGCCTCGGCAAACATTAGTTGTGCCGGGAATGCGGTCTTCTGCCCCGGGTGTGCGGCTTCGCGCATTGACCGTGTCCGGCTGCCCCCGTATGCTACAAGTTGCGCTGCGGGCCTGCGCGCCTCAGACGGAGCAGGCCGCGCTCGCATCTGTATGTATGTCCCCTCGGTTCACGAGGCGCCCCCCAGAATCCTGGATCGGCGCTTCCTAAGCTGTCCGGTCTTCTGCAGCTGCGATACGGGCTCTCGGCGTAGCAGTACCTACGACTTCAATGTCCGTACCGGAGCCCTTTCCCACATGACGAGCAGCACCGAGACCACCGCCACCACCCCGCAGGTTGCGGTCAACGACATCGGTAACGAGGAAGCCTTCCTCGCCGCGATCGACGAGACGATCAAGTACTTCAACGACGGCGACATCGTCGACGGCGTCATCGTGAAGGTCGACCGGGACGAGGTCCTGCTCGACATCGGTTACAAGACCGAAGGTGTCATCCCGAGCCGCGAGCTCTCGATCAAGCACGACGTCGACCCGAACGAGGTCGTCAAGGTCGGCGACGAGATCGAGGCCCTTGTCCTTCAGAAGGAGGACAAGGAAGGCCGCCTGATCCTCTCGAAGAAGCGCGCCCAGTACGAGCGTGCCTGGGGCACCATCGAGAAGATCAAGGAAGAGGACGGCATCGTCACCGGTACCGTCATCGAGGTCGTCAAGGGTGGTCTCATCCTCGACATCGGCCTCCGTGGCTTCCTGCCGGCCTCCCTCGTCGAGATGCGCCGTGTCCGCGACCTCCAGCCCTACGTGGGCAAGGAGCTCGAGGCCAAGATCATCGAGCTGGACAAGAACCGCAACAACGTGGTCCTGTCCCGCCGCGCCTGGCTCGAGCAGACCCAGTCCGAGGTCCGCCAGACGTTCCTCACCACCCTGCAGAAGGGTCAGGTCCGCTCCGGCGTCGTTTCCTCGATCGTCAACTTCGGTGCCTTCGTGGACCTGGGTGGCGTCGACGGTCTCGTCCACGTCTCCGAGCTGTCCTGGAAGCACATCGACCACCCGTCCGAGGTTGTCGAGGTCGGCCAGGAGGTCACCGTCGAGGTTCTCGACGTGGACATGGACCGCGAGCGTGTCTCCCTGTCGCTGAAGGCGACGCAGGAGGACCCGTGGCAGCAGTTCGCCCGGACCCACCAGATCGGTCAGGTCGTCCCGGGTAAGGTCACCAAGCTCGTTCCCTTCGGTGCGTTCGTCCGCGTCGACGAGGGCATCGAGGGTCTGGTCCACATCTCCGAGCTGGCCGAGCGCCACGTGGAGATCCCGGAGCAGGTCGTCCAGGTCAACGACGAGATCTTCGTCAAGGTCATCGACATCGACCTCGAGCGCCGTCGCATCAGCCTCTCGCTGAAGCAGGCCAACGAGTCCTTCGGTGCCGACCCGGCCTCGGTCGAGTTCGACCCGACCCTGTACGGCATGGCCGCGTCCTACGACGACCAGGGCAACTACATCTACCCCGAGGGCTTCGACCCGGAGACCAACGACTGGCTGCCGGGCTACGAGGCCCAGCGCGAGGCGTGGGAGACCCAGTACGCCGAGGCGCAGCAGCGCTTCGAGCAGCACCAGGCTCAGGTCATCAAGTCCCGCGAGGCCGACGAGGCCGCTGCTGCCGAGGGTGGCGCCGCCGCTCCGGCTGGCGCCCCGGCGGGTGCCTCCGGCGGCTCGTACTCCTCGGAGTCGGACGACAACTCCGGCGCCCTGGCGTCGGACGAGGCGCTGGCCGCCCTGCGCGAGAAGCTGGCCGGCGGCCAGAGCTGAGGCTCTGACCCCGGGCTGGTGAACAGCTGACGTGAGGCCCGCTCCCTTTGGGGAGCGGGCCTCACCGCGTTTCCGGACCGTCGCGGCCCTCCGGGGCCGACCGGGCGGTGCGGTATCAGGGGTGACGGCGATGTCCGTCGGTCCCCTGCCGCCGGTGACGGTGATGCCCCTGATCGTCCAGTAGGAGGCGCCGTTGAGGTGCAGTCCGTAGCCGCCGCCGGCCTTCTGTGGCACTGGACGAGCCGGTCAGGGTGGTCCGGGCGCCGGCGGAGCCGTCCACAGTGGTCTTGAAGTCACCCGTGTAGGTGCCGTCCGCCGGCTGGATCGTGTCGCCGAGGTGAGCGGGCCTCGGGGCGGCAATTGAGTTCGGACGTCGTGTCCACATCGATGACCGTGGCCGCCCCGGCAGGCTCGGCGAGCAGGGGCAGGCCCTGGTGGCGGAGGCGGAGGCCACCAGGACGGAGAGCAGTTTTCGGGCGCGTATGGGGGTGCCGTCCCGTAGGGTTCGAGGTCCCGGGTGTTCTCATAGATGGACAATGGATGCATGTATGAACAGGCATGCCCGCAGGCGCTAGAGACGGCCCCAACGGATGTCAGGGTCTGTCTGTACCAGAAGCGGGCGAACCCGTACCGGCCTGCGAACTGACGGCCGGCCGCAGCTCGTTCACCGGCGGAACGGGAATGACCGCGCGTCATCAGGCGTTCTTCCCGACGGACACGAGGAGGAGCGGTAATCGTGCTTGATCCGCAGGGTTTGTACGAATGGGAGCCGAAGGGCCTGGCGGTCGTCGACATGGCGCTCGCGCAGGAGTCGGCGGGCCTGGTCATGCTGTATCACTTCGACGGCTACATCGACGCGGGTGAGACCGGCGAGCAGATCGTCGACAGCCTGCTGGACTCGCTTCCCCACCAGGTGGTGGCGCGTTTCGACCACGACCGGCTGGTGGACTACCGTGCCCGCCGCCCGCTGCTGACGTTCCGCCGCGACCGCTGGAGCGCCTATGAGACCCCGTCGCTGGAGGTACGGCTCGTCCAGGACGCCACGGGCACCCCGTTCCTGCTGCTGTCCGGCCCGGAGCCGGATGTCGAGTGGGAGCGCTTCGCGGCAGCCGTGGGCCAGATCGTCGAACGGCTCGGCGTACGCCTGGCGGTCAATTTCCACGGCATCCCCATGGGCGTGCCGCACACCCGCCCGGTCGGCCTCACCCCCCACGGCAACCGCACCGACCTCATGCCCGGCCACCGCAGCCCCTTCGACGAGGCCCAGGTGCCCGGCAGTGCCGAGTCGCTCGTCGAGTACCGCCTGATGGAGGCGGGCCATGATGTGCTCGGTGTCGCGGCCCACGTTCCGCACTACGTCGCACGCTCCGTCTACCCGGACGCGGCGCTCACCGCTCTGGAGGCGATCACCGCCGCCACGGGGCTGGTCCTTCCAGGAGTCGCGCACACGCTGCGCACGGAGGCCCACCGCACACAGACGGAGATCGAGCGGCAGATCCGCGAAGGCGATGAGGAACTCGTGGCACTCGTTCAGGGTCTTGAGCACCAGTACGACGCGATGGCCGGCGCCGAGACCAGGGGCAGCCTGGTCGCCGAGCCCGTCGACCTGCCATCCGCGGACGAGATCGGCCGCGACTTCGAGCGCTTCCTCGCGGAGCGGGAAGGCGACGCGTAGCCGGCCGGGGGCAGGGCAGGGACACACGGCGCTCACGTAGGCTGCGCGCATGCTGAAAGTGGGCCTCACCGGTGGAATCGGCGCCGGGAAGAGCGAAGTGTCCCGGCTTCTCGCTTCGTACGGCGCGGTGCTCATCGACGCCGACCGGATCGCGCGTGAGGTGGTCGAGCCCGGCACCGAGGGACTCGCAGCTGTCGTCGACGCCTTCGGACCGGACATCCTGACGTCCGAGGGCACGCTGGACCGGCCAAGGCTCGGGGCGATCGTCTTCAACGACCCCGACCGGCTCGCCACGCTCAATGCGATCGTGCACCCGCTGGTGGGCGCGCGCTCACGTGAGCTTGAGGCGGCCGCGGGTCCGGATGCCGTGGTGATCCACGACGTACCGCTGCTCACCGAGAACGGCCTGGCGTCGCTGTACGACCTGGTGGTCGTCGTGGACGCCACGCCCGAGACACAGCTCGACCGGCTGGTACGGCTGCGGGGCATGAGCGAGGCCGACGCCCGGGCGCGGATGGCGGCGCAGGCCACACGTGAGCAGCGGCTGGAGATCGCCGACCTCGTCATCGACAACGACGGGCCGCTCGCGGAGCTGGAACCGCAGGTCCGCAAGGTGTGGGACGAACTGACCCGCAGGGCCTCCGCCGGGCGGTAGCCACGCCTCCGGCCCGTCGGTGTGTACGCGCCTGGCGGGAACGGTCCGTCGCGGGTCCGTTTGGCCGGAATACCGCTGCGGCAGGCGGTGTTGAAACAGCGACGTGAGGGGAAGGATCGCAGCGTGCCCAACAGCAACCCGGAGACGCACGTCATCGACTACCGCGCGGCCGAGCAGTTGCTCGCCGCGCGTGATCCGCGTGGCGCCGTGAAGCTGCTCGACTCAGTGATCGCCGCCCACCCGGAGAACACCGCCGCGCGGCTGCTGCGTGCGCGGGCCTTTTTCGCCGCGGCGCAACTGCGCCCTGCCGAGCTCGAATTCGAGCTGGTCCTGGAGCGGGAGCCGGACAACGCCTTCGCCCACTTCGCGCTGGCCCGCACCTTCGAGCGCTCCGGTCGGCCCGAGCAGGCGAAGCGGCACTTCCGTCTGGCGGCAGCGCTGGATCCCAATCCGGAGTACCTGCGGGCAGCCCGCTTCGACGGCGAGTCCTGAGGTCGCCTGACCCGAGGCTGGTCTCGTCCCCGATACGCGGCGGGCACCGCTGACGGTTCGGGCCCAGCGCGTCAGCCGTGATCCGGCTCGTAGGGAGGGACGTCCCGGCCGGGCTGATAGTGCGGTCCCTGGCGCATGTGCCGGATGACCATGACCACGTCCACGGCGACGACCAGGAACAACGCGCCGAAGGCGGCTGCCCAGCCCGGGCGTCCGACCCACGCGAACGCAGCCGTGCCCGCCGTGGTCCAGATCAGACCCCAGACACCGAGCCAAAGCCGCAGCCGCAGGGGACTGCGGGCGGTGATCGGTTCGTTTCCGGTACGCATAGCCGTCACATCTCCATCTTTCTCCCCCTGTGTACCCGCGCGGCGAAGACCTACGTGTCCCTGGCTCTGGGTAGAGCGGCAGAAATAGGCGGACCGCCGGGAACGACGGATCCCTACGGTCCGCAAGAGCGGAGAGGACGGCCCGACGAGCGATGAGTCCGGGGCGTGGCCACGGTCAGAACCGGTGACGGAGATGCACCGCTCACCGAGGAGAACACGATGTCCGCGACGACCACCGCCACGACGACCACTGCCCTCCCCCCGACAACCGGACGCCGGACGGACATCGCGGTACGCCTACTCCAGATCGTCCTCGCTCTGTTCTTCGCCCTCGCGAGCGCGGCCCCGAAGCTCGTCGCCCACTCCTCCGCCACCGAAGGCTTCGACAGGATCGGGTACGGCGACTGGTACATGTACCTGGTCGGTGATCTGGAACTCGCCGGTGCCGTCGCTCTCGTGATCCCGATCCTCGCCGGTGCCTCCGCAATCGCCCTGATGGGGCTGATGATCGGCGCGTTCGTCACCCAGATCACCGTCTTCGACGGCGAGTACGCGATCACCCCCGTGATCTTCTTCGTCCTCCTGGCGATCGTGGCACGCGTCCGCCGCGGCCGGACCGCGTCTCTCGTCGCCATGGTGCTGCGCGGGCCGACGACCAGCACTCGTGGATGAGGGCTCGTCCTTGGGGCATAACGGTCATACCGTGGTAGTGCAATCTGCGGCCCGACAACAGGGGGTGCCCCCATGGTCGAGGAGCTGGTGGTGGCCGGCGTCGCCGCCCTGACGGGAGGCATCGCCTATGCGATGGCGGCCGCCCGCGTGGTCAGGCAGTACGAGCGGGGCGTTGTCCTCCGACTCGGCCGCCTGCGCCGTGAGGTCCGTGCGCCCGGATTCACCATGATCATTCCGATCGTCGACCGGATGCACAAGGTGAACATGCAGATCGTCACCATGCCGGTGCCGGCCCAGGAAGGCATCACCCGTGACAACGTGACGGTGCGCGTCGACGCGGTCGTGTACTTCCGGGTCGTCGACGCCGCAAACGCCATTGTCGAGGTCGAGGACTACCGCTTCGCGGTGTCGCAGATGGCACAGACGTCGCTGCGTTCGATCATCGGCAAGAGCGACCTGGACGACCTGCTCTCCAACCGCGAGAAGCTCAACCAAGGCCTTGAGTTGATGATCGACAGCCCCGCCGTCGGCTGGGGGGTCCAGATCGACCGCGTGGAGATCAAGGACGTCTCGCTGCCCGAGGCCATGAAGCGCTCGATGGCGCGGCAGGCCGAGGCGGACCGCGAGCGCCGGGCGCGAGTCATCAACGCCGACGCCGAACTGCAGGCATCGAAGAAGCTGGCGGAGGCCGCCGGGGAGATGTCGAAGCAGCCCGCCGCCCTGCAGCTGCGACTGCTCCAGACCGTGGTCGCCGTCGCCGCCGAGAAGAACTCCACACTGGTCCTGCCCTTCCCCGTCGAGCTGCTGCGCTTCCTGGAGCGTGCTCAGCAGCCCGGTGCCCAGCCCGGTGCCGTGGGCCAGCCCGCCCCGCAGCAGCAGGTGGCGGGCGGCGGGACCGCACACGAGCCGGCACCGATCGCGCCCGGGGCCCCTGATGCCGGCCAGGCGCCGATCGCGCCCGGGGCCCCCGATGCCGGCCAGGCACCGCTTGCGCCGGAAGTCCCCGATGCGGGCCAGGCACCGATCACTCCGGAGGGGGAGGTTCAGGAGCAGCGGGGCGCTCCGTCGGCCGACGGGCCGTCCGGCCACCCAGCCGCACCGTCCACGACATCCACTCCTGCCGCGTGAGCGTGCGCCACTGGTCCGATCGCCAGGGTCCTGGGGCTCGCCAGAGTACTGGGCAGACATCGTCGTCCTGAGCCGGTGGTGTGCACCGGCTGCCCGAGTCCGCGCTCCGCCGCGCCTGGCGAACGGCGGCCGGGCCATCGACCGCAGACGCGGGACCGGTCCGGCAAGGCTCGCGTCCGGGCCTCCCGGCGTCGTAGGCGAACGTGCAGGTCAACAGGGTGCCGGGGGCGATTGTCAGACCCCGCCCGTAAGGTCGTGGATCCAGTGACTCGTACGTCGCCGGCGACCTGCGGGAGGAGGTGACCTCATGGCCCCGGATCTTGCGTTCTCCACCGAGACGCGTGCTGACCAGGCGCGTCCGCTGCGGCAGTGTGCGGCCGTCTTCCTGCCCGGAGCCCTGCCCCGTCAGGGGCGGATCGCTTTCTGGGGCCCGGACGGGGACGAGGTGACGGGTGCAGACGGCGAACTCACCGTCGTCGGGGCGCACGGCGCGGGCGTGCGGAGCCGTACCGTTCCCGCCCGGATCCTGTCCGTTGCCGATGCGGCCCCGCTGCTCATGCAGGCCCGCCACGACCCCTTCGCCCACCCTGCGGCCGCCTGCTGGGGCGCCGCCGTGCTGCATGCTCTGCACCTTGTCGCACGGGGCCGTCTGATGCCGGGCCTGACCGCGACCGATCACGACGCCTGGCGGGCCGGTCCGCTCGACGCGGACGACATCGCCCAGCTGCGCGCCATCGCGGCCGCCATGCCGTACGAGGCGTACGCCGCTCCAGTTCCGGGCCTCCGGCCGCTGTCCCTGCCCGAGCCCGATGCCCTCGTGCGGCAGTTCTTCGACGCGGTCGCCGACACCCTGCCGCGCACACCGGCGGCCGCACACGCCGCGGGCGCGCCGTTCGCGGCTTCCGCTGCGCAGCATCTGCCCGGAGCGCGCGAGTGGGCCGCCGAGGCCGCCGCAGGGATGGACGCGGGTGTACGGGTCTCCCTGCGTCTGGACCTCTCCGCGTTCGAGCTCTTCGACCAGGCCGAGGAGGACGGGGCGCAGCGCAGCGCCGGAGCCGCTCTCGTGCAGGTGCACAGCCTCGCCGACCCGACACTGGTCATGGACGCGGCCCCGCTGTGGGCCGGAGCCGGTGACGAGCAGTTCGGGCCGCGGGCGCGGATCGACGCGTTGCTGGCACTGCGCCGCGCGGCACGCGTCTGGTCACCGCTCACCCGGTTGCTGGAGATGGACGTGCCGGACGTCCTGCCGCTGACCGAGGCAGAGCTGTACGAGCTGTTGGGGCCCGGGGCCGCCCGACTGGACACGGCGGGCGTGGCGGTGCACTGGCCGAAGGAGCTCGCGCGGTCGCTCACCGCGGCCGCCGTCGTGCGGCCCGCGCCGGGCTCGGCCACCGACGGCACACCCTTCTTCGACAGCGAGGAACTGCTCAGGTTCAACTGGCAGCTGGCATTGGACGGCGACCCGCTGACCGAGGGCGAGATGGACGCGCTCGCCGAGTCCCACCGGCCTGTCGTGCGGCTGCGCGACCGGTGGGTGGTGGTCGACCCCGACCTCGTACGCAAGGCGCGCAAGCGCGAGTTGGGCCTGCTGGAGCCTGTGGACGCGCTGGCCGTGGCGCTGACCGGCACGGTAGAGGTGGACGGGGAGACGGTCGAAGCGGTGCCGACGGGGGCTCTCGCCGCACTGCGCGACCGGCTCACCGCGGCGTCGGAGCCCGTGAGCCCGCCCGAGGGACTCGTCGCCACCCTGCGCGACTACCAGTTGCGCGGTCTGGCCTGGCTGGACCTGATGACCTCGCTCGGCCTCGGCGGCTGCCTCGCCGACGACATGGGTCTCGGCAAGACGGTCACCGTCATCGCCCTGCACCTGCGAAGGGCGCGCCGCGAGCCCACCCTGGTCGTCTGCCCGGCCTCCCTCCTCGGCAACTGGCAGCGGGAGATCGCGCGCTTTGCGCCCGGCGTCCCCGTGCGCCGCTTCCACGGAGCCGACCGCACACTGCCGGCTTCCGACGGCGGCTTCGTCCTGACCACGTACGGCACGATGCGCACCAGCGCGGAGCTGCTGGCGGGCCACCGCTGGGGCATGGTCGTCGCCGACGAGGCCCAGCACGTGAAGAACCCCTTCTCCGCCACCGCCAAAGCCTTGCGGACGATCCCCGCACCCGCGCGCGTGGCCCTCACCGGCACCCCCGTGGAGAACAACCTCTCCGAGCTGTGGGCGCTGCTGGACTGGACGACGCCCGGCCTGCTCGGGCCGATGAAGGCGTTCCGCGCCCGGCACGCCCGCATCGTGGAGAGCGGCGAGGACGACGAGGCTGCCGAGCGCCTCGCCCGCCTGGTGCGGCCGTTCCTGCTGCGCCGCCGCAAGTCCGACCCGGGCATCGTGCCGGAGCTGCCGCCGAAGACCGAGACCGACCATCCGGTCCCGCTCACCCGCGAACAGGCGGCGCTGTACGAGGCGGTCGTGCGCGAGACCATGGCGGCGATCGAGGGCGCGGAGGGCATCGCACGCCGCGGCCTGGTGATGAAGCTGCTCACCGCGCTGAAGCAGATCTGCAACCACCCCGCTCAGTTCCTCAAGGAACACGGCTCGGGATACGGGCGGGCTGCGGGCCCTGCCGGGCTGTCGGGCCGCGGCTCGGGGTACGGACGGGGCGCCGGCCCGGCCAGGCTGTCGGGTCGCTCCGGCAAGCTGGCGCTCCTCGACGAACTGCTCGAGACCATCCTGTCCGAGGACGGCTCCGTCCTGGTGTTCACCCAGTACGTGGCCATGGCCCGGCTGCTCTCGGACCACCTCGCGTCCAGGGCGATCCCGAGCCAGATGCTGCACGGCGGCACCCCGGTGGCGGAGCGGGAGCGCATGGTCGACCGCTTCCAGTCGGGCGAGGTCCCGGTGTTCGTCCTCTCCCTGAAGGCCGCGGGCACGGGGCTCAACCTCACGAGGGCCGGCCATGTCGTCCACTTCGACCGCTGGTGGAACCCGGCGGTCGAGGAACAGGCCACCGACCGGGCCTACCGCATCGGCCAGACACAGCCCGTGCAGGTCCACCGGCTCATCGCCGAGGGCACGGTCGAGGACCGGATCGCCGAGATGCTCGCCGCCAAGCGGGCGTTGGCCGACGCGGTGCTCGGTTCCGGCGAAGCCGCGCTCACCGAGCTGACCGACCGCGAGCTCGCCGATCTCGTCTCGCTCAGGAGGCCGTCATGAGCCCGTCCATGCGGCCGCGTCACGGCAACAGGCCGACTGCGCGCACCGACCCCCGTCACGACGACCTGCGCCGCACCTTCCCTGCCCTCGACCCCTGCGAGGGCGAGGAGATCGCCTCGACCTGGTGGGGAAACGCCTGGGTGGAGGCGCTGGAGGCCGCCGCCCTCGACCGGGCCCGCCTCGAGCGCGGCCGCGTCTACGCCGGCCGGGGCAGTGTCGCGTCGATCACCGTCACACCCGGCCGGGTCACCGCGTACGTCCACGGCAGCAGACCCCGCCCCTACCGCACCGAGATCCGCCTGCGCACCCTCGGCGAAGACGACTGGGACGAATTCCTCGCCGCCGCATCGGCCCGCCCCGACCACATCGCCGCGCTGCTCGACAAGGACGTCCCGCATGCTCTGGCGGACGCCGCCGACCTGCTGCCGACGCCTGGTGACCTGATCCCGGACTGCTCCTGCCCCGACGACGGTTACCCCTGCAAGCACGCGGCCGCGCTGTGCTACCAGACGGCCAGGCTGCTCGATGAAGACCCGTTCGTGCTGTTCCTCATGCGGGGTCGGGGCGAACGGGGCATCCTATCCGCCCTGTCCCGGCGCAACGCGACCCGATCCGCCGCCGAGCGTGCCGCGGCAGCGGCCGAGGCACCCGTGGCGACCGTGCACGCCCGCGAGGCCGTCGCGGTGAGGGAACTGCCCACGCTGCCCCCGCCATTCCCGCTGCCCGCGCGGCCGGGCCGTCCGCCCGCCTATCCGCACGCGCCCGGCGCACCAGACCCGCTCGCCCTCGACCTCCTCGCCGGTGAGGCGGCAGCACGCGCCCACACGCTCCTCACCACCGGCAAGGACCTCGTCGCCCGGCTCACTCCCTGGCAGGACGCGGTCCGCCTGGCCGCAGCCCACCCCGGCTCAGGCCTGACCGCCTCCACCCGCGCGCTCTACCGCGACCTCGCCGCAGCGGCCGACCGCACACCCACCGACCTGGCCCGGGCCGTCGCCGCCTGGCGCCAGGGCGGACTTGCCGCACTGCGCGTCCTGGAAGAGCCCTGGGACCCGCCCGCCGGGCCCTTCGACCGGGCGAGGCCGGCCCTCGCCGCGGCCGACTTCCCGCACTTCCGGCCCTGGCGCAACCAGCTCTCCTCGCGCTCCTTCCAGCTCCGCCTCGGCCGCGACGGCCTCTGGTACGGCTACGAGTCGGATCCGGGCCGTGAGGACTGGTGGCCTCGTGGCACACCCGACACGGACCCCGTCGGAGCTCTCACCGCACTGGTGGGCGGATGACCCCTGCCACTGGAGGGCGGCGGTCGCCCGCCGATTCAGAAGTCGGCGAAGGTCGCTTCGTCGAGCCGCGCCACCGAATCCTGCGCGTACGCCCTCACATACGCCTCGCGGACCGCTTGGATCAGCGGATCGCGCTGACGCGCCTCGGTGGCCGGGTAGAGCAGGATCAATTCGTACGAACGTTCCCGCTCGATCGTTCCGTTGGAGTCGCGCCATTGGCCGCGACCTTCCTGGATCGTCAGCCCGTCGGGGAAGTGCGGCGACACATGGCGGTCGATGAAGGACATGAACTGCGCGTCCGTCACGTCCGGGCCTCCGCCGGGACGCTCCGTCCCGAAGAACAGCCGCGTCTCGACATAGCGTTCGCCGCGTTGCGGCTCGGTGGTGGCGGACGAGGCGATGGTCACGGTCCGCTCGCTGTCGAGGCCGGCCTGGGCGGTGGGCGTCGCGACCGCCAGTACGGCGATGGCGGCGCCCACGGCGGCGAACAGCGTCCGGTGCTTGACGGAGCGGCTGTGGGGGCGTGATGGGTGCGGGAAGGACAACGGAGGATCCCTTCGTTCGGTTGGTTCCATTCGGTTCGGTCCGGAAGCGCCGCCACGGCGCCGCACGCCACGGCACGGGTGGGCGCCGCACCGGCCTGCCGGCGGACGGCCTTCACTGTGGCAATCGCACCCAGGTCACGACCGTCGGAACGCCGACGACGTTCGGAAACCACCCGCTTGAGCGCAAGTCCCCCTCGACGGCACGGGGATGACGCCAGATGAGTGCGTCGCTCGCCCAGACCGGTGCCGACCCGCTGGCGTTCGGCGTACCGACGGGCGCTGCCATGGTGCTCGGCGGCCTCGTTCTCTACCGCCGCTTCCGCCCCGCATGGCGGGTCTGACGAGCCGCACGGCCGTTCACCGCACCGGGCGGTCCTTCTCCTGAGGAGGTCTGCCACGACGCCAGAACGGCATCGATCTCCGCGGCCACCCGGGCCCGTGCCTCGTGGCGGGCGACCCCCGCCGTGAGCAGGGCGTCGTAGCCGGTGTCGAGATGCCGCACCGACGCCCGTACCGCGGCCGTGACCGCTCCTTCCTCCAGGGACCGGCCGGCCGCGGTCCTGCCCACCCGGCCGCTGCCCCGCACCGACGCGTGCGCCGCTATGCCGGCGGCCCGCCCGGCGGGACAGCGGGGGAACAGCCGCACGATCTCCGCCGCCAGGGCCGCCGTGAACCGCACGTCCTCAGCCGCCCGGCGCACGGCGTCCCGGGCACGGCGCCGGGCCCGCGCCTCCGCGTCGGCCAGGCAGGCCGACTCGGCGCGGGCGAGTGCGTCCTCCTCGACCAGCAACCCCTGGCGCTCGTAACGGCTGTGGCGGCGGTTGAGGCGGACCACAACCGCGAACAGTGAACTCCCCTCGCGTGCCCGGCGCGTGAGCGCAGCGCTTCCCCGCTGCAGGTACACCAGGTGCCCGAGGTCGGCGCAGTCCAGGCAGACGGGGACTCCGGACTCCAGCACGTGCATCTCCAGCGGCCCTTGGCGGCACTCCGCGCAGTGTCTGCCCTTGAGCGGCTGGATCACCACCAGACCCATATCGGCAGCGTACCCAGCGGGTACGCTCCGCTCTCATGACACTGCACTGTGCCGTGCTCGACGACTACCAGGACGTCGCGCTCACCCTTGCCGACTGGTCCTCGCTCGCCGACACCGTCGAAGTCCGCTCTCTTCAGCAGCACTTCACCTCCGAGGAGGCTGTTGCCGCCGAGGTCGGCGACTGCGAGATCCTCGTGGTGATGCGCGAGCGGACTCCCGTCACCGCCTCGCTGCTCGCCCGCCTGCCGCGGCTGAGGCTCCTCATCACCTCGGGCATGCGCAACGCCTCCATAGACCTCGATGCGGCCGCACGCCACGGCGTCACCGTCTGCGGAACGGCCAGCAATTCCGAGCCGCCTGCCGAGCTGACCTGGGCGCTCATTCTGGGGCTCGCACGTCATGTGACGACGGAGAGCGCGGCGTTGCGCGGCGGCGGACCGTGGCAGTCCACCCTCGGCACGGACCTGCGCAGCAGCCGGCTGGCCCTGATGGGCCTCGGCAAGATCGGCGCCCAGGTCGCCCGGGTCGGTCATGCCTTCGGCATGGATGTCATGGCATGGAGCCGAAACCTGACCGACGAACGGGCCGCCGAGCACGGCGTCGTACGGGCGGCGTCGCTCGAAGAGCTCCTGGAAGCGGGCGACTTCGTCTCGGTGCATCTGCAGCTCTCCGACCGCACGCGCGGACTGGTCGGGGCCGCCGAACTCAAGCGGATGCGCCGCACCGCCTACCTCGTCAACACCTCACGGGCCGCCATCGTCGACCAGACCGCGTTGGTGCAGGCCCTGCGGGAGGGGTGGATCGCGGGTGCGGGCTCCGATGTCTTCGCCCACGAGCCGCTGCCCGCCGACGACCCGTTGCGCACCGCACCGAACTTCCTGGGCCTGCCCCACCTCGGATATGTCACGCGGCGCAATTACGAGGGGTACTTCCGGGAGGCGGTGGAGGACATCGCCGCGTACCTCGCGGGCAGCCCCCTCCGCACGCTCGTCGCCCCGCCCAAGGCCTGAGCGACCGCCGCTGATCGGGGCAGCGCTGCACTGCCCCTAACGCACGCCGGGCGCCGCGGCGCCGATGAACTCCGACAGCGTCTCGCGTGCCTGCTCGGAGCGCTGCGCGCGGTCCGACTCGTCCGGCGCCTCGTGCATGCAGTTGGTGACCTCGAAGGCGGCCGCGGCCAGTTCCAGCGCCTGCGGGTCGTCGCAGACCAACTGCACGCGGATCAGCGCCTGATGCGCGCTGGAGCGCAGCCGGTACGAGTCGATGCGGGCCTCCTCGGCCGCGGCGCTGCCCGGAGCCTCCAGCGCCCGGTGCCAGCGGTCGTTCTGCCCGCGCCGGTAGTCGACGAGCGCGCCCGCGAAGGCGCTGTACGCCGAGATCCGCTCCTGGCGCAGTTGCTCGGCGCGGGTGAGGGCGGCGCTGCGTTCGGCAGTCTGGCGCTGGAACAGGTGGGTGGCCACCGATCCGAGCAGAGTGCCGATGACCGCGATGACGGCTGTCCCCATGTGCGCGCTCCTGAGCTGCGGTGAATCGTGTGGGCGGCCGGTGGCCGCCGGCTTCACCCTGTGGCGGAACCCATCAGATCATCGCAGTGGAGAACGGCGTCAAGAGCGAGGTTCGTCCGTCGCGAAGAAGTGGCCGTCACCGGCCGTGCGGCGCGCCTCTGCGTCAGGCCCCGGAGCCGGATCACTCGCCGGTGGCGGCCACGCCGAATGTCGCGCACGACGTCAACGACGACGTCGCCGCGCAGCCGGCCGAGACGACCGCGCCCGACTCGGAGCGCGCGACTGCCGCCCCGACCGGTACGCAGCAGCGGATCACCCGGGTACCGGTCGCCGCGGACGTGGGCGAACGTCTCGGCCGCGTCCATATCTTGATGTGCGGGCCCGGTGCGAACCGCCTGCCGCTCATGGCAGGGTCGTGTCCATGGGGAACGAGGAGGCCGCCCGACTGTGGGCGCAGTTGTCACCGGCGGCGCGGGAACGCGTCGACGCGGAAGTCGTCGGGCGCCGGAGGCTGCATGCGGTGCTCGCGCTGCGTGAGGCGTTCCGGGAGGCGGGCAGCCGGCCGCCCGGTCTGTACGCCTGCCAGGCCGTGGTCGCGGCACGCGGCGAGGACCTCGCCGACCGGCTGGAGCCGCTGCCGCCGCCGGACGACGTGCCCACGCTCCTGGCCAGGGCGGCGGACCTGCCCGGCGTGCCCTTCGCCTTCGAGGCCGAGTGGGACGGGGACACCCAGGGCTGGATCGCCGATCTGTACGCGGTCCTGCCGGAGCCGGCAGGCCGGGTGCGCATCGGCTCCTTCCGCGACGGCGGCGGTGACCGGGGCGATGACAGCGGCGATCTGTACGGCCGGGCCGCCGAGGCCGGTCGTGCGCTCGGCGCGCGATTCGCGGTGCCCTTCCGCTTCTGTGCCGGCGACGGCCCCGGACCGGCGACGGCCCCCGACCGGCCGGGTGATGACCCGGCCGGTGATGACGGGGTCGGGTGATGATGGGGCCGTGCGACTCGAGGCGATCACCTGGGAGCGGCTGGCCGAGGGCGTGGCCGAGCGGGCGCTGCGGACCATCGCCGAGGACGGCAGCCCCTGGCTGCGCATCGGCATCGACGGAGCGCCCGCCGCACGCCCCGGCGAGCCCGCGCAGCGCATCGGCGACGCACTGCGGCTGCGCGGGCGCAGCGTTCTCGTGGTCGGCACGGGCGGGTTTCTGCGGCCCGCCTCGCTGCGCTACGAGTACGGGCGGGAGGACCCCGACTCGTATTACGGCTCCTGGTTCGACACGGGTGCCTTGTGGCGGGAGGTCTTCGGGCCCCTGGAACCGGGTGGTTCCGGGCGGGTGCTGCCGGATCTGTGGGATCCGGCGACGGATCGCGCGACGCGTTCTCCGCGTGTCGAACTCCCGCCGGGCGGGGTGCTGTTGCTGCACGGGCCGTTTCTGCTGGGCCACTGGTTCCCGTTCGATCTGACCGTGCATCTTCGGCTCTCCCCGGGCGCGCTGGAGCGCCGCACCGACAGGCAGGAGCGCTGGACGCTGCCGGCGTACGCGCGCTACGAGGAGGAGGTCCGGCCCGGGGAATCGGCCGACGTGCTCGTACACGCCGACGATCCCCGCCACCCCGCCTGGGGCGGACCGCCGTGACAGGCCGCGCGTGCCCCTCGGGTTCGCGCCGCCCGGCCTGGGGACGGACCGCCTGCCGTGACAGGCGCCGCCCGCCTGGGGCGGACCGCCGTGACAGACCGCCCGCCCACGACCGAGCCCCCGTGTGTTTCACGGTCGGCCGCCGACCAGCGTCACCGCCCTGGCCCCGGCCCGGCAGCCCTCCGTCGCGGCCGTGCGGGCGTCCGCGCCCGCCAGGCGGGCGGCGAGGAACGCGCCCGTGAACGCGTCGCCCGCGCCCGTCGTATCCACCGCCTCGGCCGGTTCCGCCGGGACGCGTGCCGTGACCCTGCCGGACTCGGCGAGCAGCGCGCCCTTTTCGCCCAGCGCACCACCGTGAGGGGCACGACGAGGCTGAGCTTCGCGGCGGCGTCGGCGGCGTCGGGCAGTCCGGTGAGCAGACGTGCCTCATCCGCGTTGGGGAACAGGATGTCCGCGCCGTGGAGGGCCGAGAGCATGCGCTCGACGCCCAGTCCGGCGATGAAGCCGGCCGAGGCCGGGTCCACGCTCACCGGAATGCCCCTCTCCCGTGCCGACCGCATCGCCAGCCCGGCGGCCTCCCCGCTCGCAGGGGAGAACAGGAGATAGCCCGAGAGGTGCAGATGGCCGACCCCGTCCAGCAGGGCCGGTGACCAGTCGCCGGGGCTCAGCCGGAGCACCGCCCCGCTGTCGGTGAGGAAGGTGCGCTCGGCTCCCTCGTCGACCAGGGCCACGACGGTGGCGGTCGGGGCCTGCGCGTCGGGCACCAGGTGCGCACGCACTCCCGCGGTCGTCAGCCGCTCGGCGTGCCACGCCATGTCCTCCTTGCCCGCGCGGGCGAGGAGCCGTACGTCGGCGCAGCCCCAACGGGCCGCCCAGCAGGCGGCATTGGCCCCGGCGCCGCCCGGCAGGATGCGGATGCGGGCGGCCGTGTCCGTGCCCCGCGCGAGCGGTGTGCGGTGACGTGCCACGACGTCGGTGACGACGTCGCCGACGACGAGCAGCCCGGGCGAGTGGGTCCGCCTGCCGCCGCCCGTCACGCGTAGGCCGCCGCGATGCGCGCCGCCAGACGTACGTTGCCCCGCACCGCCGCCAGGTTGGCCTCCAGTGACGCACCTTCCGAGTAGCGCATCAGCCGTTCCAGCAGGAACGGAGTGACGGCCTGCCCGGTGACTCCCTGCTCCTGCGCCTCGTGGAGCGCCCGCGCGAGCACCCGGTCGTGCAGCTCGGGGTCGAGCTGGTCCTCGGGCGGGACCGGGTTCGCCACGATCAGGGCCGAGTACGGCTCGGCCAGCAGGTCCTTGGCGTGCATGACCGCCGCGACCTCCTGGGGGGTGCGGACGGTCCAGTCGACCGGTTCGCCCGACGACGTCAGATAGAAGCCGGGAAAGCGGTCGGTCCCGTAGCCGACGACCCCCACACCGAGCGTCTCCAAGCGCTGCAGCGTGGCCGGCACGTCCAAGATCGATTTGACGCCCGCGCAGACCACGGTGAGGCCGACCTGCGCGAGCAGCCGCAGATCGGCCGACTCGTCCTGCGTCTGCGTCCACCCGCGGTGCACACCGCCGAGCCCGCCGGTCGCGAAGACGGCGATGCCCGCTCTGTCGGCGAGGAACGCCGTGGCGGACACGGTGGTCGCCCCGCTCGCGCCGGTCGCGAGGGCAGGAGCCAGGTCGCGATGGCCCAGCTTGCGCATGCCCGGGTCGGCGGCGACACGCTCCAACTCGGCCTTGCCCAGGCCGATGTGCGCCCGCCCGTCGAGCACGGCGATCGTGGCAGGCACGGCTCCCTCGGCCCGTACCAGCTCCTCCAGCTCCTCGGCCACGGCCAGATTGCGGGGGCGGGGCAACCCGTGCGCGATGATCGTCGACTCCAGGGCGACGACGGGCGCGTCGGCGTCGAGCGCCTCCCGTACTTCTTCGGACACCGTTATCGCGGTCTTCAGCATGTCCCATCCCTGGCACGGCGGCGGGTCGCCCAAACGTCGCCAGACAGCCGTGCGCGGCCCGGCGGGGGTGGGCCGGCTACGCGCTCTCCGCCTTCTCCCGCCTCGGACGGCTGATCGCCGGCGGCGCGACGGGCGGCATCGCCGCGGCACTGGCCGCCGACCGCATCGGCAAGGGCATCCGCACGGAGCCCCGGGACGCGCTGATCACCCTCAGCGGCCCGCCCGACGCACTCGGCCGGGCCGTCGGCGTCCACCGCGCGATGGACACGACCGGCGCACTGCTCGGACCGCTCGCCGCGTTCGCCCTGCTGTGGGCGACGGCCGACGCCTACCATGCCGTCTTCGTCGGCAGCTTCTGCACCGGCTGCCCGGGTGGTGCTGCTCGTCGTGCTCGTCCCCGACAGGACGGCCCCGAGGCACCCCGAGCCCCGCCACAGCCCCGCCCGACCGGACCACTCTGCGCGCATCGGTCGTCCAGCCCCTGCGCAACCCCGTCTTCCGCAGCATCCCGGTCGCCGCCGCCCTGCTGGGCGGCTGCGACCACCGGAGACGCATTCGTGCACCTGCTGCTCCAGCGCAGGGCTGGACATCGGCGGCAACTGGTTCCCCCTGCTGCCGCTCGGCGCAGGTGCCGTCTACCTGCTGCTCGCCGTGCCCGCGGGCCGCGTCGCGGACCGGGTCGGACGCCGGCTGCCCTTCCTGAGCGGGCACGGCGCGCTGCCCGCCGCGTACCTGCTGCTGCTCGCGCAGGCCGGCGAGGCCCTGCTGCTGGTTCCCGTCCTGATCCTGCTCGGCGTCTTCCACGCGGCGACGGACGGAGTGCTCATGGCCATGGCCGGCCCCCTGCTCCCGGCCACCCGCAGGGCTGGCGCTGATGCGGACCGGTCAGGCCGTCGCACGGCTGTTCGCGGCGGCCGGATTCGGGGCGGCGTGGACGATCTGGGGACCGGGGACCGCACTGGTCCTGGCAGCCGGCGCGATGGGCGCGGCGCTGTCGGTTGCGTGGGCCGTACTGCCGGCATCCATGGATGCGCCGCTTACCGAACGGAGCGCGTGATGAACCTGTCCCGGCTCACCGTCCGGGCCCGCGCCGGGGTGCTCGCACTCGCGGCCCTCGCCCTTGCGGGTGTGGCCGTCGGCTACACCGTTCGCGTGGCGGAGCGCCACCCCGAACCGGCGACGGCCGAGACCTCGTTCACCCTCCAGCGCCCCCGGCTCTACTTCCGCAGCACGGCATCCGCTGGTGACGGGAACGGCGGCCGCGTCGCCCACCGCCCCGTGGACGGCTCCGCCTCCCGCGCGCACGGTCGGCGGCGGCCCGGCGTGCGAACGGTTCCACCCGGCGGGCGGCACCGGCCTGTGCCTGCAGCGACGGCCCGGGGTGCCGCCGGACACGTAGCCGTCGTCTTCGACCGGCGCGTGCGCGAGGTACGCAGGATCGCGGTGCCCGGCATCCCCCACCGGGCCCTGGTATCGGCCTCTGGGCGGATGCCGGCGTGGAAGAACTTCGCCGTCGGCGACTCGTACGCCTCTTCGTCCTTCTCCACGCGCACGTCGATCGTCGACCTGCGCACGGGCTTTCTGGTCAAGAACATGGAGCAGATCCCGCTGACGATCTACGGACGCCGCCACCACGCTCCGGACGTCAACTGCTCCGGACGTCAACTACTGGGGCGTGACGTTCGCCCGCGACGACAACCGCTTCTACGCGACCGGCTCGACACAGGGCCGCAGGTCTCTCGTGGAAGGCGACATGGGCGCATGGTCGGCGCGGGCGCTGCGGGGAGAACGTCGAATGCCTCTCCCTGTCTCAGGAGGGCAGCCCGCGTCGGCGCCGGTGACTCACTTCCTGGCACCGGCCAGGTCGTGCAGGCCGGCCCGCGTCCGCGCCGGCGCACTTCCTGGCACCGGCCCGGTCGCCTGGCACCGGCCCGGCTCATGCCCGCGTCCGCGCGCGCCACACCGCCAGCGCGGCCATCGGGAGCAGCAGCACCGCGCCGATCGCGTTCAGCCAGCCGTAGCCCGCCTGGGCCACCACCAGGCCCGCCGCCGCCCCGCCCAGGCCGGCCGCTGTGTTCATCGTCAGGTCCGACAGGCCCTGGACCGCCGCCCGGGCGGGCTGGGGCACAGAGTCCGTCAGGAGCGTGGATCCGGCCACCAGGCCCGCCGACCAGCCGAGGCCCAGCAGGAACAGGCCGGCCGCCGTCCGGCCGTGGCTCGGGCCCGCCGTACCGGCCAGCAGCGCCGCTGTGCTGAGCAGGCCCGCCGCCAGGCCGATCACGGCCAGCCGGCCGATACGGTCGGCCAGCCAGCCCATCACCGGCGAGAACGCGTACATGCCCGCGATATGGCCGCTGATCACCAGGCCGATCAGCTGGATCCCGGCACCGTGGTGGCTCAGCGCGACCGGGGTCATCGACATGATCGACACCATCGCGGTGTGTGACACGGCGACCGTCACGAGCGCCAGCTGTGCCATCGGGGAGTCGCGTACCGCCCGTACCCCCGCACGCAGCGAACGGCCCTCGGGGGAGCGGTCGCCCGGGGACAGCGCGCGGGCTGCCAGCAGCGGGTCGGGCCGCAGCAGGACCAGCACGAGCACCGCCGAGACCAGGAAGACGCCCGCCGCCCAGAGGAACGGACCAGCGGCCGCCGGAATGCCGATGCCGGACACACTGCGTCCGGCGGGTGAGGCGATGTTCGGGCCGAGCACCGCCCCGATCGTCGTCGCCCACACCACCGTGGAGATCGCCCGCCCGCGCCGCTCCGGTTCGGCCAGGTCGGCCGCGGCGAACCGGGCCTGGAGATTCGCCGACGAGGCCGCGCCGAAGCCCGCCATGCCGAGCAGCAGGAGCGGGAAGTTGTCGACGACGGCGGCCACCACGACCACGCCCGCACCCAGTGCCCCGATGAGATACGCGAGGACCAGACCCGGCCGCCGTCCTCGGGCGGTCATCAGGGCGGCCAGCGGCACCGAGAGCAGTGCGGTCCCGGCCACGGTCGCGGTCGGCGCGAGCCCGGAAAAGGCCTCTGTGCCGCTGACCTGCTGCGCCAGTACCGCGGCCAGCGCGATACCGGTGGCGAGGCCCAGGCCGCCCAGGATCTGGCTCGCGATCAGCACGGCGTTGATGCGGCGCCGCAGCGCCGGGAGCTCGGCGGCCCCGATGACAGCGGCCTTGGATATGTCAGGAGCGTCAGGGCTGATGGTCACTTGGCGCAGTCTGCCAGCGGCCACGCCCGGACGAAACCGCGTATGCCAAGGGCGCCCGCGCCGGAGTGCCTCGTGCGGACGTCCATCCCGAGCGACCGCGCGGCCGTGCCGGCTGGGCGACCGCGCCTCGGTGCCCGGTGCGGACGACGACCCCGAGCGATCGTGCGGGCGTGCCGGCTGCGGACCGTGTCAGAGACCGTGTCAGAACAGCGGCTCCGGCAGCACGCCCTCCAGCGCGAGCAGCCTGCGCTTCGTTTCCAGGCCCCCGCCGAAGCCGCCGAGACCTCCGTCCGTCTCCACCACCCGGTGGCACGGCACCACGACCGGCAGCGGATTGGAGCCCATCGCCGCCCCGACCGCCTGGGCAGCAGCCGGCCGGCCGGCTCGCGCCGCGAGGTCTCCGTAGCCGACGACCGCCCCGTACGGCGCGGCGGCCAGCAGCTCGCGCAGCACCTGGCGGTTGAAACCCGCCGACAGCGACCAGTCCAGCGGCAGGTCGAACTCCCGCAGGCGACCCTCGAAGTACGCCCGCAGCTGGCGTATCGGCTCGGCGAGCCGACCGGTCGCCGTCTCGACCGGTCCGGCCCCGAGCCGGTCCGCCAACTGCTTCAGCGCCCGATCCCGCACCGCGGGCAGGGCATGGAACACCACGCTCACGAGACCGTCGCCGGTCGCCGCGAGCAGCAGCGGCCCGATGTCCGTGGCGACGACGCTCCACTCGAAGGTGTTCCTGCCGGTGGTCTTCATACGGACCACCGTACGGCCGGGCACCGACATCGACGCCGGACCGCCACCGCAGCGGCCCTCAGTCGACAGCGTCCCGTACGACGTCGGGGTTGTTGGTGATGATCCCGTCCACCCCGAAGGCGTCCACGCGCGCGGCACCCGCCGCGTCGTTCACCGTCCAGGTGTTGACCCGCAGAGGCTTGCCGTGTGCGCCGTTGAGCGCGTGGACGGCCGCGACGTACTCGGCGGTGAGGGAGGTGT
This sequence comes from Streptomyces sp. NPDC018833, assembly GCF_044390825.1. Lineage (NCBI taxonomy): Bacteria > Bacillati > Actinomycetota > Actinomycetes > Kitasatosporales > Streptomycetaceae > Streptomyces > Streptomyces sp. NPDC018833. The sequence goes on along the minus strand of NZ_JBIRZM010000006.1, from coordinate 57,196 downwards.
GCGTGGGGTTGATCTGGTCGGTGAACGCCGCGTACGCCGGCAGATCGGCGACGGCCGGCGTACCGAGGAAGCCGGTGGTGACGTCAGGCCGCTGCTGGTGCACGGCCCTCACGCTGTCCGCGCCGAAGCTCTGGATGACGAGCCTGCCCGCCACATGCCGGCGGTCCAGCCAGCCCTCCTCGCCCAGCACCCGGAGCGTGTCCAGCTCGATGCCCGGGTACAGCTCGGGCTTCTTGATCTCCAGGAGGAGCTTCTGGTTGTTGGTGTCGACGCGGTTCAGGTACTGCTTCAGCGTGGGCACCCGCGCGCCCGCCCACGTGGCGCCGCGCCAACTACCCGCGTCGAGGCGGGCGATCTCGGCGGCGGTGAAGTCCTTCACCTTCCACGGCGCGCGGTCGGGGAAGATCCGCTCCACGTCGGTGGTCCGGGCGAGTGAATCGTCGTGCACGACGACCAGTTCGCCGTCCTTGGTGCGCTGGACGTCGTTCTCGACCCACACGAAGCCCATGCTGTCCGCGAGATCGACCGCCGCGAGGGTGTTCTCGGGGGCGTAGGCGGAGGCACCGCGGTGGGCGATCACGAGCGGTTCGTCGTGCTGCGCGGCGGTTTCGGGCGTGGCGGATGCCGAGCCGGGAGCCAGGAACGCGGCGATTCCCAGTGCGGTGGCGGCCAGGGCTGCGACGGGGCGTGCGTGCACAGGACTTCCTCACGTCGTCGGGTCACGGACGGGCCGAGAGTGACAGTCGTCGGTCAACGTGGGACAGGCGAAGTATGGCCACAACGTGAACGGATCCGCCCTCCGGAGACCACACTCCTCGCGTGTGTCGACAAATCGCTGCCCCGGCGTTTGCATCCCGTTCCCCTGGCCGTACTCTCGCCCACAACCGGACGTTCCCTCTCGATCGCGGTGGTCACAGGGGAACAGAGGGCGCGGGCACAGGGGATCACGCGTTGAAGGGCCAGGGGATGCAGGGCACGGTGGACGGTTTCGGCTACGGCCTCGTCACCCCGGTGGCGGCCTATCTCATGGCCTGCCTGGGCGGCGCCCTGGGCCTGCGCTGCACCACGCGGTCCGTGCGCCACCACGGCCGCTTCAAGGCCGGCTGGCTCGCGCTCGGCGCCACGGCCATCGGCTCCGGGATCTGGACGATGCACTTCATCGCGATGATGGGGTTCACCGTCGAAGAGGCACCCATCAGCTACCACAGGCCGACGACGTACGCGAGCCTGGCCGTGGCCGTCGTCATGGTCGGCATCGGGATATTCATCGTCGGCCACCGCGGCACGTCCGTGATGGTGCTGGTCACCGGCGGAACGCTCACAGGGCTCGGCATCGCCTCCATGCACTATCTGGGCATGGCCGGAATGCGCCTGCGGGGCACCCTCGAATACGACACCCTCACCGTGGCGCTCTCCGTGGTGATCGCCGTCGTCGCGGCGACCGCCGCGCTGTGGGCGGCGGTGTCCGTGCACGGCTTCCTGGCCAGTCTCGGTGCCGGCCTCACGATGGGCATCGCCGTGAGCGGCATGCACTACGTCGGGATGGCGGCCGTGAGTGTCCATCTGCACCCGGTGATCGACCTGACGGCCGCGGGCGAGTCCCCGGCCGGCCTCCTCGCGCCCGTCCTCGTCGGTCCCGCCGTCTTCCTGCTGCTCGCCGCCGTCGTGGTGATGTTCGACCCGCTGCTCGTGCTGGGCGAACCGGAACGGGGGTGGAGCGCCCGCGACGGGGGCCGGCGCGCGGGAGTGCCGGCCGGCCGCGGGACGGTGTCGAGCCGTCGCCCCGCCGCCTGGGCCGCCGACCGCGACCTGGCTCGTGGCCGGGCTCGTGACCGTTACCGCCGCCGGCGTCTCACGGGGCGTGCCGACGGCCGCTGAGCACCTTTCCAGGGGGCGTGGCCTACGCAGCACGGCGGGAAAGCTGCTGGTAGGCACGGGTCCTGTCGGCGATCGGGGCCTGGCGGGGGACCGGAGTCCCGGCCGTTCAGGCCCGGCTGTCAGTGGTGGGTCGTACGGTGGATTCCATGCGGCCCGTTTCCAAGATCGAACGTACGGTGGCGCCTTTCGAGGTCGTCAGCCCCTACCAGCCCAGCGGCGACCAGCCGACGGCCATCGCCGACCTGGAGCGGCGTATCCGCGCGGGCGAGAAGGACATCGTCCTGCTCGGCGCGACGGGCACCGGCAAGTCGGCGACCACCGCCTGGATGATCGAGAAGCTCCAGCGCCCCACCCTGGTGATGGCGCCGAACAAGACTCTGGCCGCCCAGCTGGCGAACGAATTCCGCGAGCTCCTGCCGAACAACGCGGTGGAGTACTTCGTCTCGTACTACGACTACTACCAGCCCGAGGCGTACGTCCCGCAGTCGGACACCTACATCGAGAAGGACTCCTCGATCAACGAGGAGGTCGAGCGCCTGCGCCACTCGGCGACGAACTCACTGCTCACCCGCCGTGATGTGGTGGTCGTCGCCTCCGTTTCCTGCATCTACGGCCTCGGCACGCCGCAGGAGTACGTGGACCGCATGGTCCAGCTCAATGTCGGCGACGAGATCGACCGGGACCTGCTGCTGCGCCGCTTCGTCGACATCCAGTACACGCGCAACGACGTGGCCTTCCAGCGCGGCACCTTCCGGGTGCGCGGTGACACCATCGAGATCTTCCCGGTCTACGAGGAGCTCGCGGTCCGCATCGAGATGTTCGGCGACGAGATCGAGGCCCTGTCCACCCTCCACCCCCTCACCGGCGAGATCCTCACCGAGGACCAGTCGCTGTACGTCTTCCCCGCCAGTCACTACGTGGCCGGCCCCGAGCGCATGGAGAAGGCGGTCAACGGGATCGAGGCCGAGCTGGAGCAACGCCTCGCGGAGCTCGACAGGCAGGGCAAGCTGCTGGAGTCCCAGCGGCTGCGCATGCGTACGACGTACGACATCGAGATGATGCGCCAGATCGGCTCCTGCTCGGGCATCGAGAACTACTCGATGCACTTCGACGACCGTGAGCCCGGCTCCCCGCCGAACACCCTCCTCGACTACTTCCCCGAGGACTTCCTGCTCGTCATCGACGAATCGCATGTGACGGTCCCGCAGATCGGCGCGATGTACGAGGGCGACGCCTCCCGCAAGCGCACGCTGGTGGACCACGGCTTCCGGCTGCCGTCCGCACTCGACAACCGTCCGCTGAAGTGGGAGGAGTTCAAGGAGCGGATCGGCCAGACCGTCTACCTGTCCGCCACTCCGGGTGCCTACGAGCTCTCGCGCGGCGACGGCTTCGTGGAGCAGATCATCCGTCCCACCGGTCTCGTCGACCCGGAGGTCGTCGTCAAGCCCACCGAGGGCCAGATCGACGACCTGGTGCACGAGATCCGGCTGCGCACGGAGAAGGACGAGAGGGTCCTCGTCACCACGCTCACCAAGAAGATGGCCGAGGACCTCACGGACTACTTCCTCGAGCTGGGCATCCAGGTCCGTTACCTCCACAGCGACGTCGACACCCTGCGCCGCGTCGAGCTGCTGCGCGAACTGCGCGCGGGCGAGTACGACGTCCTCGTCGGCATCAACCTCCTGCGCGAGGGCCTCGACCTCCCCGAGGTCTCGCTGGTGGCGATCCTGGACGCCGACAAGGAGGGATTCCTGCGCTCCGGGACCTCCCTGATCCAGACCATCGGCCGCGCGGCGCGCAATGTCTCCGGCCAGGTCCATATGTACGCGGACAAGATCACAGCCGCGATGGAGAAGGCCATCGAGGAGACCAACCGCCGCCGCGAGAAGCAGATCGCGTACAACACGGAGAGGGGCATCGATCCGCAGCCGCTCCGCAAGAAGATCAACGACATCGTCGCGACCATCGCGCGCGAGGAGGTCGACACCGAGCAACTGCTGGGCTCCGGCTACCGCCAGGCGAAGGCCGAGAAGGCGGGCAAGGCCGCCAAGGCCCCCGTTCCGGCTCTCGGCACGTCGGGCGGCAGGAAGGGCGAGGTGCTCAGCGACCGTCCCGCGGCCGAACTGGCCGGAATCATCGAGGAGATGACCGAGCGGATGCGGGCCGCCGCGGCAGAGCTGCAGTTCGAGGTGGCCGCACGACTGCGCGACGAAGTGAGCGAGTTGAAGAAGGAGCTCCGCCAGATGAAGGAGGCGGGTCTCGCGTGAAGCAGCCGGGACGCTGTGTTGCAAGACCGACACAAAATCGGGCGGACGGTCCTGCTCCGCCGTCATGACTGCGTAGGGTGCAGGTCAACCGCACATTTGGGCGGTGGCAATTCTCAAGAAGGGGACAGCGCGTGACGGTCAACATGACCAAGGGCCAGGCCATCAGCCTGCAGAAGAGCGACGGGGGCACCCTCACTGCTGTGCGGATGGGGCTCGGCTGGCAGGCGGCGCCGCGCCGCGGTCTGTTCGGCTCGCGCACCCGCGAGATCGACCTCGACGCGTCGGCGGTGCTGTTCGCCGACAAGCAGCCGGTGGACGTGGTCTTCTTCCGCCACCTCGTCAGCGACGACGGCTCCGTCAAGCACACCGGTGACAACCTGGTCGGCGGCGCCGGTTCCGGCGGGGACGACGAGGCGATCCTCGTCGACCTGCAGCGGGTGCCGGTGCACATCGACCAGATCGTCTTCACGGTGAACTCCTTCACCGGCCAGACGTTCCAGGAAGTGCAGAACGCGTTCTGCCGCATCGTCGACGAGACCAACGGTCAGGAGCTCGCCCGTTACACGCTCGACGGCGGCGGCCAGTACACGGCGCAGATCATGGCCAAGGTGCACCGCGCCGGTGCCGGCTGGCAGATGACCGCCTTGGGCAATCCGGCCAACGGCCGTACGTTCCAGGACCTGATGCCGGCGATCCTGCCGCACCTGTAGGCGTTCACCGCAGGCACGGACCGTATCGACGGACCCGCAGCTCCCGGAGGCATCGCCGCCGGGAGCTGCACCGCTTGCACCACACGGCACCGCCGGCCACCCGCACACCGGCAACCGTGCACCGGCCGCCTGCGCACCGGCAACCGTGCACGACGCACACACCACGAGTACCGCACAGCACTGAGGGGACAGAGCGATGACGGCCGAGCTGGTCCGGGGGCAGAACCACCCGCTGCCGCACACCCGCCTGGACGTACGGGTGTCGGCCGGTCATCCGGTCGTGGCCTGCGCGAGCTACGTCGACGACCGCGGCGTCGCACGCGAGGAGTGGATCGCCCATCCCGGCGCCCGCACGCGGCCCGGGATAGAAGTACCGGAACGGGCCGAGCGGACGCCCCGGTTCACGCTCCACCTCGACGCCGTGCCCGAGGCGGCCCAGCAGATCAATGTGCTCCTCGCACTCACCGGGGCCGGCGGCCCCGACCGGTTCGGCGCCACCGCGGCGCCGTTCGTCGCCGTCGTCGGCGAAGACGGCGACGACATCGCCAGCTTCACCGTCACCGGACTGGACACCGAGACCGCGCTCGTGGCGGTCGAGGTCTACCGGCGTCAGGGCGCCTGGAAGATCCGCGCCGTGGGCCAGGGGTACGAGGGCGGGCTCGCGGACCTCCTGGCCGACCAGGGCCTCGCCCGGGCACGGCAGATCGCCGCGGACATACACGCGACCGCCGCTCCCGCCCCACGCACCGAGCCCGCGAGGCTGGGCACGGGCGCCGACGCGGGGTCGGCCGCTCCCACCGCGCCCGGCCCCGACCAGCCCGCCACCCCGGACACGACCACGTCCGGCGGCCGTTCGCGCCCCGACGGCCTCTCCGTGCCCGCGGCCCAGGCCGCGGCGGCCTCGTCGGGGCCGCAGCAGACCCCCGGCCCCGACGCACCGCAGGTGCCCGGCGGCCCCGTCAACTACTCCCACCCCCGGCGGCAGTCGGCGCCTCCGACACCGCCCCCGGCCGCACCACCCGGTGAACCCGGCCGCCCCTCCGCGCCCGTCGCGGGCGACGCCACCGGCTGGTCCATGGAGGAGCGCCTCTACAACCAGATCTGGGGTATGTTCGAGGATCTGGCCCGGACCGTCGCCGCGTACCGCAGCGCCGTCGAGTTCGCCGAGTCCCGCATGGACAAGGAGCTCGACCGGGTCCTGTCCGACCCGCGCAGCCGTATCGGCAGCGGCGGCGACGCCGCCAGGGCAGCCGCGCGCGCCAAGTACGAGGAGCTGACCGACCAGGCCCGGCAGGTCCTCGACCGCGACCTGGCCCAGCTCACCGCTGAGGCGGAAGTCGTGGAGCCCGCGCTTCCGCCGGCCTTCGCGCGCTGGGACAATCCGGCCTGGCACGCCTACCGCGTCCCGATGGAGATCCCCATGGCGCTGCGCATCGGGGACATCCACCTGCCCGAGAGCCCCGAGCTGCGCCTTCCGCTGCTCGTACGGCTCCCACTGGAGCGTGGGCTGTGGGTGGACAGCGGACGGTCCGGCTCGGACGCCGCCATGGCGCTGGACGAGGGGGTCCTGCGCCGACAAGCCGCCGACACGGCGGTCGCGCTCGCCGCCCGGCTCATCGCGGTGTATCCGCCCGGCGAGTTCACGGTGCACGTGATCGACCCCGCGGGGGCGGCGTCCGGATCGCTGGCCCCGCTGGTCGGCTCGGGCGTGCTCGCCGACCCCCCGGCGGCCGGCGCCCAGGGCGTGAGTTCCGTGCTTGCCCAACTGACCCAGCGCGTCGACCTGGTGACGATGGCGCTGCGCGGCGGCGCGGCCGACTCGCTCCCGCCGGACCTCGACCGGGGCGAGCATCTGCTGATCGTCAACGACTTCCCGCACGGCTTCGACGACCGCGCGGTCACCCAGCTGCGGTATCTGGCCGATGAGGGCCCGGCGGTCGGCGTCCATCTGCTGATGGTCGCCGACCGCGAGGACGCCTCCGCCTACGGACCGGTGCTCGATCCCCTGTGGCGCTCGCTCCTGCGGATCACGCCCGTGCCCGACGACCATCTCGCCGACCCGTGGGTGCGGCATGCATGGACGTACGAGCCGCTGACCGTGCCGCCCGACAGCGCCGTTCTGCGTCAGGTGCTGGACCAGGTGGCCGATGCCCGCCGCTCATGGGGCCGCTGACCTGGCCACTTGGTGCGACTTTCCTTTCCCTTTACCTTTCCTTGGTCTTTCCTGTACTCTTCTTCGAGCGGAGGGGAGTACTCCCGACTCGCGGCGTGCTCGTCAGTACGGACCCACAGAGAAGGTCCCGGGGCGCCGGCCCGTGGTGCGGCACGACGCCGCGCGGGTGGAGGAGACCTCCGGCAGCGACGACGCTGATTCAGTAGCCGTACGAAGCCGGAGGCACAGTGGACGTTTCCCTGACCCTGTGGGTGCTGACCATTCTCGGTCTCAGCGCCCTGATCGCGATCGACTTCTTCATCGGGCGCAAGCCCCATGACGTGTCGATCAAGGAAGCCGGTATCTGGACCGTCGTCTGGATCGTGCTGGCCGCGCTCTTCGGCCTCGGCCTGCTCGTCGTTGGTGAGAGCCAGGCCTCCGGCGAGTTCTTCGCGGGCTTCATCACCGAAAAGTCATTGAGCGTCGACAACCTCTTCGTCTTCGTCCTGATCATGGCGAAGTTCTCGGTGCCCTCGCACCTTCAGCAGCGGGTACTGCTGATCGGTGTGCTGATCGCGCTGGTGCTCCGGGCGATCTTCATCGCCGCCGGCGCCGCGATCATCGCCAGCTTCTCGTGGGTGTTCTACATCTTCGGCGCCTTCCTCATCTACACCGCCTGGAAGCTCATCCAGGAGGCGCGCTCGGACGAGGAGGATGAGGAGTTCGAGGAGAACAGGCTCCTCAAATCCGTCGAGAAGAAGTTCGGTGTCGCCGACAGGTACCACGGCACCAAGCTCTTCATACAGAACAACGGCAAGCGCGTCCTGACCCCGCTGATGGTCGTCATGCTCGCCATCGGCACCACCGATGTGCTCTTCGCGCTGGACTCCATCCCCGCGATCTTCGGCCTCACCCAGGACCCGTACATCGTCTTCACGGCCAATGCCTTCGCGCTGATGGGTCTGCGCCAGTTGTACTTCCTCATCGGGGGGCTGCTGAAGAAGCTGGTCCACCTCAGCTACGGCCTGTCGGTGATCCTCGGCTTCATCGGCGTGAAGCTGGTGCTCCACGCACTGCACGAGAGCGGGGTGCATGTCCCCGAGATCTCCATCCCGTTCTCGCTGACCGTCATCTGCGGCGTGCTGGTCATCACGACGATCACCAGCCTCATCGCTTCGAAGAGGCAGGCCGAGAGGGAAGCCGCCGAGTCCGGCGAGAAGACCGGCGTCGAGGTCTGACGCCCCGTGCCCGATGGCCGGCCCGGAGCGCGCTCCGGGCCGGCCTCGCGCTACCAGCCGCGTTCGCGCCACTCCGGCAGCTTCGGCCGCTCGTCGCCCAGCGTCGTGTCCTTGCCGTGGCCGGGGTAGACCCACGTCTCGTCGGGCAGCTGACCGAAGAGCTTCTCCTCGACACCGTTCAGCAGGTCCGTGAACGCCTTCGGATCGTCATGGGTGTTGCCCACACCACCGGGGAAGAGGCAGTCCCCGGTGAACACATGGGGATGCCCGTGCGGGTCGTCGTAGACCAGGGCGATCGAGCCCGGGGTGTGGCCCATCAGGTGACGGACGGTCAGTTCGACGCGGCCGACCCGGATCGTGTCCCCGTCCTCCACCGGCACATCGGTGGGGACGGGGATGCCCTCGGCGTCGTCACGGCCGGCGTAGGTGCGGGCGCCCGTCGCCGCGACCACGTCGGCGAGCGCCTGCCAGTGGTCGCCGTGGCGGTGCGTGGTGACGACCGACGCGATCGAGTCGTCACCGATCAGGCGCAGCAAGGTGTCCGGCTCGGCGGCGGCGTCGATGAGCAACTGCTCGCCCGTGGCCCGGCAGCGCAGCAGATAGGCGTTGTTGTCCATCGGGCCGACCGCGACCTTGGAGATCATCAGGTCGGTCAGTTCGTGCACATCCGCAGGGCCGCCGACCTTCACCACACCGCTGTATGTCATGTGTCTCAGCCTATAGCGGGGGCAACGCCGGAAGCGGGCCTCCCACCGTCTCAAGTGCCGCGCCGTCCCGTCGTCCCGCGAGCCAGCCCAGCACGTCCGCCGGGGTACCGGAGACCGTCACCCCGGGGGCTTCGGTACCGCCCGTGCGCCACTCGCCGCCGGAGGTGACAATCCGGGTCGGCGGGACGCCCGCGGCCCCGGTGAACCGCTGGGCGAGGAACTCGGTCTCGCGCTCGGTGAAGTCCTTGGGCAGATCCTCCAGTTCGTAGCCGATGCCGAGATCGACATGGTGCAGCTCCACCTCCACGAGGCGGCGGAACGGCACCCGCGCCGCCCGGTCCTTCACGCCGTTGCGCAGCTCGACCGTGCGCTCCCAGTCGGCCGGTGCGGAGCCGGCGTCCTGGAAGCGCGCGGCGCTCGTGCGCAGGTCGTCGAGCTGTCCGGCGAGGGGGCGGGGTGCGTCCCGCTCGATGTCGGCGTCGCGCGCCTCGCCGCTGACGTACATGGCACGGCCCTCGAGAACATTCACGAGCGCGTCGGCGTTACGACAGAGGTGGGCCAGCACATGGCCGCGGGTCCAGCCCGGCAGTCGTGAGGGTCCCGCCACGGCGGCGTTGTCCAACGCGGCGACCGCCGTGAGGAGCCGCTCGGTCGCCTCGCGCACGGAGCGCAGGTCGCTGTGAGGATCGATCATGAGGCCGACCCTAGCCCTCGGCACTCGATCGGGTGAAGGAATCGGCAGGCGTCAGTAAATCGAATGCGCGTGCTATACGCTCGGTGGAGGCATCCTTGAAAGTCAGGCATTCATCCTTCCGGCGGCCCCCCTAGGCTTGGCACAGTCTGGGACGGGGGCCGTGCCCCCGCTTCTCTCAAGAAAGGTGCGGACCGGCGTGGCCGACCGTCTCATCGTCCGTGGCGCGCGCGAGCACAATCTGAAGAACGTCTCGCTCGACCTCCCTCGTGACTCCCTCATCGTCTTCACCGGGCTCTCGGGGTCGGGGAAGTCGTCCCTCGCGTTCGACACGATCTTCGCCGAGGGGCAGCGCCGCTACGTCGAGTCCCTCTCCTCGTACGCCCGGCAGTTCCTCGGCCAGATGGACAAGCCGGACGTGGACTTCATCGAGGGCCTTTCGCCGGCCGTCTCGATCGACCAGAAGTCGACCTCGCGCAATCCGCGCTCCACGGTGGGCACCATCACGGAGGTCTACGACTACCTCCGTCTGCTGTTCGCCCGCATCGGCAAGCCGCACTGCCCCGAGTGCGGCCGCCCCATCTCGCGCCAGTCGCCGCAGGCCATCGTCGACAAGGTGCTGGAGCTGCCCGAGGGCAGCCGCTTCCAGGTGCTCTCGCCGCTGGTGCGCGAGCGCAAGGGAGAGTTCGTCGACCTCTTCTCCGACCTCCAGACCAAGGGCTACAGCCGCGCCAGGGTCGACGGGAAGACGATCCAGCTCGCCGAGCCGCCCACGCTCAAGAAGCAGGAGAAGCACACCATCGAGGTGGTCGTCGACCGCCTCACCGTCAAGGACAGCGCCAAGCGCCGGCTGACCGACTCCGTCGAGACCGCGCTCGGCCTCTCCGGCGGCATGGTCGTGCTCGACTTCGTCGATCTCCCCGAGGACGACCCCGAGCGCGAGCGGATGTACTCGGAGCATCTGTACTGCCCGTACGACGACCTGTCCTTCGAGGAGCTGGAGCCCCGTTCCTTCTCGTTCAACTCACCGTTCGGCGCCTGCCCCGACTGCACCGGCATCGGCACGCGCATGGAGGTCGATCCCGAGCTGATCGTCCCCGACGAGGAGAAGTCCCTCGACGACGGCGCGATCCATCCCTGGTCGCACGGCCACACCAAGGAGTACTTCGGGCGCCTGATCGGCGGGCTCGCCCAGGCGCTCGGCTTCTCGACCGACATGCCCTGGGCCGGACTGCCGCAGCGCGCCAAGAAAGCCCTGCTGTTCGGTCACAAGACCCAGGTCGAGGTCCGCTACCGCAACAGGTACGGGCGCGAGCGGGCGTACACCACACCCGCCTTCGAAGGCGCCGTCCAGTTCGTGAAGCGAAGGCACTCCGAGGCTGAGAGCGACTCCAGCAGGGAGCGCTTCGAGGGCTATATGCGCGAGGTTCCCTGCCCGACCTGTGAGGGCACCCGCCTCAAGCCGATCGTCCTCGCGGTCACCGTGATGGAGAAGTCCATCGCCGAGGTCTCCGCGATGTCGATCAGTGACTGCGCCGAGTTCCTGGGCCGCCTCACGCTCAGTGCCCGCGACAAGAAGATCGCCGAGCGCGTCCTCAAGGAGGTCAACGAGCGGCTCCGCTTCCTCGTCGACGTCGGCCTGGACTACCTCTCCCTCAACCGCGCCGCCGGCACCCTCTCTGGCGGCGAGGCACAGCGCATCCGGCTCGCCACCCAGATCGGCTCCGGACTGGTCGGCGTGCTGTACGTGCTGGACGAGCCGTCCATCGGCCTTCACCAGCGCGACAACCACCGCCTGATCGAGACGCTGGTGCGCCTGCGGGACATGGGCAACACCCTGATCGTCGTCGAGCACGACGAGGACACGATCAAGGTCGCCGACTGGGTCGTGGACATCGGCCCCGGCGCGGGTGAGCACGGCGGCAAGGTCGTCCACTCCGGCCCGCTCAAGGAACTGCTGGGCAACAAGGAGTCCATGACCGGGCAGTATTTGTCCGGCAAGCGGTCCATCCCCACGCCCGAGCTGCGCCGCCCGATGGACCCGACGCGCCGGCTCACGGTGCACGGCGCCCGGGAGAACAACCTGCGGGACATCGACGTCTCCTTCCCGCTCGGTGTGCTCACCGCGGTCACCGGTGTCTCCGGTTCCGGAAAGTCGACCCTGGTCAACGACATCCTCTACACCCACCTCGCTCGTGAGCTGAACGGCGCGAAGTCGGTGCCGGGCCGGCACACCCGTGTCGACGGCGACGACCTCGTCGACAAGGTCGTGCACGTCGACCAGTCGCCCATCGGCCGCACGCCGAGGTCGAACCCGGCGACGTACACCGGCGTCTTCGACCACGTCCGCAAGCTCTTCGCGGAGACGATGGAGGCGAAGGTCCGCGGCTACCTGCCGGGCCGTTTCTCCTTCAACGTCAAGGGCGGCCGCTGCGAGAACTGCTCCGGCGACGGCACCATCAAGATCGAGATGAACTTCCTCCCGGACGTGTACGTCCCGTGCGAGGTCTGCCACGGCGCGCGGTACAACCGCGAGACCCTGGAGGTCCACTACAAGGGCAAGTCCATCGCCGAGGTGCTGGACATGCCGATCGAGGAGGCGCTGGAGTTCTTCGAGGCCGTCCCCACGATCTCGCGCCACCTGCGCACGCTCAACGAGGTCGGCCTGGGATACGTCCGGCTCGGCCAGTCCGCGCCGACGCTGTCCGGCGGTGAGGCCCAGCGGGTGAAGCTGGCCTCCGAGCTCCAGAAGCGTTCCACCGGCCGGACGGTCTACGTGCTGGACGAGCCGACGACCGGTCTGCACTTCGAGGACATCAGCAAGCTGATCAGCGTGCTGTCCAACCTGGTCGACAAGGGCAACACGGTGATCGTCATCGAGCACAACCTCGATGTCGTCAAGACGGCCGACTGGGTCGTCGACATGGGCCCGGAGGGCGGCAGCGGCGGCGGACTGGTCGTCGCCGAGGGCACCCCGGAGCAGGTCGCGGGCATCCCGGCGAGCCACACCGGCAAGTTCCTGCGGGACATCCTGGACGCGGAGCGGATCAGCGACGCGGTGTCCGTACCGGCGGCGCGGAAGCCGGTACGGAAGGCGGCGCCGAAGAAGACGGCGACGGCGCGGGCGCGCCGCGCCTGACGGGCAGGGGAAGGCGGGGTACGGGCCCGGTTCCGGGGACTCCGAACCTCCGCCTCTCCTCCGCGTACGGCGGACTCCGAGCCTGGTCTCAGGCCGGCTCCGCCGCGTGCCCGGCCTCCGCGCCTGGTCTCAGGCCAGCTCCGCCGCGTACGGCGGCTCCGCTCCTGTACGGGAGCACGTCACGGCCGCCGCCCGCGCGGCGAACGCCAGCACCTCGGTCCAGGTCTCCGCGTCCAGCGACGACAGCGCGGCGGGGGAGAGCGCGTCCCGGGTCGCGAGGACGTGCAGCAGCGCCGCGTTCACCGTGTCGCCCGCCCCGATCGTGTCCACGACCGTCACCGGCGCGGCCGGGACCGAGACGTCGACACCGGACCGGGTCCGCACCGTCAGCCCCGCGCCGCCCCGCGTCAGGACCACCGCCTGGGGGCCCTCGGGCACGCCGCCCAGCCAGTCGGCGTCGTCCTCCGAGAGCTTCAGCAGCGTGACGAACGGCAGCCAGCCCGCGAAGCGCGCCCGATAGGCGTCCGCGTCGGGGATCAGACCGGCCCGGATGTTCGGGTCGAGGAGGGTGAAGACCCCGCGGCCGGCCTCCCGCCGCAGCAGCGCCTCGTACGCGCTCGCGCCGGGCTCCAGCACCAGCGAACACGTGCCGAGCGCCAGCGCCCGCACCTCCTCGGGAAGCGCGCCGGGAAGGCTGAAGAGGCGGTCCGCACTGCCCTCCGCGTAGAAGCCGTACCCGGCCGAGCCGGCCGAGCCGATCGCGGCCACCGCCAGCGTCGTCGGCTCGGGGCCGCGCTGCACCAGTGAGACGTCGACACCGGCCGCGCGCAGCCCGCCCAGCAATGCCTCGCCGAAGGCGTCGGTCGACACCCGTGAGCAGAACGCCACCGGGGAGCCCAGCCGGCCGAGAGCCACCGCCGTGTTGTAGGGGCCGCCACCGAGGCGCGGCAGCAGCGGGGGCAGGGGAGTGCCGGCCCCCTGGGGGACCAGGTCGATCAGCGACTCACCGGCGATGACGATCACGGCCCAGAACGTAGCCCATGGCGCAGTGCGCCGACCAGGGAGCCCGCCCAGGGCACCACAGGTCTGCGCCGGTATCGTCGTTTCCGTCACCAGCACGCGCCCTCGGACGCACCCGACGCCCTTGAACTGTGGAGTTCCCATGCCCGGCCAGCCGCCCGCCCGCCGTACCGTCCTGAAGGGCGCCGCCCTCGCCGGGGCCGCGGGGCTGGGCGTCGCCGCCTGCTCCACCGAGTCCAAGGTCGGCCATGCGGAGAACCCCACGCCCACCGCGCCCGTCGACCTCGGCGCCGCCGACGCCGTCCCCGTCGGCGGTGCGAAGCTCTACCGCGAGCAGCGGCTGGTCGTGCACTGCCCGGCGAAGGGGCAGTACAAGGCGTTCAGCGCTCAGTGCACCCACGCCGGCTGCGTACTCGACAAGCTGGAGGGGACGGAGGGCAACTGCCCCTGCCACGGCAGCCGCTTCGACGTGACGACCGGCAAGGCGCTCGTGGGCCCGGCAACCGTGCCGCTTCCGGAGGTCCCGATCACGGCGGAGGGCGGCAGGCTCGTCGCGGGCCCGGACGCCTAGACCACGCCTAGACCGCCTGAATCGGTGAGCTCGGTGAGCCCGGGCCGTCAGTCCCAGTCCCAGTCGATCCCGAGGATCCCCGGCCGCACCCCCTGCTCCACCAGATGCACCGTGCGATGGCGCCCGAGCGTCAGATCCGTACGGGCGCCGCGCGGTGCGCCCGTCGTCGCCCGGGCGAACCGGTGGCAGCGCACCGGCAGCGCGCTCTCGTCGAACCGCACCTGGAGCATGTACTGCCCGCCCGCGAGGCCGAAACCGCGCACGTACTCACTGCTCCGGCCGCCGGTGCCGTCCACGAAGCCGTAGCCGAAGACATATGTCTCGCCGACGCGCAGCCGTGTGTCGAAGAGGAGCTCTGCGACCACCACGCGGGAGTCGGTGTCCCACCGCACGCGGCCCGTACGGCAGTTCTCCAGCGCGTTCACCCGCACGCGAGCCGGATCACAGCCCGGATCGCCGTGGTGTACGGCCAGGTAACGGTCGATGCCGTCCCGCTGGGCGCGTACGACGTGGTGCGAGTCCCGCCCCGCGAGGCGCCGGTCGGCGCTGATGCGCACCCGCTCCTGGTGTCCGACCGTGTGCAGTCCGCCGTCGGCAGGCGGCGTGAGACCGGCGAAGAGCCGTTCCACCGTGCCGGAGGTCTCCACGAGCGAGCGGTAGGAACGCGCGCCGGGACGGTCGGCGTCTGTGTGGGCGCTGTCCGTCCCGGGGCCGAGCAGCCGGACCAGCGACTGCGCGGGCAGCTCCAGCACCTCCTCCAGAGCGCGCACGGCCCGCAGCGACTCGGGACGCTGAGGGCGGCGCGCGCCCTGCTGCCAGTAACTGAGGCTGGTCACCCCGACCTTGATCCCCCGGTGTGCGAGGTGGTGCTGGACGCGCTGGAGTGGCAGACCGCGCACCGCGAGGGCGGCGCGCAGGGCCAGGTGGAACGGGCCGCTGTTCAGCGCCTGTGCCAGCTCTGCCTGGGTGTGGCCCATGGACTCCTCCGGGGGCTCATGGCGTGCGGTGGACGATCACGTGGCGGGGGACGCCGCTGGGGGTGGGCGGCGGCATTCCGGGCGGGGAAGGACGGAGGTCTTCACATCCGGGCCGTACCGATCACAGCGCCGCGTCACCCCGCATTGAAGCGTGTTGATCTTCCCGCGACAAGGAGGGATGCAGGGGTGGAGGCCGAGATCCGGCCTCCACGGCCGGCTTCCCGGGACCGTGCCCGGCCTCCACGGCCGGCTTCCCGGGACCGTGCCCGGCCTCCACGGCTGGCCTCCGGCCCTCCACAAGCAGCCCGTACCGCGCCGGTCTCCGCAGCCGGCAGCACGTACCGGCCTCCAGCCCTCCGCACAGGCAGCCCGCACCAGCAGCGTGTCCCGGCAGGCCGTCCTCCACCCCCGCGCCCGGCCGGCACCCCGGTCGGACTGATCATGTCCCTGTCCGGAGATGACCACGCTGTCACCGCCCGCAAGTAGGGTGGTTGGCATGGCAGACCCCTCCAGCTACCGCCCCAAGCCGGGACAGATCCCCGACTCACCGGGGGTCTACAGGTTCCGCGACGAGCACCGCCGGGTGATCTACGTCGGCAAGGCCAAAAGCCTGCGCCAGCGCCTTGCCAACTACTTCCAGGACCTGGCGGGCCTCCACCCGCGCACCCGCTCCATGGTCACCACCGCCGCCTCCGTGGAGTGGACGGTCGTCTCCACCGAGGTGGAGGCGCTTCAGCTGGAGTATTCCTGGATCAAGGAGTACGACCCCCGGTTCAACGTCAAGTACCGCGACGACAAGAGCTACCCGTATCTCGCGGTCACGCTGAACGAGGAGTTCCCCCGCGTCCAGGTGATGCGCGGCGCCAAGCGCAAGGGCGTGCGCTACTTCGGGCCGTACGCGCATGCGTGGGCGATCCGCGAGACCGTCGACCTGATGCTGCGCGTCTTCCCCGTCCGCACCTGCTCGGCGGGCGTGTTCAAGAACCACGTGCAGAAGGGCCGGCCCTGCCTGCTGGGCTACATCGGCAAGTGCTCCGCCCCCTGCGTCGGCCGGGTCACCCCCGAGGAGCACCGCGAACTGGCCGAGGAGTTCTGCGACTTCATGGCCGGCCGCACCGGCACCTACATCCGCCGCCTGGAGAAGCAGATGATGGCGGCCGCCGAGGAGATGGAGTACGAGAAGGCCGCCCGGCTTCGCGACGACATAGAGGCGCTCAAGCGCGCCCTGGAGAAGAACGCGGTGGTGCTCGCCGACGCCACCGACGCGGACCTGATCGCTCTTGCCGAGGACGAGCTGGAAGCCGCCGTGCAGATCTTCCACGTCCGCGGCGGCCGGGTGCGCGGCCAGCGCGGCTGGGTCACCGACAAGGTGGAGAACGTGGACACCGCCGGCCTGGTCGAGCACGCGCTCCAGCAGCTGTACGGCGAGGAGAGCGGCGACGCCGTCCCCAAGGAGGTCCTCGTCCCCGCGCTGCCCGAGGACGACGGCGCGGTCACCCAGTGGCTGAGCGGCCGCCGCGGTTCCGCCGTCTCCCTGCGGATCCCGCAGCGCGGCGACAAGAAGGCGCTGATGGAGACCGTCGAGCGCAACGCCCTGCAGGCCCTCGCGCTCCACAAGACCAGGCGCGCCAGCGATCTGACCACCCGCTCGCGGGCCCTGGAGGAGATCGCCGAGGCCCTCGGTCTCGACTCGGCGCCGCTGCGCATCGAGTGCTTCGACATCTCCCACCTCCAGGGCGAGGACGTGGTGGCGTCGATGGTGGTCTTCGAGGACGGCCTGGCGCGCAAGAGCGAGTACCGCCGCTTCCAGATCAAGGGTCGTGTCGGAGACACGCAGATCTGGCACGGCGAGGGCCAGGACGACGTCCGGTCCATGCACGAGGTGATCACCCGGCGCTTCAAGCGGTACCTCGCCGAGAAGGACAGGACGGGGGAGTGGATCGGCGGCGACGACCCCGAGACCCAGGTCCCCGAGGACGACGGCCGCCCCAAGAAGTTCGCCTATCCGCCGCAGCTCGTCGTCGTCGACGGCGGTCGGCCCCAGGTCGCCGCCGCCCAGCGCGCCCTGGACGAGCTGGGCATCGACGACGTCGCCGTATGCGGCCTCGCCAAGCGCCTGGAAGAGGTCTGGCTGCCGCATGACGACGACCCGGTCGTGCTGCCCCGCTCCAGCGAGGGCCTGTACCTCCTGCAGCGGGTCCGCGACACGGCTCACGACTTCGCCATCCGCTACCAGCGCTCCAAGCGGACGAAGCGCATCAGGATCAGCCCGCTGGACGCCGTCCCCGGCCTGGGGGAAACGCGGAAACAGGCTCTGATCAAGCATTTCGGCTCGGTGAAGCGGCTGCGGCAGGCGACAATCGAGCAGATCTGTGAGGTCCCGGGCATGGGCCGCAAGACGGCCGAGTCGGTCGTCGTGGCTCTCGCCCAGGCGGCCCCGGCCGCACCCGCCGTGAACACGGCGACAGGAGAGATCATTGAAGAGAACGACGGGGGCAGGGCGACATGACTGAGCACGACGGAGACGGAGCAGCAGACGTGAGTACGGGCAATACGGCCGAGCCTGCCGACGCCGCCGGCGACGTGGCCATCCCGGAGCTGGTGATCATCTCCGGCATGTCCGGGGCCGGCCGCAGTACGGCGGCGAAGTGCCTGGAGGACCTCGGCTGGTTCGTGGTGGACAACCTGCCGCCCGCGCTGATCCCCACCATGGTGGAGCTCGGCGCCCGGTCGCAGGGCAATGTCGCGCGCATCGCCGTCGTCGTGGACGTGCGCGGCCGGCGCTTCTTCGACAATCTCCGCGAATCCCTCGCCGACCTCGACGCCAAGCAGGTCACGCGCCGGATCGTCTTCCTGGAGTCCTCGGACGACGCCCTCGTGCGCCGCTTCGAGTCGGTCCGCCGCCCGCACCCGCTGCAGGGTGACGGCCGGATCGTCGACGGCATCGCGGCCGAGCGCGATCTGCTGCGCGAGCTGCGCGGCGACGCGGACCTGGTGATCGACACCTCCAGCCTCAACGTGCACGAGCTGCGGGCCAAGATGGACGCCCAGTTCGCCGGCGACGAGGAGCCGGAGCTGCGGGCGACCGTGATGTCGTTCGGGTTCAAGTACGGACTGCCCGTCGACGCCGACCTCGTCGTCGACATGCGCTTCCTGCCGAACCCGCACTGGGTCCCCGAGCTGCGCCCCTTCACCGGCCTGAACGAAGAGGTGTCGAACTACGTCTTCAACCAGCCCGGTGCCAAGGAGTTCCTGGACCGCTACACCGAGCTGCTCCAGCTGATCGCCTCCGGTTACCGCCGCGAGGGCAAGCGGTACGTGACCATCGCCGTGGGCTGCACGGGCGGCAAGCACCGCTCGGTCGCCACGTCCGAGAAGCTGGCAGCACGACTGTCCTCCGCCGGCGTCGAGACCGTGGTCGTGCACCGGGACATGGGGCGCGAGTGACCGGACGGACTCTCCGTCTGCGTCGGCTGCGCAGGTCCACGCGCACGCCCTCGACACGGAAGCGCGGCGCACAGCCCAAGGTCGTCGCCCTCGGCGGCGGCATGGGGCTGTCCGCGTCGCTCGCGGCCCTGCGCCGCATCACCGGTGACCTCACCGCGGTCGTCACGGTCGCCGACGACGGCGGCTCCAGCGGCCGCCTCCGCGAGGAGCTCGGCGTGCTGCCGCCGGGCGACCTGCGCAAGGCACTCGCGGCCCTGTGCGGGGACGACGCCTGGGGCCAGACCTGGGCCCGCGTCATCCAGCACCGTTTCCAGTCACAGGGCGAACTGCACGAGCACGCGGTGGGCAATCTGCTGATCGTGGCGCTGTGGGAGCAGTTCGGCGACCATGTGCAGGCCCTGGACCTGGTGGGCAGGCTGCTCGGCGCTCACGGCCGTGTGCTGCCCATGTCGGCCGTGCCGCTGGAGCTCCAGGCGCTCGTGCGCGGGCACGATCCGGCGCGCCCGGACGAGCTGTCCACGGTGCGCGGTCAGGCGACCGTCGCGCTCACCCCGGGCGAGGTGCAGTCGGTGCATCTCGTGCCGAACGACCCGCCAGCCGTCCCGGAGGCCGTCGAGGCCGTCCTGGACGCCGACTGGGTGGTTCTCGGACCCGGCTCCTGGTTCTCCTCGGTCATACCGCACCTGCTGGTGCCCGAGCTGCTGGATGCCCTGGTCGAGACCAAGGCACGGCGGGTCCTCTCCCTCAACCTCGCGCCGCAGCCGGGCGAAACAGAAGGCTTCTCTCCGCAGCGTCATTTGGAGGTTTTGGGACGACACGCGCCTAAACTCGCCCTGGACGTGGTGCTGGCCGACGAGGCCGCCGTGCCCGACCGCGAGTCCCTCGACGACGCCGCGCAGCGGCTCGGCGCCGCGGTCGAGCTGGCGCCCGTGGCCTCGCCCGACGGCGTTCCGAAGCACGACCCGGAGCTGTTGGCCGCCGCGTACGACCGTATTTTTCGGATGCATGGAAGGATCGGCCCATGGCGATGACGGCAGCGGTGAAGGACGAGATCTCCCGGCTTCCCGTCACCCGGACCTGCTGCAGAAAGGCGGAGGTCTCGTCGATCCTGCGGTTCGCGGGCGGTCTGCATCTGGTCAGCGGCCGCATCGTGATCGAGGCGGAGCTCGACACCGGGATCGCGGCGCGCCGCCTCAAGCGCGACATCCTGGAGATCTTCGGCCACAGCTCCGAGCTGATGGTGATGGCCCCCGGCGGGCTGCGCCGCGGCTCCCGCTTCGTCGTGCGGGTCGTGGCGGGCGGTGACCAGCTGGCGCGGCAGACCGGGCTCGTCGACGGCCGCGGCCGCCCGATCCGCGGCCTGCCGCCCCAGGTCGTCTCCGGCGCCACCTGCGATGCCGAGGCCGCCTGGCGTGGCGCGTTCCTGGCCCACGGCTCGCTGACCGAGCCCGGCCGGTCCTCGTCGCTGGAGGTCACCTGCCCGGGCCCGGAGGCCGCCCTGGCTCTGGTCGGTGCCGCACGCCGGCTCTCGATCGCCGCGAAGGCGCGCGAGGTCCGCGGCGTGGACCGCGTGGTCGTCCGGGACGGTGACGCGATCGGCGCGCTGCTGACCCGCCTCGGGGCGCATGAGTCGGTGCTGGCCTGGGAGGAGCGGCGGATGCGCCGCGAGGTGCGGGCGACCGCCAACCGCCTGGCGAACTTCGACGACGCCAACCTGCGCCGCTCCGCCCGCGCCGCCGTCGCTGCCGGGGCCCGCGTGCAGCGTGCCCTGGAGATCCTCGGCGAGGAGGTGCCCGAGCACCTCGCCGCCGCCGGCCGGCTGCGCATGGAGCACAAGCAGGCGTCCCTGGAGGAGCTGGGGGCGCTCGCCGACCCACCGCTGACGAAGGACGCGGTCGCCGGGCGCATCCGGCGGCTGCTGGCGATGGCCGACAAGCGGGCGCAGGACCTGGGCATTCCGGGTACGGAGTCCAATTTGACCGAGGAGATGGCCGAGGGACTCGTCGGCTGAGCCCTCCCCGGCATGCAGCTCAAAAGCTTTGCTGCCGACGCCCGTTGGGGCGTCGGCAGCGGCGTTTCCGGAGGGCCGCCGGCCCATCCGATGCCCTATTGACATGATCATGGAGAGTCATGAGCCTTGCGCGTGTCCATTCACCGGGCAGACCACAGCAAAAAGGGGGGCGTATGAGACGCAGGGCGAGAACGATCCTCGCAGCGGCTTCACTGCTCGTCGCGGGACTGGCGGCGCCGATCGCGCAGGCCGAACCGGGTGGAGACGACAGTGACGAACTGTCGGTATGGCATGCGGAAGTCACCAGGGCCCAGGTGCCGCTGATCCTGGCGGCGGGCGCCGACGGCCACGAGCTCACCGAGCAGGTGCCGGAGAAGGGCACCGCCACGGTCGAGCTGTACCTCACCGAGCGTCAGGCGGACGAACTGCGCGGCCAGGGCGTCGGCGTCACCGAGCACACCGTCCCGCCCGCGGCCGAGCGCCGCGTCGCCGCCGCGGGTGACGGCGTCTATCGCCCGTACAGCGGCGAGGGCGGTCTCATGAGCGAGATCCTGGCGACCGCCGCCGCCCACCCCACGCTCACCAAGCCCGTCAGCATCGGCAAGACCGTCAAGGGCAAGGACATCCTCGCCCTCAAGATCTCCAAGAACGCGGACAGCGTCCGGGACGGCAGCAAGCCGGCCACCCTCTACCTGTCCAACCAGCACGCCCGGGAGTGGATCACGCCCGAGATGACCCGGCGCCTGATGCACCACTACCTCACGAACTACGGCAAGGACCCCCGGATCACGAAGATCGTGGACTCCACCGAGCTGTGGTTCGTGCTCTCCGCCAACCCGGACGGCTACGACTACACCTTCACCGGGACCGCCGAGCGCCAGTGGCGCAAGAACATGCGCGACAACAACGGCGACGGGAAGATCGCCCCCGGCGACGGCGTCGACCTCAACCGCAACTTCGCCTACAAGTGGGGCTACGACAACGAAGGTTCCTCCCCCGACCCGTTCGACGAGACCTACCGTGGCACCGGCCCCGCCTCCGAACCCGAGACCCGCGCACTGGACTCCTTCCAGAAGCGCATCGGCTTCGAGTTCGGCATCAACTACCACTCGGCGGCCGAGCTGATCCTTTACGGGGTCGGCTGGCAGGTCGCCACCCCCACGCCCGACGACGTCCTGTACAGGTCGTTGGCCGGCACGCCCGAGAAACCGGCCGTCCCGGGCTACCGCCCCCAGGTCTCCTCCGAGCTGTACACCACCAACGGCGAGTCCGACGGCCACGCGGCCAACGTCAACGGGATGATGATGTACACCCCCGAGATGTCGACCTGCGCCACCGCGTCCCGCATCGACCCCGACGACCCCTGGAACGCGGCCGACTGCGCCTCCGTCTTCACCTTCCCCGACGACGAGAAGCTGATCCAGCAGGAGTTCGCGAAGAACATTCCCTTCGCGCTCTCCGTCGCCGAGGCCGCGGCCCACCCCGACCGGCCGTCCTCCTCGATCGGCCTCGACGCCGCGGACTTCACCCCCGACACCTTCACGACCTCCTACGCCCGCGGCGGCGACCAGGAGGTGTCCGTCGTCGCCCGCAAGTCGCTGCGGGACAAGGAGCTCAAGTACCGCGTCAACGGCGGTACCACGCACGATCAGGCGCTGCGCCCCTGGAAGGGCGGCGAGACCTTCGGAGGCCACGACAACATCCGCTTCGACGAGTACCGCGCGCTCGTGCAGGACGGCGACGTCGGCGACAGCGTCGAGGTCTGGTTCACCGGCCGTACGGCAAGCGGAGAGAGCACCTCCAGCGAGCACTTCACCTACCGGATCGCCGAACGGCCCCGGGCCTCCACGCTGGTGGTCGCGGAGGAGGGCGGCAGCGGACCCGCCCAGCACACCGCCGCATACACCGGGGCACTCGCCGACAACAAGCGGCGCAGCGCAGTCTGGGACGTCGCGACCCAGGGCGTCCCGCACCCGCTCGCGGTGCTCGGCCACTTCGACACCGTTCTCTGGTACACCGGCGCGAAAGCGCCGTCCTGGGCCACCACGCAGGCGGTTCGCGCCTATCTCAACGAGGGCGGGAAGCTCGTCACCACCGGTGAGCGCGCAGGCGGCGACGCGGACCTCGGCCGGGCCCTGAGCGACGACTTCGCCCAGTACTACCTCGGCGCGTCGGGCCGCGCCTCTCTCGCCGGAGCCGGCGCCTTCCTCGGCACCGGGCGCCTCGCCGGCGCCTCGGGATCCCTCGCCGCGGCGCCCGGCAACGCGCTGGACGCGGCCGGTGCGTACACCATCACGTCCGACACCCTGCCACCCGACGACTTCCCGCAGTTCCGCAGCGCGCCGGCGGGCGACTACCCCGGGGTGCGGATGCCCTTCTCGCCGTACGAGGGCGACTGGTACGCGGCGGCGGGCCACCGCAACGCCTCCTGGATGCGGCTCTCGCGCACCATCGACCTGAGCGGTACGAGCGCGGCCGACGCGCCTGCGCTGAATCTGCAGCTGAGCTTCAACACCGAGCCCGGCTACGACAACGCGGTCCTGGAGGTCCACACCGTCGGCCAGGACGACTGGACGACCCTGCCAGACGCCAACGGGGCCACCTCCACCCGCGTCCCCACCCAGTGCGACGGCGGTTTCTACGTCGCCATGCACCCCTTCCTGAAGCACTACCTCACCGTCGGTCCCGACGGGTGCACGGCCAGTGGCACGACCGGCGCCTGGAACTCCTTCACCGGGGCGTCCGACGGCTGGCGCGCCGCCTCCTTCGACCTCAGTGCCTACGCCGGCAAGCGGATCGAGGTAGCCGTCTCCTCCATCACCGACCCGGGCGACGGCGGCCGCGGCATCTTCGTCGACGACACCCGTCTGGTGACGGCCGGGGGGTCGCAGGGCGCCGAGGGCTTCGAGACCTCGCTCGGCCCCTGGACCGTCACGGGGCCGCCGCAGGGCAGCCCCGCCCTGCGGGGGAACTGGGTACGCAGCGAGGACCTGTACCCCTCCGCGTCGGCGGTCACCACGCGTGACAGCGTGCTGATCGGTTTCGGTCTCGAGCACGTGCCCGCCGCCACCGACCGGGCGCGGATCATCGGCAGGGCGCTCGCCGCCCTGCGGCGCTGACCGGCACGAAAGGGCCCGTACCGGGCCGATGAGCAGCCCGGTATCCGGACAGAACGAGGCGGTCCGTACTCCTACTGGCGGGTACGGGCCACCTTGTCGCAGACGTGCCCCTCTCGATGTCACCACGAGCACGTCGGAGGGGTAGGGTCGTAGGCGGTCGGGGACATCCCATACAGCTCGCCGGCGTCGAAACCGGCGTACCAACGAGGAGATCGGTTCGTGACGATCCGCGTAGGCATCAACGGCTTTGGCCGCATCGGTCGTAACTACTTCCGCGCGCTGCTGGAGCAGGGTGCAGACATCGAGATCGTGGCTGTCAACGACCTGGGTGACACTGCGACCACGGCCCACCTGCTGAAGTACGACACCATCCTCGGCCGTCTCAAGGCCGACGTGACCCACACCGCCGACACCATCACCGTCGACGGCCACACCATCAAGGTGCTCTCCGAGCGCAACCCCGCCGACATCCCGTGGGGTGAGCTGGGCGTCGACATCGTCATCGAGTCGACCGGCATCTTCACCAAGAAGGCCGACGCCGAGAAGCACATCGCCGGCGGTGCCAAGAAGGTCCTGATCTCGGCTCCGGCCACCGACGAGGACATCACCATCGTGATGGGCGTCAACCAGGACAAGTACGACGCGGCCAACCACCACGTCGTCTCCAACGCCTCCTGCACCACCAACTGCGTGGCGCCGATGGCCAAGGTCCTGGACGAGAGCTTCGGCATCGTCAAGGGCATGATGACGACGGTCCACGCGTACACGAACGACCAGCGCATCCTGGACTTCCCGCACAAGGACCTGCGCCGCGCCCGTGCCGCCGCGGAGAACATCATCCCGACCTCGACCGGTGCCGCCAAGGCCACCGCTCTGGTCCTCCCGCAGCTCAAGGGCAAGCTGGACGGCATCGCCATGCGCGTCCCGGTCCCCACCGGCTCCGTCACCGACCTCGTCCTGGAGCTGGACCGCGAGGTCACCAAGGACGAGATCAACACCGCCTTCCAGAAGGCCGCCGAAGGCCAGCTGCAGGGCATCCTGGAGTACACCGAGGACCCGATCGTCTCCTCGGACATCGTGAACTGGCCGGCCTCCTGCACCTTCGACTCCTCCCTGACCATGGTCCAGGGCACGCAGGTCAAGGTCGTCGGCTGGTACGACAACGAGTGGGGCTACTCCAACCGCCTCGTCGACCTCACGGTCTTCGTCGGCAACCAGCTCTGATCCGTACCTTCTGATCCGAACTGCAACGAGAGCACCACGATGTGAGCGACAGGGCTCGGGCAGCGCAATGTGGCGCCGTTCGAGCCCTGTCGCGCGTGCAGTCCCCCGAGGAGCCGTAAATCACCATGAAGACCATCGACCAGCTGCTGGCCGACGGGGTCGCGGGCAAGCGGGTATTTGTCCGCGCCGACCTCAATGTGCCGCTCGACGGCACCACCATCACCGACGACGGCCGCATCCGCGCCGTCCAGCCGACGATCGCGAAACTGGCCGAGGCCGGCGCGCGGGTCGTCGTCGCCTCCCACCTGGGCCGCCCCAAGGGCAGCCCGGACCCCGCCTTCTCCCTCGCGCCCGCCGCCGAGCGGCTCGGGCAGCTGCTGGGCGCCGACGTCGCCTTCGCGACCGACACGGTCGGCGAATCCGCGCAGGCCGTCGTCGCGGGTCTGGCCGACGGCCAGGTCGCCGTTCTGGAGAACCTCCGCTTCAACGCCGGTGAGACCGCCAAGGACGATGCCGAGCGCGGCGCCTTCGCGGACCGGCTCGCGGCCCTCGCGGACGTCTACGTCGGCGACGGCTTCGGCGCCGTGCACCGCAAGCACGCCTCCGTCTTCGACCTCCCGGCCCGGCTGCCGCACGCCGCCGGTTATCTCATCGCCACCGAGGTCGGCGTGCTGAAGAAGCTCACCGAGGACGTCAAGCGGCCGTACGTCGTCGTCCTCGGCGGTGCCAAGGTCTCCGACAAGCTCGCCGTCATCGACCAGCTGCTGGCCAAGGCCGACCGCCTCCTGATCGGCGGCGGCATGGCGTACACCTTCCTCAAGGCCAAGGGCTACGAGGTCGGCATCTCCCTCCTCCAGGAGGATCAGATCCCGATCGTGACCGAGTACATGGAGCGCGCCGAGAAGAACGGCGTCGAGCTGGTGCTTCCGGTCGACATCCTGGCCTCGGGCGAGTTCCCCGACCTGAAGACCAAGGCTCCCGCCGACGTCATCACGGTCGACGCCGACAAGATCCCCTCCGACAAGGAGGGCCTGGACATCGGCCCCAAGACCCGCGAGCTGTACGCCTCCAAGATCGCCGACGCCGAGACCGTCTTCTGGAACGGCCCCGTCGGCGTCTTCGAGCACCCCGACTACGCCGGCGGTACCCGCTCGATCGCCCAGGCGCTCGTCGACAGCTCCGCTTTCACCGTCGTCGGCGGCGGCGACTCGGCCGCCGCCGTCCGCACGCTCGGCTTCGACGAGAACGCATTCGGCCATATTTCGACCGGCGGCGGCGCGAGCCTCGAATACCTCGAGGGCAAGACGCTTCCCGGCCTCGCCGCACTGGAGGACTGACCCCCATATGAACACCCGCACCCCGCTGATGGCGGGCAACTGGAAGATGAACCTCAACCACCTCGAGGCCATCGCCCACGTCCAGAAGCTCGCCTTCGCCCTGGGCGACAAGGACTACGACGCGGTCGAGGTCGCCGTCCTGCCGCCCTTCACCGACCTGCGGTCCGTGCAGACCCTGGTCGACGGCGACAAGCTCAAGATCAAGTACGGCGCCCAGGACCTCTCGGCGCACGACTCCGGCGCCTACACCGGCGAGATCTCGGGCCCGATGCTGGCCAAGCTGAAGTGCACCTACGTCGCCGTGGGCCACTCCGAGCGCCGTCAGTACCACGCCGAGACCGACGAGGTCTGCAACGCCAAGGTGAAGGCCGCCTACCGGCACGGCCTGACCCCGATCCTGTGCGTCGGCGAGGGCCTGGAGATCCGCAAGGCCGGCAAACAGGTCGAATACACGCTCGCCCAGCTCGACGGCGGTCTCAAGGACGTCCCGGCCGAGCAGGCCGAGTCCATCGTGATCGCCTACGAGCCGGTGTGGGCCATCGGCACCGGTGAGGTCGCCACGCCCGAGGACGCGCAGGAGGTCTGCGGGGCGATCCGCGGCCGTCTCGCGGAGCTGTACAGCCAGGAGCTGGCCGATAAGGTCCGCATCCAGTACGGCGGCTCGGTGAAGGCCGGGAACGTCGCCGCGATCATGGCTCAGCCCGACGTCGACGGCGCCCTGGTCGGCGGCGCGGCACTGGACGCGGACGAGTTCGTCAAGATCGTCCGCTTCCGCGACCAGTGAGTATGCGCTAGCGCGGATCCGGCGTACCCTTGCGGGGGCCGAGGCTCACAGCACCAATACGCGGCTCCGCCGCGTGGTGAGCCCGGCCCCCGCAGTACATGTCGGTATCAGTTCTGATCAGTCCGAGGAAGTTGGTCCAGCCGTGGTTATGGGGTTCTCGATCGCCCTGATCGTCTTCAGCCTGCTGCTGATGCTGCTGGTGCTGATGCACAAGGGGAAGGGCGGCGGCCTCTCCGACATGTTCGGTGGCGGCATGCAGTCGTCCGTCGGTGGCTCGTCGGTCGCCGAGCGCAACCTCGACCGCATCACCGTCGTGATCGGTCTGCTGTGGTTCGCGTGCATTGTCGTACTTGGTCTGCTGGTGAAGCTCGACAGCTGACCCACCTCCTTCCCGTCCCGACCTGGGGTGTAACTCCAATCACTGGACGAGCGTTGGGCCTTACGTAGACTGGGGCACTCGCGGCGCAGCCGCTGTGAGACGCTGTGCAGCACCATCACGCAGGGAGTTACGACCGTGGCAAGTGGCAACGCGATCCGGGGAAGCCGGGTCGGAGCGGGGCCGATGGGTGAGGCAGAGCGGGGCGAGTCAGCACCGCGCCTCCGCATCTCCTTCTGGTGCTCCAACGGGCACGAGACGCAGCCGAGCTTCGCCAGTGACGCACAGGTCCCCGACACCTGGGACTGCCCGCGCTGCGGGTTCCCGGCCGGCCAGGACCGGGACAATCCGCCGGACCCGCCCCGCATCGAGCCGTACAAGACGCACCTGGCGTATGTGCGCGAGCGGCGCAGTGACGCGGACGGCGAGGCGATCCTCGCGGAGGCGCTCGCCAAACTGCGGGGCGAGATCTAGGCGTTGAGTCCGGCCGGACACCTGATGGGGTGCCGGCCGGACTTCGTCGTTCCGGGATCGCCCGGCTGCTTCTCGCCGTCCCGCGGCCCGCTGGCACGTCATCCATCCGCCTGATCAATTAGGTTGGAGACGCAGCGGGGCATGCAGGCAGGTACGAGAAGAAGTGGGCTGATGTCCGAGATGAACGCAGAACGTCCTACGAGGCTCCACCAGATGTCGCCATGGGTCGCTCTCGGCAAGCATCGCGAGCAGTTGGGCGACACCCACCTGCGGGAGCTGTTCGCCGCCGACGCCGGGCGCGGCAGCGGATACACGCTGCGGGTCGGCGATCTGTACATCGACTACTCCAAGCACCTCGTCACCGACGAGACGCTCGCGCTGCTGCGTGAGCTGGCCGAGGCCACCGGTGTGTACGCCCTGCGCGACGCCATGTTCCGCGGCGAGAAGATCAACACCACCGAGGACCGGGCGGTCCTGCACACCGCGCTGCGCGCCCCGCGCGACGCCGTCATCGAGGTCGACGGCGAGAACGTGGTCCCCGCCGTGCACGCCGTGCTCGACAAGATGGCCGCCTTCTCGGACCGGATCCGCTCCGGCGAGTGGATCGGCCACACCGGCAAGCGCATCAGGAACGTGGTCAACATCGGCATCGGGGGCTCCGACCTCGGCCCCGCGATGGCGTACGAGGCGCTCCGCTCCTACACGGCGCGCGACCTGACGTTCCGTTTCGTCTCCAATGTCGACGGCGCCGATCTGCACGAGGCCGTACGCGACCTCGATCCGGCCGAGACGCTGTTCATCATCGCCTCCAAGACCTTCACCACGATCGAAACGATCACCAATGCCACCTCCGCGCGCAACTGGCTGCTCACCGGGCTCCGCGCGGACCAGGAGGCCGTCGCCAAGCACTTCGTCGCCCTGTCGACGAACGCCGAGAAGGTCGCCGACTTCGGTATCGACACGGCGAACATGTTCGAGTTCTGGGACTGGGTCGGCGGGCGGTACTCGTACGACTCCGCCATCGGCCTCTCGCTGATGATCGCCATCGGCCCGGACCGTTTCCGGGAGATGCTGGCCGGCTTCCGCCTCGTCGACGAGCACTTCCGCACCGCGGCTCCCGAGGCCAACGCACCTTTGCTGCTCGGTCTGTTGGGCGTCTGGTACGGGGCGTTCTTCGACGCCCAGTCGCACGCGGTCCTGCCGTACTCCCACTATCTGTCCAAGTTCACCGCGTACCTCCAGCAGCTGGACATGGAGTCCAACGGCAAGTCCGTGGACCGCGACGGCAACCCCGTCGACTGGCAGACCGGCCCCGTCGTCTGGGGCACGCCCGGCACCAACGGCCAGCACGCCTACTACCAGTTGATCCACCAGGGCACGAAGGTGATCCCGGCGGACTTCATCGGCTTCGGCCGGCCGGTCGACGACCTGCTGCCCGGCCTCGTCGCCCAGCACGACCTGCTCATGGCCAACTTCTTCGCGCAGACGCAGGCCCTGGCCTTCGGCAAGACGCCCGATGAGGTGCGGGCGGAAGGCGTCGCGGAGGAGCTCGTGCCGCACAAGACCTTCCGCGGGAACCACCCCACCACCACGGTCCTCGCCGACGAACTCACCCCGTCCGTGCTGGGCCAGCTGATCGCGCTGTACGAGCACAAGGTCTTCGTCCAGGGCGCGATCTGGAACATCGACTCCTTCGACCAATGGGGTGTCGAGCTCGGCAAGGTGCTCGCCAAGAAGATCGAGCCCGTGCTGACCCAGGGCACCGGCGGCGAGCAGCTCGACAGCTCGACCGCCACGCTGGCGGCCCAGTACCGCGCGCTGCGCGGCCGCTGAGCCGATGCGGGGGGAGAACGCGGTGCGGCTGCGGCCGCCGCAGAACCGGCTGAACGAACGCGCCGTCGGCTGGTGGCGCACTCAGTGCCTGCTGACGACAGCCGTTCCCGTGGCCGTACTGGCCGTGCTCGGCACGCTCATCGAGCCCGCACGCGCTTGGTTGTGGGGCCCGGCCGCCGCGGTGGCCGTCATCGGCCTCGCCGGCGCCGCGTTCTTCCCCGCCTGGTGGTACCGGGTCCACCGCTGGGAGGTCACCGACGAAGCGGTGTACGTCCGCACCGGCGCGCTGTGGCAGGAGTGGCGGATCGCCCCGATGTCGCGCATCCAGACCGTGGACACCGTGCGGGGCCCGCTGGAGCAGGCGTTCCGGCTCGCCACGGTGACCGTCACGACCGCCTCGTCCAAGGGGGCGATCAGGATCGAGGGGCTCGACCACGAGCTCGCGGCGGAGCTCGCCGAGCGGCTGACCCGGATCACGCAGGCGACGCCGGGGGACGCGACATGAGCGAGGCCGACGGGTCGGCGGGCTCGGGCGGCTCGGACGGTGTCCCGCCGGGTCCGGCCGCCGCGGACCCTGGCATACCGGACTGCGCCGGCGGCCCCGGCGGCCCCGGCGGCCCCAGCGGTGCTGGCGGACCCGAAGTTGCTGGCGGCTGTGGCGGCCCTGGAGACGGCGGCCAGCGCGGGCCCGGCGGCTCTGGTGGTCCCGGTGAACCCGGTGGTCATGCCGGTCCCGGAGGAACTGGCGTACCGGACGGTCCTGGTGGTCCAGGCGGTCCCGGCCGCCAGGGCGGAACCGGTGGCCCGGGGGAAAAGGCCCAGGCGCTTCCGGGCCATGACCACGAGTGGCGTCGGCTGGACGGGCGTACGGTCCTGGTCAACGCCGTCGTCATGGCGGGCGTCGCCGGAGGAGCCGGACTGCCCACGCTGTTCGGCCTGCTCCGCGGCATGCCCCTGTGGCAGGCCCTCGGCTGGGTGCTGGCCGGCGCCGTCCTGTTCGTCGCCGCCGCCACCGGCGCCGACTACGTCCGCTGGCGCCGCACCCGCTACCGCATCGGACCCGAACGCGCCGAACTCCGCACCGGACTGCTGCTCGTCAAGCGGCGCTCCCTGGCCCGCGAGCGTATCCGCAGCGTCGACCTGACGGCCAACGTTCTGCTGCGGGTCCTCGGCCTCGTCCAGGTGCGGATAGGCACCGGTGAGCAGACCGCCGGTGGCGAGTCGACGCTCGAACTCGATGCCGTCTCCAAGGCGGAGGCCGAGCGGCTGCGCACGCAATTGCTGGCCCGTACGGCGCCGTCCGCCGGTCCGGGGGAGGCCACGGACGGCGTCCTGGCCGCCCTCGCCCCCGCCTGGATCCGCTACGCGCCGGTGTCCTTCGTCGCCCCTCTGCTCGGCGGCGCGGCCGTCGGCGCCGTGATGCAGGTCAGCGAGTGGTTCGGCGCCCGGGCCGAGGTCATCGACTGGATATGGGGCCGCTTCAGGGACACCCCGCTGATATGGATGATCGTCGTGCTGGCAGGGGCGGCGATGGCCACGGGCGTCGTGGGCGCGCTCGGCCTGTGGATCGAGATGTGGTGGAACTACCGCCTGGAGCGGGAACCGGGCGGCACCCTGCGGGTGCGGCGCGGCTTGCTCACCGCCCGCTCGACATCGATCGAGGAACGGCGCCTGCGCGGAATCGACCTCGTCGAGCCGCTGGGAGTACGGCTGGTCGGCGCGGCACGGCTGGATGCGGTGGCCACGGGACTCGTCAAGGACGGCGAGGACGAGCACGCCGACCGCAAGACCCTTCTCCCGGCGGTGCCGCGCGCCCTGGCCGACGATGTCGCGGCGCGCGTGCTGCGTGAAACCGCTGCCCCGACCGCGGCTTCGCTGCTGACCCCGCACCCGCCGACCGCCCGTGGCAGGCGCCTGCGCTGGGCGCTGACGGCGGCGCTGCTCCCTGCCCTGCTGCTCGCTCTGCTGGGGTGGTGGCTCACGCCGGTGCTGCTGTGGACCGCGCTCGGCTGCGCGGTGGTCGTGGTCCCGGTGGCGGTCGCGCTCGGACTCGACGCGTACCGGAGCCTGGGCCACGGCATCACGGGCGCCTACCTGCTGAGCCGCTCGGGCACCGTACGGCGCAGCACCGTGGCGCTGCAGAGGTCCGGGGTGATCGGCTGGACGGTGCGGCAGTCCGTCTTCCAGCGCCGGGCGGGCCTGATCACGGTGACGGCGACGACAGCGGCGGGCGCGGGCGCGTACGACGTTCCCGACGCGGGGGAGTCGCAGGGGTTGACCTTCGCGGCGGAAGCCGTGCCGGGCCTGCTGGAGCCGTTCCTGATCCGCGACGACGGGATGCGTACGGGCGGCTGACGGCGCGACAATCGCGCCATGAGCGCAGCCGGGTACGCGGGTACGCCTCTGGCCGGGAAGATCGGCATCAGGGCGGGCGACCGTGTGGTGCTGCGTCACCGCCCCGACGACTGGGAGGTCCCCGGGCTCCCCGAGGGAGCCAGCCTCACCGAACGGGCCTCGCGCACCGCCGATGTGACGCTGACCTTCCACCGGACCCGCCGCGAACTGGCCCGCGAGGCGCCGGGCCTCGTCGAGCGGCTGGCGGACCGGGCGATGCTCTGGGTCGTATGGCCGCGCAAGGCCGCTGGGCACGACAGCGACATCACCGAGAACGTGCTGCGGGAGGTGTTCCTGCCACTGGGCGTGGTGGATGTGAAGGTGGCGGCGCTGGGGGAGGACTGGTCTGCCCTGAAGTTCGTCCGCCGCGCGGAGAACCGGGCGGATTGACTTCCGCTCCCCGCCTCGAGAAGGCATCTCATTTGGCGTTACCGGGGTCCGGGCGCAGCCCCGGGTAAGGGCGAGGAGGGCGAACCGCCCCCCAACACCTACGCCGACGCCGGCGGGTACAGCGCCCGCGGCAGCTGCGACGCCGCCGCCGAATCCAGCAGCCACAGCGTGCGGGCCCTGCCGTACGCCCCCGCCGCCGGCGCCTGGACCTCGCCCGCGCCGGACAACGCGATCTGGACCGCCTTCGCCTTGTCCTCGCCCGCCGCGAGCAGCCACACCTCGCGCGCCGCCCTGATCGCGGGCAGCGTGAGCGAGACACGCGTCGGTGGAGGCTTCGGCGCCCCGTGGACGCCGACGACGGTGCGCTCGGTCTCGCGGACGGCGGGCAGCTCCGGGAAGAGCGACGCCACATGCGTGTCGGGGCCCACCCCCAGCAACAGCACGTCGAATGTCGGCACCGGGCCGTGGTCCTCCGGGCCGGCCGCTGCGGCCAGCTCGGCCGCGTAGGCCGCAGCCGCGGCGTCCACGTCCGAGCCGTACGGACCGTCCGACGCCGGCATGACATGCACCCGCGCCGAGTCCACCGGCACGGTGTCCAGCAGGGCCGCACGGGCCTGCGTGACATTTCGCTCGGGGTCGCCGTCCGGCAGGAAGCGCTCGTCGCCCCACCACAGGTCGAGCCGCGACCAGTCGATCGCATCCCGCGCCGGGGCCGAACTCAACGCCGCCAGCAGGCCGTTGCCGTTGCGGCCGCCGGTGAGGACCACCGAGGCCGAACCGCGGGCGGCCTGGGCGTCCACGATCCTCGTGATCAGCCGGGCCGCCGCGGCCTGCGCCATCAGCTCCTTGTCGCGGTGCACGACCACCTGCGCAGCGCTCACTTCGTCGCCGCCTTCTTCGCCGGAGCGGCCTTCTTCGCGGCCACAGCCTTCTTCTCCGCCGACGCCTGCACGGCGCCGGCCGCCTGGTCAGCCGGCTCGCCCACCGCCACCGCCGTGTCGCTCAGCCGGTCGACCCCGTACCGCAGCGCCGAGGCGTAGGTGTCGTCGGGGTCGAGCCGCCGCAGTTCCTCCGCGATCAGCTCGGCCGTCTCACGCCGCTTGAGCGCCACCGCGCGGTCGGGCTGGCCCTGGATGGACAGGGTCGCGAGCGACCCGTCCGGCCGGTCCAGCACGATCGGTCCGCACGTGGACTCCATCCGCACCGAGGTGAGTCCCGGGCCCGCGGACGCCGACCGCTTCACCGGGACGTCCAGCCGGTCCGCGAGCCACATGGCCAGCAGCTCGCAGCTCGGGTTGAACTCCTCGCCCTCCACCTCGACCGAGGTGACCTTGCACGTGACCTGGTCCAGTGCGGCCGCGAGCATCGAGCGCCACGGCGTGATCCGGGTCCAGGACAGGTCCGTGTCGCCGGGGCTGTACGCCTCGGCGCGGGCGGCGAGTTCCCGCACCGGCTGCTCGGCCGCGTACGTGTCGGTCACGCGGCGCTGCGCCAGCACGCCCAGCGGGTCGGCCGCCGGGTCGGTCGGTGCGTTCACCGGCCACCAGACGACGACGGGGGCGTCGGGCAGGAGCAGCGGGAGCACCACGGACTGGGCGTGCTCGATGATCTCTCCGTACAGCCGGAGGATCACCGTCTCGCCGGTGCCCGCGTCGGCGCCCACGCGGACCTCGGCGTCGAGACGCGCCTTGGCGCGGTCGCGCGGGGAGCGCGAGACACGCTTGACGACGACGAGGGTGCGCGAAGGGTGCTCGCGCGAGGCCTCGTTGGCGGCCTTGAGCGCGTCGTAGGCGTTCTCCTCGTCGGTGACGATGACGAGGGTGAGTACCATGCCGACGGCCGGGGTGCCGATCGCACGACGACCCTGCACCAGCGCCTTGTTGATCTTGCTGGCCGTGGTGTCCGTAAGGTCGATCTTCATGGCCGGCGCCAGCTCCGTCCGTCTCGTGCGAGCATCTCGTCCGCCTCGGTGGGCCCCCAGGTACCGGCGGGGTACTGCGCGGGCTTGCCGTTGATGTCCCAGAACTGCTCGATCGGGTCGAGGATCCTCCAGGACAGCTCGACCTCCTCCACGCGCGGGAAGAGGTTGGAGTCGCCGAGCAGGACGTCGAGGATCAGCCGCTCGTACGCCTCCGGACTGGACTCCGTGAACGACTCGCCGTAGGCGAAGTCCATCGACACGTCCCGTACCTCCATGGAGGTGCCGGGCACCTTGGAGCCGAAGCGCATGGTGACGCCCTCGTCCGGCTGGACCCGGATGACCAGGGCGTTCTGCCCCAGTTCCTCTGTTGCCGTGGAGTCGAACGGGGAGTGCGGGGCGCGCTGGAAGACGACCGCGATCTCGGTGACCCGGCGGCCGAGGCGCTTGCCGGTGCGCAGGTAGAAGGGGACGCCCGCCCAGCGGCGGTTGTCGATCTCCAGCTTGATCGCGGCATAGGTGTCGGTCTTGGAGGCCGCGTCGATGCCGTCTTCCTGGAGGTAGCCGACAGCCTTCTCGCCACCCTGCCAGCCCGCCGCGTACTGTGCGCGGACCGTGCTGAGGCCCAGGTCCTTCGGCAGCTTCACCGCGCCCAGCACCTTCGTCTTCTCGGCCGCCAGCGCGTCGGCGTCGAAGGAGGCGGGCTCCTCCATGGCGGTCAGCGCCAGCAGTTGGAGGAGGTGGTTCTGGATGACGTCCCGGGCGGCGCCGATGCCGTCGTAGTAGCCGGCCCGGCCGCCGATGCCGATGTCCTCGGCCATCGTGATCTGCACATGGTCCACGAAGGACCGGTTCCAGATGGGTTCGAAGAGGGTGTTGGCGAAGCGCAGCGCCAGGATGTTCTGGACGGTCTCCTTGCCCAGGTAGTGGTCGATGCGGAAGACCTCGTTGGGCGGGAAGACCTCATGGACGACCTGGTTGAGCTCCTTGGCGGAGACCAGGTCGTGACCGAACGGCTTCTCGATGACCGCGCGGCGCCAGGAGCCTTCCGTCTGGTCCGCCAGACCGTGCTTCTTCAGCTGCTGCACGACCTTGGGGAAGAACTTCGGCGGCACGGACAGGTAGAACGCGAAGTTGCCACCCGTTCCCTGCACCTTGTCCAGGTCCTCGATGGTCGCCTTCAGCTGCTCGAAGGCGTCGTCGTCGTCGAAGGTGCCCTGTACGAAGCGCATGCCCTGGCTCAGCTGCTGCCAGACCTCCTCGCGGAACGGCGTGCGCGCGTGCTGCTTGACCGCGTCGTGGACCTCCCGCGCGAAGTCCTCGTCCTGCCACTCGCGGCGGGCGTATCCGACGAGCGAGAACCCCGGCGGCAGAAGCCCCCGGTTGGCGAGATCGTAGACGGCGGGCATCAGCTTCTTGCGGGACAGGTCCCCGGTGACGCCGAAGATGACCAGGCCCGACGGCCCCGCGATACGCGGGAGCCGTCGGTCCGCAGCATCACGGAGCGGGTTGGCTCCGCCAATACCGGACAAGGTAGGTCAGCCCTCCGACGGTGCGAGGCGCTTGAGCTCTGCCTCGGTCGACTTCAGCAGGTCGTTCCAGGATGCCTCGAACTTGTCGACGCCCTCGTCCTCCAGCAACTGGACGACGTCGTCGTAGGCGATGCCCAGCTTCTCGACCGCGTCGAGCTCGGCCCGGGCCTGCTCGTAAGTGCCGCGGACCGTGTCGCCGGTGATCTCGCCGTGGTCGGCCGTGGCGTCGAGGGTTGCCTCCGGCATGGTGTTGACCGTGCCCGGGGCGACCAGCTCGTCGACGTAGAGCGTGTCCTTGTACGCCTTGTCCTTGACACCAGTCGAAGCCCACAGCGGACGCTGCTTGTTGGCCTGTGCCTTGTCGAGCGCGGCCCAGCGGTCGCTGCTGAACAC
This sequence comes from Streptomyces sp. NPDC018833, assembly GCF_044390825.1. Lineage (NCBI taxonomy): Bacteria > Bacillati > Actinomycetota > Actinomycetes > Kitasatosporales > Streptomycetaceae > Streptomyces > Streptomyces sp. NPDC018833. The sequence goes on along the minus strand of NZ_JBIRZM010000006.1, from coordinate 20,614 downwards.
CTCTTCGAACGCCTGGTAGGCGAGGCGGGCGTTGGCCAGCGCGGCCTTGCCGCGGGCCTCCTTGGCCTCCGGGGTGCCCAGGGCGTCCAGGCGCTTGTCGATCTCGGTGTCCACGCGGGACACGAAGAACGACGCCACCGAGTGGATCCTGGACAGATCCAGGCCGCGCTCCTTGGCCTTCTCCAGGCCGGCCAGGTAGGCGTCCATGACCTCGCGGTAACGCTCCAGCGAGAAGATCAGCGTCACGTTCACGCTGATGCCGAGGCCGATGACCTCGGTGATCGCCGGCAGACCCGCCTTGGTGGCCGGGATCTTGATGAGCGTGTTCGGGCGGTCCACCAGCCAGGCCAGCTGCTTGGCCTCGGCCACCGTTGCCTTGGTGTTGTGCGCCAGGCGCGGGTCGACCTCGATGGAGACCCGGCCGTCCTGGCCGTCCGTCGCGTCGAAGACCGGGCGCAGGATGTCCGCGGCGTCACGCACGTCCGCCGTCGTGATCATGCGGAGGGCTTCCTCGACCGTCACCTTGCGGGCGGCGAGGTCCGCCAGCTGCTGGTCGTAGCCGTGACCCTCCGAGATCGCCTTCTGGAAGATCGACGGGTTGGTGGTGACACCGACGACGTGCTGCTGGTCGATCAGCTCGGCGAGGTTGCCGGAGGTGATCCGCGTGCGGGACAGGTCGTCCAGCCAGATCGCCACGCCTTCGTCGGAGAGGCGCTTGAGTGCGTCCGTCATGAGAGTTGCATCTCCTACTTGTCGTATACCGGCGTCAGCGCGCGGCGGCTTCGATCGATTCCCGCGCGGCGGCGGCGACCGCGTCGGCGGTGAAGCCGAACTCGCGGAAGAGGACCTTGCCGTCGGCCGACGCACCGAAGTGCTCCAGCGAGACGATGCGTCCGGCGTCGCCGACGTAGCGGTGCCAGGTCAGGCCGATACCTGCCTCGACCGCGACACGAGCCTTGACCGACGGGGGAAGCACGGCGTCCCGGTACCCCTGCTCCTGCTCCTCGAACCACTCGACCGACGGCATCGACACCACACGGGTCGGCACACCGGCGGCCTGGAGCTGCTTGCGGGCCTCGACGGCCAGCTGCACTTCGGAGCCGGTACCGATCAGCACGACCTGCGGCTCGCCGCCGTCGGCCTCGAACAGCACATAGCCGCCCCTGGCCGCGTCCTCGTTGCGCTCGTACGTCGGCACGCCCTGGCGGGTCAGCGCGAGGCCGTGCGGGGCGCCCTTGCCGAACTCCTTGGTGTACCGCTTGAGGATCTCGCGCCAGGCGATGGCGGTCTCGTTGGCGTCCGCGGGGCGCACGATGTTCAGGCCGGGGATCGCACGCAGCGAGGCCAGGTGCTCGACCGGCTGGTGGGTCGGGCCGTCCTCGCCGAGGCCGATGGAGTCGTGCGTCCACACGTAGGTGACCGGCAGGTGCATCAGCGCGGACAGGCGCACGGCGTTGCGCATGTAGTCGGAGAACACCAGGAAGGTGCCGCCGTAGATGCGGGTGTTGCCGTGCAGGGCGATGCCGTTCATCACCGCGGCCATGGCGTGCTCGCGGATGCCGAAGTGGATCGTGCGGCCGTACGGATCGGCCTCCGGCAGCGGGTTGTCCGCGGGGAGGAACGACGACGTCTTGTCGATCGTCGTGTTGTTGGAGCCGGCCAGGTCCGCCGAGCCGCCCCACAGCTCGGGCACGACCGCGCCCAGCGCCTGGAGGATCTTGCCCGACGCGGCACGGGTGGCGACACCCTTGCCGGTTTCGAACTCGGGGAGCTTCTCCTCCCAGCCCGCCGGCAGCTCACCGGCCCGGATGCGGTCGAACTCCGCGGCGCGCTGGGGGTTGGCCGTGCGCCACGCGGCGAACGCCTTCTCCCACTCGCCGCGCGCCTCGCGGCCGCGGTCCAGCGCCTTGCGGGTGTGCGCGATGACCTCGCCCGCGACCTCGAAGTGCTGCTCCGGGTCGAAGCCCATGACGCGCTTGGTGGCCGCGATCTCCTCCTCGCCCAGCGCCGAGCCGTGCGCGGCCTCGGTGTTCTGCGCGTGCGGGGCCGGCCAGGCGATGATCGAGCGCATCGCGATGAAGGACGGGCGGTCCGTGACGGCCTTGGCGGCCTCGATCGCGGCGTACAACGCGGCCGGGTCCAGGTCGCCGTTCTCCTTGGGCTCCACGCGCTGCACGTGCCAGCCGTAGGCCTCGTACCGCTTCATGGTGTCTTCGGAGATCGCGGTCTCGGTGTCGCCCTCGATCGAGATGTGGTTGTCGTCCCACAGCAGGATCAGGTTGCCGAGCCTCTGGTGGCCGGCGAGCGAGGACGCCTCCGCGGAGATGCCCTCCTGGAGGCAGCCGTCACCGGCGATCGCGTACACGAAGTGGTCGAACGGCGAGGTGCCCTGGGCGGCCTCGGGGTCGAACAGGCCGCGCTCGTAGCGGGCGGCCATGGCCAGGCCCACGGCGTTGGCGACACCCTGGCCGAGGGGGCCGGTCGTCGTCTCGACACCGGTGGTGTGCCCGTACTCCGGGTGGCCCGGGGTCTTGCTGCCCCAGGTCCTGAACGCCTTGAGGTCGTCCAGCTCCAGACCGAAGCCGGCCAGGTACAGCTGGATGTAGAGGGTCAGGGACGAGTGGCCCGCGGACAGCACGAAGCGGTCACGCCCGGTCCAGTCGGCATCCGCCGGGTCGTGCCGCATCACCTTCTGGAAGAGGGTGTATGCGGCCGGTGCCAGGCTCATGGCCGTACCAGGATGGCCGTTGCCGACCTTCTGTACGGAATCCATGGCCAGGACGCGGACGGTGTCGACTGCCCGCTGGTCCACTGCGGTCCACTCGAGGTCTGTGGTGGTCGGCTTGGTGCTCACCCTGAGTCAGGGCTCCTCTCCACATGTCGAATCCCGGCGACGAGGGGTGCACCGGGCGCTGTCGAGCCTACCCTCGCAGCAACCCGCCCCTTTTCGAGTGCGTGTCTCACGAGATGGGTCGGACATTGTCAGAGTGCGGGTCCCGGGCCCCGGGTGCCGTTCGCCTGTCAGGGATGTATACGCGCTGTGCCGGGGGCGGGCTCAACACGAGCCACCCCCGCGAAGATCGGCGTATGGGCAACGTCTAGAGTGGCGTGGTACGCGCAAGTCTTCACGGGTCTTCGCTCCCCCATAGCCTCTCGGCATGGGAGGTACCTCCAGAAGCTTGCTGGGATTTCTCTGTCAGGGGTGTGCGTGACGGCCGTCGAGTCCCGACCCGCGGGGGTCGTCTTGGCTACCGGCCCGGGGGGCCATCGGCCGTTCGGGGCCCGCGTCAAGGCATTCGTGGCGCTGACCAAGCCGCGGATCATCGAGCTGCTGCTGATCACCACCGTGCCGGTGATGTTCCTGGCCGAACAGGGCGTTCCGGACCTGTGGCTGGTGCTCGCGACCTGTCTCGGCGGCTACCTCTCCGCCGGCGGTGCCAACGCGCTCAACATGTACATCGATCGCGACATCGACGCCCTGATGGACCGCACGTCCCAGCGTCCGCTCGTCACCGGCATGGTCTCGCCGCGGGAGGGGCTGGTCTTCGGCCTCGCCCTCGCCGTGATCTCCACGATCTGGTTCGGCCTGCTCGTCAACTGGCTGTCCGCCGCCCTGTCCCTCGGTGCGCTGCTGTTCTACGTCGTGGTCTACACGATGATCCTCAAGCGCCGCACCGCGCAGAACATCGTCTGGGGCGGCATCGCCGGCTGCATGCCGGTGCTGATCGGCTGGTCCTCCGTCACGAACTCGATGTCGTGGGCCGCCGTCATCCTCTTCCTCGTCATCTTCTTCTGGACGCCGCCGCACTACTGGCCGCTGTCGATGAAGGTGAAGGAGGACTACGCGCGCGTCGGCGTGCCGATGCTGCCTGTCGTCGCGGGCAACAGCGTCGTGGCCCGGCAGATCGTCGCCTACAGCTGGGTGATGGTCGCCGTCTCGCTGCTGCTGACCCCGCTCGGCTACACGGGCTGGTTCTACACGGCGGTGGCGCTCGCGGCGGGCGGCTGGTGGCTGTGGGAGGCCCACGGGTTGCAAAGCCGCGCGAAGAGCGGGGCGACGGGCGGCAAGCTCAAGGAAATGCGGCTGTTCCACTGGTCGATCACCTATGTGTCGCTGCTGTTCGTGGCCGTGGCGGTGGACCCCTTCCTCCGCTAGGGCCTCGCGTGCGCCGACACGCTGTTTCACGCCCGCCGGGCGTGGGGCACGCCACTCGTCCCGACGTCGCCAAACGATCTACTCGCCGGTAGCATCCTGACCATGGCAGACACCCAGGTTGACACGAGCGCGCAGGACGCCGGCCGGGCCGCGAAGGCCGAGCGCAGGGCGGCGAAGCTCGCCAAGCAGATCCGGTCGTTCTCCAAGGCGCACGGCGGCGCCGAGGGGCAGCTCGCCTACATCGGACAGATGGGAACGCGCATCGTCCTCGTCGGTGAGGACGGTGACTGGGGCGACCTCGTCGCGCCGTCCCACTCCGTCGCCGTCAGCGCCGCCGAGAAGGCCGGGATCACGCTCCACGAGTCCTTCGACGGCGACTTCGCGGCAAAGGTCCGCACCGGCCCGTACGAGTGGACCCGCATGGCGGGCATCCAGCTCGGCGGCCCGTCCAACGCCTGAGCAACACCTCGCACGGGGCTCACCCGTTAGGTCTGTGGAAGCACGGTCCTAGACAGGGAGCTCCCGATGATCGACGCCGCGTCCTCGGTGCGCCTGGTCGACCAGTACTGCCACGGGGTGCTCCGTACGGAACTGGGCCTCGGCACCTTCGAGGCACACCTCGGCCCCGGCACCGGGACACCGGCCTCCGGCACCACGTTCTTCGACACCCAGACCGGCTTCGCCGTACGGCGCTGGTGCCCGCCACTGCTCGGCCTCGAAGCCCACTGCCCGCCCGCCCACTATCTCGCCCGCCGACGCGAGCTGGGAGTGATCGAGGCGGGCAGACGGCTGCTCAGGGGTACGGGCATCGACACCTACCTGGTCGACACCGGTCCACCCGGGGACCTCGCGGGGCCGCTGGAGATCGCCGCGGTGGGCGCTGCCGACGCACGGGAGATCGTCCGCCTGGAACTCCTCGCCGAACAGGTCGCCGACACCTCCGGCACGGTCGCGTCCTTCCTCGCGAACCTCGCCGAGGCGGTGCACGGAGCGGCAGGATCGGCCGTCGCCTTCACCACCGTCGCGGGCGCGGCGGGCGGCGCAGCGCGCGATCCGAAGCCGCCGGGACCGGGGGAGGTGCGCTGGGCCGCGGACCGCTGGATCGCCGCGCGCCACGCGGGCGATCCGCTGACCGATCCGGTGCTGCTGCGCCATCTGCTGTGGATCGCGGTCGCGTCGGGCCGGCCGCTGCAACTGCATCTGGGCGCCGACGACCCCGTGCTGCTCGCGGCGTTCGCCGCGGCGACGGCGGGCCTCGGCACGGACCTGGTGCTGCTGCACGGCTATCCGCACCACCGCAGCGCCGCCCGGCTGGCGAGTGAGTACCCGCATGTGTACGCCGACCTGGGGCCCGCGGTGACGCGGACGGGCGCGCGGGCGGCGGCGGTGCTCGCGGAGATCCTGGAGCTGGCCCCGTTCGGCAAGCTGCTGTTCTCGAGCGGCGCGCGCGGCCTGCCGGAGCTGCACGTGGTGGGCGCCCGCACCTTCCGCGACGCGGTGAGCAGGGTCCTCGGCGGCTGGGTGGACGAGGGCGCGTGGGCGCGCTCGGACGCGGAACGGGTGGCGGGGATGCTGGCGGCCGCAAACGCGCGCCGGGTCTACGGGCTCACCGCACCGTGAGTGTCCCGGGGCCCACGGGCCCGGAGCGGCAGCTCAGACCGGGGAGAGCGCGTCGTCCGTCCGGGAGAGGGCCGGTGCCTCCGACACCTGACGCTCGCGCAGACTCAGCGCGAGGCGCAGCACCGCGATCCACATCAGCGACGAGCCCAGCATGTGCAGGCCCACCAGGACCTCGGGGACGTGGGTGAGGTACTGGACGTAACCGATAACGCCCTGCGCCAGGACCACCAGCAGCAGGTCGCGCGCCCGGGCCCGGGTGTCGTCCGGGGCGTCCACCACCCGCAGCACCAGCCACATCGCCACGGCCAGCGCGCACACGACCCAGGCAGCGATCGCGTGGACGTGGGCGGCGGCCGTCCAGTCCCACGGCATACGCGGCACATCGCTGCTGTCACCCGCGTGCTTGCCGGAGCCCGTCACCGACGTCCCCAGCACGATCAGCACCGCCGACGCCGTGACGATCGCCCACGACAGCTTGCGCACCGGACGCGGCACGCGGGGCCGGGGTGCGGCGTCGCCCTCGCCGGTGCGCACCCAGGTCAGGGTCGCGGCCGTGAGGAGCGCGTTGGCGAGCACGAAGTGGCCGGCGACGGTCCACGGGTTCAGGCCCGCCCACACGGTGATGCCGCCGACGACGGCGTTGCCCATGACGATCCAGAACTGCAGCCACGTCAGCCGCGTCAGACCGCGCCGCCACGGCTTGGTGGAGCGCACCGCGATGATGGCCCAGCCGACCGCGGCGGACAGCACGTACGTCAGCATCCGGTTGCCGAACTCGATCGCGCCGTGGAGTCCCTGCTCGGACGTGGCGACCAGGCTGTCGTCCGTGCACTTGGGCCAGGTGTCGCAGCCGAGACCGGAGCCCGTCAGCCGGACGGCGCCGCCCGTGACGATGATCAGGACGCTCATCACGACGGCGGAGAGCGCCGCACGTCGCAGGGCTTTGGGCGACGGTGTCCAGCGCTGGGCGATATAGGCGAGGGGGGTCTGCACGGGCCCTATCGTAGGCGGGGGCTTGTGCACGGTTTCACGAGGGGTCCGGCGAGGGCGTGAACGTCATCCGGAAGCGCGCCCCGTCCAGGTGCCCCTCCTCCTCCCACCACAGGGCGAACCGCCACCCCGTCCCGTCCGCCGGGCGGTCCGGCGAGTGCAGGAAGGCGTCCGTCAGATCGGCGGCGACCTCCGCGGCGCTCCAGTCCGTCACCGCGTCCGTGCCGCGCCAGGGATACGCCATCGGCGTGTATGCCCCCTCGTCGGCGCGCACGTCGAACCGCCACACCGCCCGCCACGAGCGCGCCCGCAGGATCCGCCGCACCTCGGACCCGCCCAGCGCGAGCCCCTCCGCGATCGCGTCCTTCGCCACGCCTTCGATCCGCCCCGCCAGGACCGCCAGCGGCACCAGCCGCTCGGGCAGCAGCTCGCGCTTGTGCAACTGGGTGAGCCCGCCCTCGAAGGGACAGCGCCGCAGCCGGCGCGTCAGCTGGTCCCCGAGATGCTCCAGTACGGCCGCGTGCGCGCGCTCCGCCGGGACAGGCGGCGCCCAGGCCGTGTGGAACGCCCGCTCGGCCCGTACGGCCCACTCCGCCGCGTCGACCGGGCGGCCGAGCTCCTCCAGCCGGTCGCCGAGGAAGGCGTAGGCCTGGGCCAGCCCCTCCTGGTTGCGCGGATCACCCTGGTCCAGCCTCTCCCAGACGGCGATCGCCCGGTGGGTGGCCTCAACGGCGGCGAGACCCGCGAGCCGGTGCTCGGCCGAGGGCTGCTCGCCTCGCGGACGAAAGGCGTAGCGCGGCAGTCCCATCTCGTCGCTGAGCGGTTCCGCGAGGTAGACGGCCTGGTTGATCAGGGCCCTGGCATACCAGCGGGCGTGCTCGTCGTCGTGCCGCGCGGGCTCGGCGCAGTGGCGAACGGCCGCGTCCACCGCGGCCAGTGCGTCCGAACGTCTGCCGATGTCGAAGTGGTGTCGCGCCAGGTCGCCGTACCGCAGGCTCAGCCTGGCGGTGAGGGACAGATCGTCCGTAGCGTGCGGGGCGAGCGCAGCGATGAGATCCGTCAGCATGCGCTCGCGCCGACGGGGCGAGGCGCCGGGCCGGCCACCTCTGACCTTCGTCCACTCCGCGTCCAGTCGCAGTGCGGCATCCCGCTCCATCCAGACCTCCAGTTGTGCGGGTCCGACGGGAGCATCCTGGCGCGCCCCTCACTCCCAGCGGAAGAGCCGGGCGGCCGCCCCCAGTCCGAGCAGTGCCCATACGGAGAGGATTCCTAGATCGCCCCAGGGCATGCCGGCGCCCTGCTGCAGAACGTCGCGCAGCCCGTCCGACAGCGCCGAGATCGGCAGCAGCCCCAGGACCGACGCGACACCGGCGGGGAACCTGTCCAGCGGCACGATCACCCCGCCGCCCACCAGGAGCAGCAGGAAGACCAGGTTCGCGGCGGCCAGGGTGGCCTCGGCCCTGAGCGTCCCGGCCATCAGCAGCCCCAGCCCGGAGAAGGCCGCGGTGCCGAGGACGAGCAGCAGGAGCACGGCGAACGGATTGCCGTGCGGCGACCACCCGAGCGCGAAGGCGATCACGGTCAGCAGCACGATCTGGAGCACCTCGGTGACCAGCACCGAGAGCGTCTTGGCGCACATCAGCGCCCAGCGCGGGATGGGCGAGGCGCCGAGCCGCTTGAGCACCCCGTAGCGCCGCTCGAAGCCGGTCGCGATGGCCTGGCCGGTGAAGGCGGTGGACATCACGGCGAGCGCGAGGACGCCGGGCGCGAGGAAGTCGACGGCCTTGCCGTCGCCCGTGTCGACGATGTCCACCGTGGAGAACAGGACGAGAAGCAGCGACGGGATGATCACGGTGAGCAGCAGCTGCTCGCCGTTGCGCAGCAGCATTCTGGTCTCGAAGGCGGCCTGCGCCGCGATCATGCGGGTCAGCGGTGCGGCGCCCGGCTTCGGTGTGTACGTACCGGCGCTCACCCGCGCAGCTCCTTGCCCGTCAGCGTAATGCCGTGTCCTCCCGGGGGACGCCCCCCGGACCCCCGGCCGGTGCCGGTGCCGTGCCGCCTCATCCCCGCAGCTCCTTGCCCGTCAGCGTAAGAAAGACGTCCTCGAGCGTGTGGCGTTCGACCGAGATGCCGTCCGGCATCACTCCGTGCTGGGCGCACCAGGTCGTGACCGTCGCCAGCAGCTGCGGGTCGACCTGGCCGCTGATCCGGTACGCGCCAGGGGTGAGCTCCGCCGCGGCCGAGCCGTCCGGGAGCGCCTTGAGCAGTGAGGCGAGGTCGAGGCCGGGGCGGCCGGTGAAGCGCAGGGTGTTCTCGGCGCCGCCGCGGCAGAGCTCCTCCGCGGTGCCGCTGGCGATCACCCGGCCCGCGTCCACGATGGCGACGTCGTCCGCCAGCTCCTCGGCCTCGTCCATGAAGTGCGTGGTCAGCACGGTGGTGACGCCGTCGGTGCGCAGTTCGCGCACGAGCTCCCAGGTGGCGCGGCGGGCCTGCGGGTCGAGCCCGGCCGTCGGCTCGTCGAGGAAGACGAGCTCGGGCCGGCCGACGACGGCCATGGCGAGCGCGAGCCGCTGCTGCTGACCGCCGGAGAGCCGGCGATAGGTGGTGCGGCCGCAGCTGCCGAGGCCGAGCCGTTCCATCAGCGCGTCCACATCCAGCGGATGCGCGTGCAGCTTCGCCATGTGCCGCAGCATCTCGTCGGCACGGGCGCCCGAGTACACGCCGCCGGACTGGAGCATCACGCCGACACGGGGCCTCAGCCGTGCCGCGTCGGCGACCGGGTCGAGGCCGAGAACGCGTACCGTGCCGGCGTCGGCGCGGCGGTAGCCCTCGCAGGTCTCGATCGTGGTGGTCTTGCCGGCTCCGTTGGGGCCGAGCACGGCGGTCACGGATCCCGCGGCGACATCGAGGTCCAGGCCGTCCACCGCGGTCTTCGATCCGTACCGTTTGACCAGGCCCCGGATCTGGACGGCCCACTCGTTGCTCATGCGGGAAGTCTAAGGACCCGCCCAGGCCGCTCCGGCCGCGCCCCCGGCCCCGCCGGGCGCACCGGCCGATGGCCTGGTCACCGGCCGCCCCCTCACCCGGGCCGTGGTGTGTCCGGGCGGGGGCCGTTGGTGGTTGCTGTCCGGTGGTGGTTTCCTCGGGGCCGGCCCCCTCACCCGGGCCGTGGTTTGTCCGGGCGGGGGCCGTTGGTGGTTGCTGTCCGGTGGTGGTTTCCTCGGGGCTGGTCTCGGGGCAGGCCTCGGGGCGGCCGCGGTGAGGCGGCGGTAACGGGGAAGGATCAGCGTATGCCCGTACTCATCGGCACCTCCGGGTGGCAGTACCGGGACTGGCGTGGCGCCCTCTACCCCGAGGGCCTGCCCCAGCGGCTCTGGCTGGAGGAGTACGCGCGGCACTTCGTGACCGTCGAGAGCAACAACGCCTTCTACCGCCTGCCCGAGCGCAGGACCTTCGCCGACTGGCGCGACAGAACCCCTGACGACTTCGTCATGGCGGTGAAGGCCAGCCGCTTCCTCACGCACATCAAGCGGCTGAAGGATCCCGAGGAGCCCGTCGAGCGGCTCATGGGCCGTGCCGAAGCGCTGGGTGAGCAGCTGGGGCCCGTACTGCTCCAGCTGCCGCCGACCCTCCGCGCCGACGCCGCGGCACTGGACACGGTGCTCGACTGCTTCCCGCGCCATGTGCGCGTGGCGGTCGAGCCGCGGCACGAATCGTGGTGGACCGAGGAGATCGCCGGGGTTCTGGCGGCGCGGGGTGCGGCCCTGTGCTGGGCGGACCGCGGCTCGCGGCCGGTGACCCCGCTGTGGCGGACGGCCGACTGGGGATATCTGCGCTTCCACGAGGGCCGGGCGAAGCCCTGGCCGGGCTACGGGCGCCAGGCGCTCGCCGCCTGGGCGGGGCGAGCCGCGGACGCATGGTCCGACCGGGCCGACGTCTACGCGTTCTTCAACAACGACCCGGGTGGCGCGGCCGTCCGGGACGCGGTCTCGTTCGCCCGTGCGGTGGCGTCCGGGGGCCGCACGGTGCCACGTCCGACGGCGGCCGCGGCCCCCGGCGGGCACCCGCGCGGACCTGCGAAGCACGTGTCCCAGTGATCATTTCCGCAGGTCAGCTTAGGTATGCCTAAGTGATGTACGGCACCGCGTGGTGATTCGGACGCGGCTTGTCACTCTCCGAGGAATTACGCAACAATGGCGTTGTGAAAAACGTTGGCGAGGCTCCCCACGAGGAACTCGCGACCGGTGAGCGCTCCACGCGCAACCGCGTCGCGCGCTCCATCCTGGACCACGGCCCGTCCACCGTGGCCGACCTGGCGGGCCGTCTCGGACTCACGCAGGCGGCCGTCCGCCGCCATCTCGACTCCCTTGTCTCCGACAACGTCGTGGAGGCGCGCGAGCAGCGCGTCTACGGCGCGCGCACGCGCGGCCGCCCGGCCAAGGTGTTCGCCCTGACCGACTGCGGCCGGGATGCCTTCGACCAGTCGTACGACACGCTGGCCGTCGACGCCCTGCGCTGGATCGAGAAGAACGCCGGAGGGGAAGCGGCCGTCGCCGCCTTCGCCCGGGACCGGTTCGAGGCGCAGGCCGAGGCCTACCGCGCAGCCGTCCAGGCCGCGGCCCCCGAGGAGCGCACCGAAGCGCTTGCCAGGGCCCTCAGTGCCGACGGGTACGCTGCTACGGCCCGTACCGCGCCGGTCGGCGAACAGCTCTGCCAGCACCACTGCCCGGTCGCCCACGCGGCCGAGAAGTACCCGCAGCTGTGCGAGGCGGAGACCGAGTTCTTCTCGAAGCTCCTCGGGACGCATGTGCAGCGGCTCGCCACCATCGCCCACGGCGACGGCGTCTGCACCACGTTCATCCCGCGCGGCTCGCCCCAGAGCAGCGCCGCACAGACCACCACATCACCAGCATCTGCAAGCACGGCCGGGAGGAACCCCGCATGACTCTCCCCACGGAGACTGCCCACCCCGAACTCGAGGGTCTGGGTAAGTACGAATTCGGCTGGGCCGACTCCGACGCGGCAGGCGCCGCGGCCAAGCGCGGTCTCTCCGAGGAAGTCGTCCGCGACATCTCCGCGAAGAAGAACGAGCCGGAGTGGATGCTGAAGCTGCGGCTGAAGGGTCTGCGCCTCTTCGACAAGAAGCCGATGCCGAGCTGGGGCTCGGACCTGTCGGGCATCGACTTCGACAACATCAAGTACTTCGTGCGCTCCACCGAGGCGCAGGCCGCCTCGTGGGAGGAGCTGCCCGAGGACATCAAGAACACCTACGACAAGCTCGGCATCCCGGAGGCGGAGAAGCAGCGCCTGGTCGCCGGTGTCGCCGCCCAGTACGAGTCCGAGGTCGTCTACCACCAGATCCGTGAGGACCTGGAGGAGCAGGGCGTCATCTTCCTGGACACCGACACCGCGCTGAAGGAGCACCCGGAGCTCTTCCAGGAGTACTTCGGCACGGTCATCCCGGTCGGCGACAACAAGTTCGCGTCCCTGAACACCGCCGTGTGGTCCGGCGGATCGTTCATCTACGTCCCCAAGGGCGTCCACGTGGACATCCCGCTGCAGGCCTACTTCCGTATCAACACGGAGAACATGGGCCAGTTCGAGCGGACGCTGATCATCGTCGACGAGGACGCCTACGTCCACTACGTCGAGGGCTGCACCGCCCCGATCTACTCCTCGGACTCGCTGCACAGCGCCGTGGTCGAGATCATCGTCAAGAAGGGCGGCCGCTGCCGCTACACGACCATCCAGAACTGGTCGAACAACGTCTACAACCTGGTCACCAAGCGCGCTGTGGCGTACGAGGGCGCGACCATGGAATGGGTCGACGGCAACATCGGCTCCAAGGTGACGATGAAGTACCCGGCCGTCTACCTGATGGGCGAGCACGCCAAGGGCGAGACCCTGTCCATCGCCTTCGCGGGCGAGGGCCAGCACCAGGACGCCGGCGCCAAGATGGTCCACATGGCCCCGAACACCTCGTCGAACATCGTCTCCAAGTCGGTGGCGCGAGGCGGCGGCCGCACCTCGTACCGCGGTCTGATCGAGATCGGCGAGGGCGCGCCGGGCGCCAAGTCCAACGTCCTCTGTGACGCGCTGCTGGTCGACACGATCTCCCGCTCCGACACCTATCCGTACGTCGACGTCCGCGAGGACGACGTCTCCATGGGCCACGAGGCGACCGTCTCGAAGGTCTCCGAGGACCAGCTCTTCTACCTGATGAGCCGCGGTCTGACCGAGTTCGAGGCGATGGCGATGATCGTGCGCGGCTTCGTCGAGCCGATCGCCAAGGAACTCCCCATGGAGTACGCGCTGGAGCTCAACCGGCTGATCGAGCTGCAGATGGAAGGCGCGGTGGGCTAGACCGCCGCCGGATCACGTCCCTGGGGCTCACCCGGTGAGCCCCGTGAGCGGACCCCGGACAGACCGCCGCAGCGGGAGTCGAAAGGCTCCGGCCCGCAGCGGCCCCGTGGGCGAGCGCACGCACCTGAACGCAGAAAGCGAGCAGACCGACAGCCATGGCTGAGGCTCAGAACTCCCCCAAGGACCTCCGCAGGACTCCGGTCCAGGGGGGACCCCCGCCGGTGGGCTCCACCACCGCCGGTTCGATCGCGGTGGCCGCCGAGTCGACCGTCGCCACCCGTATGAGTGCGCCCCCGTCGTTCGACGTGGCGGACTTCCCGGTCCCGCACGGCCGCGAGGAGGAGTGGCGCTTCACTCCGCTGGAGCGCCTCGCCGGCCTGCACGACGGCACCGCCGTCGCCACCGGCACCGGCGTCAAGATCGCGATCGACGCCCCCGACGGCGTCGTCGTCGAGACCGTAGGCCGCGACGACCCACGGCTCGGCAAGGCGGGCATCCCGGTGGACCGCGTCGCCGCCCAGGCGTATTCCTCCTTCGAGCAGGCCTCGGTCGTCACCGTGCCCAAGGAGACGGTCCTCACCGAACCCGTGCGGATCGCCGTGCACGGCGAGGGCGGCGTCGCCTTCGGCCACCAGGTGATCGAGCTCGGCGCGTTCGCCGAGGCCGTCGTGGTCATCGACCACGACGGTGACGCGGTGCTCGCGGCCAATGTCGACTACATCCTCGGCGACGGCGCCAAGCTCACCGTCGTCTCCGTCCAGGACTGGGACGACAAGGCCGTCCACGTCGCCCAGCACAACGCGCTGGTCGGCCGTGACGCCTCCTTCAAGTCGGTCGTCGTCACCTTCGGCGGCGATGTCGTCCGCCTCCACCCGCGCGTCCAGTACGCGGGGACCGGCGGCGAGGCCGAGCTCTTCGGTCTGTACTTCACCGACGCCACCCAGCACCAGGAACACCGTCTGCTGGTCGACCACAACACTCCGCACTGCAAGTCGAACGTCGCCTACAAGGGCGCGCTGCAGGGCCAGGACGCGCACGCCGTGTGGATCGGCGACGTCCTCATCGAGGCCAGGGCCGAAGGCACCGACACCTACGAGATGAACCGCAACCTCGTCCTCACGGACGGCGCGCGGGTCGACTCCGTCCCGAACCTGGAGATCGAGACCGGCGAGATCGTCGGCGCCGGGCACGCGAGCGCCACCGGCCGCTTCGACGACGAGCAGCTCTTCTACCTGATGGCCCGCGGCATCCCGGAGTCCGAGGCCCGCCGTCTCGTCGTCCGCGGCTTCTTCGCCGAGCTGGTCCAGCAGATCGGTCTGCCGGACGTCGAGGAGCGCCTCATCGCCAAGATCGAGGCCGAGCTGGAGGCTTCCGTCTGATGGCCTTCGTCCGAGCCTGTGGGCTGAGCGAGCTGGAGGAGGACACCCCGAAGCGGGTGGAACTCGACGGCACGCCCATCTCCGTCGTCCGCACCGAGGGTGAGGTGTTCGCGATCTACGACATCTGCTCGCACGCGAACGTCTCCCTCTCGGAGGGCGAGGTGGAGGACTGCCAGATCGAGTGCTGGCTCCACGGCTCCGCCTTCGACCTCCGCACCGGCAAGCCGTCCGGCCTTCCCGCGACGCGTCCCGTGCCCGTATACCCCGTAAAGATCGAAGGGGACGATGTGCTCGTCTCCGTCACCCAGGAGAACTGAAGTCCCCATGGCAACGCTTGAAATCCGCGACCTGCGCGTCTCCGTCGAGGCCGACAACGCCACCAAGGAGATCCTCAAGGGCGTCGACCTGACCGTGAACCAGGGCGAGACCCACGCCATCATGGGCCCCAACGGCTCCGGCAAGTCGACCCTCGCGTACTCCCTGGCTGGTCACCCCAAGTACACGATCACCGGCGGCACCGTGACCCTCGACGGCGAGGACGTCCTCGAGATGTCCGTCGACGAGCGCGCCCGCGCCGGCGTCTTCCTCGCCATGCAGTACCCGGTCGAGGTCCCCGGCGTCTCGGTCTCCAACTTCCTGCGCACCTCCGCCACCGCCATCCGCGGCGAGGCCCCCAAGCTGCGCACGTGGGTCAAGGAGGTCAAGGAGTCCATGGAGCGTCTGCACATGGACCCGTCCTTCGCCGAGCGCAACGTCAACGAGGGCTTCTCCGGTGGTGAGAAGAAGCGCCACGAGATCCTCCAGCTGGAGCTCCTCAAGCCGAAGATCGCGATCCTCGACGAGACCGACTCCGGCCTGGACGTCGACGCGCTGCGCATCGTCTCCGAGGGCGTCAACCGCGTCCGCGAGACCGGCGAGGTCGGCACCCTGCTGATCACGCACTACACGCGCATCCTGCGCTACATCAAGCCGGACCGCGTCCACGTCTTCTCCGGCGGCCGGATCGTCGAGTCGGGCGGCCCGGAGCTGGCCGACAAGCTGGAGGCCGAGGGCTACGAGTCCTACACGAAGGGTGGCGTATCCGCGTGACACAGCTGCCGGGCCTCCTCGACACCGAGGCGATCCGCAAGGACTTCCCGATCCTCGACCGGGTGCTCCACGACGGCAAGAAGCTCATCTACCTGGACAACGCGGCGACGTCACAGACGCCGCGCCAGGTGATCGACGTGCTCAGTGAGTACTACGAGCAGCACAACGCCAACGTCCACCGCGGCGTGCATGTGCTCGCCGAGGAGGCCACGGCGCTGTACGAGGGCGCGCGCGACAAGGTCGCCGCCTTCATCAACGCGCCGAGCCGCAACGAGGTGATCTTCACCAAGAACGCCTCCGAAGCGCTCAACCTCGTCGCCAACATGCTCGGCTGGGCCGATGAGCCCTACCGGGTGGACAGCGACACCGAGGTCGTCATCACGGAGATGGAGCACCACTCCAACATCGTTCCGTGGCAGCTGCTGTCCCAGCGCACTGGCGCGAAGCTGAAGTGGTTCGGCCTCACCGACGACGGCAGGCTCGATCTGTCGAACATCGAAGAGATCATCACCGAGAAGACGAAGATCGTCTCCTTCACGCTGGTCTCCAACATCATGGGCACCGTCAACCCGGTCGAGGCGATCGTCCGCCGCGCCCAGGACGTCGGCGCGCTGGTGCTGATCGACGCCTCGCAGGCCGCCCCGCACATGGTGCTGGACGTGCAGGCACTGCAGGCCGACTTCGTGGCCTTCACCGGTCACAAGATGTGCGGCCCGACCGGCATCGGTGTCCTGTGGGGCCGGCAGGAGCTGCTGGAGGACCTGCCGCCGTTCCTCGGCGGCGGCGAGATGATCGAGACCGTCTCGATGCACTCGTCCACCTACGCCCCCGCGCCGCACAAGTTCGAGGCGGGTACGCCCCCGATCGCGCAGGCCGTCGGCCTCGGCGCGGCCGTGGACTACCTCACCTCGATCGGCATGGACAGGATCGCCCAGCACGAGCACGCGCTCACCGAGTACGCGGTGAAGCGGCTCCTGGAGGTCCCCGACCTCCGGATCATCGGGCCCACCACGGCCGAGGACCGCGGCGCCGCGATTTCCTTCACGCTCGGTGACATCCACCCGCACGACGTGGGTCAGGTCCTCGACGAGCAGGGCATCGCCGTCCGCGTCGGCCACCACTGCGCGCGGCCGGTCTGCCTGCGGTACGGAATTCCTGCGACCACGCGGGCGTCGTTCTATCTGTACTCCACGCCGGCAGAGGTCGACGCTCTGGTCGACGGCCTGGAGCACGTCCGGAATTTCTTCGGCTAGGGGACGCTGTGAAGCTGGATTCGATGTACCAGGACGTCATCCTGGACCACTACAAGCACCCGCACGGGCGGGGCTTGCGGGACGGTGACGCCGAGGTGCACCACGTCAACCCGACGTGCGGCGACGAGATCACGCTGCGAGTGAAGTACGACGGCACGCGTATCGCGGACGTGTCGTACGAAGGCCAGGGCTGCTCCATCAGCCAGGCCTCCGCCTCCGTGCTGAACGAGCTCCTCGTCGGCAAGGATCTCGCCGAGGCACAGAAGATCCAGGGCACCTTCCTGGAGCTGATGCAGTCCAAGGGGCAGATCGAGCCGGACGACGCGATGGAGGAGGTGCTGGAGGACGCGGTCGCGTTCGCCGGCGTCTCCAAGTACCCGGCCCGTGTGAAGTGCGCGCTGCTGAGCTGGATGGCGTGGAAGGACGCGACGGCCAAAGCGCTGTCCGAAGGGAAGACCGCATGAGTGAGAACGAGATGGTGACGACCAAGCCGGCCTCCGAGGAGGAGGTCCGCGAGGCGCTGTACGACGTCGTGGACCCCGAGCTGGGGATCGACGTGGTCAACCTCGGCCTGATCTACGGCATCCACATCGATGACTCGAACGTGGCCACCCTCGACATGACGCTGACGTCCGCGGCCTGCCCGCTGACCGATGTCATCGAGGACCAGGCGAAGGCGGCGACGGACGGCATCGTCAACGAGCTCAAGATCAACTGGGTCTGGATGCCGCCGTGGGGCCCGGACAAGATCACGGACGACGGCCGCGAGCAGCTGCGCGCGCTGGGGTTCAACGTCTGATCCGTCGTGAGCCGCGATCAGTCGCGACGAGCAACCCGTGACGCGCGATCCGTCGCGGTGAGCAAGCCACCGTGACGCGCGATCCGTCGTGAGGAGCAACGGCCGTCCCCGCCAGGCAGACTGGCGGGCACGGCCGTTTCTCTGTATCAGATCGCCGTCTCCTGTCACGACGCCGGCGCGCTCGCGCGGTTCTGGACGCAGGTTCTCGACCGGCGGATTCGCTGCGAGGACCCTGACGAGAACGTCATCGGGGCCGGCGCCGGCGCTCGCCCGGCATCGTGTTTCTGACCGTGCCCGAGGCGAAGACCGTCAGGAACCGCCTGCACATCGACCTCAGCCCGGACGACCAGGGATGCCGAGGTGAGCCGGATCATCGCGCTCGGGGCGCGGCGTACGGACGTCGGGCAGAGGGATGACGTCACCTGGGTGGTCCTCGCCGACCTGAACGCGTCCAACTAGCACTTCTGGAGTATCGGCAGGTCAGCGGCTCCACGAAGGCCCCGCCCTTACGCCGGGGGAGACGCACTGACGGGGCTGGCTCAAGGCCTCACACAGCCCAGGAGTCCGCCGGGTCGTCCAGCCACGCCCGTTGTCCCTCCGGCGTGACAGTGAGGCCGAACCGGGTGTGGTCCGGTTCGCCACGGTCGACCCACCACCGGTAGGCCGCCTCCACCTCATCCCACAACCGGCGCGGTCCCGACTGCCACACGTTTGCCTCCGCCTCTCCATCGCGGAACATCACGCACGCCCAGGACCGGTCACTCAGTCCGTAGAACCACACCGGTCGTGCGCCCTCGCGCTTGTCTGCGACGGCCTGAGTGCAGTCCCGTACGCGGAGCCCCAGCGCGAACGGAACGGCGGTGTACTTCCCAGTGACGAACTGCGCTTCGGTCACCGTGGTCGTGGACGTATCGGCGCTCTCCATCGCCTCCGCCGGGGCGTACTCGCCGTGGTCGGCCAGGGATAGCCGCTGTGCACGCAGCTTCATGAACTCCACGGGGCGGGTGAAGTGTCCTGATGCTGTCCCGTCCCTCACCACCAGTCGGGCCACGGCATCCGCGTTGGAATAGTGCGTGCCCCAAGGGGCGACGATGAGACCGCCCGGACGGGTCTGCTCGATCCACGCCCCCGGGCTCTCCCGGAGTCCGACGGTTGCCAGGATGCGGTCATACGGCGCGTGGCCCGCGTAGCCCTTGAACCCGTCGCCCAGAACAACCTCGGGGTACAGTCCCGCCGCGCAAAGCCGTTCACGGGCCCGGCCCGACACGGAACGGTCCACCTCGATCGTGACGGTGTTCCGACCGCCGAGGCGGTACGTCAGGGCCCCAGCCGTCTCGCCCGTACCCGTGCCAACGTCGAGTGCCCGCATGCCCTCCTCCAAGGCCAGTGCCTGGAGCATCGCGTACACGACGGAGGGCATGGAGGAGGAGCTGGTGGACACCTTCCCCGGCGCGGTCCCGATGTGCTTGCCGTCGTCCCACTGCGTCACGATGGGGACGTTGCTGTCCGCTGCGACATACCAAGCATCAGGGTCGGCGGTCCGGTCCACGGCGACGCTCGCACCCTTGTCCATGTCGAACGGCCACATCAGATCGGGCAGGAAAGCGGCCCGGTCCACGGCCGCGAATGTCGGAGCCCAGTCCGACGTCATCGAATGCGTCTCCAGGAGGACACGCCCCAGCTCGTTTCGGCTGGGGCGGCCCACCTGCTCAGAGTTGATCGTCACTTGCGGTGCGTCCCGTCCCCGGGCGGGGTGTCGCCGTCGGGGGACGGCGGCTCCTGGGGCGGCGTCCACGGGGTGCCGGGGTGTCCGTCGCCTCCGCCTCCACCGTGTCCTCCACTATCGGCAGCGGTGACGATCTGCACGTTCCTCACGTCGTGCTCCTCTCGCTCCGAGTTGTGCCAGTGATGCCGCTCGGGCCACCGTCCGGGGATGGCGGCGTCGGAGGAACGGGCCACGGTTCGCCGGGGGTCGTGCTGAGCGTATGCAGCATGCTGCCCTCTCCTTCATTCGGTTGGGTCGTGCACTGCTCTTACCAACCCGTCCCGGACAGGACTCCGGGTCAACCACCCGGGACAGGAGCCTAGTTACGAATTGACCAGCCACAGGGGGACGCCGACGACGACCACCGCCACCAGGACCAGGCCCACGGAGAACAAGCGCTGTAACAAGCTCACTCCGCCGCCTTGTCCCGAATCGTGGGCCCGACCGCCGACTCAGGACAGACAGGTCTCCCGCACGTGCATGGCCGGAAGTGCAACGGATCCTTGTTCGGAAGATCAGCCCCCTCCACCATGTCCACCGGCCGCACCGGTTCCGGGAAGGCACCACGCTGGATTCCGGCTCCGCCCAGACGATCCCGCCCCGAACGGCCGTGTATCGCCGGAGCCGTGCCAGTGCGTCACTACTCATCTGTACCGCTCCCATCGCGCTGTGTCCGTGGGTGTTTCGGTGCACGCACTACGCAACCGGACGGACACGCACAGCGGTACCGTGAGCGCAACGCCAGAACTTGAAAGCGTTGAAAGTTCCTGGAGACTCGGGGAGTTGAGCAATGGCCAAGCGTGAGCCAAACGCCTGTCTGAGTCGCCTGCTCGATGAAACCGGCTGGAGCCAAAGCCAGTTCGCCACAGCTGTGAACCGGGCAGGTACCGAACAGGGCACGCGCCTGAAGTACGACGCCTCTGCCGTGAGTCACTGGCTCACTGGGACGATTCCCAGGAAGGAGGTCCGCCCCCTCATCCTGGAGGCCCTGGCCCGCAAGTTGGCCCGGCCGATCACGCACGCGGACGCCGGGTTCCCCATGCCCGCCAATCAGAGGCAGACCGAGACAGCTACCGTTGAAGGACTGCTAGAGCTGGGGAGGCAAGACAGTGCGCCGTGGAAAGCGCATGTGGATTGTGTGGGGGTGAGAGACCTTCGCCGCTGGGCTGTCGCAGCAGCCCGGTGAAGCTGGGGGCAGCC
>NZ_JBIRZM010000005.1:115740-465262 GCF_044390825.1 Streptomyces sp. NPDC018833 | reverse complement strand
GGCTTCGCACGCGAGGTCGGCGACTCACTGGTCTTCATGGACGGCGGCGTGGTGGTCGAGTCCGGCCACCCGCGCGACGTCCTGGGCAACCCCCAACAGGAGCGCACCAAGGCGTTCCTGTCCAAGGTTCTGTAGAGCGCGGGCGCCAGGCGAAGCCGGCCTTCGCCGGCGCCCGCAAGTCCGGTCGGCTTCCACCGGCTCTCGAGTAAGACATCCCGTTGCTCGGAACCGGTCTTCGCAAGCGGGTCCTCGCGGGGTGCGATGTGCAATTCGGTGAGGACGGGGTGCTCCCGTCCACCAGCAGTGGCAGATCCTCGGCCGACCGTGCCGTGCCGTGCATTGCGCAGCGCCCCCGGCCGTCCTCACCGAGGGCGTGTACGAGGATCCGCAAGCCGGGTCAAAACACGGCCACGCATGGCACCTCGGACGCAGCCCTGGCCGCCGCGACAGCGTGAGCGGGCTTCATCCCCCACACAGGCGCGGAGCTTTGACCGGTTCTATCGGCTGACGCGCAGGTGTCCCGGCCCGAACCGTCACCGGCCCCCGGTCGGTGACGCGGCGCCGTCGCCGTGGCCGGTCCGCACGGTCGGCGCCGTCGGTCTCGTCCGCGACGTGTCGGGGTGCGCCCGCTCGTCGCGGAGCCCGCGTCCGTCAGGGCCGCCGGACGCCGCATGACCGTCTGGCCGGTCGCGGGGCGTGCTCCTGCGAGGGGTCCGCCTGTGGCGGGCGCCGGAGCCGGCCGCGGGTGCGCGGCCGCAGCCGGGCCCGCGCCGCGCCCGCCATGCGGCGCGGCGTCCACGGAACGCGGGGACCGTCCACCGGACGTTGTGGCGGTGCCGACGGCCGTGGCGGAACCGCGGGAAGACGGACCACCGCGTCCAGGCCGCCACGCGGGGCCTCCTCCAGCGAGGCGCGTCCGCCGCCGGCGACGGCGAGCCGCTGCACCAGGGCGAGTCCCAGGCCGCTGCCGCCTCCGGCGGCTCCCGGTGCCCGCCAGAAGCGGTCGAAGGCGCGGGCACGCTGCTCGGGCGGCAGCCCAGGGCCCTCGTCGACGACGTGCAACTCCACCCAGGAGGACCGCGCTTCACGCGGGACACGGCGGGTCGTGCGGACATGACGTGTTTCGAGCCGGACCTCGGTCCCGGGCCCGGAGACTCGCAGCGCGTTGGAGAGCAGGTTGTCCAGAATCTGTTCCACCGCTCCCGGTACGGCGAGCGCAAGGCCGACGCGTTCACCGGCGAGGATCAGCCGACATCCTTGTGAGGCGAACAACGGGCCCCAGGTAGCTGCCCGTTCACGGGCGCAGCGGTCGAGGTCGACCGGCTCGCGGACGGTGGCGTGCTCCTCGAGCCGGGCCATGGCGAGCAGTGTCTCGACCATCCGGGCGAGCCGTTCGGTCTCGGTCATCGCGGCGGTCAGGTTGGCCCGGGCGGCGGGAGCGATCCCCGGCTCCAGGTTGTCCAGCCGCAGCCGCAGCGCGGCGAGGGGCGTCTTGAGCTGGTGGGACGCCTCGCCCGCGAACGCCCGCTGCGACTGCATCACGTGCTCCAGACGCGCGGCTGTGTCGTTGAAGGTGCCGGCCAGCCGGCGGACCTCGGGCGGGCCCGTGGACGTCGCCAGGGTGGCCCGGACGGAGAGGTCTCCGCGTGCCAGCTGGGCGGTCACGGCCTCCAGCTCCAGGATGGGGCGGCCGGTCCAGCGCGCCACGGCGAGTCCCAGCCCCGCAAAGGCCGTCAGGACGAACAGTCCCGCAAGGGCGAGCGTCACCCAGACGCGGTGCACCCGCTGGGAGGCCACCTCCGTGGGCAGCGTCAGGTGCACGGCACCGGAACGCGATGCCCCGGCGGTCACCGGGGCCGCCGCGGCCAGCACCTCCACCCGCCCGTAGCCGCTGGTGCGCACTTCGGTGGCAGCTCGCCCGCCCAGCGCGGCGCGCACGTGCCTGCGGCCCAGCATGTCGCGGGCCTCGCGGTCGCTCAGCGGCCGGGACGCCGCACGCACCCTGCCGTCGCGGTCGAGGACGAACACCTCTCCGTCGATCCGCTCGGCACAGTGGCTCACGCGCCGGGCGAGCGCGGCCGTCTGGTGGGAGCCGAGCGAGAGCCGGGCGTACGCGGCGAGGGCTTCGGCCTCGTCCTCTGCCGTCCGCACCACCCGCTGTCTCTCCGCGCCGCTGTAGACGATGCCCAGCGGTATTTCCAGGCTGAGTAGCACCAGCACGACGAGGGTGAGGTAGCTCAACCGCAGGCGACGGGTCACGGCCGCGGTACCCGGTCCGGGGCCGACGCCGTCCGCCCGTCGCCTGCCTGGGCGGGGAACGAGACGTGGTCCGTCAGCCGGAAGCCGACACCGCGCACGGTCTCGATCCAGCGGGCGTCGCCGAGCTTGCGCCGCAGGGTCGCCACGTGGACGTCCAGCGTCCTGGTCGGGCCGTGGAAGTGCGGGTCCCACACCTGGTCGATGATCTGCCGGCGTGTGTACACGGCACCGGGATCCTCCGCCAGCAGTGCCAGCAGGTCGAACTCTTTGGGTGTGAGGGCCACTTGCTCGAAGCCCAGCCGGACCTGGCGGGTGCGCCGGTCGACGACGAGCCCTTCCGGCCGGGCGGCCCCGGACCCGTCGGACGCCCGCCGGATGTGGGCGTCGGGCGCCGGGTCCGTGCCGGGGGTGCCGGTCGCAGGCTCCGGCAGGGCGGTCACCGCTGCCGGCCGGGCCGGTTCCGGTGGACCGGTGAAGCCATGGGCGGCAACGGCCGTGCGCCGGGTGACCGCCCGGACCCGGGCGATCAGCTCACGGAGGCTGAAGGGTTTCGCCAGGTAGTCGTCGGCACCGATCTCCAGACCCACTATCCGGTCGGCCTCCCCGCCCCGGGCGGTGAGCATGATGATGGGCACGTCGGAGACCTGACGGATGTGCCGGCAGACGTCGATACCGTCGATGTCGGGCAGGCCGAGATCCAGCAGGACGATGTCCCCGTAGGACGCGCCGAGCGCGTCGGTGCCGGTGGCGACACGTTGCACCGCCAGCCCGAAGCGCGCCAGCCCTTCGGTCAGGGGCTCGGCGATGGTGTCGTCGTCCTCGATGAGCAACACCCGCATGGTTCTTCTTCCCATCCGTCCGTTCTCGGCGACACGTCGGGCCCTGCCGGGCGCGCACTCGAAGGCGCGCATCAAGTGCCTTGTGTGCAGGGCGAGTTCGGCATCTGCACCGTACAACAGGGGGTCGCCGGGAAGATCGTGACTCATCCCACGCCCGACGACCCGCGTTCTGGGCCGTGTTGTGCGTACACGCCCCGTCGGCGCAGAGAACTGGCCGGATCATGTGCGCGCCTTGGCGTGCTGTTGGCCTGGCTTTGACAACCGTCTCCCTACGGTCGTTGCCACAGTCCGCAGGTGCCGCCCCCGAGGCGTGCGCCGCTGCGAACCCCCAGGAGGCAACCATGCAGGCCCTTCTCGACCATGCGCGTTCCTTCCACCGGAATCCGGGCTGGGACGCCGAAACCCTGCGCGCCCTCGCGTCCGGCCAGTCGCCAGAGGCCATGGTCATCAGCTGTTCGGACTCCCGCGTCATCCCCGCGCTCATCACCGGTGCCGGGCCGGGCGAGATCTTCGAACTGCGCAACGCGGGCAACATCGTGCCCCCGCCCGATTCGGGCGCCCCCTCCGGCGAGGCCGCGACCATCGAGTACGCGCTCGACGTGCTGGGCGTGCGTGACGTGGTGGTGTGCGGCCACTCACACTGCGGGGCGATGGACGCCCTGGCCTCGGGCAGCGACCTGTCCGAACTCCCGGGTGTGGCGGGGTGGCTGTCGCTGGTGCGGCCCGCCCTCGCCCCGTACCTCGGCCCGGGCACCGGCAAGGATGCGCGGCTCGAGCGAATCGTGCAGCGCAACGTCGTGCACCAGCTGGCGGTGCTGGGCTCGTATCCGGCGGCCCGCCGGCTCATGAACGCGGGCACCCTCCGCCTGCACGGCTGGTACTACCGCATCGAGACCGGTGCGCTGCTGGAGCTCGGGGCCGACGGGACGTTCGAGGCCCGCTGACGCCGCCGCCCACCCGCTCGGCCCCTGTCGCGCCGAACGGCTCCCCCCAAAGGACCCCCTCATGACTTCCCCCACCCGAAAACGCGCCCGCCACGCCCGCCCCCCGAGCAAAACCTTCCCAACCCGTCCCGCCGGCGGCCCCGGGGACCAGCGCCCCACCCTCGCCGAAGAACTGCGCGGAGCCTCACTCGTCACCGAGATCGTGGCGTCGTTCGTCGTCTTCCTCGTCGCCCTGCCCCTGTGCATCGGAGTGGCTGTCGCCTCGGGCGCGTCCGCCGAACTCGGCATCATCTCCGGTGTGGTCGGCGGGCTGATCGTCGGCCTGATGCGCGGCAGCACCCTCCAGGTGAGCGGGCCCGCGGCCGGGCTCGCCGCACTGGTCGCGGAGGCCATCGCCGCGCACGGAGCGGCGATGCTCGGCGTCATCGTGCTGGCAACAGGAGTGCTCCAGATCGGCCTCGCGCTCATCAAGCTCGGCCGGATGTTCCAGGCGATATCCGTCGCTGTGGTCCAGGGCATGCTGGCGGGCATCGGTCTGCCCCTCATGATCAGCCAGTCCTACGTGCTGGCCGACAGCAAGGCACCGGGCACCCCCGTGGAGAACCTGCTGGGCCTGCCCAATCTGGTCGACGCGGCCCTGAGTTCCAGCAACGCCCTGATCGCCACGGCTCTCGGCCTCGCGACCGTGGCGCTGTGCTTCGTCTGGAAGAAGGTGCCCGGTCCCGTGGCCAAGGTGCCGGCGCCGCTGGTCGCGGTCGCCGTGGGCATGGCGGTGGCCGCGCTTCCCGGGGTGCGGATCAACACGCTCAAAGTGGGCGATCTGGTCGCCTCCGTGCACCTCCCCGGAGCCGCGGAGTTCACGTCGCTGGCGGACCCGGCCGTGCTGGCCACCGTGCTCACCTTCACGGTGATCGCTTCGGCGGAGAGTCTGTTCACCGCCGCGGCCGTGGACCGTATGCACTCCGGTCCCCGCACCCGCTACAACACCGAACTGCTCTCCCAAGGCGTGGGCAACACGGTGTGCGGCACCCTGGGCGCGCTGCCCATGACGGCCGTGGTCGCCCGCAGTTCGGCCAATGTCCAGGCGGGGGCGAGGACACGGCTCTCCCGCACCCTGCACGGACTGTGGCTGCTGGGCTTCGCCATCCTGCTGCCCGGCCTCCTCGCGCTGATCCCCATCACGGTGCTCGCCGGGGTGCTGGTGCACAGCGGCTGGAAGCTCCTCGCGCCGGAACAGTTCCCGCGGTTGTGGAAGCAGGACAAGGGAGAGGCGGTCGTGATGGTCGTCACCACCCTCGCGATCTTCGGTACGGCCCTGCTTGAGGGCGTTCTCATCGGTCTGGCCGCGGGTGTCGTCCTCGCCGTGCTCCGCATGTCCCGGACCACCGTGCGGCACAGCACCGACGGGGACACGGCGAAACTCACGATGACCGGCAGTGCCACGTTCATCAGGCTCCCCCAGCTGCTCGACGCGCTCGACGCCGTCGCCGCGACGGGCAGCCCCCGGATCCGGCTCGACCTGACGGCCATGACCCACCTCGACCACGCATGCCGCACCCAGATCGACGAGTTCGTCGCCCAGCAGCGCAAGAGCGGAACGGTCCGGGTGGAACTGCTGCTCCCGGGCGGCCCGAAGGACGCTCCCGCGGCGCGATCCGGCGGGCCGGTGCCCGAAAACGGCGTGCCCGTGGCGGCGCCCGGAGACGGCGTGCCCGTGGCGGCGCCCGGAGACGGCGTGCCCGGGCCGCCGCGAGCGGGGGAGGAGTGGGCGGACCTTCCGTACCTCGCGGCGCGGTCCGCCGCGGGCCGGGTGGCCGCGCCACCCCGTCCCGCCTCCGAACGGTTCCCGCCCGACCGGGAGTTCGACGGCGCGGCCGCGACAGAGGAGTTCGACGTCGGTGAGTGGGAGGAGGCGTACGTGAGTGAGACCCCCCTTCACGACATCGGCACGGCCCAGTGGTCCCAGCACCGCCGTGACCCGAGGCGTTCGAACGCCGCCCGCGGCGGCCGGCACGCCGCAAAGGCTCCGGGGCCGGACGACGTCCTTCACCAGTGAACCGGCGGGCTCTCCCCCGGGGGAGACTCGGGGACCGTCAATCGCCGAGCCCGCCGACAGCCGCCGTGCGTAGCGCACTTCGGGGACGGCGACCCCGTCGACCTCGAACGGGTCCTCCGTACCGTCCGGCAGGAATCCGGCCCGCTCGTAGCAGCGGCGGGCGCGTGCGTTCTCCGTGAGCACCCACAGCCGCATCCCCACGAAACGGCTCGCGCGTGCACCGCCCGGTCGGCGTCATCGGTACGGCGCCCTCGCCGTTGTGCACCGCGGACTGCCCGCCTGCCGTCACCGGCGCACCCATGGTCCGGCACCCGCCGGTGGCGGCGGGTCAGAGCAGTGTCAGCTGGGTCGGTTCGTCCCCGGCGTGCACGGCTTCCGGCTCCGTCCGCACCGGCAGGCGCCGGTGTCCGCCGGGACGGGCCGAAGGGCCGATCCCGAACTCCGTCGCCAGCTCGTGCACATGACGGGTGATACGGCGCTGGTACCACTTGGGGGCGTAGGAGCCCTCCGCGTACAGCCGCTCGTAGCGCGCGACCAGGTACGGATGGTGCTCCCGCAGCCAGGCCAGGTACCACTCGCGTGCGCCCGGCCGCAAGTGCAGCACGAGCGGCGTGACCGAGGTCGCCCCCGACTCCGCGATCGCGCGGACCGTCGCCCGCAGCTGGTCCGGATGGTCGCCGAGGAACGGAATGACGGGCGCCATCAGCACCCCGCAGCCGATTCCGGCGTCGGTCAGGGCGCGTACGACGCCGAGCCGGCGCTCGGGGGAGGGCGTGCCCGGCTCGACGGTGCGCCACAGCTCGCGGTCGGTGAAGCCGACGGAGACGGAAATGCCGACCTCGGTGACCTCGGCGGCCTGCCGCAGCAGATCGAGGTCGCGCAGGATCAGCGTGCCCTTGGTCAGGATGGAGAAGGGATTCGCGTGGTCGCGCAGGGCCGAGATGATGCCCGGCATCAGCCGGTAGCGGCCCTCGGCCCGCTGGTAGCAGTCCACATTCGTGCCCATGGCGACATGTGCGCCCTGCCACTGCCGGGAGGCGAGCTGGCGGCGCAGCAGCTCCGGGGCGTTGATCTTCACCACGATCTGGGAGTCGAAGCCCAGCCCCGTGTCGAGGTCGAGATAGCTGTGGGTCTTGCGGGCGAAGCAGTACACGCAGGCGTGCGTGCAGCCCCGGTAGGGGTTCACCGTCCATTCGAACGGCATCCGGGACGCACCCGGCACCCGGTTGAGGATCGAGCGGGCCCGGACCTCGTGGAAGGTGATGCCCCGGAACTCGGGGGTGTCGAAGGTGCGGGTGGTCACCGCCGAAGCCCCGAACAGGGCGGATTCCCCGCCGATGGCGGAGCCGTCGGCCAGATTGTCCCAACGCATGGGGTGCCTCCTCGCTCAACACTGACCCCAGAATAGAACACCTGTTCCCATGATCGCTTCAAGCGGGATTTGGGGTGGCGGGCCCGAGGTGGTTGGCTGGCCGCATCCCGATGGAGCGACTGCTGGAGGAACAGGACATGGCGCAGGTCGAGGCCACCACGCAACGGATCATCTCGGCGGACGCGGAGACGGTGTTCGACGCGCTGGCCGACTACGAGGGCACCCGCGCGAAGCTCCTGCCCGAGCACTTCAGCGAATACGAGGTGCGCGAGGGCGGCGACGGCGAGGGCACCCTCGTCCACTGGAAGCTCCAAGCCACCAGCAAGCGCGTCCGGGACTGCCTGCTGGAGGTCACCGAGCCCACCGACGGCGAGCTCGTCGAGAAGGACCGCAACTCCTCCATGGTCACCACCTGGCGGGTCACCCCCGCGGGTGAGGGCAGGTCCAAGGCCGTCGTCACCACGGTGTGGAACGGCGCCGGCGGCATCGGCGGCTTCTTCGAGAGGACCTTCGCGCCCAAGGGGCTCGGCCGGATCTACGACAGCGTGCTGGAGCGGCTCGCCGCCCACGTCGAGAAGTAGTCTCACCGGATCGGGTGGTTTTCCCCGCGGCCCGGATGCGCGCCCCCGGCGCGCCGCGCCGGGGGAAAGCCCCTGATGAGCGCCCCCAAGTGCCCCCTCTCTGACGCATGTTGGGGTGGTCTCGAACGCCCTGCCGGTCCCGCGCCCGGCTTGCTCCTCCTTCATGCGAGCTTCTACGTGATGATCGCAGCGGCCGGCGGACACCAGCCGCAGGCGGTCACGGTCACCGTCGGCGAACGGCCCGTCGAACTCGACGTCGTGCTCGGCGGAGCGGGAAGACTTGCGGGCACCGTCGTCACCGCGGACGGCTCCCCGGTGCGCGATGCGGCCGTCACCCTCACCGATGTCCGCGGGGAGGTCGTCGCCTCCACCCGCAGCGGCCGGGTGGGCGGTTATGTGATCTCGGAGCTGGTCGCGGGGGAGTAGCCCTCGCCGCCAGCGCCCCGGCATTCAGGCCGGCCGCGCACCTATGCGCAGCCGGACCGGGCCAGGGCGAGCGCAGGTGCCTCCGGGCCGTTCACCACGGCGTCGGGGATCACGGGCAGTGTGTCGACCGCCGTGTCCTGGGCGTCGAGCGTGACGGCACGTGCGACACCGACGGCGAGGCGACGGCGTTCGCGTTCAAGAGTCCGGGCGGCGACATCGTCTCCTGGACCTTCCTCGGAGTGAAGGGCGTTCAGGACGAGGTACTTCAGGAGATGGTGCGCAAGATCCTGGCGACGGTCCGCCTGGCCGGCGGGCAGAGACTGCGACGTACGGCGGCGCAGCCACACCCGGAATTCAGCCGCTCGGCCAACTTGCCCCCCACTGCGTCGAGTTGAGCTGTTCACCATGTGTTGGTCAACTCGTCCGCGGGGCATCCCCCACAGATGGAACACTGTGCCCCCGCGCGATATTCGGGGACGGGGGCCTGTCCGCCCTCCGACCCGCCGGACAGGCCCCAGGGGGAGGCGCCCGTGGACGTCGGGGAGAGACGGACCGCCGAGGAACCGCGGCTGGCGATCAGGCGCGAGTCGCGCTCGGCCCGGTCGCGGCGCAGCTTCCTGCTGACCTTCCTGCCGCTGCTGGCAGCCGTGCTGACGGGCACGACGGTGCTGGCCGTGTCCGGCAACATCCTGCTCCCGCTCGAGCGCGTCGTCACGCTGGAGGGGAAGATGGCCTCCAAGCGGGACTTCTTCGAGGACGAGGAGGTCCAGCGGATCCTGCTGAAACATCACCTGCGGGTGCACATCACCAGCTCGGGATCGCGTGAGGTCGCCGTCCGCGACATCTCCTCGTACGACTTCGTCTTCCCCTCGGGCCAGCCCGCCGGCGACCTGATCACCGCCGAACGCGCCGCGGCCGACCAGTACGCCAAGGTGCACCGCCCCTTCGTCAGCCCCATCGTGCTCGCCACCTACCGTGAGTACGCCGAGACGCTCGCCGACGCGGGCATCGCGACCGCACAGCGGGGGTCCGGGGCCGAACCGCCGTACTACTACGTCCTGGACATGCGGAAGTTCCTGCAGCACATCCACGACAGGCGCCGCTGGAACGACATAGGGGTCCAGCGGCACGGCATCACCAACGCCAACCGGATCGTCGCCCAGACGCCCGACGTCTGCGGCTCCAACTCCGCCGGGACCTACCTCGCGCTGGTCGCCTTCACCTGGCACGGCGGCGGCGACGAGGTGCCCGACACCGACCGGGAAGCCGACGAACGCGGCCGGGACATCCGGCATCTCATGGAGCAGGGCCTGCCCGCCGCCGACGTCTTCCGCACCTACGTCTCGCCGGAGGGCAAGAACATCGCCCCGCTCGTCGTGGCGTACGAGCACCAGTACCTCGCCTACCAGGTCCGGCACCGGGCCACGTCCCGGCGGCTCGACCCGCAGCGCGTGCTGCTCTACCCGTCCGGACAGTTCGTCACCCAGCCCCAGTTCATCGCCCTCAACAAGGACGGCGACCGGCTCGGCGAACTCATCACACACGACCCGGAGCTGCGGCGCCGCGCCATGGAGCTCGGCTTCCGCATCCTGGACCAGGCCGGACAGGTCGCGGGCGACCAGCTCACCGGCTTCCTCCGGGAGCGCCGGGTCCCCGTGCCCGCCATCGACGGCGACGACACCAGGTCGGAGATGCCCCGGCTGCGCTACCTGGAGCGCATGATCTCCGCGGTCGGCGACTGCCCGCCCGCCGACGTCGTGACCGGGCAGCCCTGATGGGCGCGCCACCCCGCGCGACCCGGCTCATCGCCCTGTGCCTGGCGTGCCTGTGGCTCGCCGCGGCCACGGCCTGCGCCCCGAACCGCCCCGACCCCCTCACCCTGCGGGTGCTGGCCAGCACGGAACTCGCCGACATGGCCCCGCTGCTGGACGAACTGCGCCGCGAGACCGGCATCACGCTGGAGATGGACCTCAAGGGCACGGTGGACGCCAGCAACGAGCTGGCCGGCCCCGGCCCCCGCAGGCACGACCTGGCCTGGCTGTCGTCCGACCGCTACTACCTGCTGAAGTCCAAGGCGAACGGTGGGGGCGGCGAGAAGCCGCTGGCGACCAACACCATGCGCTCGCCCGTCGTCATCGGCATGAAGCGGGCGGTGGCCGACCGGCTGCGCACGAACACGCCCGACGGACAGATCTCCTGGGCCGACGCGGCCGACTCGGCGGCCGACGGCTCCCTGCGGTTCGGGATGGCCGACCCGCGGCGCAGCAACAGTGGGCTCGCCGCCCTCGTCGGTGTGGCGACGGCCGCGGCCGGCACCGGAACCGCCCTGCGCCCCGCCGACGTCTCCTGCGACCGGCTGCGCGGCTTCTTCGCCGGGCACGCGCTCACCGGCGACACCTCCGACTCCCTCGCCGACGGCTATGTGGCACGCCAGGGCGAACTGAACGCCCTGATCACGTACGAGTCCGAACTGCTCGCGCTCAACAGCAGCGGCCGCCTCCGGGAACCGCTGGAGATCGTCTACCCCAAGGACGGCATGGTCCTGTCCGACTATCCCGTGCTGCTCCTCGACCCGGCCCGGCGCGCCGCGTACGACCGGCTGGTGGAGTGGCTGCGCAGCCCGTCCGTGCAGAAGCGGATCATGGAACGCACCATGCGCCGCCCGATCGACCCCGGGGTGCCCCGCATCGCGCCCCTGCGCGAGGAGGTCGGCAACGCGCTGTACTTCCCCGACGACCAGAAGGTCGTCGACCGGCTCCTCGCCGACTACGGGGATCCACGGCGCGACCGCAGTGCCCAGGTGCTCTTCCTGCTCGACTTCTCCACGTCGATGCGCGGCGAGCGCATTCAGCGGCTGCGCGACACCTTCGACGGACTCGCCGGTGCGGACGACTCGCACTCGGGCAAGTTCCTGCGGTTCTACCGCGGCGAGACGCTCACGGTGATGCGCTTCGGCGGGCGCGTACTGGACGAGCGCAGCGTCACCTACCAAGAACAGGCCGATCTGGACCGTTTGCGCGGATTCGTCGCGTCCGACGACTTCGACGACAGCACCGCCGTCTGGTCCTCCCTCGAAACCGCCTACCGGAGCGTTGCCGCCGCCCTGCGCAAGCGGCCCGGAGGCGAGGTGTCCATCGTGCTGATGACCGACGGCGAGAACAACACGGGCATCGGTCTCGACGCCTTCGTCCGCCGCCACGCGCGGCTGCCGGCGCAGACCCGCGCGGTGCGCACCTACACCATCCGCTACGGCGAGGCGGACGACGAGGAACTGGAACGAGGGGCACGGGCGACGGGCGGGCGCATGGTCGACGCCACCGACGGTTCCCTCAGAAGCGCTTTCAAGGAGATCCGTGGGTGTGTTCACTGAGGCGTGGTGGGGCGTGTGGTGGCCCTGGATGCTGTTGTGGCTGCTGACGGCGGCGGGCGCCGGGGCGCTGCTCGTCCTCGCCGCCCACCGGCTCGTCCGCGGCAGACGCGGCGGCCGGGACCTGACGTACAGCATCTGCTTCTACCTGCACGACCGGTCCGTCATGGACCACTACCAGATGCGCGGCTACGCGGCGGCGCTGCGCAAGGAGGTCGAGCAGCGCACGAGTGACAGCAAGGACGGCAGCGTACGGGCGAAGGTCTTCGGGCTGAGCGCGGGCGGCGGGCGCAAGGACAACAGCGAGATCGTCAGCAAGTACCTGGAGGTCGCCGAACCCATCTCGGTGATCGGCGTCGTCATGAACGTCCTGGAGAAGAAGGACGTCATCGTCCATGTCGACCTCGTGGGCGAAACGGTGCGTCGCAACGCGGCGCTCGCCCGCGCGCTGGCCGGCCATCCCCGGTCCGCCGCGTCCGCGGCGCAGACGGTGCGGCTGCGCGACATCGAGGATTTCGTGCTCATCCGCGGCCGCTTCCGCAAGATCGGCGAATCGCCCGAGTCCACCGTCTTCCTCGCCCCCTACGGCGACCCCGACGACCCTTCGGCCGGCCCCCGGGTCCGGGTCACCTGCGCGACCGAGGGGCTGCGCAACGAGGTCCCGCGAGGCACCTTCTCGGCGCGCTGCCTGGGCAAGGTGCAGGACTGGAACGCGGGCGACTCGGTGCTCGAAGTGCAGGCCATGGCCATCTTCCGATAGGGTCCGCGCGCAGCAGGGCCCGTCCGGAGGAACACCGACATGACCAACAGATCCGCGCCGTTCGACGACCTGGACCGTAAGATCGTCGCCGCCCTCGTCGCAAATGCGCGGAGGAGTTTCACGGAGATCGGCGCCGCGATCGGCCTTTCGGCGACGGCGGTGAAACGGCGCGTGGACCGTATGCGCGAGGCCGACATCATCACCGGCTTCACCACGACCGTGCGCCCCGCCGCGCTCGGCTGGCGCACCGAGGCGTACGTGGAGGTGTACTGCGACAGTGCCGCCCCGCCCCGCCGTCTCGCCGAAGTCGTCCGCAACCACCCCGAGATCATGGCCGCGATGACGGTGACCGGCGGTGCGGACGCCCTTCTGCACGTGCGGGCCACCGACGTGGAGCACTTCGAGGAGGTGCTGGAGCGCATCAGGGCGGAGCCGTTCATCCGCAAGACCATCAGCTACATGGTGCTCTCCCACCTGCTCACGACCAGCCCGGAGGCCGGTGCCGGCCGTGCCGCGACCATGGAGGAACCCCCTTCCGCGGACGCGTGAAGCGAACTGCCGCCGAGACGCCGATTTACGCAGCATTCCTGCGCGTACACGCACGGGTTGTTTCTTGTCGCCGGTCCGTCCCGATTCCTACCGTTGAGACGTCATCGGACATCGAGACGAATCAGACATCGAGACGAAGCGGGAGGAGTCCCTCGGTGCCACCCAGGCGTGTGTCCCGGCCCAGGCGCTACCTGGTCTGTGAACCCCGGCACTACGACGTGCGGTACGCCATCAACCCCTGGATGCGCGAGGACGGCGAAGTCGACCACGACCTCGCCCGCGCCCAGTGGCAGACCCTCGTCAGCACCTATCTCGACCTCGGCCACACCGTGGAGCACGTGCGGCCGGAGCCCGGCCTCGTGGACATGGTGTTCGCCGCGAACTCCGCGCTCGTCCTCGGCGGCCGGGTCCTCGGCTCGCGGTTCCACGCACCGCAGCGCCGCCCGGAGGAGGCGGCGTACGAGACCTGGTTCAAGGGGGCCGGGTTCGAGGTGCACCGGCCCGAGTCGGTGTGCGAGGGAGAGGGGGACCTCGTGCCCGCCGGCGGCTTCGTC
The DNA here is from genome assembly GCF_044390825.1 of Streptomyces sp. NPDC018833. Lineage (NCBI taxonomy): Bacteria > Bacillati > Actinomycetota > Actinomycetes > Kitasatosporales > Streptomycetaceae > Streptomyces > Streptomyces sp. NPDC018833. The sequence goes on along the minus strand of NZ_JBIRZM010000005.1, from coordinate 451,555 downwards.
CTCGCCGGCACCGGCTTTCGCACCACCCCGGCCGCGCACCGCGAGGTCCAGGAGTTCTTCGGTGTCCCGGTCGTCGGGCTCCAGCTGGTCGACCCGTATTTCTACCACCTGGACACGGCGCTTTTCGTTCTCGACGACGGCGGCGCGGACGGCTCGGCCCACATCGCCTACCACCCCGAGGCGTTCTCGCCCGGCAGCCGCGAAGTGCTCGCCCGCATGTTCCCCGACGCGCTGATCGCGACCCGCGAGGACGCGATGGCCTTCGGACTCAACTCCGTCTCCGACGGCCGCCATGTCCTCGTCGCCCCGCAGGCCGAAGCACTCATCGGCCGCCTCGAAGCCCACGGCTACGTTCCCGTCCCCGTCGACCTGTCGGAGTTCCACAAGTCCGGCGGCGGAATCAAGTGCTGCACCCAGGAGATCCGCGCATGACCCTCACGCCCGAACGCACCGAGCGCTCCTCCGCCGAGCTGATCCGCGCCGAGGAGACCGCCCTCGCGCACAACTACCACCCGCTGCCCGTCGTCGTCGCCCGGGCCGAGGGCGTCTGGGTGGAGGACGTCGAGGGACGCCGCTACCTCGACATGCTGGCCGGTTACTCGGCCCTGAACTTCGGCCACCGCCACCCGGACCTCATCGCCGCGGCCCACCGCCAGCTCGACGAGCTCACCCTCACCTCGCGCGCCTTCCACAACGACCGGCTCGCCGGTTTCGCGGAGGGGCTCGCCGCCCTGACCGGCCTCGACATGGTCCTGCCGATGAACACCGGCGCCGAGGCCGTCGAGAGCGCCGTCAAGGTCGCCCGCAAGTGGGCCTACGAGGTCAAGGGCGTCGCACCGGACCGGGCCACGATCGTCGTCGCCGACGGCAACTTCCACGGCCGCACCACCACGATCGTCAGCTTCTCCACCGACGAGAGCGCCCGCGGCGGCTTCGGCCCGTTCACGCCCGGCTTCCGGGTCGTCCCCTACAACGACCTCGCGGCGCTCGAAGCGGCGATCGACGACACCACAGCGGCCGTGCTCGTCGAGCCGATCCAGGGCGAGGCGGGCGTCGTCATCCCCGACGACGGCTACCTGACCGGCGTACGCGATCTCACCCGGCGTGCGGGCTGCCTGTTCATCGCGGACGAGATCCAGTCCGGCCTCGGCCGCACCGGCACCACCCTCGCCGTCGACCACGAGTCCGTCCTACCCGACATGCTGCTGCTCGGCAAGGCGCTCGGCGGCGGTGTCGTCCCCGTCTCCGCGGTCGTCGCCCGGCGCGACGTCCTGTCCGTGCTGCGCCCCGGCGAACACGGCTCGACGTTCGGCGGGAACCCGCTGTCCGCGGCCGTCGGTTCCGCCGTCGTCGACCTCCTGGCGACGGGCGAGTACCAGCGCAGGGCCCGGGACCTCGGCACCGTCCTGCGCGACGGCCTCGCCGCCCTGACCGGGCGGGGTGTCGTCGGCTTCCGCGCCCGCGGCCTGTGGGCGGGCGTCGACGTCGACCCGGCGGTCGGTACGGGCCGGGATATCAGCGAACGGCTGCTGGCGGAGGGCATCCTGGTCAAGGACACCCACGGCTCCACCATCCGGATCGCGCCGCCGCTCACCATCACCGCCGAGGAACTCCAAGGTGGCCTCGCCTCCCTGGAAAAGGTCCTCGGCCGATAGCGGTACGCACCCCCTGAACAGCCACTCTCCGGTCTAAACTCGCGGCCCTGGGCACCGTGCATCCGTGGAACGGAGAGTGGCTGTGAAGATCCTGATCAGCGCCGACATGGAGGGCGCCACGGGGGTGACCTGGCCGGCCGACGTGCTGCCCGGCACCCCGCAGTGGGAGCGCTGCCGTGCGATGTTCACCTCCGACGTCAACGCCGCCGTCCTCGGCTTCCTCGACGGCGGCGCCGACGAGGTGCTCATCAACGAGGCGCACTGGTCCATGCGCAATCTGCTGCTCGAACAGCTCGACGAGCGCGCCCAGATGCTCACCGGACGCCACAAGTCGCTGTCCATGGTGGAGGGCGTCCAGCACGGTGACGTCGACGGCGTCGCCTTCGTCGGCTACCACACCGGCGCGGGATCGGAGGGCGTCCTCGCGCACACCTACCTCGCCAACTCCATCACCGGCGTGTGGCTGGGCGGAGTCCGCGCGAGTGAGGGACTGCTCAACGCCCATGTCGTGGCCGAGTACGGCGTCCCCGTCGTCCTCGTCACCGGCGACGACCTCACCTGCGAGGACGCTCTCGGCTACGCGCCCGGCGCCCTCAAGGTCGCCGTCAAGGATCATGTCTCGCGCTACGCGGCCGTCTGCCGTACCCCGGCGCGCACCGCGTCCGAGATCCGGGCCGCCGCCAAGGAGGCCGCCGCGCTCGCCGTGCGGCACGATCCGGTGCGCGGCGGACCGTTCACGGTGGAGCTGGAGTTCGACGCCGAGCACCTCGCCGCCGCCGCGACCGTCGTGCCCGGCGTCGGCAGGACGCACGGCGAGAGGCGCGTCGCGTACACCAGCGAGACGATGTACGAAGGCATTCGGACGTTCAAGGCGGTCACGACGATCGTCTCAGCGGCCCTGGAGGAGCAGTATGGCTGACGTGACGACGACGCCCGTGGATGCCCAGGCCCTCGAAGAAGTAGTGACGTTCACCTCCGAACTCATCCGCATCGACACCACCAACCGCGGCGCGGGCGACTGCCGCGAGCGGCCCGCCGCCGAATACGTCGCCGAGCGGCTCGCCGCCGCCGGACTCGAACCGGCCCTGCTGGAGCGCACACCGGGCCGCACCAATGTCGTGGCCCGCATCGAAGGAACCGACCCCGGCGCCGACGCGCTCCTGGTCCACGGGCACCTCGACGTCGTCCCCGCCGAACCCGCCGAGTGGACCGTCCATCCCTTCTCCGGCGAGGTGCGGGACGACGTGGTGTGGGGCCGCGGCGCCGTCGACATGAAGAACATGGACGCGATGGTCCTCGCCGTCGTACGGGCCTGGGCACGGCACGGCATCAGGCCCCGCCGCGACATCGTCATCGCCTGCACCGCCGACGAGGAGGCCAGCGCGGTCGACGGATCCGGCTACCTCGCCGACACCCACCCCGGCCTTTTCGAGGGCTGCACGGAAGGCATCAGCGAATCCGGCGCGTTCTCCTTCCACGCGGGCCCCGGCATGACGCTCTACCCCATCGCGGCCGGCGAACGCGGCACGGCATGGCTCCGGCTGACCGCCCACGGCACGGCCGGTCACGGCTCCAAGGTGAACGGGAGCAACGCGGTGACCCGGCTTGCCGCCGCCATCGCCCGGATCGGCGAGCACGAGTGGCCGGTGCGGCTCACCCCCACCGTACGGGCGGCCCTCGCCGAACTCGCCGCTCTGCACGGCATCGACACCGATGTGCACGCGCCCGGTTTCGACGCCGACGCGCTCATGACGAAGCTCGGGCCCGCCGCCGCCCTCGTCGAGCCGACCGTGCGCAACAGCGCCAACCCGACCATGCTGGCGGCCGGTTACAAGATCAACGTGATTCCCGGCCAGGCCACCGCGTATGTGGACGGCCGGACGCTGCCCGGCTGCGAGGACGAGTTCCGCGCCACCATGGACCGGCTGACCGGCCCCGACGTCGAGTGGGAATTCCATCACCGCGAAGTGCCCCTCCAGGCACCCGTCGACTCGCCGACCTTCGCCAGACTGCGCGCCGCCGTCGAGCGGTTCGACCCCGTCGGCCGCACCGTGCCGTACTGCATGCCGGGCGGCACCGACGCCAAGCAGTTCTCCCGGCTCGGCATCACCGGCTACGGCTTCTCCCCGCTGAAGCTGCCACCCGGCTTCGACTATGCGGCCATGTTCCACGGCGTCGACGAACGCGTCCCCGTGGAGGCCCTCCACTTCGGCGTCCGCGTGCTCGACCACTATCTGCAAAGCGCCTAGGGGGAGTGGCATGGTACCCACCGGTCCCTACGGAACCTGGCCCTCACCGATCGGCGCCGCCCTCGCCGCCTCGCGCGACGGACAGCCCGACCACCTCGGCATCGTCGGCGACGAGGTGTGGTGGACCGCGCCGCGCCCGGCCGAGGGCGGCCGACGTGCCCTGGTGCGCCGGCGCCCCGACGGCCGCGAGGAGTCGGTGCTGCCCCCGCCGTGGAACGTGCGCGGCCGCGTCATGGAGTACGGCGGTCTGCCGTGGGCCGGGGCAGGAAGGGCGGAAGGCGGCCCACTGATCGTCTTCGTCCACTTCCCGGACCAGCGGCTGTACGCGTACGAGCCGGACGTCCCCGGCGCGCGGCCGCGTCCGCTCACGCCCTTTTCGTCCGTCGGCGGCGGCCTGCGGTGGGCCGAGCCCCTGCTGCGCGTCGAGCACGGCGAGGTGTGGTGCGTCCTGGAGGAGTTCACGGGAGAGGCGCCCACCGATGTGCGCCGGGTGATCGCCGCGGTGCCCCTCGACGGTTCGGCCGCTGAGCACCGCGGCGCCGTCCGCGAACTCGGCGACGACCGGCACCGCTTCGTCACCGGCCCGAAGGTGTCGCCCGACGGGCGGCACGCCGCCTGGATCGCCTGGGACCATCCGCAGATGCCGTGGGACGCCACGGTCGTGCTGCTCGGGGACGTGACCGACGGCGGACCCTTCGCGGGCGTGCGCACGGTCGTCGGCGAGGCGGACGAGTCGGTCTGCCAGGTCGACTGGGCGCCGGACGGCTCGCTGCTGTTCGTCTCCGACCGCGGCAACTGGTGGGAGCCGCGCCGCATCCGCCCGGCAGGCAACAACTTCGGCCACGCCACCGCCCTGTGCCCGGGCCGGCAGGAGGAGTTCGGCGGCCCGCTGTGGAAGACCGGCTCGCAGTGGTTCCAGCCGCTCGACAGCGGACTGGTCGCCGTCGTCCACGGCAGGGGCACCACCGCACTGGGCATCCTGGATCCGGAGACCGGCGAACTCGTCGACGCCGCCGGTCCCTGGAGCGAGTGGACCCCCACGCTCGCCGCCTGCGGCGACCGGGTGATCGGCGTCGCCGCCAGCCCGCGCAGCGCGTACGAGATCGTCGAGCTCGACACCCGCACCGGCCGGACCCGGGTCATCGGCAGCGCCCACGACGACCCGGTGGACCCCGCGTACTACCCCGAGCCGCAGATCCGCACCTTCACCGGCCCCGGCAGCCGGGAGATCCACGCCCACATCTATCCGCCGCACAGTCCGGACCGGGTCGCACCCGACGACGAGCTGCCGCCGTACGTGATCTGGGCGCACGGCGGACCCACCGGCCGCGCCCCGCTCGTACTGGACCTGGAGATCGCCTACTTCACCTCGCGCGGCATCGGCGTCGCCGAGGTCAACTACGGCGGCTCCACCGGTTACGGCCGCGCCTACCGCAACCGCCTGCGCGAGCAGTGGGGCGTGGTGGACGTCGAGGACTGCGCCGCCGTCGCCGAGGCGCTGGCCGACGAGGGCACGGCCGATCCGCGGCGCCTGGCGATCCGCGGCGGCAGCGCCGGCGGCTGGACGGCGGCCGCCTCGCTCGCCACCACGGACGTGTACGCGTGCGGCACGATCATCTACCCGGTCCTCGATCTGCTGTCCTGGGCCGACGGCGAAACGCACGACTTCGAGTCCCGCTACCTCGAATCGCTCGTCGGCCCGCTGTCCGAGGCGTCCGGCCGCTACCGGGAGCGGTCGCCGCTGACCCGCGCGGACGGCATCACCGCTCCGTTCCTCCTGCTCCAGGGCCTGGACGACGTCATCTGCCCGCCGGCGCAGAGTGAACGGTTCCTCGCACGGATGGCCGGGCGCGGCGTCCCGCACGCGTACATCGCCTTCGAGGGCGAGGGCCACGGCTTCCGCAGGGTGGAGACGGTGATCCGCGCGCTGGAGGCCGAACTGTCCCTGTACGCCCAGACCTTCGGCATCACCCGCTCCGACATCCCCCTGCTGGAGCTCAGGAAATGACAAACCCGTCGCTCAGCCGGCCCGCCCGGCTCACCCCGGGCGCCAGGGTCGCGGTCGTCGCGCCCAGCGGTCCCGTACCCGGCGAACGGCTCGACGCCGGCCTGGACATCCTGCGCGGGTGGGACCTGGAACCCGTGGTGATGCCCCACGTCCGCGAGACGCACCCCCGGTTGGACTACCTCGCGGGCACCGACGAGGCGCGTGCCCGCGACCTGACCGAGGCGTGGTGCGATCCATCCGTGTCCGCCGTGATCTGCGCCCGCGGCGGCTACGGCGTTCAGCGCATGGTGGACCTGGTCGACTGGGCGGCGATGCGGGCGGCCGGTCCCAAGGTCTTCGTCGGCTACAGCGATGTCACCGCCCTCCATGAGGCGTTCGCCGTACGGATGGGCCTCGCGACGCTGCACGGGCCGATGGTGGGTGCGGTCACCTTCCTCAAGGACGCCCGCACCCAGGCTTCGCTGCGCGCCACCCTGTTCGAGCCCGAGTCGGTGCGGACGTTTCAGGGCCTGCCGGGGGCACGCACGATGGTGCCGGGCCGGGCTAGTGGCGTCACCTTCGGAGGCTGCCTCGCCCTGCTCGCCGCCGGCATCGGCACCCCGCACGCACGGCGCAGCGCTCGCGGCGGGCTCCTGCTGCTGGAGGACGTGGGGGAGGAGGACTATCGCATCGACCGCATGCTCACCCAACTGCTGCGTGCGGGGTGGCTGACGGGCGTCGCCGGGGTGGTGCTGGGTTCGTGGGCGGAGTGCGGGCCGTACGAGCGGGTGCGGGCGGTGCTGCTCGACCGGCTGGGGGACCTCGGGGTACCGGTGGTGGAGGAGTTCGGGTTCGGGCACGGCGACACGGCCCTGACGATGCCGCTCGGCGTACCGGCCGTGCTGGACGCGGACGCCCGCACGCTGACGCTTCAGGTGCCGGCGCTGCTCTGACTCGCGGTTCCGGTCGTGCGCCTCCACTTCAGCTCGTTCTCTGTCTTCCGTCTCGCCGACGCCTTCATCACCGTACGCAGCTGGTCAGGCATGGGCGCCCCGCCGCTGGTATGGACGGCCGAACCGCCGCCCATGGGCCCACGCCTGTCTGCGCGACCTCTTGGCTTGTTCTTTATGGTCTGACCTCGCAGGGCCGGGACAGGGCTTGACCTCAAGTGCGGTTCGGGTTGGAGGCTTCTTCGTATGCCGCTGGCCGTAGGGCAGCGCAGCACTTCACACGTTGGAGGAAGTCCCATGTCGAGCAGTGCCGTTCCAAACTCCGGCCCCGCTGTGCCCACCGCACCCTCGGCCCGCCGTTCCGGCCTCAGCTGGTGGAAGGCGCTGGTCACAGGCGCGGTCGGCGCGGCCGTGGTCAATCTGATCGTTCTTGCCGTCGCCAAGCTGGCCGGTGCCTCGCTCATCGTCGTCGACAGCGGCGAACAGCACCCGATCACGGTCGGGGGCGTCATCGGCGCCTCCGTCGTCCCGCTGGTCGTCGGGACGGGCGCTGCCCTCTTGATGGCCCTGTGGAAGCCGGTCTTCCTGCGGATCGCGCAGTACGTGGGCGGTGGGCTGGCACTGTTGTCGGTCGCCGGCCCGCTGTCGTCCGGCGCCGACGGCGGCACCGTCGCAGCCCTGTCCCTCATGCACATCACCCTGGGCGTGGCGGTCGTCACTACCCTGAAGCTCCACCGCCGCCACCATTGAGCTTGTCTCTATTGGTCTGACCTCGAACGATGCCCAGAACGTCATCACCCGTACGGGGATTGCGGGGACGTGACCCAGAGACAAGCTCAGAGGCCGCGCGGACAGGTGCGCACAGGCACCGAGATGGTGGCGCAGGTACGGGTCTGAGGGATCACGAAGTTGCGACGATGCCCGACCACTATCCGCGCGAGCACTTACGTCTCGCGCAGCTCGTGGGGTGTCTGTGGTCCGCTGACCACACTTCTTGATCAACGTCTCGGGGGCGTCACGTGGGAGGGTTGCCCGATCCACAGTCAAGATGTCCATGAACCCTGTATCGCCGTGGACCGATGAGTTTGGCGCAGGTGGTTGGTCTTACCTGGTGACGATTGTCGACCGTACGAGCGATATGGAGTTGACCTTGACGAACGACGCCGACCTGCAACCTGCTGTAGCCGCCGAGTTCGTGGCCCTCGCCGACCTGCTCGACTCCGCCTCTGATGCGCAGTGGGACACGCCATCCCTGTGTGAGGGCTGGCGGGTTCGCGAAGTGATCGCGCACCTGACCATGGCGGCCCGGTACTCCGAAGAGGAGTTCATGGCCGAGTTGCGCCACTGCGACTTCGACTTCAGCCGCTTGTCGAACCAGATCGCCGGCCGGGACGCCGAACTGCCGACCGGCCGGCTCGTCGCCAACCTGCGCGCCGACGTGATGCACCACTGGACGCCGCCGGGCGGTGGGTACCACGGCGCGCTCAATCATGTGGTGATCCACGGCCTCGACGTGACCGTGCCGCTCGGGGTGCCGCGCCGCTCACCCGACGAGACCATCCGGGTCGTCCTCAACGACCTTACCGAGGGCGGCGGGCACACACACTTCGGCATCAACATCGAGGGACGCAGCTTCCAGGCCACCGACCTCGACTGGTCGTACGGATCGGGCCCGGCACTGCACGGCAACGCCGAAGACCTGGCACTCAGGCTCTGCGGTCGGACAATCCCGGATGGACGGATGGAGGGCACATCGCCTTACCGATAGGCGCGGTGGGGGCCTCGGCAAATTGGAGTCCTACGACCGGAGCGTCGGCCTCGTCCTTGACCAGATCGCCGTCGACGGCTCGATTGTCAAGGCTCCCGGAGGCGGCGAGGTCGCAGGACGTCCACCGGTCGACCGCGCAGTGACCCGGACAAGGTCAGCGGTCTCGGCCTGCGATATGGCAAGCTGCGCTCGCAGGCCCTGAGCGCTGAGGAGTCTGCGCATCGGATCACGCGGTTGGCAGGAGAAACGGGCGAATGAGCATCGAGCGGAGCACCAACGGCAGCGACCAGCTCGACTGGTTCAAGAGCAGCTACAGCGGCTCGGACGGCGGCGACTGCGTCGAGGTCGCGGCCTCCGCCGACGACGTCCACGTCAGGGACTCCGAGAACAACACCCGCCCGGGACTTCGTGTGTCCCGGGCGAGTTGGGCGCGGTTCGTGGCGGAGGCTACGCGCTGAGCGCCGCGTAGCCCGGGCGGATCACCTCGTCGATCAGCCGCCGGCGCTCCGGCAGCGGCAGGAACGCCGCCTCGGCCGCGGCGACGGTGAACTCCTCGAAGACCTCGGGGCCGTAGCCGAACGCCTCCGCCATGTGCACGAACTCCAGGCTCATGTCCGTCCCGGACACCAGACGGTTGTCGGTGTTCAGGGTGACGCGGAAGCCCAGGCGGCGCAGCAGGTCGATGGGGTGCGTGTCGTACGACTTGGCCGCGCCCGTCTGGAGGTTGGAGGTCGGGCAGACCTCCAGTGCGATGCGGTTGTCGCGCACGTACGAGGCGAGGTGGCCCAGGGTGGCCGTGCCGTCGTCGTGGACCGTGATGTCGTCCGTGATGCGCACACCGTGGCCGATGCGCTCGGCGCCGCAGACCTGCACCGCCTCGTGGATCGACTCGGCGCCCACGGCCTCGCCGGCGTGGATCGTGAAGTGGCAGTTGTGGCGCCTGAGGTGCTGGAAGGCGGGCAGGTGGCGGGCCGGCGGGTTGCCGATCTCGCCGCCCGCGATGTCGAAGCCCGCGACCCCGCGCTCGCGGTGCGCGACGGTCAGCTCGGCTATCTCCAGCGAGCGGTCGGTGTGCCGCATGCCGGTGAGCAGCGCCCGCACCGTGATGCGCCCGTCCGTGCGGCGCTCGCCCTCGCGCAGGCCCGCGTTCACCGCGTCCACGACCTCGTCGAGCGTGAGCCCCCGCTCCTGATGCTGCTCGGGCGCGTAGCGCACCTCGGCGTACACGACACCGTCCGCGGCCAGGTCCTCCGCGCACTCGGCCGCGACGCGCTCCAGGGCCTCGCGGGTCTGCATCACCGCGCAGGTGTGGGCGAAGGTCTCCAGGTAGCGCTCCAGCGACCCGGAGTCCGCCGCGTCCCGGAACCAGACGGCCAGGGCTTCCGGGTCCTCGGTGGGCAGGCCCTCGTAGCCGTGGGAACGGGCCAGCTCGATGATCGTGGCGGGGCGCAGACCGCCGTCGAGGTGGTCGTGGAGGACCACCTTCGGAGCGCGCAGGATGTCAGACAAGTGCATGCATCGGAAGTGTACGGCACCCGGCCGGGGAGCGGGGAGCGCCTCAGTTCGACTGGAGGACCGGGAGGGCGGGGGCACCCGTGGGCAGCATGTGCTTGGCCGCCAGGACCGGGGCGCCGTCCACCCGGACCACCTGCGTGATCAACACGGCGGGCGTGTCCGCGGGGCGCCCCAGCTGCTCCCCGCGGCGCCGGCCGAGCAGGGTCGCGCTGATCTGGCTGTGCGCCGTCAGGGCCGTGCCCCGTGAGGCGGCGGCCAGGACCGCGACCATGGAGCAGGCCGCCTGCGGTGCCGACCGCAGCGCTTCGGCGAAGTCCGGGTGGTATCGCCGAAGTGTCTCCTCCGCGGCCGCCCACTCCTGGCTGAGCGCCGCCGCATCGTCACCGGTGAGCACGGACTCCCAGAACAGCAGCTCCGCCCCCGCGGGCGCGAGCAGATGCTGGGTGGTGAAGTCGGTGGGCTCCTCGACCGTGCGCAGCAGTGGCCGCACGTGCAGCGCCCGGCCCGCGCCGAGCAGCTCCTCCAGCGGCTGGATCTGCTCGTAACCACGCCTGGGCGGGCTGGCGTTGACCGTGCGGCCCACGCCGCGGCGCACCGAGAGCAGGCCGTCCTCCTGGAGGAGGAGCAGGGCCTCGCGCAGGGCCGGGCGGCTCACGCCGAGTTCGACGGCGAGCCGGGGCTCGGAGGGGAGCGTGGACCCCGGCGGATAGGTGCCGTCGTGGATGGCGTCCGCGATCCGCTCGTAGAGCACCACAACCGGTCTCCGCTGCTGCCCGCTGACTGCCACTGGCCCTCCTCGGCTCACTTGTCAGCAAGTTATGCGAGCGGGTGCGGCCGGAGCAATGTCGCCGGCCCTTGCGCTGTCCGGCGTGTGTGCGTCGCATCACCCGGGGCTTGGCCTTCTATACACGTAGATTCCCTCTTGGGGGCACAGACTTGTCTGACAAGATCGCTGGGCACTCATCGAGGCAGCTCGTGGCCGCGCTCGGTGTGACGTACGGCGACTTCATGCTGACCGGGCTCAACGGCCTCGCCGTCACGACCGCCCCCAGGACAAGCCCGGCTCGCTCTCCGGACTGAACGGCGCCTGCTCCGGCATCGGGGCCTCGCTCGGCATCGCCCTCGCCTCCGCCGTGATCATGGCGGGCAGCGACGTCAACGGGCCGACCGCGGCGGGCTACCAGCACGCCATGTACGCGGCGCTCGCGCTGCTCGGCATCGGAGTCGTGGCGTCGCTGCTGATCCAGCGGCCGGAGGCGGAGGACGCCCCGGTGGAGGAGGAACCGGCGCTGGTAATCACGCACCACTGAATCGACGGCTGTGGGTGACGTGCGGGGCCGCGGGCTGATGCCTGCGGCCCCGCCGTCCCCACTGCCGGAGGGCTTGCCCGCGAGGCCCCGGTTGCTGACGTTCGGGGATGGGACCGGTGAGGTCGCATGGTGAGGTGTCGCCTATTCATGGCTGAAGCCCGCCGCGCAACGACGCTGGGCGAGCGGTCAGGAGGGCGACCTGATGATCCAATCGACAAGCGCAGGGGCCAGGCGCCCAGCGTCGCCGGCATCTACCGCACACTCGGCCGTAGAGTCACCGCTCCTCCGCGACCAGGCCGAGCGCCACTGGTCGCCGAAGCGGCGCGGTGTTGTCATGGGTAGGGAAGACGGCGTGGACGAGCCGGGAGGGGCGGGAGGCCGGCGCTCCGCGCGTGGTCCGCTCAGGCGGTCCGACCGCGACCGCCCCGTCGCACAGCGGAGGAGGCCGATGCCATGCTCTACCGCCGCACGGTCGGTGACGTGATGACCGAGGAGGTCGTCACCCTCCGTCCGGACACACCGTTCCAGGAGGTCGCCGCCCTGCTGGATGCGAACGACATCGTCGCGGCCCCGGTCGTCGACGACGACGGCGCTCCCGTCGGCGTCGTGTCCGCGTCCGACGTGCTGCGGCACGAGACCGGCATGCCCGATCCGCAGGGTCGAAACGGGAACGACGAGCGCGCCTGGGGCAAGGCCCGGGCCCGGACCGCGGGCACGCTCATGAGCAGTCCCGTCTTCACCGCCCGCGCCGACTGGACGATCCCCCGCGCCGCGCGGGAACTCCGCAGCCGGCACGTCAAGCAGCTGCCGGTGGTCGGCGACGACGGGCTCCTCACCGGCATCGTCAGCCGCAGCGACCTGCTCGACGCCTTCATCCGCTCCGACGTCGAGATCCGCGGCGAGGTCGAGCAGGACGTCCTGGGGCGCATCCTCGGCCTGGACGAGGGCACCGTCGCGGTCGTGGTCCGGGACGGAGTCGTCACCCTTCGGGGTCACGTCCCGGAAGCGCGTCTCGTCCCGGTGGTCGTGGGCCTCTGCCAGGGCGTCGACGGTGTCGCCGCTGTGGACGCCCACCTCGTCACCGCCCGGGCGGGCTAGGCCCTGTCGTTCGGATCAGCCCGGCCGTGAGTGCGGCGCCTCTCGACCGCCCTGACCCCGCGACGCCGGGATGATCCAGCCGAGAGGGCCTAGCTCAGATACCGGGCCACCGCCTCCTCGATCCCCGCCGCGTCCGCACCCTCCGCCGCCCAGGCCACGAATCCGTCGGGCCGTACCAGGACGGTCGTCCGGCGGTCGCCCGCCCAGCGCTCCACGGTCAGCCACCCCTCACGGACACCGGGGCCTTCGTACGTCCCGGGCATGATCAGCACGAACCGGCCGCCGCGCAGCGCCTCGTAGAGCCGGCCGTCCTTCAGGGCGACGTCGGGGACGCGGGTGCCGGTGAGGCGGTGGGCGCCGCGGGGGGCGGGGTAGGCGTAGCCGATCCCGGTGATCTGACCCAGGGCCTTGCGCTGGACGGGCGGGGCCATGCCGACGAACGCGGAGACAAGGGCGCGGGCGGCACGCAGCAGCGGATTCCGCGCGCGGGCCAGCCGGACCAGTCCGCCACTGCTGCGCAGCACCGCCCTGCCGACCGGATGGCGCTCGGCCTCGTAGCTGTCGAGGAGCCCTTCGGGCGCTCGGCCCTGGACGGCCGCGGCGAGCTTCCAGCTCAGGTTGGCGGCGTCCTGGAGGCCGGTGTTCATGCCCTGCCCGCCGGCCGGGGAGTGGATGTGCGCGGCGTCCCCGGCGAGGAAGACCCGCCCGACCCGGTAGTGCGGTGCCTGGCGCTCGTCACTGTGGAAACGGGAGAGCCAGCGGGCGTCGTGCATGCCGTAGTCGGTGCCCAGGGCACGGCGGGTGATCTCCTTGACCTCGTCGAGGTCGAGCGGGGCGTCGTCGGAGACCTCGTTGCGGCGGTTCCAGCCCATGACCCGGTACCAGCCGTCGCCGAAGGAGGCGATCATCGCGAAGGCGTCGCCGCGGCCGTTGACGGTGAGAACGCCCTCGGGCTTCTCGGCCAGCCGGACATCGGCCAGGATCAGCGACTTGATGACGGAGACACCGGGGAAGTCCAGGCCGATCGCCTTCCGCACGGCGCTCCGGTGACCGTCGGCGCCGACGACATAGGCCGCCCGGCGGGTGACGACCGCCCCGTCCGCGCCGCGTACGTCGAGGTCGACCCCCTCGTCGTCCTGCCGCAGCCCCACGACCTCGCTCTCGTACGCGAACTCGACCCCAGCCTCCCGGGCCCGCCGCTCCAGGAGCCGCTCGACCTCGTACTGCGGGGTGATGAGCAGGAACGGGAAACGCGAGGGCAGCGTGCTCAGATCGAGGGAGAGGCGGCGGAAGAGCCGCAGGCCGGTGATGGTGTCGCCGGTGGTGAGGAGTTCGTCGGCGAGGCCGCGGGCGTCGAGCTGCTCCAGCGTGCGGGCGTGCACCCCGAAGGCGCGGGAGAGGTTGCTGATCTTGCGCGGCCGCTTCTCGACGAGGGTCACGGTGACGCCGGCTGTGGCGAGGTCACCGGCGAGGAGGAGGCCGGTGGGGCCGGAGCCGACGACGATCACGGTGCGGTGGGTGGCGGTGCCGTTCATGGTGGCCTCCTGTTGCCAACGCTTGCTTGCCATCGCCTATTGCCAACAAATGTTGGCCAACGCTCGTTGACGAACGATAGTGAGGCGCCGAGGGTATGTCAACGGCCGTTGGCAAACGACTGTTGGCGAACGCTTGTTGACCTACGCCCGTTGGCCTACGCTTGTTGGCATGAACGGCAGCGACAGCACCTCCACGGTTCCCGGCTCCGGCGTCCCCCGCCGCTCCGACGCCACTCGCGGCGCGATCCTCGCGGCGGCCCGCGAGCGCTTCGCGACCGACGGCTACGAGCGAGCCACCATCCGCGCCATCGCCAAGGACGCGAACATCGATCCGTCGATGGTGATGCGGTACTACCGCAACAAGGAGGGCCTCTTCGCGGCGGCCGTCGCCATCGACCTGCGGCTGCCGGACGTGAGCGGGGCGGACCGCCGGCAGGACGCGGGGCGGATCCTCGTCGAGCACTTCCTCGACATGTGGGAGAACAACGAGGTCCTCACCGCCCTGCTGCGGGTCGGCGTGACCAACCAGGCCGGGGCGGAGCGCATGCAGGGCATCCTGCGGGACCAGCTGCTGCCGGTCGCCCGGCAGGTGTGCCCCGACCCCGAGCAGGTCCCGGCACGGGCGGCACTCATGGCGTCGCAGCTGCTGGGGCTGGCGCTCACGCGGTACGTGCTGCGGATGCCGCCGGCGGTGGGGCTGGCGCGGGCGGAGATCGTGGTATGGCTGGCACCGACGATCCAGCGGTACCTGACCGCGCCGAGTCCCTGAGGCTTGCCGAGCACTCGTATCCGCAGGGGCCACGGGACCGGTAGGGCGCTGGAAGGCCGCCCCGTACATGAGACTCGCCGGGCGCCGAGAAATCCGGGCCCAGGAGGCCGGCCGAGCGCCGTGCGGTTCCGCTGGCGATCCGCTTGGTGTCTCACTCCCGCAGGCAGTTCAGCGCCTGCATGGCCTCGCGCTCTGTGCGTGAAAGATCGCACAGGGTGGTGCCTGCCTGTACGAGGTACTGCGCATCACCTGATTCGCCGGCTTTTGTGATCAGTGCCGCGGCTTCCGTCCACAGCGTGGCTGCCTCGGTGTACAGCCCGTGGCCGGTGCGCAGGTGGCTGCTGTCGAGCAGTTGGGTGCATTCGGCGAGGAAGTCGCGATAGAGATTACGGAACAGGGCGCCGCCGGTGCCGGCCTTCTCCATCAAGAGGGCGGCTTGGGGTAGGTCCCGTTGCGGGTTGTCGGTCCGCTGGAGCCATGTGCGTACGAGCTTGCCGGCCTTCTCGATTCCACGATGGCCCAGGTTGGCGATGGGCGGATTGAGGAAGGCGTCGGCGCAGGCGGTGATGGCGGGGATGATCTGACCCTGTGGGGAGGGCAGGTTCCTCGGAGCGGTGAGGGTGAAGGACCGGTGCTTGGCGGTCATCGGGCCGCGCGCGGCCCTGGCCCGGGCGAGGCTGGTCAGGCTGCTGGATACCGCTCCGCCTTGCTGGTCGGTGTCCACCAGGTAGGCGTCGTGGTCGTCATAGCCGTACATGGCGACGACATGACCGCCGAAGTGCACCTTCGACCCGAAGTAGTCCAGGTAGTAGCTGTCGAGCTGCAGTCCGACGGGGCGGCCGGCGTCGATGAGGGCTGCCACGTTCTCCCATGCCCTGCCGGGGGAAGTGGTCTCCTGGACCAGGAGCTCCAGCCCGAGTCTGGTGGCCAGGTTCCTGGTGAGATCGAAAGGCTTGACCCGTCCCCCGAGGAAGGGGAAGCCCATGCTCTTGCTGTCCCAGTAGATGAAGGACAGACCGGAGCTGAGGCCGAAGAGCATGGGCTCGGACAGATCGAGTCCTTGGTGCCGCAGCAGCACCCCCAGAGCCGTCGTCTCGCAGTGCTGCGTACTGCGGACATCGATGTCTTTCACCGTGGTCATGCCGTGTTCTCCTGAACGGGGATGATCAGCCGGGTCACCAGTTCCTCTTGCGGTGCCTCTGCCGGCCCGACGAGGTAGGCCTCACGCACGGGAGCCTGCGGACGCAGCCCCCGCTCATGGATGGCGGAGAACAGCGCGTTGTAGGCCAAGGGCAGTTGGGCGTAGGGCCCGATGTGCGTAGTCTCGGCCGCGGGTCCGCCGGGCAACACCTCGAACTCCAGACCGGGCGTCCCTTCCCCCTGCGGCGTCTGCACTCCGACGGCGATCTGCATCCGATCTTCCAGGTCCAGCGGGTACAGCGCCCACAGCGGCGGCTCCCATGCCATTCCCGCCTTGCCCAGCACGGGCAGCAGCCGGCCTACGCACTCCTCGATCATCTCCCCGATCGCCGCAGGGGTGCAGACCGCTCGCACCACTACCAGCCGTCGCTCCGGCTCTGTGCACATCGTCACCTCATAGCCGGGCAGGCCGCCCTCCGCCAGGCGATCCAGCATCTCCAGCCGTGCCTGGTCCCTGCTGATCCGCTCGGCCAGCCGGTCCCGCTCCGCGCGCAGGATCTGGGCCCTGGACGCAGGCTCGGCAGCCAGCGCCTGGGCGATCACGGCCAGAGGAAGATCCATCTCGCGGAGCAGGGCGATGGTCAGGGCATCGCGTGCCTGTTCAGGCGCGTAATAGCGATAGCCGGAGCCGTCGTCCACGCGGGCAGGAGCCAATAGCCCCGTCTCGTCGTAGTGCCGTAGCTGCTTGACGCTGAGCCGGCACAGGCGGGCGAAGCGCCCAATGGTGAGAAGTTCGTCTTGCACGCCCTCATGGTGGACTCTCCCACGGTGGGAGAGTCCACCGCTGTACCCATGGCCCCAAGGTCGCCCTACTCCTCCTCGCCGTCGTCATCGTTGGGGCGTCCGGGTCACGCAGCGGGCGCGGTACCCGGCCGGGCCCGCTGGCGGTGATGTCGAACTCGCGCAGCGTCCCAGGAAGTCGAGCAGATCGCGCGGTCCCCCTGATCACTGGGCGAGGGACTCAGTGGAGCTCAGGGGAACTCATGGGATGTCGTGCACCCGTACGACGAGGCGGAGCGCCTGACGGGGACGACCTATCCGGAGGACGCGGGCCGGTCCTTACCGGCCCTGATCAGCAGGACGGCCGGCGCCAGCACCAGGATCACCGGCGTCGGCTCCATGATGGCCGCTCCCACGAGCCCCCAGGCGCCGATGGCCCAGCCGATGGACGGCGGTACCTGGACCTCGCGGCGCGCCAGGTTCAGGACGAGTGCGCCCAGCAGGATCATCGGGAACGCGAAACTCCCGATCGAGGCCCAGAAGGCACCGGCGGCACCGGCGGGGTGTATGAACTCCTCGCGCGGCAGGTTCCACAGCGCCCCGGTCAGCCAGTCCCCGAAGTACTGCGTGTTCTGCGCTCCCAGCACCACAAGATGCAGCATTCCCAACGACTGCAGAATCCATCCAGCCCAGCGTGTCATGCCCAGCCCCCTTACGAAACCGGTAGTTCCGAAACTTGCAGTACCGTAACATGACCGCATGGCACGACCCCGAGACTCCCGCGTGGACGAGGCGATCCTGACCGCCACCCGCGAACTGCTGGCGGAGAGCGGATACGCCGGACTCACCATGGACGCGGTGGCCGAGCGCGCCCGGATCGGCAAGGCCGCGATCTACCGGCGCCACGCCACCAAGCAGGAGATGGTCTTCGCGGCGGCCGTGCACGGTGCCGACCTGCCGGCCCCTCCCGACACCGGCACACTGCTCGGGGATCTGACCGCGCTGGTACAGGAGATCGTGGACCATCTGACCAACCCCGCCGCAGCCGCCGCGATCCCCGGACTGATGGGCGACATCGCCGGCTCCCCGGAGCTGGCGGCGCGCTTCGAGGACACCATGGTCACGCGCCAGCAGCTGGGGATCGGGCAGCTCCTCGAACGGGCGGTCGCGCGTGGGGAGTTGACCGCCGCACCGGATGTGGCCCTGGTGCACGCCCTGGCGTCCGGGCCGGTCTTCGCCGTGATCTACGTGCAGAACCGCACGCCGGAGCGGCTGCCCGAGCAGCTGGGGGCGGTGCTCCACGCGGCGCTGACCGCCCCCTCGCCGGCCGCATGAGGAACGCCCAGTGGGAAGCGCGCGGGTTCGGCGGCATGAACGTGCGTCGCGATGACCTTCCGATCAGCCGCACGGGGCCGCGCGTTGAACCGCTGCGCACGTTTCGGGTACTGCGGCGGAAGGGATTGACCCCGCCCTCGCGTCAGGGCTGGAGCCTGGTCACATGACGAACAACAGCACTTCCTGGGCTCGGCTTGCTCCGCCGATCGGAGGGTTCCAGGAGATCGATGGCCGCCGCATTTTTCGTGCATGGGTCGGGCAGCGGCGGACCGACCGTGGTGTTCCTGCCGGGCCTACCACACGGCCGGTTGTGCGACATTCGTACGACCCGCTGACACCGGTGACCTTCGAGAGCCCTCATCAGAATCTGAAGCCTCGGACGCCGTTGGGGGTGCCGATGCCGGTGGGGCCGTCGTAGCGGGGGACTGCGGTGCACAGGTAGGGCCGCCACCGGAGCCGTTGGAGCCCTGGACGATGTCGTTGCGGCCCAGGGGAGGGCGTAGGGCCAGGAGTTGGGGAAGTCGTTCGGGCTGGTTCGATGGCCCAGGCTCGCCAGCGATTTCTCAACGTTGATCACAGCCGGATTCCGTCGAGGACGAGGGCGGCGCGGGGCGATGGCGCCGATCCGAGCCCGGCTGATCACATCACCCCGAGGTGAAACCCTCAGTTGCGCGGACGCCATGCCTGGGACGAGTTCGAGCGGCGCACGACAACCCCCACGGGTAACGGTCCCAAACCTGCTCCAGAGCCACTTGAGGGGGCGCGGGGCCGGCGGTAACGGGTGCCGGTATCGCGGTTACGGCTGCGCATCAGGTGAACAGGAAAGTACGACACGTCGGGCGTACGGTGGGGAGTGTGCTTTCTGCGGAGGCGCGGCATCTGAATGCCGCCCAACCCGGTCTTCTTGCACATCCTGAGATCGAGACATCTCGTCCACCGTTTACGGGAGGAAGAAGATGAGCGCCGCCCCCACGACGATCCACGACTGGTACCTGGCCGGTGTCATTTTCGGATGGGAGGCGCCTCAGTGCACTGCTCAGGCGCCAGCGCCCCTCAACGAAGAAGCCCTCGGCTCCTACTTCAAAGGAGTCCAGGACGGAGGCATGGCCCGTCTCGACTTCGAGGAGCAGCGGTCCGAAGAGACAGGAAATCCGCAGCCGGCGTATCCATCGATCGGCCCTGTCCCTGGGGGGAGCATTCCACTGGACGACCACCTCAAGGAGCAGCGAGAGATCCTCGAAGGGCTGTTCCACCAGCACATGCCCCACACGGATCTGCCGGAATTCGAGCCGTGGTACCCGCCGCTCGGGGGCATGACCCAGCGGCCTGTGCCCTGAGTGCCCTGAGGTAGCGCTTCGGCCGGGGTGGGCGTGCTCAGGTGCCGTCCACCTCGGCCTCCCGGGGGCCGTCCACCTCGGCCTCCCGAACGCATCGGTGATCAAGGCTACGGTGACCGGGAGGAGTGGCCCCCCGCGAATATGACGGTACGTCAGACTGCCTTGCGGTCCACGTACTCGAAGACCGAACCGTCCGGGTGGACGGCGATCAGATTGCGCCCCACCGGGGTCGGCACCGGACCGGCGACGACCTGGGCGCCGACCGCGGTGAGCGTCTCGTACGCCTCGTCCACGTCCTTCACCGCGATCGTCGCGGACACCTTGCGGAGGACCTCGAGCTCCGACTCCGGACCGCTCATCAGCAGGAAGCAGCCGACCGCCGCTACCGAGACGCCGCCGCGCTCGAAGCGCAGCGGCGGGGCGCCGGTGAGCCGTTCGTAGAAGGCGGCCGACGTCTCCAGGTCGTCGACGCAGATGCGGAGGGTGGTTCCGAGGATCTCCATGACGGCGAGGGTAGTTGGCGTCAGCGGGCCCTGTCAGGGGCGTGCGCGGGACGAGGACTCACACCCGGCACAGGATCTCGCCGTGCGGGACCATGAACCAGCCGTCCTCGTCCGCGCCCCAGGTGCGCCAGCCATCGGCGATCGCGGCGAGCTGCGCGGCGGTCGCGTGACCGCCGTCCACCGCGATCCGCGCGTACACCGAAGCGGTCGTGCGGTCCGCCCAGAGCCCGCTCCACCACGCCCGCTCCTCGGGCGCCGTGAAGCACCATGCGGCGGCGGTCGCCGTGATGTCGGTGAATCCGGCGGCGCGGGCCCACGACACGAGCCTGCGTCCGGCGTCGGGCTCACCGCCGTTGGCACGGGCCACCTGCCGATAAAGCGCCTGCCACTCGGAGAGCACCGGCAGGTCGGGGTACCAGGTGAACGCGCCGTAGTCGCTGTCGCGTACCGCGACGACCCCACCCGGACGGCACACCCGGCGCATCTCGCGCAGGGCCGCCACCGGGTCGCCCACGTGTTGCAGGACCTGGTGGGCGTGGACGACGTCGAAGGAGTCGTCGGGGAAGTCCAGGGCGTGGACGTCGGCGACCGCGAAGCGGACGTTGTCCAGCCCGCGTTCCTCGATAAGCGCCCGGGCCTGCCCCAGCACGTCCTGCGCGGCGTCGACCGCGGTGACCCGTCCGGGCGCGACGAGCGCGGCGAAGTCGGCGCTGATGGTGCCGGGCCCGCAGCCGACGTCCAACACGTCCTTCCCGGGCCGCAGTTCGCCGAGCAGGTACGCCGCGGAGTTCTCGGCGGTCCGCCAGGAGTGTGAGCGCAGGACGGACTCGTGGTGCCCGTGGGTGTAGACGGCGGTCTCCTTCGACATGGCGGGTCTCCTTCGCTGGGCTGCACAGCCCCGTCACCTGGATGGTGCCGCCACCGTACGCGCTCTGTCTGTATGGCGAGATAGAATTCTCGAATAGTGGACAACTCTTGCGGGAACGGCGGTCGGCCGCACGGTGGTTGTGGCGGCCGGACCCTGAGGACGGCAGCCGACGTCCCTGGGGGCGCATCGAGCAGTCGGCCGGGCAGCGGCCCGGCGAAACGCCTGCACCCACCCCCGGCACGCGCGACAATCGGCTGATGACCGAGACCTGGACTCCGACCGCCCCCGGTGTGCTGCGGCTTCCCTCCGGGAGGCTCGTCCGGGGTCGGGGGCTGCGGCGGCCGTTGGCCGCCGGGCCGCTGCCACAGTTCGGCGTGTATCTGCTCGGCAGGCAGCCGCCGCCCACCGACTGGGAGGCACGCTGGCTGCGCTGGCCGGACTTCCGCCTCCCCGCCGACCGCGCGCTCGCGTGCGAGCTCCTGCGCGAGGCATGGGAACGGGCCGCCGCCGAACGGGTCGAGATCGCTTGCGGCGGCGGGCGGGGCCGGACCGGAACGGCCCTGGCCTGCCTGGCCGTTCTCGACGGCGTACCGGCCGGTGAGGCGGTGGCGTTCGTCCGCGCACACTACGACCGGCATGCCGTGGAGACACCGTGGCAGCGGCGTTACGCAGAGCGCTTCGCGGACAGCGCGAGGGCCTGAGCGCAAGGGGGCCTCGGCGACCAGCTCCCCCGTGGCCGGCCGCCGAAGCGCGCTGTGCCATGGTGCTGGACGCGGGGGCGGCACGTCGAACCGATTTACGCGCCCGAGGCGGCATCGGACCGGTCCCTTCGACGGCCCTACAGCAGCTCCTGCGGCCGGTAGACCGTGAGGGCGTCCACCAGCTTTCCGATCACCAACTCCCTTGGTGCGGGGGCAACTTCGCCGTCGTAAGCCAGCAGGGTGCCCGGTGCCAGGCCGCCGATGCGCACCTGGCGGAGCTGCCGGGACGCATGCACGGGCGAGCGCTTGAGCCTGCCCGCCAGTGCCGCGCCGAGGAGGCGCCAGCCCGGCGCGCGTCCCCCGTGCACCACACGGACGTCGAGCAGACCGTCCGCCAGGTTGTCGCGGTGACCGGGCGTGGGCCCGACGCCCCTGTACACGCCGTTGCCCGCGAACAGCAGCCACACCGGGCGGCGCCGCCCCTGCACCTCGACCTCCACCGGATGCTCGACGCGCAGTACGCGGGCTGCCGCGAGAACCCCTGCCGGCCAGCTGCCGATCCGGGGCGACCAGCGCTCCCGGATGCGGACCAGCTCCGGGTAGACGCCCAGGCTGAACGTGTTGAGGAAGTAGCCCGGCGCCGCGCTGCCGTCCGGCCCGGGGGTGAAGCGTCCCAGGTCCACGCCGACGGCGTCCCCGGCCTCCACCGCCCGGCACGTGTCGCGCACGGACTCTATGCCCAGGTCGTAGGCGAAGTGGTTGAACGTGCCGCCGGGAAAGACCGCCAGCGGTACGCCGTGCGCGGCGGCCACGGCGGCCGCCTGGCCGACTGTGCCGTCACCGCCGACGATGCCCAGCGCCCGTGCCCTGCCCGCGGCCTTGGCGAGGTGGGCCGCCAGCTCCTCGGGCGCGCATTCCACGACCTCCGCGAGCGGCAGCTCGGTGCGCACCTCACGGGCGTGGTCCGCGGACCCGGACCCGGATTCGCGGTTGACGACGACCACCAGGCCCTCACCGCCCCGCAGCGCGGGTGCCTCCGCCTTCGGGCGGCCAGGCGCGGGCAGCTGCGACCGCGTCGGCACCAGGCCGCGCACCGCGAACGCCGCGCCGGCGCCGAGCACCGCACCCACGAGCACATCACTCGGGTAGTGCACCCCGGTGTAGACACGGGAGAACGCGACGGATGCGGCCACCGGCGCGAGCGCTGCGCCCCAGCTCCTCGACTCCAGCGCGACGCCGGTGGCGAACGCCGTGGCCGACGCGGCATGACCCGAGGGAAAGGACGTGGTGAAAGGACGCCGCTTCAGCTGCCGTATGACCGGCACCGCGTCCAGCAGCGGCCGGTTCCTGCGAACGGAACGCTTGCCGACGGTGTTGATCAGGGCAGAGGCGACCGCGAGCGAGGCCACGCCCCGCACGGCCGCCCGGCGCGAGCGTACGTCGCGTCCGAGCACGGCGATCCCGGCCGCCGTCCCGAACCACAACAGCCCGTGGTCCGCGGCCCTGCTGAGCCGCGGCAGGACCGGCTCCGCGCCCGGCCATTCGCGTTCGGCGACGGATCGCAGCACCTGCCGGTCCCAGGTGCTCAGGAGCCCGGCGATCCGTCCGCGGCGGCGGGTGCTCACCTGTGCGTCGACCAGTGGCATCTCGGGTTCTGGCATGTCGGGCGGATACCCCCCATGGCGTGACCCACGCGGGCACACCCCCATTCGGTGGCGGCAGCGAGCGGACGCAGCGAGCGGGGGGACGGGGGACAAGGGGAGGGCCGTTCGGGGCCACCCGGAGATTCCCGAGTTGCTGTGGCCCGATCGGCCCCGGCACCACGGTCCACGGGGCGGTATCGGCCAAACCTTCGTATAAAGGGCTAGGGGCCTAAAGGGCCAGGGGCCGGGCAGGCATCCGGCGTCGGGAGCGCTCGCGAGCGGTGGAGGTAGGTGGCGGGATGCACGGCACGGCGTCTGAGGGACGTGGCCCCGTCCGGTACGGGCCGCACGCGCCGGAGACCGGGCTGCCGGTTCTTCAAGGACCCGTCGCGGTGCTCTCTGGTGCCGCCGTCGTCGCCCGGAGCGAGCCGCCCGGCGGCGGCGCAGCGCTGCGCGAGGCCGCCTGCGGATACTGGCAGCGGCGTGGCCTCCCCAGCAGCCCCGCCGAGGTCGTCGCCGCCTCCGGAGCGCAGCCGCTGCTTTTCGCGCTGCTGGGCGCGTACGACGGCGATGTGCTGATGCCCCGCCCGTGCCCCGCCTGGTGGACCCCGCAGGCGCGGCTGCTGGGCCGTCCGGCGTACCACGTGCCGACCCCGGCCGAGTGCGGCGGCGTGCCGGACCCGTTCGCGCTGCTGGAGACCGTACGGAGGGTCCGCAGCGAGGGCGGCCGGCCCCGGCTCCTGCTGCTGTCCGTCCCCGACGACCCCACCGCCACCGTCGCTCCGCCGGAGACCATGCGGGAGGCCTGCGAGGCCGCCGTCGACGAGGGGCTGCACATCATCAGCGACGAGACCTGGCGCGACACGCTCCACCAGCCGCGCGACACCGTGCTGCTGAGCCCGGCGGAGATGTGCCCCGGTGATGTCACCGTGATCAGCGATCTCTCAGGCGCGCTCACTCCCCAGTCCTGGCCCGTCGCGGTCGCCCGGTTCCCGGTCGGGGCGGACGGCGCCGCCCGGCGCGCCCGCACCCTGGACTTCCTCACCGCGCTCGGCGCCGTCGTCCCCGCTCCGCTTTCCGCCGCCGCGGCCCACGTTCTCGGCGAGCCGGCCGAGGTGGCGGAGCGGACGGTGCGTGCCGCCGCCCTGCACGCGGAGGTAGCCGCGGCCGTGCACCGCACCGTGCTCGCGGCCGGCGCCCTGTCCCGCCCTCCGCAGGCGGGCCGTCATCTCTACGCGGACCTCGGCCCGTTGCGCGGCCGTCTCGCCGAGCGGGGCGTCGGCGACTCCATGGAACTGGAGGAGTACCTGAGCGACCGGCTCGGCACGTCCGTCCCCGGCGGGCACCGCTTCGGCGACGAGCTGGGCGCCCTGCGGGTGCGGCTGTCCACCGGGCCGCTGCTCGGCACGACCGCCGACGAGCAGCTGGCCGCTCTGGCCTCCCGGACCCCCCTGGAACTGCCCCATGTGGAGCGGGCATTGAGCAATCTCGGATCGGCCTTCGACGAGCTGCGTTGACGCGTTGACGGGAGACCCTGGATGACGGACCAGTCAGAGATGACGGAGCAGGCAGAACAGAGCGGACCCGCACAGCATCCGGCGGGCACACGCCCGGGCCGTACGGCGCCCCCGCCCGCCACGACCCGCCCCCTCGGCGAGATCCGCATCTGGCCGCGATCCTTCGCCGACCGGCTCACCGCTCCTCTCCCGGGCGTCCGCGCCCTGGCCCGGTTCGCCAGGGAGGGCGCCGTACGGCCCGGTCCCGCGGGGCTGCGCGACATCCCGCTGCTTCCCTTCGCACCCGGCACGCTGCCCGAGGCGGACACCACCACCGTCGCCGTCACCTGGGCCGGGCACGCCAGCTGGGTCCTGCGCATCGGCGGGCTCACCGTCCTCACCGACCCGGTCTGGTCCCGCCGCATCCTCGGCACCCCGGCGCGCATCACCCCGGTGGGGGTGCGCTGGGAGGATCTGCCGCCCGTGGACGCGGTCGTCATCAGCCACAACCACTTCGACCACCTCGACGCCCCCACGCTGCGGCGGCTGCCCCGCCGCACACCGCTGTTCGTGCCCGCGGGGCTCGGCGGCTGGTTCCGGCGCCGCCGCTTCACGCGCGTCACCGAGCTCGACTGGTGGGAGGGAGCCGAACTGGGCGGTGTGCGCTTCGACTTCGTACCTGCCCACCACTGGTCCAAGCGCACCCTTCTCGACACCTGCCGCTCGCTGTGGGGCGGCTGGGTGCTCACCGACGCACTGGAGCGGTCTGTGTACTTCGCGGGCGACACCGGCTACGGGCACTGGTTCAAGGAGATCGGCCGCCGTCACCCCGGTATCGACCTGGCCATGCTGCCCATCGGCGCATACGCTCCGCGCTGGTGGCTCAGCGATGTGCACACCGACCCGGAGGAGGCGGTGCGCGCCTTCGAGGACCTCGGCGCACGGAACATGGCGCCCATGCACTGGGCGACGTTCGTGCTGTCCGCGGAGCCCGTGCTGGAACCGCTCCAGCGACTGCTGGCGGCCTGGTACCGCACGGGCCGGCCGCGCGACGAGCTGTGGGACCTTCCCGTGGGCGGCTCACGGGTGCTGACGGCCTGAACCCTGGTCGTACGGCGGCCTGAACCCTGGCCGTACGGGCGGCCGGTCCGCACGCCCGCCGACTCGCGCCCGTGCGCCGTCTCCCCGCGCCCGCCGGCCGGTATCACGCCCGTCGGCGGGTGCCAGGTTGCCGCATCCTGCGCCACACCGCCGGCGCCCCGCCGACCAGCACGGTCAGGGCGACCGCCGCGACCACGCCCTGCCACGGCTGGGCGAACAGCGATCCGCCCAGAATGCCGATCAGCCCGTACGTCGCCGCCCACGCCAGGCACGCCGGAGCGTCACCGCGCATGAAGCGGCGCAGCTCCATCCGGGCCAGCAGGCACGCCAGCATCACCGGGATCCGCCCGGCCGGCATCAGACGCGAGAGCACCAGCACCGTCACCCCGTGCTCCGCGAGCTTCTCCTGCGCCTGCTCCAGCCGGTCGGGCGCGGCCCGCCCCCGTAGCGCGGCCAGCCAGCGCGAACCGTTCCGGGAACCGACCCCGCGCCGGCCGAGCCAGTACAGGGCCACGTCCCCGACGAACGCGGCCAGCGACGCGATCAGGAAGACGAACAGCAGGGCGAACGGTGCCGTCTGATGGACCGCCACCACCGCCGCGGAGCTGACCACCGCGCCGGTCGGCACCACCGGTACCAGCGCCCCGAGCGCCACCAGCAGGAACAACGAGGGATAGCCGACCGCCTGCTGTGTCGACTCCGGCGGCAACTCCCTTGTCACCTCCGCGAATTGTGCGGCAATCGCCGGAATGCCCGGGGTCACCGCCCGGCCTCCGGCCTGATGCGCTCGCCGTGGCCCAGCCGGTGCACGCTGACCTTCGGCGCGAGCCGTGCGGCCTTGCGGACGAACTCGTCGCCGGGCGCGTAGAACTCGTGCGGCCGGACGCCGTCCATGCCGATCGGCCAGTACGTGCCGTAGTGCACGGGCACGGCCGCGCGGGGCGAGAGGGAGGCGAGCGCCTCCGCCGCCCGCCCGGCGTCCAGATGGCTGTGACCCAGGTACGGGCCCCAGCCGCCGACGGGAAGCAGCGCCACATCGACCGGACCGACCTCGTCGGCCATGGAGTCGAACAGACCGGTGTCGCCTGCGAAGTACGTGTCGGCCTCGCCGCTGACCACATAGCCGAGCGCGGGGGAGCGGTGCGGCCCCCAGGGCAGTCTGCGCCCGTCGTGCCGCGCGGGGACCGCCCGTACGCGCAGGTCGTCGACGCGCACCTCGTCGCCCGGCGCGACCTCGGTGACGCGCAGGTCGGCCGCCGCGGCGACCCGCCGCAGCCCCGGCACCGACCGTGCCGCGCCGGCGGGCACGACCAGCCGGGTGCCGGGTGCGAGCCGTGCGAGCGAGGGCAGATGGAGGTGGTCGGAGTGCAGGTGGGAGACGAGCACGGCATCGGCGACAGTGGCCTCGACCGGCGGCAGGGCGCCGCGACGCCTGCGGAGATGGGCAAGCCGCCGTACGAGCAGGGGGTCGGTCAGCACCCGGACCCCGGAGTCCTCGATCGTGCAGGTGGCATGACCCCACCAGGTGATCTCCACCGGCACGCGACGCCTCCTCGTAGCAGGTCCCCCGTACCGTACGAGGGTAGATGCCCCCGGCCGGGACCGGTCCTCGGTCCGGGCTGTTGGCCGCGGCGGACCCCTGCACCGAGTGCGCTCTCGCGGCGATCCGTCGTGGCCCCGGCGCCGCGAGCGTCGTGCCCCGGGCACACGACCAGCCGCTCCCGGCAGACCCCCGCCCAGGGGCGCCGCGCTGTGCCACGCTGGAGGCCTAATTGGAGGGGTGAGGTGACACGCGTGGTCGCAGGGCGGTGGCGCACTGCCGGAAGGGCCGTCTTCCGGGTCGTCGTGGTCTGGGGCGTGTCGACCGTGACCATGCTGGCGCTCGCCGGGCTGCTGCCCGACTTCCGCCTCCAGTCCGCCGACGGCGACAGCGTGACCCGGACGGCGATCACCGCCGGCTGGGGCGCGGGCGCCTTCGGCCTGCTCGGGGCGCTCGTGTGGCCCGTGATCGTACGGGCCCTGCTGCTCGTTCCCGCGCTCGTGCTCGGCCTGCTCGTCTTCTTCCTCAACGGCTCGCTGCTGCTCATCGCCCTGTGGCTGATTCCGGACGGCCGCGGCACCGCGAACCCGGAGACCGCCGTCGTGGTGGCCGCCGTGATGTCTGCCGTCGCGTCCGCGACGTCCACCGCGCTCGCCGTCCGCGACGACGACGCCTACCGGCGCAGGCTCTCGCGCCTGGCCCACCGCCACAGCAGCCGCCGCGGCGAGGACCCCGGGCGTTCCGGTTCGCCGGGCACGGTGTTCGTACAGCTCGACGGTGTCGGCCACGACGTGCTGCGACGGGCGGCCGACAGCGGGGTGATGCCCACCGTCGCGAGCTGGCTCGGCGACACTCACCGGCTCACCCCCTGGCGGACCGACTGGTCGAGCCAGACCGGCGCCAGCCAACTCGGCATCCTGCACGGCTCCAACCACGACGTGCCCGCCTTCCGTTGGTACGAGAAGGACCGGCGCCGGATCGTGGTGAGCAACCGCCCGGCGAGCGCGGCCGAGCTCCAGCGCCGTGCCGTCGAGCGGACGGCCGACGGCGGGCTGCTGACCGTGGACGGGGCGAGCCGCGGCAACCTGTTCACCGGTGGCGCCGACCAGGTCGCCCTGGTCCTGTCCGTCGCGGCCCGCCGGGGGCACGCCAACCGCTCGCGGGCCGGCTACTTCGCGTACTTCTCCGATCCGGCGAACGCCGTTCGCACCGCCGTGTCGTTCGTCGCCGAGGTCGCCCGCGAGATCGGTCAGTCGACGCGTGCACGACTGCGAGGCGACGAGCCGAGGGTCGGCCGCGGCGGGCTCTACCCGTTCATCCGCGCGTTCGCCACCGTCGTCGAACGCGACGTGGTGGTGGCCGCGGTGATGGGGGACATGCTCGCGGGCCGGACCGCCGTCTACGCCGACCTGGTCGCCTACGACGAGGTCGCCCACCACTCCGGACCGCACAGCGCGGACGCCCAGGCAGTGCTGGAGCGGCTGGACCGCTCGCTCGCGCTGATCGCCAAGGTCGCCGAGCACGCGCCCCGCGACTACCGGATCGTGCTGCTGTCCGACCACGGCCAGAGTCCGGGGAGCAGCTTCGAGGACGCGTACGGGCTGACCCTGCGCGATCTGGTGCGTGCCGGCTGCGGGCTGCCGGTGCCGCGCCGTGCCGAGCGTTCCAAGAGCGGGGCGGAGGCCCGCGACGCGGCCCGTGACGCGCTGCGCACCGCACTGCACCGGGACGTCGAGGAGGACGGGGAGCTGGAGCAGTCCGCGGCGGGCTCCGATCCGATCGTGCTGGCTTCGGGCAATCTGGCCCTGATCTCGTTCCCACACGTGCCCCACCGGGTGAGCCGGGAGGAGATCGAACGCCGCCATCCCGCGCTGCTGTCGACCCTCGCGAACCATCCGGGCATCGGGTTCCTGCTGGTGCACAGCGAGGAGCAGGGATCGGTGGTGCTCACGCCGGGCGGCGTCGCCGTGCCGCTCGCCGACCTGAAGGAGGGCGACGGCGGGCCGCTCGCCCCGTTCGGCCCCGGCGCGGTGGACGCCGTACGGCGCACCGACGCGTTCCCGCATGTCGCGGACATCATGGTGAACTCGATGTACGACCCGAGGACCGGCGTGGTGCACGCCTTCGAGGAGCAGATCGGTTCACACGGAGGGCTCGGCGGGGAGCAGTCGGAGGCGTTTCTGCTGTCGCCGCTGGAGCTGTCGCCGCCGGTGCCGCCCGGGGGCGAACTGGTGGGGGCGGAGCAGGTTCACCGGGTGCTCAGGCGCTGGCTGCGGGAGTGCGAGGGGCCGCAGGTCCCGATCGGGCCGCGCGTCTTCGCCCGGCCGGAGAATGTGCGGGAGTTCTCCCGGCGGGACCGCCATGCGGAAGAAGAAGTCCCAGTTCCTGAGGGTTCCCCGCCGGACGAGACCATGTGATTTTCTACAGCCTGATGCCGGCTCGGAAGATCTCGGAAGATCAGGGCCTGCCGAGGAGAGCGGTGACACATGCGTGCGGTGGTGTTCGACGAATTCGGCCGGCGGCCCGGGATACGGGAGGTTCCCGACCCCGTCCCCGCGCGTGACGGCGTCGTCATCAGGGTCGAGGCGACCGGACTGTGCCGCAGCGACTGGCACGGCTGGATGGGCCACGACGCCGGCATCGCCCTGCCGCACGTCCCCGGCCACGAACTGTCCGGACTGATCGCCGCCGCCGGCCCCGATGTGACGGGCTGGTCGGCCGGCGACCGGGTCACCGTCCCGTTCATCTGCGCATGCGGCCGCTGCGGCGCCTGCGCCCGGGGCGCCCAGCAGGTCTGCGAACACCAGGAGCAGCCCGGCTTCACCCACTGGGGCTCCTTCGCCGAGTACGTCATCGTGCACCACGCCGACACCAACCTGGTGGCTCTGCCCGACGGCATGCCGTACGCCACGGCCGCGAGCCTCGGCTGCCGGTTCGCGACGGCGTTCCGGGCGGTCGTCGG
This sequence comes from Streptomyces sp. NPDC018833, assembly GCF_044390825.1. Lineage (NCBI taxonomy): Bacteria > Bacillati > Actinomycetota > Actinomycetes > Kitasatosporales > Streptomycetaceae > Streptomyces > Streptomyces sp. NPDC018833. Next base: position 421,313 of record NZ_JBIRZM010000005.1, on the reverse strand, counting down.
CCAGGGCAGGGTGCGGCCGGGGGAGTGGGTGGCCGTGCACGGCTGCGGTGGAGTCGGCCTCTCCGCGGTGATGATCGCCGCCGCGTGCGGGGCCCGCGTCGTCGCCGTCGATGTGTCGCCCGGCGCGCTGGAGATGGCCCGCAGGGTCGGGGCCGAGGCGGGCGTGGATGCCTCCGCGCTGCCGGCCGGCGGCGTCCCCGCGGCCGTCCACGCGGCCACGGGCGGCGGCGCCCACCTCTCGATCGACGCACTCGGCGCGGCCGTCACCTGCGAGAACTCCGTCCGCAGCCTGCGCAGCCAGGGCCGCCACGTCCAAGTCGGCCTGCTGCCCTCGGGAGCGCATGTCCCCATGGACCGCGTCGTCGCCCTGGAGCTGGAGATCCTCGGCAGCCACGGCATGGCCGCCCACGACTACCCGGCGATGATGGCGATGGTCGCCTCCGGTGCGCTGCGCCCGGAGCTGCTCGTGACGGCGGAGATCACTCTCGACGCCGTACCCGACGCGCTCATGGCACTGGACACCGCGCCCGGCACGGGCGTCACGGTGATCACCCCGCACGCCGCGGCCTGACGCGCATTACCTCCGGCGTAATCGACGGTCCCGCGGCCGGACGGCAGTCTGAGGTCACCGGAGCCGGGCGGCGCACTCCGTCCGGACTCCGGCCCGTCCGTACGACCTCGATGGAGGCTGATCCCTCATGTCCCAGGCCCTGCTCGCCGGCATCTCCCGTACCACCGAGCCCCGGACGATGCTACGCCGCTTCCTCGCTCTGGACGCCGCCGTCACCGGGGCCAACGGGCTCGCGTACGCCGCCGCGTCCGGGCCGGTCGGCCGCTTCCTCGGGGTGGACGACCTGCTCCTGCTCGGCGTGGGGGTGTTCCTCGCCGTGCTGGGCGGAGCCATCGGTCTGCTCGCCGCCCGGGCCCACCCGCCCGTGCCACTGGTCAAGGCCGTCATCGACGCCAACATCGTCTGGCCCCCGCTCAGCCTCGCCGCACTCGCGCTCTGGCTGGAGCCGACACCGGCCGGCGCGGTGTGGACCGTCCTCCAGGCCGTGACCGTGGCGGGCTTCGCCGCCCTGCAGTGGTCGGCGCTGAAGGCGACGGCTAGGGCGTGAGCGACCGCAGGTACGTGACCGTCGCCGGGTCGGCCGGGAGGAACGTCTCGATGGCCAACTCCGCGACGGTCACGTCCATCGGGGTGTTGAACGTCGAGATGGAGGAGACGAACGACAGCACCCGCCCCTTGTGCTCGATCCGCAGCGGGAGCGCGACATACGGCTCCGAGTCCTCTCGGTCCCCCCGGTCGTCCGGGCCGTCGCCCGCCTCCGGCAGGGGGTAGGCCGCGACCTCGTCGTACAGATCGCGCAGCGCCCGCGAGCGGGCGAGCGCCATCTGGCGCTCCATCTGCGTCAGCAGATGACCGCGCCACCGGCGCAGATTGCGGATGCGTGGGGCGAGCCCTTCGGGGTGCAGCGTGATCCGCATGCCGTTCAGTGGGGGCGTGAGCAGGTGCTCCGGCAGGCCGTCGAGCAGCATCGCGATGCCGCGGTTCGCCGCCACGACGGTGTACGAGCCGTCGACGACGAGCGCCGGATACGGCTCGTATCCCCGCAGCAGCCGTTCGATGCCGTTGCGGAGGGCGCCCATGGAGGGGTCGTCGACGGGTGTCTCCGTGTACCGCGGGGCGTAACCTGCGGCGAGTAGTAGCTTGTTGCGCTCGCGTACGGGGACGTCGAGATGGTCGGCGAGCCTGAGGATCATCTCCTCGCTGGGCCGCGCGCGTCCCGTCTCGACGAAGCTGATGTGGCGGGCCGAGGACCCGGCACGCAGGGCCAGTTCCAGCTGGCTGATCCGGCGCTGCTCGCGCCAGCCCCGCAGCAGCGGCCCTGCACCCGCACCGGGGACGACAGTTGTCATACCCCGACCGTATTACGGTGTCCCGGCGGTCGTGTCAGCCCCTCGCCTCCCCGAGCAGCGCGGCGAGCGCCCGTTCGATGTCCATGGCGGAGCTCTCGGCGGCGGCGGGTACGGCCGCGTAGGCGTGGACGAGGAAGCGGCGCAGTGTCGCGGTGTCGAACTGGAGCAGGGCCACGCCCTCCGGCGAGCGCAGCTCGACCATGGTCTGGACGCGTCCGCAGGGCCAGATGTGGACGTCGCCGTCACCGGACGGGGCGCGCAGCCCGGCATCGAGCAGGCTGCGGGCGAAGGTCCAGGTGACGCCCGTGTCGTTGAGGCAGGCCTCCGGGGGGAAGACCATACGGACGGCGAGCGGGTCGGTGTCGCGGTACCGCAGAATCACCGGCACGGCCAGGGAGTGGGGCGCGTCGCTGATGAGACGGGCCACGACGGATTGCTCGATGGAGGGTGACATCGCTCGCTCCTCTTGCTGCTGTGCGGTTCTGCTCCTTCTGCATGGGACGACGTCACGGCAGGGCTCACCCGTACGCGAGCAACACCAGTGGCGCGTGTGACCTGCATCACCCACCTTCGAACTCAGGAGGCTGGATGGCCAGACCTTTGCGGCATTGCATTTCGGTATAAAAGGGACGCATGCCCGGTGGGGTCCGTGAATTCCGCGCTTCGGGTCCGGTCGTCCGCTTTTCGGGCGGCGAGCCGGTGACCGAAAAACGCCCCGAGCCGCGAAATGGCCCGGGGCGGGGGAGGGGGGAGCCCCGGCCGGACGGGGGTTTCCGGCCGGGGCGGTCAGAGGGCGGGGTCCGGGGCTGTCAGGCCGGCCCCCGCGTATAGATGAACGATAAACCACCGTTCGGTGTTCTCGTCATCGACAGCGATCTTCCGTGATGCGTGTTACTCGCCGTAAGGCTCTCCCTCCTGGGCGGCTCCCCGGGGTGTCACCGTCGCCAGCACCGACGGCAGCGGATACCAGTCGGCGGACACCACGTTCGCGTGCCGCCCTGCCAGCAGGGCGACCCGGTCCCGAGCCTGCGCCTCGGCCGGGTTCGTGCCGTCGATCACGGGCGCGACCTGGTGCGCGGCGGTCATGACGACGAGGTAGCGGTTGCGGTCGTACCAGGATGTGTCGATCGATCCGCCCGCGTACGTGCTCGCGTCACCGTCGAACACGACGAACCACGGCCGGATCGAGGCGTCCGCATACCGGCTGCGCGGGTCGCCGGCGGCCGCCTTGTGCACCGCCGGAAACGCACCGGCCTCGCCGAGACGGCCCGTGGCCTTCAGATCGCGCAGGTGCTGGGCGTACTCGCGGTCGGTCAGGAGCGTATCGGCCGGATTGCCCTCCTCGACCGTGCCCGGGATGAGCTCGACGACGAACCGGCCGGCCATCTCCGAACGGGCCGGCCAGCCGTTCGCCCGCACGGCCGCGTCGAGGTCCTGCTGACCGCCGGCCAGGTCCGCCGGACGGAAGAGCGCATCGCCGAGCTTCGCGGTCAGCAGCGCGTCCAGCTCGTCGGGGCCCCGGCCACTGGTGTTCCGGAAGCCGTCCTTGAGCTCCATCTTGACGAGCACCGGACGGTGCCCGGGGTGGGCGTCGTGCCAGGCGCGCATGTCGGCCAGGCAGCCGCCGAGGTCCCGGTTCCTCGGCTTCGAGCGCAGCTCGCCGGCGTGCGCGGCGCCCACGCAGTTGTTGTCGTTCCCCAGCGGATTGCTGTGCGAGACCCGCCAGGACCTGCCGAAGGCGTTCGTCCAGACGTCGATCTCCAGCATTCCGGCGCCGGAGTCGAGCGCGTCCGCGAAGTACGGGTACTTCGCCTGCTCGTAGGCGTTGTGCACGCCGACCCATGTGGTCGCGGAGTAGGGCAGCTGCCCCGGGTCCGCCGCCGGTGTGGCCGCCTCGGCCGGAGCGAGCGCGGCGGCGAGCAGGCCGGTCGCGACGAACGTCGTCACGGCCATGCGCAGGAACGTCCCCATGGGGCATCTGTCCTTGTGTCGAGTGGTCAAGTCGACGGAACAATAGGGGAGTTGGGGGAACGGTCGGGAGACGGTACCCGGCCGTTGCGGGGCCACGCCGCGAGCACATGTCCTGCACAGCCCCGGACACGTTCGCCGTGGCGGGGGCGTGGGCTACGCGCCTGCGGCCGAGCCGACCTGACGGGCGGCGCTCCAGGTGCGGGAGGGATCCGGCCCCGCCGGGCACCCTCACCCCCTGGGGCCACCCCCTGGCTTTCACGGGGGGACACCCACCCACGGGCGCCGGGGCCGTCGGGAATGTTCGAGCCGCGGCGCTCGGGGGCGGCGCCCCGACGGGGGTCCGGGCTCCCGGAGCAACCTGAGCTCCGCTGGTCACCACCCAGGCGCCGGCCGCAGCGGGAGTTCGTGGCGCGGGTTCGGGGCGGCGCCCCGACGGGGGCGTGGGGCGCGGGTTCGGGGCGGCGCCCCGACGGGGGCGTGGGGCGCGGGTTCGGGGCGGCGCCCCGACGGGGGCGTGGGGCTCCGGCCCCGTCGCCGCCCGGTCCAGGGGGCGGCATGGGCGCGGCGCGTGCCGGGTCCCGGGAGGCGGGAACGGGTGCGGGGGGCCGGGCAGCGAGGCACCATGGCCGCATGCTCCTCGCCCGACTCGCCGAGGTGTCCCGAGAGGTCGCCGCCACGTCCGCCCGCTCGGGGAAGATCGCCGCGCTCGGGGAGCTCTTCACCGAGGCCCGCCCCGAGGACGTCGCGCTCGTCATCTCGTACCTCGCCGGACGCGTCCCCCAGGGCCGTATCGGCATCGGCTGGAGCGTGCTCAAGGAACCCGTACCGCCGGCCGCCGCGCCCGGCCTGACCGTCACCGAGACGGACGCCGCCCTCACCGGACTCGCCGAGGTCTCGGGGCCCGGCGCCCAGGCAGAGCGTCGCGAACGGGTGCGCATGCTCATGGCCGCCGCCACCGCCGAGGAGCAGCACTTCCTGATCCGGCTGCTCACCGGAGAGGTACGTCAGGGAGCGCTCGACGCCGTGGCGCTGGAGGCGGTCGCCAAGGCTGCCGGAGCCCCCGCCGCCGACGTGCGCCGGGCCGTGATGCTCGACGGCTCACTGCCGCGGGTCGCCCGCGCCCTCCTCGCCGACGGCCCCGAGGCCCTCGCCCGCTTCCGGCTGAGCGTGGGCAGCCCCGTGCAGCCGATGCTCGCCCACACCGCGAAGTCCGTGACCGAGGCCGTCGCGGCGCTCGGCACCGGCTGCGCCGTCGAGGAGAAACTCGACGGCATCCGGGTCCAGGTGCACCGCACGGGGGACGACGTCCGGGTCTACACCCGTTCCCTCGACGACATCACTACCCGGCTGCCCGAAGTGGTCCACAGCGCCCGGGAGATGGCCGGGGACCGGTTCATCCTCGACGGCGAGGTCATCGCCCTCCGCCCGGACGGCCGCCCCCTGCCGTTCCAGGACACCGCCTCGCGCGTCGGCTCCCGCCTCGACATCGACGCGGCACGCGCCGCCCTGCCGCTGTCGCCCGTCTACTTCGACGTCCTGGCCGCCGACGGCGAACCCGTCCTCGACCTGCCCGGCCACGAGCGCCACGAACTTCTGACCAGGCTCGTGCCCGGGCCGATGCGGGTCCGCCGCCATGTCGTCGACGACCCCGCCTCCGGGGAGCAGGTCGCGGCGGCGGAGGCGTTCTTCACCGAGACGCTGCGCATCGGCCACGAGGGCGTCCTCGTCAAGGCACTCGATGCGCCGTACGTCGCGGGCCGCCGGGGCCGGTCATGGCTGAAGGTCAAGCCGGTGCACACGCTCGACCTCGTCGTCCTGGCGGCCGAATGGGGACACGGGCGGCGCACCGGGCTGCTGTCCAACCTCCACCTCGGTGCCCGCGCCGAGGACGGCGGCCTCGTCATGCTCGGCAAGACGTTCAAGGGCCTCACCGACGAGATGCTCCGCTGGCAGACCGCACGGCTGCGCGAACTCGCCGTCGACGACGACGGGTTCACCGTCCGCGTCCGTCCCGAACTCGTCGTCGAGGTGGCCTACGACGGGGTGCAGCGCTCCCCCCGCTACCCGGCCGGGGTCGCACTGCGGTTCGCGCGTGTGCTGCGCCACCGGCCCGACAAGCCCGCGGAGCAGGCCGACACGATCGAACAGGTCCTCGCCACCGCCCGGCCGTGACTGCGGCGGGGTGTCAGCGCAGGCCCCGAACCCGGACTGCGGCGCGGCGGGGTGTCAGCGCAGGCCCAGTACCTTGTCCGCGAACGCCGACAGATTCGCCGTCGTGCGCGCGATCCGCTCGTCGAGCGTGAGGCTCTCCTCGTACCGGCCGTGCCGCAGCTTCGGCTGCTTCTTGCCGCGCACGTACAGCGAACAGGCGAGGTCCGCGCAGAGATACGTGCCCACGGTGTTGCCCTCGCGGCCCGCGGTACCGGCCAGCGGCGCGGCGAACAGGGTCACCCCCGAGGACGCGTGCCCGGTGAGACACGCCTGGCACATGCTCGACTTCAGCGCGCTCGTCCGCTCGGTGGCGGGGATCCGCAGCGTGATGCCGACCGGCCGGTCCTCGCGCGGCAGGACCAGGTGCGCCTTCAGCGGCGCGCCCGGGTCGACCCAGCCGAGGAAATCCAGGTCGTCCCAGGGAAGTTCATGGAAGTCCGCGGACAGGCGCATACGCGATGCCTCGCCCTTCGTGCAGTTGACGAAGGAGGCGCGGATCTGTTTGTCGGTCAAAGGTTCCACTCGGTGGAACGTACACAGCGCGTCCCGGTGCAGGCATCCGAATTATCGGGCATCGGATCTATGGTGTCCCCGTCTTCACGGTGCCCCGTCCGCCGTCCCCTCCCGGAAGGATCCCCGGTCATGCCCACCGAGCCACTGTCGCAGAAGGAGATCGAGGACCGGCTGCGGGAACTTCCCGGATGGTCGCTCGACGACGGGCGCATCGCCCGCTCCTACCGCCTCGCCTCGCACTTCGCCGCGACCGCCATGGTCGTGCACATCGCGCAGATCCAGGAGGAGCTGAACCACCACTCCGTCCTCGCCCTCGGCTACAACACCCTCGCGCTGACCGTGCACTCCCACGACGTGAACGCCCTCACCGAACGGGACTTCGCCCTCGCCGAGCGGGTCGAGGAGATCGCCCCGGGGCACGGCGCGAACTGACGCCCCTGGCATGCTCAGGCCATGCTCGACTACGACCGTGAAGCGGCCCACTACGACGCCACCCGCGGCGGTGTCCCGCGCGCGGAGGCCGCCGCTGCCGCCGTCCGCAGGCTGATACCGCCGACCGCGCGCATCCTGCTGGACATCGGCTGCGGCACCGGCCTGGTGACCGAACGCCTGCCCCGCCCTGGCCTGCGCGTACTCGGCTGCGACGCCTCACCCGGCATGGCGCGCAAGGCCGTCGAGCGCATCGGTGGCGTCATCGCGCTCGGCGACGTACGGCGGCTGCCGGTGCGGGACGCGGCGGTCGACGCGGTGAGCGCCGTGTGGCTGCTGCACCTGGTGCCGGACCCGGCCGAGGTCGTCGCCGAGGCGGCGCGGGCGCTGCGGCCCGGCGGGGTGTTCGGCGCCACCGTCGACAAGGATGCCGGGCACGACGTGGGCAGCGACATCGACGCCGTCCTGCGCCCGCACCGGTCCTTCGCCCGCGCGTCCGACCGTGCCGGCCTGATCGAGCGGTAGGCCGCCGCCGGCGGTCTGCGCCTCGCCGGCCGAGCCCGCTTCACGGGCCACGGCCAGGGTCGCACGCCGCGTTCGGCGGCGGACGCCTTGACGGCGGGGCGGTTCGCCTCCTGGTTCACCGACTCGGACGACGGTGCCACCGCTCGGCAACTGGCCGCCGCGCTCGGCCGGTTGCCGGATCAGGACCGGCGGTGGCCGGACCCCTGCTACGCCCTTTCGCCTTCCGCAAGGAGATCTGACACTCCGGCCGTGCCCTCACATGAGGTCTCCCGTCATCGTCGGGGAGCGAGTCGGCCAGGTAGGCGTCCACGTCCGCACGGTCCGGTGCGAGCATGTGGCGCACCCACGCGTCGCGTTCGTGCGCGACGGGCGGCAGTTCCCACACACTGGGCCTTCCGCCCGACCGGCGCCAGGGCCAGCGCTAGGGCAGGCACGTACCGCCACGTCGTCGGGACCGGCGCGGCCCCGGCACGTCCGTACGGGGCGCACCACGGCCTGCGAACTGCGGCTCACGGGCCCCGCTCCTGGCAGCCCGGACGCTGCGGTACCGCAGCGCCGGTCGTCGCGCGGCGGGCCCACCGCCGACGGCGGCGGGTGCCAGTGCCACCCCCGGCGCGCGTCACGCGTCCCACGTGCCCGATGCCGCCGTCTCCTTCACCCACTCGGTGAAGTCCTTCGGGGCGCGGCCCAGGATCCTTTCCACGTCGTCCGTCACCGTCGCGTTGTGGCCGTCCAGTAGGCTCGCGAACAGGTCCGCGAGCCACCCGGCCGCCGGCGCGGGAAGGCCGTGTCCCTCGAGTATGCGCGCGTACTGTCCCGCCTCCACCGGCACGTACCGCACCTCACGTCCCGTCGCCCGGCCGATCTCGCGTGCGGCCTCGGCGAAGGTGACCGGCCGGGGACCGGTCAGTTCGTGGACCATGCCGCTGTGACCCGGTTCGGTCAGCGCAGCCACCACCACGTCCGCCAGGTCGTCTGCGTCGACGAACGGCTCCGCCGTCGTGCCCGCCGGGAAGGCGAACTCCCCTGCCCGCACGTCCTCGTGGAAGCTGCCCTCGCTGAAGTTCTGCGCGAAGAAGGCGGCCCGCACCACCGTCAGGTCCACCCCCGACTCACGCAACGCGCCCTCCGCGACCACCGCCTCCGGCTCGCCGCGACCGGACAGCAGCACCAGCCGCCGTACCCCGGCCCCGGCAGCGAGCCGGCCGAAGGTCCGCAGGGCCTGCGGGGCCGCGGGCGCGGCGAGGTCGGGGAAGTAGTTCACGTACGCCGCGTCCGCGCCCCGCAGCGCCGGCTCCCACGTCGACTCGTCCTCCCAGTCGAAGCGGACAGCGCCGCCGCGCGACCCGGCGCGTACGTCCGCACTGCCGGTTGCGAGGCGTTGCGCCACCCGCCGGCCCGTCTTGCCCGTCGCCGCCGTCACCAGCACCGTGCCGATGGTCGTCATGTCCATTTCCCTTCGTCGTCGTTTCGCTGCGATGCCTCCACACTCGCGGCCCGCGGCTGGACTCTCCATGCGTCAAAGGCTCAACCGCATACGCGTCCGTCTACGCTGTGCGACATGGACGCTCTCGCCGGACTGCTGGACGGGCCGCGGGCCAAGGGGGCCTTCTTGCTCCGCATGGTGATGGCACCGCCCTGGTCCGTACATGTCGAGGACCGGGCACCGCTGTGCCTGATGTGCGTCACCGAGGGCGAGGCGTGGATCGCTCCCGCCTCCGGCGCTCCCGTACGGCTGCGGCCCGGTGACGTGGCGGTTGCACGCGGCCCTGAGCCCTACACGGTCTCGCACGAGCCCGGTGCCGAGCCGCAGGCCAGGATCGGGCCGGGCGGGACCTGCCACACCCTGCGGGGGGAGCCGCTGGCCCGGTCCATGGATCTGGGCGTCCGCACCTGGGGGAACGCGCCGGACGGCGACACGACCGTGCTCATCGGCACGTACCAGATGCGGGGCGAGGTCAGCGGCCGACTGCTGGACGCCCTGCCACCGTTGCTGAGGCTGCCGGCCGAGGCGTGGAACTGCCCGCTGACAGACGTTCTCGCCGACGAGATCGCACGGGACGACCCCGGCCACAGTGTCGTCCTGGACCGAGTGCTGGACCTGCTGCTGATCGCGGTGCTGCGCGCGTGGTTCTCACGGCCTGACGCCGAGACGCCGGCCTGGTACCGGGCGATGGCAGACCCGGTCGTCGGCCGGGCGCTGCGGCTGATGCAGGACGACCCCGCCCGCCCGTGGACCGTGGCCTCGCTCGCGGCCGGGTGCGGGCTGTCCCGGGCGGGCCTCGCCCGGCGGTTCACGGACCTCGTGGGCGAGCCTCCCATGGCCTACCTCACCGGCTGGCGGCTCGCACTGGCGGCGGATCTGCTGCGCGACGGCGACGCGACCGTGGAGTCCATCGCCCGGAAAGTGGGCTACAGCGGGTCGTTCGCCCTGAGTGCGGCGTTCAAACGCGTACGCGGCATCAGTCCGCAGGAGCACCGCACCGAGGTCCGGACCACCGGCCCCTGACCGGGACCTGTTCATCGCCCGGCGGGCTCCAACCGCCCCCACTCATGACCGGGTTGGTGTCCCACTTCCGGATGCCGCCCCTTCCGCCGTGCTGCTGCTCGACGATCCGTTCCCGCGTCCCGACACGACGACGGCGCAGCCGCGTACGCGCGCCTGCGCCGTACCGTCCGAGCCGAACGGTGAGTGTCTCAGGCCATGTTGAACTGCGCCGGGTCCGGGCCGAGCCGCCTGCCCTCGTCGAGTGCGGCGAAGGCGGCCAGGTCGTCGGCGTCCAGCTCGAAGTCGAACACGTCGATGTTCTCCTGGATCCGGGACGGCGTCACGGACTTGGGGATCACGACGTTGCCGAGCTGGAGGTGCCAGCGCAGCACGACCTGGGCGGGGGTGCGGCCGTGCTTCCGGGCGATCGCGACGACCGTCGGCACCTCCAGCAGGCCCCTGCCCTGCCCGAGCGGGGACCATGCCTCGGTCGCGATGCCGTGCCGGGCGTGCGTCTCGCGGGTGGCCGACTGCTGCAGCTGTGGGTGCAGTTCGATCTGGTTGACGGCCGGGACGACCGAGGTCTCGCCGATCAGCCGCTCCAGGTGCTCGGGAAGGAAGTTGGAGACGCCGATGGCCTTGGCACGGCCCTCCTCGTAGATCTTCTCGAAGGCACGGTAGGTGTCCACGTAGGCGTCCTTCGCGGGCAGCGGCCAGTGGATCAGGTACAGGTCGACGTAGTCGAGGCCGAGCCTGTCCAGGGACGCGTCGAACGCGCGCAGCGTCGTGTCGTATCCCTGCCGGCTGTTCCACAGCTTGGTGGTGACGAACAGCTCCTCGCGGGCGATGCCGGAGGAGGTGACGGCCCTGCCCGTGCCCGCCTCGTTCTCGTAGGCCGCGGCGGTGTCGATGCTGCGGTAGCCGGCCTCCAGGGCCGTGGTGACGGCCCGCGCCGCCTCGTCGTCGGGCACCTGCCAGACACCGAAGCCGAGCTGCGGCATGGCGACACCGTTGTTGAGCGTGATGGAGGGGACCTTGCTCACGAGCGGTCGATCCTTACGTCGTCGGTTGGTACTCCCATGGTCAACGATCACATGCGCGGACGATTCCCGTCGCGGCACCCGGCGTCCCGCCCCGCGGCTCCAGGCGCAGTCGGTCGGCGCCATTGAACGCGGCTCGTCAAGGCGGGACCCTGTGGCAGATGCCTGAACGCCGGACATCGACATGAACGGCGTCCGGCTAGGGCGGCCCACGCCCGTGCGCGTCGCACGGCACTCCTGACCCCCCATCTCAGGAAGTCAGGTACGGTCATGCCCCTCACTCCGGTCATGCCCCGCACACCCCACACGTCCCGGGACCATCTCCCGCCGTCCGCCCACGACTTGCCCGTGCCCGAAAGCGCGCCGCCGACGGCCGTCTGGCAGTCACCGGACTTCACGGTCGTCGAGACCGCGCTGGAGGTCACCGCCTACGCCCTCGCCGACCGCTAGCGGCCGCCGCCATGCTGCTGCAGGTGCTCGGCACCGCGGCCGGCGGCGGACTGCCCCAGTGGAACTGCGCGTGTCCCGGCTGCGCCGGGGCCCGCGCACACCCGCGCCGCCGCCGGCTGCACGCCTCGCTCGCCGTGCGCGCCGACGAGCGCCGCTGGTACCTCGTGGGCGCCACCCCCGACATCGGCGAACAGATCGAGCGATGCCCCCATCTGCACCCTGGTCCGGGCGCGCGCGACTCGCCCGTCGCCGGCGTCGTCCTCACCGACGCCGAACTCGACCACACCCTCGGCCTCGCCCGGCTCCGCGAGGCCGACGGGTTCGACGTCCTCGCCACCGAGCCCGTCCGCGGCGCGCTCCTCGGCCGCCTGCGCATCGGCGAGACCCTCGCTCCCTACACCCGTGTCACCTGGCGCGAACTCGGCCCCGAAGCCGTCCCGCTCGCCGCCGGAGCCACCGTCGACGTGTCGGCCGTGCCCGTCGCGGCCAAGCGCCCGCGGTACGCGGCCGGGACCGGACCCGACGCACCCACCTGGGCCGTCGCCCTGCGTCTGCACGAGCGGGCCACGGGCCGCACCCTGCTGTACGCGCCGCGGCGACGTCGCGCGTGCGCCATGCGCATCGCCGGTGCCCGGGCGCTCACCGCGAAGGAGCGCGCCGCCCGGCTCGTACGGGAGGCGGAGCTGCCGCTGGGCGTCAACGTCGTCCTGCACCGGGGCAATCTGGACGCCCTCGACGATCTCGTGGAACTCGCCCTCGCGTGGGGTGCCGAGCGCATTGAGCTCGCCAACACCCAGTTCTACGGCTGGGCGTTGCGCAATCGGGACGCCCTCCTGCCGGGCCGGGAACAGATCGCCGACGCCCGCGTGCGGGTGGAGCGGTGGCGCGAGCGCCTGGTCGGCCGTATGGAGCTGGTCTGGGTCGTACCCGAACCATGTCGACTCGATCGCCAAGCCGTGCATGGGCGGCTGGGGTGCCGTCTCCCTCACCGTCGCTCCCGACGGCACGGTCCTGCCGTGCCCGGCCGCGGCCACCCTGCCCGGTCTCGACCCGCCCTCCGTGCGGCAGCACTCCCTGGAGTGGATCTGGTACGAGTCGCCGGCGTTCGGGCGCTACCGCGGCCACGCCTGGATGCGGGAGCCGTGCCGCAGTTGCGAGCTGCGTACCCGGCACTTCGGCGGCTGCCGCTGCCAGGCGTACGCCCTCACCGGGGACGCCACCCGTACGGACCCGGCGTGCTCCCGCTCCCCGGACCAAGCGCTCGTCCGCGACCTGGTCGACCGCTCACGCGAACCGGTCCGGGCCCCGTACGTCCACCGCGCCCGCGCCCGACCCTGACCAGGCGCGGACCTCACCGGTACAGGGCGTCGACCTCGACCGCGTAGGCCTTCTCGATCGCCTTCCGCTTCAGCTTCAGGGACGGGGTCAGCAGACCGTGCTCCTCGCTGAAGGGATGGGCGAGTATCCGGAACGTGCGGATCGATTCAGCCTTCGACACCAGGGTGTTGGCGGCCACGACCGCCCGCCGGATCTCCATCTCCAGATCCGGGTCGCGCACCAGTTCCGCCGGCGTCAGCGGTGCCCTGCCCTGGATCGTCAGCCAGTGGTCGACGGCTTCCGGGTCGACGGTGACGAGGGCGGCGATGTACGGGCGGTCGTTTCCGACGACGATGCACTGGGCCACCAGGGGATGGGCCCGCACCCGTTCCTCCAGGGCGGCGGGCGAGACGCTCTTGCCGTTCGACGTCACCAGGATCTCCTTCTTGCGGCCGGTGATCGTGAGATAGCCGTCCTCGTCGAGCGCACCGAGGTCACCCGTCGCCAGCCACCCGTCCTGGAGCACGGCGTCGGTGGCCTCGGGGTCGTTCAGGTAGCCGGAGAAGACGTGACCGCCGTGCAGCCACACCTCGCCGTCCTCCGCGATGTGCACGGTGGTGCCGGGGATCGGCTGGCCGACCGTGCCGTAACGGGTGCGCTCGGGAGGGTTGGCGGTGGCCGCGGCCGTCGACTCGGTCAGCCCGTATCCCTCGTAGATCGTGACGCCCGCACCGGCGAAGAAGAGCCCGAGGCGGCGGTCCATGCCCGAACCGCCGGACATGGCATGGCGCACCCGGCCGCCCATCGCGCCGCGCACCTTGGCGTACACGAGCTTCTCGAACAGTTGGTGCTGGACGCGCAGGCCGGCCGAAGGGCCTGGCCCCAGACCGAACGCCCGGTGCTCCAGGGCCTCCGCGTACCTCACGGCCACCTCGACGGCCTTGTCGAACGCCCCCACGCGGCCCTCGGCCTCGGCCTTGCGGCGGGCCGCGTTGAAGACCTTCTCGAAGATGTAGGGGACGGCGAGGATGAACGTCGGCCGGAGTGTGGCCAGATCGGGCAGCAGGGCGGTCGCCTGGAGCACCGGCTGATGACCGAGTTTGACGCGGCCGCGGATGGCGGCGACCTCGACCATGCGGCCGAAGACGTGGGACAGCGGCAGGAACAGCAGCGTCGCCGGCTCGTCGCCCGGCCGGGAGTGGAACACCGGCTCCCAGCGGCCGATCATGGTGTCGGCCTCGAACATGAGATTGGAGTGTGTGATGACACAGCCCTTGGGGCGGCCGGTCGTGCCCGAGGTGTAGATGATCGTCGCGATCGAGTCGGGGGTGACGGCCCGCCGGTGGCGGTGCACCACCTCGTCGTCGATGTGGGCCCCTGCCTCGAACAACTGGAACATGGCGCCGGCATCCAGCTGCCAGAGCCGCTTCAGCTGCGGCAGCCGGTCGACCACCGATCCGACGGTCATCGCGTGGTCCCCGTGCTCCACCATGCAGGCCGAGACCCCGGAGTCGTGCAGCATCCAGTAGACCTGCTCGGCGGAGGACGTGGGATACACGGGCACCGAGTGCGCGCCGACCGTCCACAGCGCGAAGTCGAACAGGGTCCACTCATAGCGGGTGCGGCACATGATCGCGACCCGATCGCCGAAGCGGACGCCGTGCGCGAGCAGTCCCTTGGCCAGCGCCAGCACCTCGTCGCGGAACTGCGCCGACGTGACGTTCTGCCAGTCGTCCTGTCCGTCCTTGCGGGCGAGCGCGACACGACCCGGATCGTCGAGGGCGTGGTCGAAGACGGCGTCCGCCAGTCCGCCGACCTGAGGCGCCGCGGCCATGGGTGGGACAGTGAACTCGCGCAATGGCTGCTCCTTGTGGCGCTCCGCACAGCGCCGTGACCGTACCCCACCGTTACGCCGGGCGGGAGGGGCCGCGGGAACGGATCAGGGCGGTCATCGGTACAGGTCAGCGGTGGCGGCCGAGTGGGGGGAAAGGTGGATCGAGGCGAATTCTGACCTCGGAGTAAGTACCGCGGGCGGAATCTCCACCGAATCTGTACGCGGCGATCACCGGCGCTCTACCGGGCGGGGCGTTGGTCCGTACCTGCGCGTGCGCGTCTCGGGAATGCCGGATCCGGCGCGTGGGCCGGCGCGCCCCGCCGGCAGGTCCGGCCTGCCCGTAGGCCCCCGTGTGGGCCCGGCCGTGCCCGCCTGGAGGTCCCCGTGTGGGCCTAGCCGTCCCGCCTGAAGGCCATGTGGCCGGCTCGACCCGTGCCCGCTTGCTGGTCCGCGCGCCGGTCCTGGTCGTGTCCGCCTGAGGGTCATGTGGTCGGCTCGGCCCGTGCCTGCTTGCTGGTCCGCGCGCCGGTCCTGGTCGTGTCCGCCTGAGGGTCATGTGGTCGGCTCGGCCCGTGCCTGCTTGCTGGTCCGTGCGCCGGTCCTGGTCGTGTCCGCCTGAGGGTCATGTGGTCGGCTCGGCCCGTGCCTGCCTGCTGGTCCGCGCGCCGGTCTTGGTCGTGTCCGCCTCGTGGTCCCGTGGGCCTGGCCGTCCAAGGGCCTGTAGGCGTCCCCGCGTGGGCCCGGCCGTGCCCGGCTCACCGCGGTGACGGGCCGTGTGGGCCCGGCCGTGCCCGGCTCACCGCGGTGACGGGCCGTGCAGCCGGTCGCCCGCCGCCAGCAACGCGTCGGCGAGTGCCGACGCCGCCTCCTGTGCCGCGGGCCGCAGGCGGCCCTGGAGCAGTACGAAGTCGACCGTGCCGAGGTCCGGCAGCCCCGCCCGGTCCGGCACGGCCACCAGGCCCGGCGGAATCAGCCCGCGGGTGTGCGCCATCACGCCGAGCCCGGCGCGGGCCGCGGCCACCAGGCCGCTGAGGCTGCCGCTCGTGCACACGATCCGCCAGGCGCGGCCCTCGCGCTCCAGCACGTCGAGCGCGCGGGCGCGGGTGACCGCAGGCGGCGGGAAGAGAATCAGCGGGAGGGGCCGCTCCGGATCCGGTCGTACACCCCGGGCCGCGATCCAGACCATGCGGTCGCGCCAGACCAGCTCCCCGTGCGAGGCGCCCGGGCCCCGCTTGGCGAGCACCAGGTCGAGTCGGCCGGCCTCCAGGCGCTTGTGGAGCGTCCCCGAGAGCTCCACCGTCAGCTCCAGGTCGACCTCGGGATGGTCGCGGCGGAACGACTCCAGGATTTCCGGCAGCCGGGTCAGCACGAAGTCCTCGGAGGCCCCGAACCGCAGCCGGCCGCGCAGCCGCGTGCCGGTGAAGTACGCCGCGGCACGCTCGTGCGCCTGCAGGATCGTCCGCGCGAAGCCGAGCATCGCCTCGCCGTCCTCGGTGAGCTCCACACTGTGCGTGTCCCGGCTGAACAGCGGCCGCCCGGTCGCGTCCTCCAGCCGCCGCACGTGCTGGCTCACCGTCGACTGCCGCAGCCCCAGCCGGCGTGCGGCGTGCGTGAAGCTCAGGGTCTGCGCCACGGCCAGGAAGGTGCGCAGCTGGGTCGGGTCGTACACGCCTCCACCGTAGCCACTCATCACGAAACACGATGACAGTCAGAGCGGTGTACGGGATTCCCGATCGGCTCGCCCGGGAGGACCATGAGGGCACGTCCTGATCCGAGAGCAAGTGGAGCTCATGAACCGCCGCCGTACCCTGCGCCTGCCGTCCTGGCTGAGAATCGACCCGTACATCCTCGCCCTGCTGGGCACCGTGGCGCTGGCGGCCTTGCTGCCTGCGTCCGGCGCCGCGGCCGACGTGGCCGGCGGGGCGTCCACCGGTGCGGTGGCGCTGCTCTTCTTCCTCTACGGGGCCCGGCTGTCGACCCGCGAGACGCTCGACGGGCTGCGGCACTGGCGGCTCCATGTGACGGTCCTCGCCGCGACGTTCGTGGTCTTTCCGCTGCTGGGTCTCGCGGCGGGCGGGCTCCAGCCGCTGGTGCTGACGCCCGAGCTGGCGAACGGACTGCTGTTCCTGTGCCTGGTGCCCTCCACCATCCAGTCGTCGATCGCCTTCACCTCGATCGCCCGCGGAAACGTCCCGGCGGCGATCTGCGCCGGCTCGTTCTCCAGCCTCGCCGGTATCGTCCTCACGCCGCTGCTGGCGGCCCTGCTGCTGGGCGGCGGCGCGGGCGGGCTCTCCGCCGACTCGCTGCTGCGGATCGTGCTGCAGCTGCTCGTCCCCTTCGTCGCGGGCCAGTTGCTGCGCCGCTGGGTGGGCGGCTTCCTCGCCCGTCACAAGCGGCTGCTCGGCTACGTGGACCGCAGTTCGATCCTGCTCGTCGTCTACACGGCCTTCAGCGAGGGCATGGTCGCGGGGGTCTGGCACCAGGTGACCCCACTGCGCCTCGGCGGCCTCCTCGCGGTCGAGGCGCTGCTGCTCGCGCTGATGCTGACGCTCACCTGGTTCGGCGCGAAGCGGCTGGGCTTCGGCAGGGCGGACCGGATCGCGATCCAGTTCGCGGGCTCGAAGAAGAGCCTGGCCGCCGGGCTGCCGATGGCGACGGTGCTGTTCGGCGCGCAGGCGAGCCTGGCGGTGCTGCCGCTGATGCTGTTCCACCAGCTGCAACTGATGGTGTGCGCGGTGATCGCGAAGCGCCGCGCGGGGGCGGCTTTCCCGCCGGAGGCGGGCGGGGCCAGGACTTCGATGACGGGAGCGGGCGGGGCCGGGACTTCGATGACGGGAGCGGGCGGCGCCGGGACTTCGGCGTCAGTGCATCGGCGGGACCCGGCGGCGGCGCGCGGCTGAGCGGCGCGCGCCCTTGGCCACCGGTGGCCGCGAAGGCGCCGCCGAGGCGGCCCGCCTCGGATCGGCCGCAGTCGGCGATGGTGCGGGTGGCGACGGCAGATGTACCTCGCTCTGAGCAGCACCCTGGCCGGCATGGAGTCGCTGTACATGAGCACAGACGGCACCCAAGTCCATCGCCTTGTCCTGGCACGAGATGGACGCACCCCGGACCCGCAAGGCTCAACGCGCGACCGCGTGAAGCACGCCGTGATGGCGCGCGAGCACTAGCCCGGCTTCACCGGATGGGGCCGCCTTCCGGGCGGGCGGCGTGGGGGGTGGGTGGGCGGCTGAGCAGGTGGCGCGGGTCCGTCGCCCGGGTGATGGCCGTCTCGACGGCTGCTATCCGGTCGGCGAGCAGGCCGAGTGCCGCAACCGCTCGGCCGAGGCTGTCGTCGGAGCCGCCCAGCGCCTGGGCGCGCACGTAGGCGGCCGTGATGTCGGCCCAGCGTGCCGCCTGTTCACCGGTGAGTGTGCCGCGCAGCGCGGCCAGCTTGAGCAGGTTGGCCTCGGCGGCGGAGGTGAGGGTCTGGGCCTCGGCCGCGTAGTGGTCGTCGATCACGGCGGCCAGTTCGGCGTCGTTCATGGCCGGTGACAGCCGGGCGGCGATCTTGTTCATGTTGCGGTAGGAGCCCTGGAGCTGGAAGGGCGGTTCGGTGCGGCTGGCGTCGGCCCGGGCGGCGGAGGCGATGTACGCCTCGTTGACCGTGAGGACCGTCTCACGGGCGGTCAGCAGGTGGCGCAGTACGGTGAGGATCCGGTCGAGCTCGGCGGGTGCGTAGGGATGGGTGAGCTTGTCCCGGCGGGCCACGGGATCTCCTGTGGCCAGGCCGAGCAGCAGCTCCAGGTCGGCGCGCTCCCGTCCCGCGAGTGGGGCGAGAAGCGGGTGGGAGGTGAGGGCGTTCTCGATGAAGCTGAGGGCGAAGGCGTCCTCCTTGCCGGTCAGTACGTCGCCGAGGTTCCACACGTCGGCGCGGTTGGCGAGCATGTCGGGGATGCGGAAGCGCTGCCCCGATTCGGTGTAGGGGTTGCCGGCCATGCAGACGGCGAAGCGCTTGCCGCGCAGGTCGTGGCCGTTCAGGGTGCGGGTGGCGTCGCACAGGGGGATGAACTTCTGCAGCAGTTCGGGAGAGGTGTGCTGGATGTCGTCCAGGTACAGCAGCACGTTGTTGCCGGCTGCCAGCGCGAAATTGATCTTCTCGACTTCCTGGCGGGCTGTGGCGTTCGGCGCCTGCTCCGGGTCGAGGGAGGTGGTGCCGTGCCCGAGGGCCGGTCCGTCGACCTTCACCAGCAGCAGGCCGAGGCGGTCGGCGACGTATTCCATGAGGGTCGTCTTGCCGTAGCCGGGTGGCGAGAGGAGCAGCAGCAGTCCGCTGTTGTCGGTCCGCTTGCCGTCCCCGGCGGCGCCGATCTGCTTGGCGAGGTTGTCGCCGACAAGCGGCAGGTACACCTCGTCGACGAGCCGGCTCCGTACGAACGAGGACATGACGCGTGGCCGGTACTCGTCCAGCCGGAGCCGGGCCCGCTCGGCGGTGACGAGGGCGGTCCGGCGCTGCTGGTACGCGCGGAAGCCCGGCGCCACCCGGTGGGCGAAGTCGCCGGTCCTGGCCAGGAACTCGTCGAGGCGGACGGTCATGGCGCGCCCTTCGATCCTCGGGTGGGCGCCGAGCAGGCCCTCCACCCGGGCGGTGAGGGAGGCGTCCACCTCATGGCGGGCCAGGTCCTGGCAGACCTCGATGGCCACCGCCTCGGCGAGGTCCCCGGCGTCCACGTCCTCGCCGCAGGACGCGGCGTACGAGGAGAGCCAGCCCTCCACCAGCCGCTGCGCCGCGGCCGTGTCCCCCTCCGCGAGGAGGAGGGGGACGTCCTCGGCGTACGGCGATGAGCCGACCGTCCGGTGGAACTTCTCCAGCAGCATGCGCGCTGCCGGGCCGGTCGTGAAGGACCCACCTGTCGCCAGCTCCTCGACCAGGTACTCGGCCCCGAGCGCGGACAACTCGCCCGCGCCGGACAACTCGTCGCGCAGCGCCTCCAATGCCGGTGCCGTCCCGAACGTCTCCCTCGCCCGCACCAGCGACACGGCCGCCCGCGCCCACGCCCCG
Source organism: Streptomyces sp. NPDC018833 (assembly GCF_044390825.1). Classification (NCBI taxonomy): domain Bacteria; kingdom Bacillati; phylum Actinomycetota; class Actinomycetes; order Kitasatosporales; family Streptomycetaceae; genus Streptomyces; species Streptomyces sp. NPDC018833. Next base: position 401,577 of record NZ_JBIRZM010000005.1, on the reverse strand, counting down.
CGCCGACCGGGTGTCGTCCCGTGGGCCCAGAACAGCTGGGCGGCGGCCCGGTCGGCGGCCGGGTACCGCAGAAGCCCGGCCTGCTCGTACAGGTTCAGCAGTACGGAGAGGAGGGCGGCCGCGTCGTGGTCATGGACGCCGCGCTCGTAGCCCTCGTCGTAGGCGGCCGCGGCTGCCTCGCGGACCAGCCCGGGCAGGTCGGCGGACGCCAGTGCCTGGGTGCCGTGCTCGCTCAGCAGGCGCGCCGCCAGGTACTCCGCCCGGTAGACGCCGGCGTTCTCGGACGGCAGGGGCTGGTCCCAGTAGGGGCGGGTATCCGCGAAAGCCGGGTCGGTTACCGGGCGCCGGTAGTCGGTGCCGGTCAGCGCGAACGCCAGACTGCCGTCCGAGTGTGGTATCAGCGTGACTTCGGGAGCCTGGGAGTTGACGGCGAAGAGGTGGCTGCCCAGCCGGATCGTGTCGCCGCCGTCCGCGTACAGCTCAGTACGGTCCCGCAGTGCCCGCAGTGCCTGCTGGCGGGCGGCCTTCAGCCTGCCCTCCAGCTCCTCGGCACGCACCTGGTCGCCGAGTTCGCGCAGGCCGTCGGCGGTGCGGCGGACCTTGGCCGCCATGGGGTCGGAGACGAAGTAGGTGTTGACCGCGTCGATGCTGTCCAAGCCGGCTGCCCGGCGGGCGATCGTCTCCAGGACGCGGCCGGCCGACTCGGCGAGGCGCTCCGCCCTCCGGGCGCGGGCGTCCTGGAGCGTCTGCTTGCGGCCTGCGAAGGCGTCGTGGACCTCGGCACGCTTGTCGGCGATCTCGGTGAGGAAGCCTTCCTGGTCGGCGAACCGCGACTCCAGGTTGTCCAGCTGGAGCAGCAGCCGGGCGAGCTGCGCGTCGCAGCCCTCGGGGGTGTCGGCCGCGGCCAGCGCTCCGGTGACTGCTTGGTTGAGGAGCGCGAACTCGGCCGTGAACTCGGCCCGGCCCTCGCGGTCGAGGAGTTCCCGGCGCCGGGCCGCCAGGGTCGCGCGGGCGCGGTTGAGGCCGCCGAGCACGCCGGCGATCCGCTCCAGGATGGTGGTGCGCACGGTGGCGTCGCCGATGTCCAGGCCGGCGACGACCTCGGTGAGGGTCTGGAGGGCGAAGACCTGTGCGTCGAGCCGCTCGGTGACGTGACCGGCCGCGGCGGCGGTGGCGATCCCTTCGGCTTCGGCGGTGAGCCGCTCCACCTCCTCGTGCTGGGCGGCGAAGGCGCCGTCGCGCTGGAGGAAGGCCACCGCCCGCTGCGCGGTGGAGGTGATGTGCTCCTCGGCCTCCCGGGCGAGCAGGTCGACGGACTCGGTGTCCGCGTACCGCATCTCCTTCAGGGTCACCAGGCGACCCTGGGCGCTGCGCAGTTGGGTGATGCGCTCGATCCACTCCCCGGCGGTGGCCGGAGCCTCTCCGTGGACGCGCCGCGCCAGGCGCCGCATCCGCTCGGCGGACTCGTCGAGCGCCTGGGCGGCGTGGGAGGTGAGCGTCTGTACGGTCTCGAACTCCCTCAGGACCTGCTCGGCGGTGTCCCGCAGTTCCTCCAGCGGGGTGCGCAGGTCTGAGGCGTCCGCGTCGCCCAGCCAGGGGAAGCGGTCGGCCGTCCGGGTGCAGGCGGCGACCAGCGATGCGTACATCTCGCTGGTGGCGGTGGTCTCGGCGACCTGCCGGGCGATGGCGAGGCAGTCGGAGATGCCGCGGACCAGGTCGGCGTTGCCGATCCGGCCCAGTGGCCCGATGACGGCCGGGGCGGCCGCCACGTGGGCCTCGGAGACGTACGGCGTGCACCACACCTGGACCGTGTGGACGCGCGTGGCTTCGTCGGCCTCCACGCGCAGCGCGGTCAGCGTGCCGTCGTCGAGGAGCCCGAAGCCGCGGCACGTGATCGGCGCGGTGATCTCCTTGCGGATGAGGTTGTACGGGAGCAGCAGGGTACGGCCGCCGGCGGAGGCGTGGAACACGTACAGCACGTCCTCGCCGTTGGGCGAGCGGACGGCCGCCTCGAACTCCATGCCGGAGACGTCCGTGTCGAAGGTCCGGACCGTACCGGTGGTCAGGCAGTAGCCGCCGGGGAAGACGATGCCCTGGTCGTCGGGCAGGCGGCGGCAGGACCGGCCGATGCCGTCCAGCCGGACCACGGTCCTGGTGAGCGTGTTGAACACCAGATGGCGCCAGGCGTCCTCCTTGTAGGGCCTCACCCGCAGCAGGATCAGCGGGCCGACGACCGCGTACGCCACCTCGGCGTCGGCGAGTGACTGCAGTGGTTCGTCGACCGGCTCGCTGTGGATGCCCTCGCCGGTCTCCGTGTCGTTCTCGGTCTTCACGGTGAGCGTGCCGCCGACGGTCGAGACGAAGACCGCGCCGTCGGCGACGGTGATGTGCGGGTGCCGACCGAGGACGTGATCGTCCCGGGTCGTCGCGCTCCAGGAGACGTCGTGCGCGGCGGGGAGGACGTGGTCGCGCTCACCGCGTGCGTCGAGGAACCGCACCGCGCCGGACGGGGAGAGCGACCAGCGCAGGACACGGATGTCCTCGGCCTGGGCCCCGGTCCGGAAAACAGCCAGCAGCTTGCCGTCCACGTGGCGCAGGCGCAGGAGCCGCGCGTCCTTGAAGTAGCGGTGCAGTGCGGCGAATTCGGTGACGAAGCCGGGGTCGTCGAGCAGACCGGGCACCGCGTCGGCCGGGAGACGGTTCAGGTCGCGGTCGTAGAGGGCGAAGACGTCGTCCGCCGAGGCGGCCTCGTAGCCGACGAGGAGCACGTCGCCGATGGCGACGATGTCGCGGGATACGACGTTGCGCTCCGTACGGAAGTGGTCGGTGGCGGCGAGAGCGAGTTCCATGGCGCCGAAGGCTGCGATGCGCTCGGTGTTGAGAGCGTCCGCTCGGCGGGCCAGCTCGCCGGCCCGGTCATCGAGACGGTCGCGCAGCACCTCGTACGTACCGGCGTCCAGGCCGCTTGCCGCCTCGGTCCCTGTCACTGTTCAGCTCCCTCATGTGCGTGATGAGTCTCCGGAGCTGCCGCCCCCCGCGCGGCAGCTCCGAGTATTTCGAGACCGGCTCGGTCAGCTCGTGGCGGTTCCGTTCAGCCCCGCGAGCTCGGCGACCGGCATGTCGGCCAGGCCCAGCTGCCGCGCCTTGCCGATCAGCTCCTCCAGCTGGCCGGACCCGGCCGGCATGAGCTTCATCAGCAGGGCGGAGACGGTCAGGTTCTGCACGTCGGCGGTGGAGACCGTCCCCAGCACCTTCGTCAGGTCCTCGGTGAAGGACGCGGAGCCGTCGAGCCACGGGCCGGCCAGCGCTTGCGCGGTCTGCGAGTGGTGGACGAAGCCGTCGACGCTCTTGCCGAGTGAGATCGCTCCGACGATCCGGTCGAAGAAGGCGGACTCGCCTCCGACGATGTTGATGTCGGCGTTCTCCAGGCCGGTGGCCAGCACCGTGGCCTGTGCCTCGGCGACGTGGCGCTGCACATCGATCCCGGCGAGCCGGATGTCCTTCTCCGCCTCCAGTCGCAGCCGGAACTCCTCGTGTCCACGGGATGCCTCGTCGAGCGCGGCCATCGCGGCCGCCTTCTCAGTGAGGCCCGCCGCCTCGGCCTTGAGCTTCTCGCCGATGGCCGCCGCCTCGGCGAGCGCCTTCTCGCGGGTGCCGACCGCCTCGGCACGCAGCCGGGCCTCGGTCGCCCCGGCCTCGGCGCGGCCGGCCTTCTCGATGGCGTCCGCTTCCTTCTCCCGGACCTGCACGGCGGCCAGGCCCTCGGCCGCGGTTTCGGCCTGGATGCCCTCGGCAAGCCGGACCTTCGCGCGGGCGTCCATGTCAGCGGCCTTGTGGCGCGCCTCGGCAAGAGTGAGTTCCTCCGCCGCCCGGTGGATCGCGGCCTGCTCGGCGGCTTCGGCGGCCTTGATGTCCTTGACCAGCTGCTCCTGCGCCTCGGCCTCGGCGGCGATGACCACAGTCTGGCGGTTGCGCTCGGCCTCCTCGACGGCCCGGAGCTTCTTGATCGACTCCTCCTGTTCGGCCACCGTACGGTCCACCGCGACCCGCTCGCGAATGACCTCGGCGATCTCCCGGCGCTCGGCCTCGACCTCCTTCTCCGCCGAGATGCGGGTCAGCTCGGTCTCCCGGTCCCGGGCGATGACCTCGAGCAGGCGGTCCTTCTCGATGCGCTCGTTCTCGATGGCGATGACCCGCTCACGGTTCTTCTGCGCGACGGCGACCTCGCGGGCCTGGTTCTCCCGCTGGATGCCCAGCTGCTCCTCGGTCCTGAGGAACGCGCTCTGCGCACGTAGCCGCTCCTCCTCCACCACCCGCGCCGTCTCGGCCTCCTCCTTGGCCCGTACCGTGTCGATCTCGCGCTTCTGCTTGATCTCGGCGTCGGCCTGGCGGCGCTCCAGCTCCAGGATGGCTTCGCGGGCGTCGACGTTCTGACGGGTGATCTCCTTCTCCTCCGTGCGCTGGAACTCGTTGGTGCGCACGTGCTCGACGGCCGTCAGCTCGGTGATCTTCCGGATGCCCTGGGCATCGAGGATGTTGGAAGCGTCCAGCTGCGCGAGCGGCGTCTGCTCCAGGTAGTCGATCGCCGCGTCCTCCAGGCTGTAGCCGTTCAGATCGGTGCCGATGACCTGGATGATCCGGTCCCGGAACTCATCCCGCTTGGTGTAGAGGTCGGTGAAGTCGAGCTGCTTGCCGACCGTCTTCAGCGCCTCGGAGAACTTGGCGTTGAACAGCTCCTGGAGCGTGGCCTGGTCACTGGCGCGTGCTGTGCCGATGGCCTGCGCGACCTTGATGACGTCCTCCACGGTCTTGTTGACCCGTACGAAGAACGAGATACGGATGTCGGCACGGATGTTGTCCCGGCAGATGAGGCCGTCCCGGCCCGTACGGGAGATGTCGATGGTCTTCACCGAGATGTCCATGATCTCGGCTTTGTGAAGGACCGGCCAGACGACCTGCCCGGTGAAGGTGACGTCGACCCTTCGCATCTTCGAGACGATCAGCGCCTTGCCCTGCTCCACCTTGCGGAACAGCCGGCTGATCACGAACAGCATGGCGATGGCGATGAGCAGGACAACGGCGCTGAGCACGCCGAGACCTACGGTGATGGCATCCATGAGCAATCCCCGGTTCGGAGGTAGAAGCTGAAGTGGGAGGGGCGGCGGATCAGCCGCGGGGGTCGAGCGCCTTGTCGAACGGCGCGACCCAGAAGAACTCGCCGACGTCGTCGTACGCGTACAGCAGTCCCGTGCTGCCGAGCTCCATCCGGGCCCCGTCGCTCTGGCGGACCTGTACGACGGCGGTGGAACCGTCCCGCGCCGCGACTTCCGCCTGACCGAATTCCTCGTCCACCCGTCCCGTGCGGATGGTGCAGGTCAGTCCGACGAAGTCGTGCAGGGACGGCCCGGGTTCATCGGGGAACAGCTTGGCCAGCGGGCGTACGAGTGCACTGGTCAATTGCCAGGAGCCGATCAAGGAGACGGCCAGCAGGACGGCGCCGAGGAGGTGAAGCGGCGCGTCGGGCCATCCCGTGCGGGCGAGAAGGACGGATCCGGTGAGGCTGAAGAACCAGGCCAGGGCGACAAGCAGCGAGGTGGAAACCGAAACGGGAACTCCGCCGAGGTTCAGCGCGTCGGCGTCCACGTCCGCGTCGAAGCTGTCCGTGTCGACTCCGCCCATCAGCACCAGCAGCCAGAAGCCGATGACCACGACGAGGGCTGCGGTGAACAGCGCCGTGGGGAACGTGGCGGTGGCTTGCAGAAACTCGGCCATGGTCCATCCCCCTCGCGTTTTCCGCACGGCACCCTGCTTTCCGGGGCCCGGCATCGGTGGCGTGCGCTTGGCTCCGGCAGGTTCATGCTGGCAGGACGCCACACGTGTTCGCATTGCCGTGCACCGGCAATCTTTACGTCCTCTTGATGCCGGTGACCGTCCCTCGGTACACCCGTGCCACCCTTGACGTTCACGCGTCGGAGAGGCGTCATCTGCGCGGCAAGAACGGGGAGGGGCCATGACGGAACTGGAAACGGCCGAGGAGTATCTGACGGGGTATGCCCCGATCCTGACCGGTGCCTGCGCCACCGGCAGACGACTGACCCGCGACGAGCTGGAAGCACTGCGCTCACAGGGCGAGCGGGCCGCGGAGGCCGGCATCGGGCTGCGCCACCTGGTCCGTGCCCACCTCTCCGCCGCTCAGGACGTACGAGCCGAACTGCCGCGGGGCGCCGCCGCCGATCACCTTCTGACGGCGGTCGAGCAGGCAGTGGACGCCTTCGCGGAAGGACACGAACGGGCCCAGCAGCTCGCTATCCGCCAACAGGAGGCAGCCCGCAGGGAGTTCATCGACGACCTGCTCCACGGGCGCAGTGACGCCGGCCGTCTCGCCGAACGGGCCGAGCGCTTCGGACTGTTGTTGTCGCACGCCCACGCGGTCGCCGTGGCACAGGGACCAGAGCCGTACGACGACGGCTATCCCGTCACACGAAGCGTCGAGTCGTCCCTCACGGCACGCTTCGGGAACCGCCGCATTCTGCTCACCACCAAGAACGGCCGGCTGATCTGCATCGCACCGGGCGACCAGGCCGACGTCCTCGGCTTCTTCGCCAAGCAGGCGTACGCCGCGACGGACGGTGGCCGGGTGGCCATCGGCCGGCCCCACCCAGGCGTCGGCGGAGTCGTCCACTCCTACGAGGAGGCGCTCAACGCCCTCGACCTGGCCGCCCGCATGCATCTGGAGGCCCCGGTGCTGCACGCCGCGGACCTCCTCGTCTACCCGGTCCTCACTCGCGACCGGCAGGCCATGGCCGACCTCGTGCGCACGGTGCTCGGCCCGCTCCAACAGGCTCGCGGCGGCGCGCAGCCGCTCCTCGACACCCTCACTGCGTACTTCGACACCGGCTGTGTGTCCGCCGAGGCGGCCCGCCGCCTCTCCCTGAGCGTGAGGGCCATGACCTACCGGCTGGAACGCATCCATAAGCTGACAGGCGCCGACCCCGGGGACGCCGTCGATCGCTACACGCTCCAGACAGCGGTCATCGGCGCACGCCTGCTGGACTGGCCCGAGCAGGATCTCTGACGGCGCGCCGGATCTCGCCCACGGACTGGCCGTCACACCTTCGCGGCGCGCCCGTGGTCCTGTGCGTACCGGGCGAGGACCTGCTGAGTCGTTCCACCGGTGTGGAGGAACCGTTCATCGAGGGTGACCGCAAGATCGTGCAGGGAAACGCGCAAGAGCTCCTTGACCAGCCGGCGCTCTTCACCGGTGCCGTCCGGCAGCTGTTCCGCCACGGCGGCGAGGTACATGATGTTCGCGGCCAGGGAGGTGTTCTCGTCACCGTCGTGGAAGTAGTACGACTCGGCGTACTGCCGGTAGTCCACACAGACGTGAGCCAGGTCGGCGGCGAGGTTCTGCAAGGCGGTGCAGGCCACGGACGTGGACAGCTGCTGCTCCCGCAGGCCGGCGCGCCGTAGCTGGGAGATGCGCAGGGCGACGGCTCGGCGGCGGGCCAGGGCGGGATAGATGCCCAGGACCCAGCTCACCGTGGCCGTCAGCAGGGCGAAGCCGACCACGGCCTCGATGGGGCCGAGGATGCGCAGCCACCCGTCGGTCGGCGCGATGTCGCCGAGGCCCAGGGTGGCCATGGTGACGATGGAGAGGTAGACGGCGTCCAGGAAGCCCGAGTGTTCCGCCGGCGCCAGCCCCGTGGCGAACGAGAAGCCGCCCGGCATGTGCGGCCAGTACATCAAAGCCCACCCGGCGATGACCGTGACCGCCCAGAGGGCCACGACGGTGACCATGCCGAGAGGGCCTGCCAGGCCGACCGCGCGCCGTCTGCCGAAACGGGCTGAGATTCGCCAGGCGACGGTCATGACGCCTCTGCTGAGTCCTCCGTGGCGGGTCGGGTGCCACAGGGTGTGGAACACGTCCCTGAGGGCGAGCATCGCCAGTGCGAGGCCGCCAAGCGTCACCAGCCACTTCGCCACTGCTCATCCTTGGCTCAGCCGTTTCGGGGCGGGAGAGACGGAACTCATGCGCCAGCCTAAAGGCGTCGCGACGAAATCGGTGGTCCAACGGCCCGTCGGCGAGGCGCTGCCGGGATCAGCACCCGGCAGTACGCGGCTTTGGGTAGCGCCTGAGGAGTTCGGCGAGTCCCCGGCGGGTGGCGGCCGGTGTGACCCGTTCCCGGTAGACATCTTGGAGCTTGGCGGCGAGGCGGTCGGCCAGTGCCTCGTCACCGCGGACACTCAGGTGTCCGACGCCGCCGGGCGAGCACCGGCCGCCGGGCGAGGACTGAAGGGGAAGGGAAGTCATCCGCGTAGAGTGCCTCGCGCCCGGCACGGATCGCAGGGAGTTCACCCAACCCCGCCACGACCGCGCCAGAGGACCGACGGGACGTAAATGTCCGGTGAACGAATCAGGCTGTCCGAATAACGGTCCGGTCTCGCTTCCTGGGACTTTCGAATGTTACTGACCGTTATGTGATTCGAGTCACTAAAGATCTCGTAAAGGCCGTGGTAGAACTACGCAACTCGTCCGCGGCCGCCTGTCGCGGCCTTCGGGGACCCGGGCCCATGCCCAGCTGCAAGACCAGGGTGATCACGTTCCGAGTTCGCGGAGCGCACCCGTCGCCGATCGGACAACGGCGTTCACTCAAGCCCGCACACCAACCGGCCCCACCCCCACGCCGGTCCTGCGCCCACGAGGTAGCCAACGTGTCACTCGACTCCATCACCACATCCGTCGACGAAGCCGTCAGCGGATTCTTCGAGCCCATAGCCACCTGGCTCGGGGAAGTCGTCTTCTACTCCGTTCCTGTAGGCGGGACGGAGCTGCCCCTCATCGTCGCCTGGCTCGTCGTCGCCGGTCTCGTCTTCACCGGCTGGTTCGGGTTCGTGCAGGTCCGCAAGTTCAAGCTCGCCTTCGACGTGGTGAGAGGGAAGTACGACGAGAAGGGGTCGGCCGGCGAGGTCAACCACTTCCAGGCTCTGACCGCCGCCGTCTCCGGCACGGTCGGCCTCGGGAACATCGCCGGTGTGGCCGTCGCCGTCTCCATCGGTGGCCCCGGCGCCACGTTCTGGATGATCCTGTGCGGCCTGCTCGGTATGGCCACCAAGTTCGTCGAGGTCACGCTCGGTGTGAAGTACCGAGAGGTACACGCCGACGGCACCGTCTCGGGCGGCCCGATGCACTACCTGCCCAAGGGCCTGGCCGACCGCTTCGGCAAGAACGGCAAGACCCTCGGCAAGGTCCTCGCGGTCCTCGCCTCCTTCATGATCCTGTTCTTCGGCCTCTTCGGCGGCAACCTGTTCCAGGTCAACCAGTCCTACGCCCAGCTGGTCTCCGTCACCGGCGGCGAGGACGGCCTGATGGGCTCCTCCGCCGGCGCCCTGTTCTTCGGCATCCTCATCGCGGCCCTCGTCGGCATCGTCCTGCTCGGGGGCATCCGCTCCATCGCCAGCGTCACCAGCAAGCTCGTCCCCGCCATGGCCGGCATCTACATCGCGGCCTGCCTGGTCGTCATCCTGGTGCACGTCTCCGCCGTGCCGGCCGCGATCGGCACCATCATCGAGGGCGCCTTCAACCCGCAGGGTGTCGCCGGTGGTGTGCTCGGCGCGCTGATCATCGGTTTCAAGCGGGCCGCGTTCTCCAACGAGGCCGGTCTCGGCTCCGCGCCGATCGCGCACTCCGCGGTCAAGACCAAGCACCCCGCCAGCGAGGGCCTGGTCGCCCTGCTGGAGCCGTTCATCGACACCGTGGTCATCTGCACGATGACCGCGCTGACCATCGTCATCGCCAACCCCGCCAGCTATGTCGAGGTCCGTGAGGGCGATGAGTCCATCGGCGGCGTCACGATCACCTCCGACGCCTTCGCCACGGTGCTGCCCTGGTTCCCGTACATCCTCACCATCGCGGTGATGCTGTTCGCGATCTCCACAGTGCTGACCTGGGGCTACTACTGCATGAAGGCCTGGACGCACCTCTTCGGCCGCAGCCAGGCCAGCGAGCTGACCTTCAAGGTCTTCTACACCCTGTTCGCCGTCGCCGGATCGCTGCTCACGCTGCAGACGCTGATCGACATGGCCGACGCGGTGCTGTTCATGCTCGCCGTCATCAACATCATCGGCCTGTACCTCCTCGTCCCGGTCGTCAAGCGCGAGCTGAACTCCTTCCTGGAGTTCGTCCGCGCTCGCAACGCCGGTGAGATCACCGAGGACGACGAAGACCAGGAGTCGGTGAAGACCACCGTCTGACCGCCCCCGCGGTCCGGCTCCTGGGGGTCCCCCCCCCGCCGAAGGCAGGGGGAGGGCCCGTCCACACCTCGCGCCCTTGGTGTGGACGGGCCCGCTCGTCATGTCTCTGAGTGCGTTTCAGCAGGTGAAACGCCCTCTAGTGGGATCGCGTAGGTGCGGTTAGGGTGTGAAGAACGCGTCAACGACGGCTGCCCAGCGGCCGTGTGAGACGCGCGGTGTGCCGGGAAGTCTGGTCGGCGTCCTTGGGCCCGTGTGCCCATATGCCGATCACTTTCCGGAGGTCCACCGATGGCTGCCGCCCCACGCGAGCGCTCCCCCTTCCTCGGCCTGCTGCCCCTGCCGGAACGCAACGCCGTGGTCCAGGCCCTCAGGACGGAAACGGTCGGCGGCCTGGTGCTCCTCGCCGCCGCCGTGGCGGCGCTGGTGTGGGTGAACAGCCCCTGGGGCGATGTCTACGAGCGAATACGTGACTTCCACTTCGGCATCCCGGCACTCGGCCTGGACCTCTCCGTCGGCCACTGGACCGCCGACGGACTGCTCGCCGTCTTCTTCCTCGTCGCCGGCATCGAGCTGAAGCGAGAGCTGGTCGTCGGTGAACTGCGCACGCCCGCCACCGCCGCCCTCCCGGTCATCGCCGCGGTCAGCGGCATGGTCGTTCCCGCCGCCTTCTACGCCATCACCGCCTCCGCCGGTGGTGGAAACGTGAATGGCTGGGCCGTGCCGATGGCCACCGACATCGCCTTCGCGCTCGCCGTGCTCGCGGTCCTCAGCAGCCATCTGCCCGCCGCACTCAGGGCGTTCCTGCTCACGCTCGCCGTCGTCGACGACCTCGGCGGGATCCTCGTCATCGCGATCTTCTTCACGAGCGACCTGAACTTCGCGGCACTGGGCGGCGCGTTCGCCGGCCTGGTCGTCTTCTACCTGCTCCAGCGCTTCCGCGTGCGCGGCTGGTGGTGGTACGTGCCGCTCGGCATCGCGATCTGGGCGCTGATGTACAACGGCGGCGTCCACGCCACCGTCGCCGGTGTCGCGATGGGCCTGATCCTGCGCACCACCCGCGACAAGAGCGAGGACGCCTCCCCCGCCGAGCGCACCTCCCACCTCCTGCACCCCGTGTCCGCCGGTATCGCAGTGCCTCTGTTCGCGCTCTTCGCCTCCGGCGTCAGCATCACGGCCGCCTCCCTGGGACAGGTCTTCACCGAACCGGAGCCGCTCGGCGTTGTGCTGGGCCTGGTCGCCGGCAAGGCCCTCGGCATCTTCGCCGGCACGTACCTGGCGGCCCGCTTCACCCGAGCCCGTCTGAACCCCGAACTGGCCTGGGCGGACGTCTTCGCGCTCGCGGTGCTGGCGGGGATCGGCTTCACCGTCGCGCTGCTCATCGGCGAACTGGCCTTCCCCGATCCGGCCACCGCCGAACACATCAAGGCCGCCGTTCTCGTCGGCTCCGTCGTGGCCGCCTGCCTCGCCGCCCTCCTGATCAAGCGGCGCAACGGTGTATACCGCCGCCTGTACGAGGAAGAGAACCGCGACGACGACCACGACGGCATCCCCGACATCTACCAGCGAGCCGGTGCTCCGGAACACTGACGGGAAGCAAGCACCATGGACCCTCCGTTCCGACGGTTGTGATCATCGCCGCCGCCCTTGTCATCAGGACCGCAGTTGCGGAGATACGGGAACCGGCGAGCGCGCGCCGGGAGTGGGGCCTTCGTCACCAACTCACGGGCTCTGACGGCGGCTTGGTAGCTGCGCTCCTCCTCGGCATCGTGGGATGACGAACGGGATGTGCAGCGGTGGCGTGGTCGATGCTCGCCGGTGTACTCGTCGCCTACGTCGTGGGCCGCCGTCCACCTCGGTAATGACCACCCTTTCGCAGGCGTGGGCCTGATGAGCGCGGTTGGTGGCCCTGGCCGTTGCTCGAGGGAGGGTGGTCGGGCTCCCTGGCCTTCGGGCGCGTGCCGCGCCGACGCTCATGGGCATCGCCAAGCTGGTAGATGTCCGGAATGCCGTCCGCGTTCTGGTCGGCGGTCTCCGCCTCGTACAGCCGCCGGTATTTGTTGTTCCGCAGCCTCAGCAGCAGGCAGGCCACGACGGCAGAAGTCAGGGAGCCCAGGAGGACTCCGGCCTTGATGTGCTCCAGCTCGGCCGGATCGAGGTAGGCCAGTTCGCCGATGAGCAGGGACACGGTGAATCCGATGCCGGCCAGCATGGCCACGGCGACGACGTCGGCCCAGGCGAGGTCCTCGCTGAGTCGGGCTCGGGTGAAGCGCACGGCGAGGTAGGAGCCGCCTGCGATGCCCAGGACCTTGCCGGCGGCCAGGCCGAGCGCCACGCCCAGGGGTTCGGGGCGTTCGACGACGTCGCCCAAAGTGTCGCCGGAAACGCTCACTCCGGCCGCGAAGAGCGCGAAGAGCGGGACGGCCACCCCGGCGGAGACGGGCCGGGCCAGGTGGGCGATCCGCTCGGCCGGACGCCTGCCTTGCTCGCCGTCCTTCGCCACGCGCAGCATGAGCCCCATGGCGACTCCAGCCACGGTGGCGTGGACGCCGCTGGCGTGCGTCAGCCCCCAGATGGCCAGCGCCAGGGGCAGGTACCAGTACCAGCCGTGCACCCGCCTCCGGTCATGCAAGTGGAAGAACAGCCCGAGGCCGAGTACGGCGCCGATGAGGGCGGGAAGGTGGATCGTGGACGTGTAGAAGATGGCGATGACGACGATGGCCCCGAGGTCGTCGACCACGGCGACGGTGAGCAGGAACGCGCGCAGGGCGGAGGGCAGATGGGTGCTGATCACCGCGAGCACGCCCAGTGCGAAGGCGATGTCCGTGGCCATGGGGACGGCCCAGCCGTTCCACGTACCGCCCCTGGAGGTGGCGACGAGTCCGTAGACCAGTGCCGGCACGAGCATGCCGCTGGCGGCCGCGACTACGGGCAGGAGGGCGGTTCCCCGATGGCGCAGTTCACCGATGACCAACTCGCGCTTGAGTTCGGCGCCGGCCACGAAGAAGAAGATGCTCAGCAGTCCGTCCGCCGTCCAGTGGGCCACGGAGAGGTTCAGGCCCAGTGCTTCGATGCCGAAGTGGAAGTCGCGTATTGACTCGTACGCGCCGCTCAGCGGCGTGTTCGCCCACACCAGCGCGACGGCCGCCGCGGCGAGCAGAACCATGCCGCCCACGGTCTCCGTGCGCAGAGCGTCTGCCACGAAGGTGTGCTCCGGCAGGGGGAGCCGCCCGAGGAAGGTGCGGGTCCGGCGGTTTCTCCGGGGCATGCGGCTGATCTCTCGGCGGTCAGGGGTCTTCGTACGCTTCGGGTCGGAGCCTGCCAGCGGCCGGGTGGTGCGCGTTCAGGGCGGTAGGCGTGCGGCTCGTCGATCAACGGCGTGGGGATCGGATGGGCCGGAGAGGGGGCGAGCGCAACTGACATGGGGTCACCGGTGGACGCCTTCTCGAAATCCTTCCGACGGCCTCAGGTGAGAGGGTCGGAATGCCGTCCCGCGCGTGCCGTGGGGTAGCGGATCGCTGCGCGCGCCGTCCTTTCGCCGGCGTTGCCGGCAGGACGCGGCGCTGCATGTGCAGGGAATGGGCCGGAGTAACGCCGTGCGGCGGGCTCTGGTTGTCGTCGGGCGACGTCTGCCCGCTGAGGATCGCCGTGAGGAGCATGCCGACCACCGCTACCACGGCGAGCACGATGGCCAGCTTCCCGTACCACTCGTGTGATGCCTTGTTGTCGCTCTCGTTCTCATGGCCGTCCTCCGGGAACTGACGGTTGAGGGCGTCCATCAGCGAGGCCAGCTCCGGGGCGTCCCGGGCGAGGTGCCGCTCCATCTCCGCGAGGATGCGCCGGTCGTCCATCGAAGGGTTCACTCCGATCACCTGCGTTCTCATGTCTGTACGGGACGGGGGGAACTCCCGGCATCGGGCGGGCGGAGCATGTCGACGAGGCGCAGCACCTCCATGGGCAGCGGGAAGATGAGGGTGGAGTTCCGCTCGGAGGAGACCTCGGCCATGGTGGAGAGGATCCGCAGGTGCATGGCGGCGGGGTGGCCCTCAAGCCGTTCCGCCGCATCCGCGAGCGTCTGCGCGGCCTCGAACTCGCCCTTGGCGTGAATGACCTTGGCGCGCCGGTCGCGCTCAGCCTCGGCCTGCCGGGCCATCGCGCGGCGCATGGCTTCCGGCAGCTCGACGTCCTTCACCTCGACCAGGGTGACCTTGACGCCCCAGGGGTTGGTCACGTCGTCGATGATCTGCTGGAGACGCTGGTTGATCTCGTCACGGTTGACCAGCAGCTCGTCCAGGTCCACCTGGCCGAGGATGCTGCGCAGCGTGGTCTGGGCTATCTGCGAGGTGCCCTTGATGTGGTCCTCGATCGACACGACGGAGCGGTTGGCATCGACGACGTTGAAGTACGTCACGGCGTTGACCCGTACGGTGACGTTGTCCTTGGTGATGACGTCCTGCGGCGGGATGTCCATCGTCACCGTCCGCAGCGAGACGCGAACCATGCGGTCCACCACGGGAATGATGACGAACAGCCCTGGCCCCTTGGCTCCGATGATCCGTCCGAGCCGGAAGATCACCCCGCGTTCGTACTCCGGCACCACCTTCACGGCGGCCATCAGCAGCAGGAGCAGCACCGCTGCGCCGAGGATGATGCCGATCAGTCCTGAGTTCATGGTCCAGCCTCCTGTTCGGTCTCCCGGCCCCCCTCGGGGCCGGCACCTTCGACGATCAGGTCCAGTCCTTCGAGATCCACGACGCGGACGTGCTCTCCTGCGACGATCGGGGCGTCGCGGCCGCGGGCGGTCCACCAGGCGCCCTCGAGCAGCACCTGACCTGTACCGGTGCGGGGATCGACTCGGCGTACGACGGCCTCACGGCCCACCAGCCCCTCGTGCCCGGTCGTGGCAGGCGCCCGACGGGCACGCCACGCCAGCCGGCCCGCCAGCAGCGAACCGCCTCCCACCACCACGGCGGTGGGCCACAGGACGGCGGGATCCACGCCCAGCTCGCCCCGGAAGAGCAGCACGCCCGCGAACACGAGCGACACGGTCCCTCCGGCGGCGAAGATCCCGACCCCTGGTGTGAGCACCTCCGCGACGAACAGCGCGGCGGCGAGTGCAAGGAGCAGCAGGCCGCCGACGTTGAACGGCAGCACGCTGAGCGCGACGAATCCGAGGACCAGGAGGATCGCCCCCGTAACCCCTCCGAGGCCCATACCGGGGCTGGCCAGCTCGTATATCAATGCCAGTGTGCCGATCGACAGGAAGAGGAATGCCAGCTCGGGGCTGGCCAGCAGCTGCCGGAGCTCGCCGAAGAAGCCGAGGTCGTGCTCCACCACCTGAGCGCCGGTCGTCCGCAGGACGACCTCGTGCGGGGCGTCGGCCGGGCCGACGACGATCCGCCGTCCGTCCAGCTCGGTGAGCAGGGCGTCCCGGGACGGCGCGACCAGGTCGACCACGTCCATCCGTACGGCTTCCTGGTCGGGCACCGCCATGCCCTTGCGCACCATGTCCTCGGCGAACCGCGTACTGCGCCCTCGCTCCTCGGCGATCGACACCGCGAACGCGGCCGCGTCACTGACGACCTTGTCGCTCGCCTCCTCGCCCTGACCGGTCACCGGCGTGCCGGCCCCGATGTGGGTACCGGGCGCCATGGCGGCGACGTGCGCGGCCATGGCGATGTAGGCCCCCGCGGACGCGGCGCGCGCTCCGGGCGGGGCGACGTAGACGACCACGGGAACCTCCGACGCGAGGAAGTCCTGGACGATCTCCCTGGTGGACTGCAGCAACCCGCCCGGCGTATCGAGCTCGATCACATACGCCGCGTGCCGGTCCTGTTCGGCGGTGCGCAACCCTTGCCGGAGGTGATCGGCGACGACGGGGGTGATGGTGCCGTCGACACGGGTGACGAGCACGGTCGACGGCGACTGCGCCGCGCTGATCGACGGGGCCGCGAGCAGGCAGGCCAAAGCGAGCAGGAGGAGGTGGGTCAGCCTCCGCATCAACGCCGGAGAGCGGGTTCGGGGCACGACGCGGCACCCCCTTCGAGTCCGAGCGCGGACATCGCCGGGTGCTATGTATTCACGGGCTACCCGTGCCCTTCGACCGGACGCCTGCCGAGGATGTACAGCGACGGCCGTCTCGTACCATCACATATTGCCGAGGTCCGGCAAAATGGGACCATGGAGACGGGCAAGCGGGGCGACGCAGCGCAGGCAGCCGCGGGAACGGCCGCAGCGGAGAGGGACCTGCCGGCGGCCGGTGCGCTGGAGGGCTTCGAGGAGCAACTCGCCGAAGTCTCCCTCAACAAGCGACGGCTGGCGGAGGCAGACCTCGAGCCCTTCAGGGAACTCGCGATCGCCGCGGCGGACGACGGCACTCCGCTGCGGACCCTTGTCGGCGCCTGCCTGGGCTCCGCCTGCCGCCACTGGTCGGATCTGCCCGGCACGAAACAGGCACGGGACCGCGAAGCCCTCGAACAGGTGGTCTCCACGGTCCTGTGGGCCGTCGGCGATACGACGGTGGCCCTGACCGAGGCGTACGAGACCGCTCACCGGGCGGCGATCCGCGGAGAGGAGGCGACACGGCGCGAGTTCGTCGACGACCTCCTGGAAGGCCGCACCCACCTCGGCCGGCTCGCCGAACGGGCCGAGCGGTTCGGGTTCCGTCTGCTGGGCCCCCACGTCATCGCCGTCGTCCGCGCAGCAGACGCCTTCGGGGCTGGGGATGCCGCGACCCGTTACGTCGAGGAGGCGCTGGTGGCCCGGTTCAGCGCCCGCGAAGTGCTGATCACCACCAAGGAGGGCCTGCTGGTGTGCGTGTCCCCCGGCGCGGCGACGGAGGTACCCGCCTCCCTCGCCGACACAGTGCGCCACGCCGTCGGCGACCACTATCGGATCGCCGTCAGTCGGCCCCGGCCCGGACCCAGCGGCATCGTCCGCTCCTACCGGGAAGCCCGCAGCACCCTCGACCTCGCCGCGACCCTGGGCCTGCGCACCCAGGTCGTGGACGCCGCCGACGTCCTGGTCTTCCAGGTGCTCGGCAGGGACCGAGCGGCCATCACCGACCTCGTCGCCACCGTGCTCGGCGGGCTCGAAGGAGCCCGCGGCGGCCCCCAGCCGCTCCTGGAAACCCTCACCGCGTACTTCGCCAGCGGCTGCCTCAACACCACCACCGCGCGGCTGCTCGGCCTCAGCGTCCGAGCCGTCAGCTACCGGCTCGGGCGCATCCGGCAGCTCACCGGCCATGACCCCACCGATCCCGAGCAGCGATACGTCCTCCAGACCGCCGCGCTCGGCGCCCGTCTCCTCGACTGGCCCGCCAGCCCCCTCCAGCCCGCCGACTGACCCCTCCTCATCCACCACCGGGAAGGGTCACCTGTGCAGTATCTCCGTCGCGGCGAAGAGCACGACGGCCAGCGGCAGCACCCACCAGACGAACGCCACGCCCGTCACAGCACGGACTGCCTGGCCCTGAGGCCGCAGCTCAGGGTGGCGGGAGAGCACCGTCAAGGTGTCCGCCACGTGGCTGCCGTGGCTGGTACGACGCAACAGCCGGTTCGCCCACGGCGGCAAGAAGGAGCCTGCCAAGACCTCCGCCTCGGGGCCGGAAAACCCGAGGAACCCGTCGCGGCGAAGCTCGACGTGACCGATCGCCGACCACGGAATGCATCGCACCGCCCAGAACCTGCGGACGTGCACACCCTCTCGGTCGGCGGCGACACGCCACATGCCCAAACGGCAGCACACCCACGCGGCGACCACCGAAGTCCACCCGGCAAAGACCAACGAACCGGGCTGCGGGTCGGCCAGGACGCCGCCGGCCGGGCGGTCGACGAAGGCGACGAACACAGCACACCAGCCTACGGCGGCACCCCGGCCGGGTAGGCCCGCACGCCAGACGAACGGCACTAGAGCCGCTTCCATACCGGGCGCCAGTTCCTCGATCCGCAACCGCCGCTCGTACCGCTGCCTGTGCCGTGCGCTGCGCCGGTCCACGGCCGTCACCGCCCGTCCCGGGAGCAGAGGTGCAGAACCGCCGCCATGAGCAGAAGGACCACACCCGCTGCCAGCATGAGCGAGCCAGGGCCCGGAAACACGTACATCACAGCCCCACCGCCGACCAACACGGCACCGCCGCCGGCCAGCCATCCCAAAGCCAGACGCCTGAACCGCCCGTTCATGACCCACCTACCTCGCCGCCGGCATTGACGGTCGGCCAGTTCGCTGCCTCACGGCGGTTGAATCGCTCGCAGAGCGTCGCGCCCAGGATGAGTCCGTGTCCGCCGAAGACGGCCATGGGCACCAGCACCATGCGCACGAGCTCCGCAGCCTCGAGTCCCATACCGGAGAGGGCCGTGACCGGCGGAACCAGGAGGCCCGCGTACAGGACGAACGCCGCGATCCCCTTCACCTTCAGCCCGCCGGGCGTGGAGTCCCGCCGCATCCACCGCGGCACACGCCCGGCCATCAGCGCCGCACCGAGGGGCAGCATCACGGTTGACGAGACGGCGATCCACAGCCACTGAAACATCAACACGTCTCCTCCTTGGGCATCGCCCTCAGTGCTGCCGGGCAACCGTGGCATCGTCCTCCTTGTCCGGGATCCCGGCGAGGTCATCGACGTCGAACAGCCTGGCGATGGGTACGTCGGTGCTGCTGTGGGCGATGATCGAGAACGCGATGCAGACGGCGATGAGCGTGAACGCCTGCTCGCCCTGCGGAATACCGGCCTGGAGCAGGAGCAGCCCGTAGACGACCGATGCGAACCCCTTGGGCCCGAACCAGGCGGCGACCAGCTTCTCGCGGCGGTCGAACCGCGTGCCGATGAGCGAGAGCAGGAGCGATGCGGGTCGGATGAGCACGATCGCCAGGAACACCGCGACGTATCCGCCGAAGGAGAGGTCTCCGAAGAGCTGCGGCGTCAGGAGCGCGCCGAAGACAAGCAGGGCGGCGAACTTGGCCAACTCCGCCAGCGCCTCGCCGAGCGGCTCGAACGCCGTCTTGGCCTCCGGCGATACGGCCACGATCACGGCGCCCGCCGAGAACGCCGCCAGGTAGGGGTTGGCGTGGGTCAGGTGGCACACGGCGTACAGGATGATCCCGGTGGCCAGCGGCAGCAGCGGCTGCAGCTTCGGCTCAGCGCCCAACAGACGGAAACGTACGAGCCCGTTGACGAGCAGCGGCAGCAGCACGCCGAAGGCGAGCCCCAGCGCCAGCTCCATTCCGATCTTCCCGAACGACGCCTCGGCGTGGCCACTGCTCGGGCCGGCAGCGGCGATGAGGACCAGGACGACCGGGAGTGCGAGCCCGTCGTTGATGCCGCTCTCCACATTCAGCAGCTGCCGCAGCTTGGCGGGCACTTCCTTGCGGCTCACGATGGCGGAGGCGAACACCGGGTCGGTCGGCGCCAGGACGGCGCCGACGAGGAAGGACGTAGTCCAGTCCAGGCCGACCAGGTAGTGGGTGACCAATGCCATGCCGACGAAGGCGAGCGGCATCCCGAGGCCGAGGGCCCGGGCCGGGTTCTTCCAGTTGGCACGCAGCTTGGGGAAGGACACGTGCATGCCGTCGGTGAACAGCACGGCGAACAGCGCCAAGTCGGCGGTGACCGCGACGATCTCGCTCTCCGGCGTGATGTGGATCAGCCCGAGGAAGCCGTCACTGACGAGCGCGCCGCCGACGAGGAAGAGGAAGGACGTGGACAGTACGGTCCGGGCCGCGAGCCCGGAGAGCAGCACCGCGATGAGCAGAGCGGCGCCGAAGACGGCTACGAGCACCATGCGAGAAACTCCCGATCAGCGAAGACAACTGTCCCTTGTTCGCCGACCAGGCTTCCCGGCACACCGCAGCGGACTCTACATGCTTCTTACGCGTTCCTGACAGGTGCCTGACGGGCACACCCGATCTGTCCACGCTGCCGGTGCACGGCAACGACCGCACATTCAGTGGCGCCCCACACCCCCCCGCCGATGCGACTGGGGCACGGCGGCCGAATCATTGACGCGCCGTACGCGGCGTCCAGGGCTTGCAACGCGGCTTCGTCGGTGTCCACATCCATCACGACGCGATTGTCCGGTGGTTCGCCGACAACGTCGGCGAACCGCTGACCGCGCCCAGGGTTCCGGGATGCCGGGTGCGGGCCGCGATCTCGTCGAGTCGGGGGCGGGTGCTGGGGCTCTCACCGCGTCCAGTTCCCGCGCACGGTGCTCGAGGCCCGCGCCGAGACCAGGTCGACTCGGTCGGTCAGGTCGGCCGTCATGGACCGGCGTACGGCCACGTCGTGCCAGCGCAGGAGGCGGGCAAGCGGCCCGTGTACGGGCTCCGAGTGGCGATGCGCGGACTCGCGTTGCTCCGCCCACCCCTCCACCACCGTCCCCCACACGTACAGCCCACGAGCCGACGACTCAACGGCAACGGTCCAAGTCAGGGGCTACTCCGTTGTTTTCTCGGCGAGTACAACTGGGACCCTCAGCAGCTACCGGCGCTCTCTTGCGGGTGACCGCTGGATCTCGGTGCCGCCGACGGGCTTACGAGCGAGCTCCGTTGGTTTCGGCGCCCGGAAGAGGCGCCACCCGTGCTGGAGTCCGCCGCCGCCACCAGGTCGTGCGGATGCCCGCCCGGGTGTGGCCGGTTTGCCGCCGCGCCGACGCGGCCCCGTCGTGCGACTGCGAAGATCACCCGGTGATGACGTATCCGATACGCCCCTTCGGCGCCCGCCCCTGCACCCTGGTCGTCTGCCGGGGGTGCTGCTGCGGCGACGCGCGCAAGAACCCCGGCACCGACCACGCCGGCCAGCTCGCCAGACTGCGTGACGCCGCAGCCGCGTCCGGCGGGCGGCTCGCCCTCCGCACCAGTGACTGTCTTGGGCCCTGCGGCCAGGCCAACGTCATCGTCGTGCAGCCTTCCACCGAGGGCCGCCGCCGCGGTGCCCGCGCCGCGTGGATCGGATGGGCCCTCGACGACGATGCGACGGATGACGTGATCGCGTGGGCCGAGGCGGGCGGCCCCGGCATCGCCGAGCCGCCGGCGACCCTCACGCTCCAGATGATCCCGCCGCCCTCGGACGCCGGACGCCGGGCGGGACGCTGAGCCCGCGTCCCGCACAGGGGCCCCGCCGGGCGCGCGAGGGCTCTCGCATCCGCGGGACACCAGGGGACGGAAGGAACCGGCCGGTGCAGGGGGCGCTCCCCGTCGGCAGGGGCCGCGCCCGCGGGGCGGCCTCAGACCCCGGTGCCCAGGGCGATGCGCTCGTCGCCCGCGTACACGTTCATGTTGGCGCCGCGCAGAAAGCCGACGAGCGTCAGGCCCGTCTCGGCCGCCAGGTCCACCGCGAGCGACGAGGGCGCCGAGACGGCCGCGAGCACGGGGATGCCCGCCATCACCGCCTTCTGCGCCAGCTCGAACGACGCCCGCCCCGAGACCAGGAGGATCGACCGGGACAGCGGCAGCCTGCCGTCCCGCAGCGCCCGGCCGACGATCTTGTCGACCGCGTTGTGCCGGCCGACGTCCTCCCGTATGTCCAGCAGCTCCCCCTCGGGCGAGAACAGCGCCGCCGCGTGCAGGCCCCCGGTCCGGTCGAAGACCCGCTGTGCCGCGCGCAGCCGTTCGGGGAGGCCGGCGAGCAGCGAGGGCTCGATACGGACCGGGGGAGTGTCGGCGATCGCGAAACGGGCGGTCGTCCGGACGGCGTCCAGGCTCGCCTTGCCGCACAGCCCGCACGACGACGTCGTGTAGACGTTGCGCTCCAGCGTGATGTCCGGGACCGGCACACCGGGCGCGAGCTGCACGTCGACCACGTTGTACGTGTTGGAGCCGTCGTCCTGGGCTCCCGCGCAGTACACGATGGACCGCAGTTCCCCGGCCGCTCCGAGCACCCCCTCGCTCACCAGGAAGCCCGCCGCCAACGCGAAGTCGTCACCCGGGGTGCGCATCGTGATCGCCAGCGGTCTGCCGTTCAGCCGGATCTCCAAAGGCTCCTCCGCTACCAGGGTGTCGGCGCGCGAGGAGACCACCCCGTCTCGGATCCGGAGGGTGCGGCGGCGCTCGGTGACCCGTCCCATGGCGATCAATCCCGATTCTGTACGTGTCGGTAGCCGAAGCGACCCTTGACGCAGGGGTTGCCTTGGGTCACCGGGTTGTCGTACGGCGAGGTGACCTTGACGATCTCATTGTCCTGCACGTGCAGGGTGAGGTTGCGGCCGACGCCGCAGTACGCGCACGCCGTGGTGTTCGCGTCTGCGCCGCCGCGCCCCGGGTGCCCGCCGCCCGCATGTCGCATTTGCCCCGCGTCGGGGCTCCGCCCCGAAAACCGCGCCGCAATCGCCGGCGGGGCCGGGTCTGCCTCCGTTCGCGGGCTGGGGGTGCCGCGCACGGCATCTGCAGCCCCTCCGGCGAGTGAGGACACCGCCGAAGGTGCTTTACGCGGTCCGGAGCGGAGCCTCGGTTTCGGGACGGGGGACCGCCCCGCAAATGAAGTCGACAAAATTGTCTACAGTATGCCTTCGAGGCGCGCTCAAGGGTCGCGCCGCGCAAACGCAAGGCTGTCGTTGGGGAAGCTCCAAAGACCGCCCGGTGAAGCTTGTCGGATCACCTGCCGTCGTACCGGCGGGTAGCCGCGAAGACTGGGTGGTTCCTGCATCTCACCGAGGGGGACCCTCCATGACCGGCTCACGTGTCGTCGCCGTCGGGCACTATCAGCCCGCCAAGGTGCTCACCAATGACGACCTGGCGGCCATGGTCGACACGAGCGACGAGTGGATCCGCAGCCGTGTGGGCATCAAGAGCCGGCACGTCGCAGGCCCCGACGAGCCCGTCGACGAACTGGCCGCTCACGCCGGTGCCAAGGCCCTCGCCTCGGCCGGGCTCACCCCCGCCGACATCGACCTGGTGCTGGTCGCCACGTCCACGGCCGTCGACCGCTCGCCCAACACGGCCGCGCGCGTGGCGGCCCGGCTCGGCATGGGCTCCCCCGCGGTGATGGACCTCAACGTCGTGTGCGCCGGCTTCACCCACGCACTCGCCACAGCGGACCACACGGTGCGCGCGGGGGCGGCCACCCGGGCCCTGGTCATCGGCGCGGACAAGATGGCCGACGTCACCGACTGGACCGACCGGACCACCTGCGTGCTCGTCGGCGACGGCGCCGGGGCCGCCGTGGTGGAGGCCACCCGGCCCGGTCAGGAGCCCGGCATCGGTCCGGTCCTGTGGGGTTCGGTGCCCGAGATGGGGCACGCCGTACGGATCGAGGGCACCCCGCCCCGCTTCGCGCAGGAGGGGCAGTCCGTCTACCGGTGGGCCACCACCCAGCTCCCGCCCATCGCCCGCCAGGTCTGCGAACGGGCCGGCGTCGCTCCCGAGGAACTGGCCGCCGTCGTCCTGCACCAGGCCAACCTCCGGATCATCGAGCCCGTCGCCCAGCGGATCGGCGCGGTCAACGCGGTCGTCGCCCGCGATGTCGTCGAGTCCGGCAACACCTCCGCGGCATCCATCCCGATGGCGCTGTCCAAGCTCGTCTCGCGCGGCGAGATCACCTCGGGCGATCCCGTACTCCTCTTCGGCTTCGGCGGAAACCTCTCGTACGCGGGCCAGGTCATCCGCTGCCCGTGAGCGCACGCCCCGCCACACTGGGCGGCATGGAGACGAAGCGAAGTGCCGGACTGCTGCTCTACCGGCGGCGGGACGCGGAGGCCGAGATCCTCATCGGGCACATGGGCGGCCCGTTCTGGGCGTCGCGCGACGAGGCGGCCTGGTCGATCCCCAAGGGGGAGTACACGCCGGACGAGGATCCGATGGCCGCCGCGCGGCGGGAGTTCGAGGAGGAGCTGGGGCTCCAGCCGCCCGTCGGCGACTGGATCCCCCTCGGCGAGACACGGCAGTCGAACGGCAAGGTCGTCACCGTGTGGGCGATGGAGGGCGATCTCGACACCGCCCTCGTCGTGCCCGGCACCTTCACCATGGAGTGGCCGCGAGGATCGGGAGTGCAGCGGGAGTTCCCGGAGATCGACCGTGCCGAGTGGTTCAGCGTCGGGGCCGCGCGGCAGAAGCTCGTGGCGTCGCAGCGCGTTTTCCTGGACCGCCTCGAACCGTTCCTGTGAGCCCGCGCCGGTCCCAACTCGCCCGCGCGGGGCCCCCGGAGGGCCCGGCGACCGGTCTTTGTCCTGAGCGTGGAAGAAGTTCAACCGGAATCGTGCGCAAGTTCTTCCCACTCCGGCAAAGCGCTGCTACGTTCCCCTCGAAAGCAGACGGAAGGCCAGGGTTCCCCGCGCCGAGAGGGCTGAGGCCGAGGGCAGGGGAGGGGAGGGGTACGTGAGACGCATGACCGCTCGACCCGCGAACGCGCACCAGGCGCGACTGCTTCGGCTGCTGCGTGATGGTGGGCCCAACTCCCGTGCACAGCTGGGCGATCAGGTGGACCTGTCCCGGTCCAAGCTCGCCGTCGAGGTCGACCGGCTGCTGGAGACCGGCCTGGTGGTCGCGGACGGACTCGCCGCCTCCCGCGGCGGTCGCCGCTCCCACAACATCCGGCTGGCACCCGCCCTGCGCTTCCTCGGCGTCGACATCGGCGCCACCTCGATCGACGTCGCCGTCACCAACGCGGAGCTCGAGGTCCTGGGGCATCTCAACCACCCCATGGACGTCCGCGAAGGGCCCGTGGCGATCTTCGAGCAGGTGCTGTCGATGGCCGACAAGCTCAAGGCGTCGGGGCTGGCCGAGGGCTTCGACGGAGCGGGCATCGGGGTGCCCGGCCCGGTGCGCTTCCCCGAAGGCGTGCCCGTCGCGCCGCCGATCATGCCCGGCTGGGACGGCTTCCCGGTCCGCGAGGCGCTGAGCCAGGACCTCGGCTGCCCGGTGATGGTCGACAACGACGTGAACCTGATGGCCATGGGGGAGCAGCACGCGGGCGTCGCCCGATCGGTGGGCGACTTCCTCTGCGTCAAGATCGGCACCGGCATCGGCTGTGGCATCGTCGTCGGCGGCGAGGTCTACCGCGGTACGACAGGCAGCGCCGGGGACATCGGACACATCCAGGTCGAGCCGGACGGCAGGGCTTGCGCCTGTGGCAACAAGGGCTGTCTGGAAGCGCACTTCAGCGGTGCCGCACTCGCCCGCGACGCCGAGGACGCCGCGCGCGCCGGTCTCTCCCCCGGGCTCGCCGCCCGGCTGGAGGCGGCCGGGCAGCTGACGGCCGTGGACGTGTCGGCGGCCGCGGCCGCCGGAGACGCCACGGCACTCGATCTGATCCGCGAAGGAGGCAACCGGGTCGGCCAGGTCATCGCCGGACTGGTCAGCTTCTTCAATCCCGGCCTCGTGGTGATCGGAGGCGGGGTGACCGGGCTCGGGCACACGCTGCTGGCCAGTGTGCGTACCCAGGTCTACCGGCAGTCGTTGCCGCTGGCCACCGGCAATCTGCCCATCGTACTGGGGGAGTTGGGGGCGACCGCCGGAGTGATCGGAGCGGCCCGGCTCATCAGCGACCACCTGTTCTCACCGGCCTGACCCCTGTCCACTCAGGGCCGACCCCTCGACCCGGTCGCCCGACCAGGCACCACCCGCACCGCGCCACCCGCACCGCGCCACCCGCACCGCGCCACCCGCACCTTCGGCGCGGCCAGGCACCACCACCGCTCCATCGCCCTACCTGCACCCTGCACTGCATCACCTGCACCGTCTGTACGGCCACGCACCACGCATCGCACGCTCGCACCGCCCCGCACCACCAACGCCGCACGCCCGCACCACTGGCACCACCCGCACCGGTCGACGCACGAGCCGCACCACGACGTGCACCCACACTCCGCACTCCGCACGCCCCCGCCGCACCGACGGGGGCGCCCCGAGCCCGCCCTCGTAGTCCCATCCGCCCTGCCCGCTCACCGGCCGCACCCGCCGAGGGGATTCGTCATGGCACCAGAACCACCCCTGCTCACCATGTCCGGCATCACCAAGTCGTTCCCGGGCGTCCGCGCCCTGGACGGCGTGGACCTGGAGGTCCAGGCTGGCGAAGTCCACTGCCTCCTCGGCCAGAACGGCGCGGGCAAATCCACGCTGATCAAGGTCCTCGCCGGTGCGCACCAGCCCGACGGCGGGCAGATCACCTGGCGGGGCGAGATCGTCTCCCTGAAGTCGCCCATCACCGCCATGCGCCTCGGCATCGCCACCATCTACCAGGAGCTCGACCTGGTCGAAGGGCTGTCCGTCGCCGAGAACGTCTTCCTCGGGCACGAGCCGACGTCGGCCGGCTTCGTCGTACGCGGCGCCGCCGCCCGGGCCGCGACCGCCCAGCTGCTGCGGCGGCTCGGGCACACCGAGATCGATCCGGCCCGCCACGTCGGCGACCTGTCCGCCGCCCAGCAGCAGATCGTCTCCATGGCCCGCGCCCTCTCCCACGACGTCCGGCTGATCGTGATGGACGAGCCGTCCGCCGCGCTGGATCCCGACGAGGTCGACAACCTCTTCCGTATCGTCGGCGACCTCACGGCCGAGGGCGTCGCCGTCGTCTACATCTCCCACCGGCTGGAGGAGATCCGCCGCATCGGCGACCGCGTCACCGTCCTCAAGGACGGCCGCGCCGTCGCCGGCGGCCTGCCCGCCGAGTCCACCCCCACCCGCGATGTCGTCTCGCTGATGACCGGCCGCACCGTCGAGTACGTCTTCCCCGAGCGCTCCCCGGGCCCGGTCGCCGCCACGCGTGAACCGGTCCTACGTGCCGAAGGGCTCGCCAGGCAGGGCGAGTTCGCGCCCGTCGACCTTCAGCTGCGGCCCGGGGAGATCGTCGGCCTCGCGGGGCTCGTCGGCTCGGGGAGGAGCGAGATCCTGGAGACGATCTACGGCGCCCGCCGGCCGACCGCCGGCCGTGTCCTCGTCGACGGCACCCCACTTCGCCCCGGCAGTGTCCGCGCGGCCGTCCGCGCCGGCATCGGTCTCGCGCCCGAGGAACGCAAGGCGCAGGGCCTGCTGATGCTGGAGTCCGTCACGCGGAACGTGTCGCTCTCCACCCTCTCCCGCTTCTCCCGCGCCGGCTGGCTGGACCACGGTCGGGAGTGGGCCGCCGCCCGGCGGGCCACCAGGGAACTGTCCCTGCGGCCCGACAATCCCGACGCCCGTATCCGTACCCTCTCCGGCGGCAACCAGCAAAAGGCCGTACTCGCCCGCTGGCTGCTGCGTGGCTGCAAGGTGCTGCTCCTCGACGAGCCCACCCGCGGCGTCGACGTCGGCGCCCGCGCCGAACTCTACGCCGTCATCCGCCGGCTGGCCGACGACGGCCTCGCCGTACTGCTGGTCTCGAGCGAGATACCGGAAGTCCTGGGGCTGGCCGACCGAGTGGTGGTCCTTCGCGAGGGCAAGGTCATTCACACCGGACCCTCACGAGGCCTTGACGAGTACCGCGTCCTCGACCTTGTGGTCACTCCTCCCTCTCACGAATGAGAAGGCTTTTACTCGGCCGCTGCGTGCGGCCTCATGACGGCCAAGCCCTGACCGCCGCCGAAGACAGATGTGCAACCTACCTGTACACGACGGGAGTTCCTCGTGCTGAGCAAACTGCACCCGAGTGGACCGGCTGCCGAGCCGTCCGCGCCCGCGGCCGACGCGCCGGGCCACGGCTCGTGGCGCTCGCGATTCGGCAGCACGGATGTCCGTACCGTTTCACTGCTCGGCGTCCTCGCCGTACTCGTCGCCGTCGGCGGCGTCACCAAGCCCGACGAGTTCCTCGCGGCGAGCAATCTCCAGCTCGTGCTGACCCAGGCGTCCGTCATCGGTGTCGTCACCGTCGGCATGACGTTCGTCATCACCAGCGGCGGCATCGACCTGTCGGTCGGCGCGATCGTCGCACTCGCCTCCGTATGGGCCACCACCCTGGCGACCCAGGAGTACGGCTTCGCCGGAATCCTGTTCACGGCCGTGATCGTCGGCGTGGGCTGCGGACTCGTGAACGGCCTGCTGATCGCGTACGGCGGGATGGTGCCGTTCATCGCCACCCTCGCCATGCTGGCCTCGGCCCGCGGACTCGCCCTGCAGATCACCGACGGCAAGACCCAGATCGTCACCGTGAACGAGGTGCTCGACCTCGGCGTCAAGGACGCCTACATCCTCGGCGTCCCGCCCCTCGTCCTGCTCTTCGCCGCCGTCACCGTCGTCGGCTGGCTGCTGCTCAACCGCACCACCTTCGGCCGCCGCACGGTCGCCGTCGGAGGCAACGCGGAGGCCGCCCGGCTCGCCGGCATCGACGTACGCCGCCAGCGCCTGTACCTGTACCTGCTGTCCGGCCTGTGCTGTGGCATCGCCGCGTTCATGCTGATCGTGCTCGCCGGCTCGGGGCAGAACACCAACGGCAACCTCTACGAACTCGACGCGATCGCCGCCGCGATCATCGGTGGCACGCTGCTCAGCGGAGGCCGCGGCACCATCGTCGGTTCCGTCCTCGGCGTCCTGGTCTTCACCACGATCACCAACATCTTCGCGCTCAACAACCTGGAGACCGCCGTCCAGCAGATCGCCAAGGGCGCGATCATCGTGGCCGCCGTCCTCGTCCAGCGCCGCACCCTGCGTGGTGGCGAGGCCTGACCACCCCTCCACCCCCGCACGCCCCCTCTACCCCCGCACGTCCCCTCTGTCCCACCGCCCAGTCGAAGGGTCGATCCGCCATGCCGCACACACCATCCCCCAGCCGCAGAGGACTGCTGTTCGGCACTGCCGCCGTCTCCGCCGGAGCACTCCTGACGGCCTGCACGAGCAACGAGCCCAAGAACCAGGAGCGGGCCACCGGCAACGCCCCGGTCGCCGACGACAAGCCCGGCAAGGCCGTCACCATCGGCTTCGCCGGCCCCCAGGCCGACCACGGCTGGCTGAACGCCATCAACCAGAACGCCAGGTCGCGCGCGGAGAAGTACTCCGACGTCACCCTGGAGATCACCGAGGGCTCCAACGACACAGCCGCCCAGATCGGCCAGGTCCAGACCCTCATCAACAAGAAGGTCGACGTCCTCGTCATCCTGCCCGCCGACGGCAAGGCGCTCACCCAGGTCGGCCTCCAGGCCATGAAGGCGGGCATCCCGGTCGTCAACCTCGACCGCGTCTTCGCCTCCCCGCAGGCCTACCGCTGCTGGATCGGCGGCGACAACTACGGCATGGGCCTCAACGCGGGCAACTACATCGGCGAACGGCTCAGGGACAAGCCGAACGCCACGGTCGTCGAACTCGCCGGCCTCGACAACCTCGAACTGACCAAGCAGCGCACCCAGGGCTTCGACGACGCCCTGAAGAACTACCCCAACGTCAGGAAGGTCGCCCGCCAGGCCGCCGACTTCACCGTGGAGTCCGGGCAGGCCAAGATGGCCCAACTCCTCCAGGCCCAGTCGAAGTTCGACGCCCTGTGGAACCACGACGACGACCAGGGCGTGGGCGCCCTGCGCGCCATCGCCCAGGCCGGCCGTGACGACTTCCTGATGGTGGGCGGAGCGGGCGCCAAGTCCGCGATGGACGCCATCAAGGCCGACAACAGCGTGCTCAAGGCCACCGTCCTGTACCCGCCAACGATGGCGGCGTCCGCCATCGACCTGGCGCGTGCGCTCGGACAGGGCAAGGGCGTCAGCGGGATGGCCGAACTGGAGATCCCGGCCTCGCTGACCCTGTACTCGGCCGTCGTCACCAAGGACAACGTCGACGAGTACCTGCCCACCGGCTTCAACTGACCGGCGCCTGTCCCCCTACCGCCATCGACGAGGAGGATCCGTGTGACTCCGCTCCCCATGAAGGGGGCTTCCGACCCAAGGTTCGCGGTCCAGCCAGAACAGGCCCATGACGGAACATCAAGGACGTATCACCCGACCGGGATGCGATTCTTCCACCGGTTCAACCGG
Source organism: Streptomyces sp. NPDC018833 (assembly GCF_044390825.1). Lineage (NCBI taxonomy): Bacteria > Bacillati > Actinomycetota > Actinomycetes > Kitasatosporales > Streptomycetaceae > Streptomyces > Streptomyces sp. NPDC018833. Next base: position 371,473 of record NZ_JBIRZM010000005.1, on the reverse strand, counting down.
TGGCCACCTTGCGAGGAGACCGATGGAACACAGGGACAGTGACGCCACCGCGCCGACACTCGGCGTGGGCATGGTCGGATACGCGTTCATGGGCGCCGCGCACTCCCAGGGATGGCGCACCGCGGGCCGGGTGTTCGACCTGCCGCTGCGGCCGGTTCTCGCCGCGATCGCCGGCCGTGACGCCAGCGCCGTGCGTGCCGCGGCCGACAGACACGGCTGGGCGGCGGCGGAGACCGACTGGCGCGCCCTCGTGGCCCGGGAGGATGTGCACCTGGTCGACATCTGCACTCCCGGGGACAGCCATGCGGAGATCGCCATCTCCGCACTGGAGGCGGGCAAACACGTTCTTTGCGAGAAGCCGCTGGCCAACACGGTGGCCGAGGCCGAAGCGATGGTCACGGCCGCCGAAGCGGCCCGCGCACGCGGGCAGCTGGCGATGGTGGGCTTCAACTACCGGCGTGTGCCCGCCCTCACCTACGCACGCCGGCTCATCGCCGACGGCAGGCTCGGCACACTGCGCCACGTCCGGGTCACCTATCTCCAGGACTGGCTGGTCGACCCCGACTTCCCGCTGACCTGGCGGCTGGAACGCGAACACGCCGGGTCGGGGGCGCTCGGCGACCTGGGCGCGCACATCGTGGACCTCGCGCAGTACCTGGCGGGAGAGCCGCTGGTCGGAGTCTCGTCCCAGCTGGAGACCTTTGTGAAGGAACGTCCGCTGCTGCGGGGGGCGTCGGCGGGCCTCACGGCATCCGGTGGCACGGAACGCGGACCGGTCACCGTGGACGACGCCGCCCTGTTCACCGGACGGCTCGCCTCGGGGGTGCTGGCCTCGTTCGAGGCGACCCGGATGGCGTCGGGCCGCAAGAACGCCCTGCGCCTGGAGGTCAACGGCGAACTCGGTTCGCTCGCCTTCGACCTGGAACGCCTCAACGAGCTCTCCTTCCACGACCACCGGGAGCCGGCCGTCACCGCGGGCTTCCGCCGCATCCTCGTCACCGAGGCGGAGCACCCCTACCTTCACGCGTGGTGGCCGCCGGGCCACGCACTCGGCTACGAGCACACCTTCGCCCACCAGGCCCGCGACCTGGTCGAGGCGATCGCCACCGGGGCGCAGCCCCTGCCGTCGTTCGCCGACGGACTACAGGTGCAGCGGGTGCTCGCGGCGGTCGAGGAGAGCGCGCGGAAGAACGCCGTCTACACCCCGGTGCCGGCGGCCGCCACCGCGCACGCGGGCGCGGACGGCGCAGCACAGGGAGTACAGGGAGTACAGGCAGCACAGGCAGTACAGGCGCAGGTCTGACAAGGAGGTCCGATGCCACGCCCGTTCACACTGTTCACCGGTCAGTGGGCCGATCTGCCGCTGGAGGAGGTCTGCCGGCTGGCCCGTGACTTCGGCTACGACGGCCTGGAACTCGCTTGCTGGGGCGATCACTTCGCGGTCGACAAGGCACTGACGGATCCGTCCTACCTGGACGGCCGGCACGCGCTGCTGGAGAAGTACGGACTGGCCTGCTGGGCGATCTCCAACCATCTCGTCGGCCAGGCCGTCTGCGACAACCCCATCGACGAACGGCACCAGGCCATCCTGCCCGCCCGCATCTGGGGCGACGGGGACCCGGAGGGTGTGCGGCAGCGCGCCGCCGCCGAGCTGAAGGACACGGCGCGCGCCGCGGCGGCCTTCGGCGTCGACACGGTCATCGGCTTCACCGGCTCCTCCATCTGGCACCTGGTCGCGATGTTCCCGCCCGTCCCGGAGCGGATGATCGAGCGCGGTTACGAGGACTTCGCCGAGCGGTGGAACCCGATCCTCGACGTCTTCGACACCGAGGGCGTCCGCTTCGCCCACGAGGTCCATCCCAGCGAGATCGCCTACGACTACTGGACCACCAGGCGGGCCCTGGACGCGGTCGGCAACCGGCCTGCCTTCGGGCTCAACTTCGACCCCAGCCACTTCGTCTGGCAGGACCTGGACCCGGTCGGCTTCCTCTACGACTTCCGGGACCGGATTTACCACGTCGACTGCAAGGAGGCCCGCAGGCGGCTGGACGGGCGCAACGGGAGGCTCGGCTCCCATCTGCCGTGGGGCGACCCCCGGCGCGGCTGGGACTTCGTCTCCGCGGGACACGGCGACGTGCCCTGGGAGGACGTGTTCCGGATGCTGCGTTCCATCGGCTACGAGGGGCCCGTCTCGGTGGAGTGGGAGGACGCCGGAATGAACCGGCTGGCCGGTGCGCCACAAGCGCTTGTGCATCTGAAGCAGTTCGACTTCGACCCTCCCAGCGCCTCCTTCGACGCCGCCTTCTCGGGCGGCGATCAGTAGAACACCCAGGTCCGAGCCCGGCTGCGCACGTGCCGCCGGGCCGGTCCAGCACGCCCGGGCAAGCCTTTGTCCTGCTACGGGAAGAAGTTCAACTCTCCTAATGCGCAAGGGGTTTCCGTTCAGGATGAACCCCGCTACCGTCCCATCTCGTGTACACGACATAGGTGGTTCCGGAGTGACGGCGCATTCCGGTTCCACGGCGTCCAGCCCGGCGCGGAGCTCTCGCACCCCCATGCGAAGAGCACCCGCTGACAGCACCGCTCCACGAGGCGAGCGCGGCCCGGGGGACAGCCCCAGCGCTCCACGGCAACCCGCTCGTTCGACCGGCCACTACCGGAGGACATCCGTGCACAGACAAAGGCCCAAGGTCCGCAAGGCCCTCGCGCTCCTCACCGGCAGTCTTCTCGCAGCAACCTCGCTCGTCCTCACCGCGCCGACCACGGCGACCGCCGCCGACCCCGAAGCGGCCCCGGCCGCCGCGGAATTCCAGCAGGTCACCCTCGCCAAGGGCGGTGAGGAGACCGGCGAGCCCATGTCGCTCGCCGTGCTCCCCGACCGCAGCGTGCTCCACACCTCGCGCAACGGCGAGCTGCGTATGACCGACCCGGCCGGCAACACCCGGGTCGTCGGCACCATCCCCGTCTACGCACACGACGAGGAGGGACTCCAGGGCATCGGCCTGGACCCGAAGTTCAGCGAGAACCGCTTCGTCCACCTCTACTACGCACCCCCGCTGGACACCCCGGCCGGGGACGCGCCCAATGAGGGGACCGCCGCCGACTTCGCGAAGTTCGACGGTGTCAACCGGCTCTCCCGCTTCGTCCTCAACGAGGACGGCACCCTGAACAACGCCAGCGAGAAGAAGATCCTCGACGTGCCGGCGACCCGCGGCATCTGCTGCCACGTCGGCGGTGACATCGACTTCGACGCGGCCGGAAACCTGTACCTGTCGACCGGCGACGACTCCAACCCCTTCGCCTCCGACGGCTACACGCCCATCGACGAGCGCCCCGGCCGCAACCCGGCGTACGATGCCCGCCGCACCTCAGGCAACACCAACGACCTGCGCGGCAAGATCCTGCGCATCAAGGTGGCCGACGACGGCTCGTACACGATCCCGGAGGGCAACCTCTTCGCCCCCGGCACCGAGAAGACCCGGCCCGAGATCTACGCCATGGGCTTCCGCAACCCGTTCCGGTTCAGCGTCGACAAGAAGACCGGCGTCGTCTACGTCGGCGATTACGGCCCCGACGCCGGAACCGCCGACCCCAAGCGCGGGCCCGCCGGACAGGTGGAGTTCGCCCGCGTCACCGGCCCCGGCAACTACGGCTGGCCCTTCTGCGCCGGCGACAACGACCCGTACGTCGACTACGACTTCGCAACCAGGACCTCCGGCGCCACCTTCGACTGCGCCGCCCCGAAGAACGACTCGCCGCACAACACCGGCCTGGTCGACCTGCCGCCCGCGCAAGCCGCGTGGATCCCCTACGACGGCGGATCGGTGCCCGAGTTCGGCACCGGCTCCGAGTCCCCGATGGGCGGTCCCGTCTACCGCTACGACGCCGCCTCCACCTCGCCGGTGAAGTTCCCCGAGGAGTACGACGGGGACTTCCTCGCCGGAGAGTTCGGCCGGCGCTGGATCAAGCGCATCGAGCACGGCACGGACGGCGCGGTCCAGTCCATCAACCCCGTCCCGTGGACCGGCACCCAGATCATGGACATGGCCTTCGGCCCCGACGGCGCGCTCTACGTCCTCGACTACGGGACCGCCTGGTTCGGCGGCGACGAGAACTCCGGCCTCTACCGCATCGAGAACGCCACCGGCGGACGCTCCCCGGTCGCCGAGGCCGGCGCGGACAAGACCTCCGGCACGGCGCCCCTGCGCGTCTCCTTCTCCTCCGCCGGAACCACCGACGGGGACGGCGACGCCCTCACCTACCGCTGGGACTTCGGAGACGGCGGCACCTCCACGGTGGCCGATCCCACGTACACATACCGGAAGAACGGCACCTACACCGCCACCGTCACCGCCGAGGACCCCAGCGGACGCACCGGCTCCGCGAGCGTACGGGTCGTCGTCGGCAACACCGCGCCCAAGGTCACCCTCGAACTGCCCGCCGACGGCGCCCTGTACGACTCCGGCGACGAGATCCCCTTCAGGGTGACGGTCACCGATCCGGAAGACGGGACCATCGACTGCGCCAAGGTGAAGGTGACGTACATCCTCGGCCACGACAGCCACGGCCACCCCGAGACCTCGGCCAACGGCTGCACCGGCACCATCAAGACCTCGGCCGACGGCGGCCACGACCCCAACGCCAACATCTTCGGAGTCTTCGACGCCGAGTACACCGACGGCGGAGGCGGCGGCCAGGCCGCGCTGACCTCACACGACCAGGCGAAGCTCCAGCCGCGCCTCCGCCAGGCCGAGCACTTCGACAACGCGTCCGGCATCAAGACCTATGACAAGGCGAGCGCGCACGGCGGCAAGACGGTCGGTGACATCCACAACGGCGACTGGATCTCCTTCAAGCCGTATCACCTCGCCGGCTCGACCAAGCTCACCGCACGCGTTTCCTCCGGCGGGTCCGGCGGCATCCTGGAAGTGCGGGCCGGGTCCGCGAGCGGCACCCTGCTCGGCTCCACGCCCGTGCCCGTCACCGGCAGCTGGGAGACCTTCCAGAACGTGGACGTCACCCTGCGGGCCGTCCCGCAGCGGACCACCGAACTGTTCCTCGTCTTCAAGGGAGGGGCCGGAGCGCTGTACGACGTCGACGACTTCCAGATCTCCGACACACCCGTGGACAAGGCCGCCAAGCGCGTCCTCGTCTTCTCCCGCACCGCGGGCTTCCGTCACGACTCCATCCCCGCCGGCGTCGCCGCGCTGAAGGAGCTCGGCAGCAGCAGCGACATCACCGTCGACGCCACCGAGGAGGCCCGCCAGTTCACCGCCGCCAACCTCGCCCGCTACGACGCGGTCGTGTTCCTGTCCACCACTGGTGACGTCCTGAACGCCGACCAGCAGAAGGCGTTCGAGGACTACGTCGCCGCCGGCGGCGGCTACATGGGTGTCCACGCCGCGGCCGACACCGAGTACGACTGGCAGTTCTACGGGGGACTCGTCGGCGCCTACTTCGCGTCCCACCCGCAGATCCAGCCCGCCACCGTACGCGTCGAGGACCACGAGCACCCGGCGACCGCACACGTCGAGGGACCCTGGCAGCGCACCGACGAGTGGTACAACTACCGCACCAACCCCCGCGAGCAGGCACGCGTCCTCGCCACCCTCGACGAGACCACCTACCAGGGCGGCACCATGAAGGGCGACCACCCGATCGCCTGGTGCCAGACCTACGAGGGCGGCCGCGCCTTCTACACCGGCGGCGGCCACACCAAGGAGTCCTACGCCGAGCCGGCCTTCCGGCAGCACCTCCTGGGCGGACTGCGCTACGCCACCGGACAGGTCAGCGCGGACTGCGAGCCGAGGACCGGCTACCGGCCGATCTTCAACGGCGAGTCGCTGGACGGCTGGAAGCAGGCCGGCCCGGGCAGGTTCGACGTCGTCGACGGCGAACTGCGCACCGAAGGCGGCATGGGCATGCTCTGGTACCAGGCCAAGGAGCTGCACTCCTACTCCCTCAAGCTCGACTGGAAGACGGAGGGAGACGACAACTCCGGAGTCTTCGTCGGCTTCCCGGCCTCCGAGGACCCGTGGTCGGCCGTCCACAACGGCTACGAGATCCAGATCGACGCCACCGACGCCCCGGACCGCACCACCGGCGCCGTCTACGGCTTCAAGTCGGCCGACATCGAGACCCGCGACCGGGTGCTGCGGCCCCCGGGCGAGTGGAACACCTACGAGATCCGGGTCGAGGGCGAACGTCTGCGGGTCTTCCTCAACGGAGAGAAGATCAACGACTTCACCAACGCCGACCCGGTCCGCAGCCTCAAGGACGGCTACGTCGGCATCCAGAACCACGGCGCCGACGACCAGGTGTCCTTCCGCGACATCCAGCTGAAGGAGCTGCGCTCCTGAAGAGTGCCCCCTTCAGGGCCGCCACTGAGCCGGCGGCGGGCGGGGAGGCGCCGTACCCCCGCCCGCCGTCCTCCAACCACATCGGAACATCGACATGGCAGGGAGGCAGCCCGTGAACGACGACGGGAACGCAAGCGAGCCCCAGGTCGGCCAGGCGCGCACGGGGGTCTGGTTCGTCGGAGCCCGCGGATCGGTGGCCACCACGGCCGTCGCCGGATGCGCGGCGGTCACCGCCGGACTGCATCCGCCGACCGGCATGGTCACCGAGACACCGTCGTTCACCGGCACCGGACTGCCCCCCCTGCCCTCCCTCCTCTTCGGCGGCCACGACACCGCCGCCTGCCCACTGCCCAAGCGAGCCGAGCACCTCACCGAGGCGGGCGTCCTCCCGCACGGCCTCGTGCCCGCCGTCCGCGGTGAACTGGCGTCGGCGGACCAGGAGATACACCCCGGCGGCCCACTCGCCGGAGACACCCGCACCGACGAGGAACTGATCACCACCTTCGCCGCCGACCTCACCTCCTTCCGCGACAGACACCGCCTCGCACGGGTCGTCGTCGTCAATGTCTCCTCCACCGAACCGCTGCCGGGGCCGGACGCCGTACGACTGCCGCCCAGCTCCCTCTACGCGGCCGCCGCCGTCCGCGCCGGCTGCCCCTACGTCAACTTCACCCCGTCCACCGGGCTGCGCACCGCGGCCCTCACCGACGCCGTCGCGGCCAGTGGACTTCCCCACGCGGGCCGTGACGGCAAGACCGGCCAGACCCTCCTCCGCTCCGTGCTCGCCCCGATGTTCGTACAGCGCGCCCTGTCCGTACGGGCCTGGTCCGGGACCAACCTGCTCGGCGGCGGAGACGGAGCGGCACTCGCCGACCCCGCCGCCGCGGCCGCCAAGAACGCCGGCAAAGAGCGCGTCCTCGCCGACGCCCTCGGCCACAGCCCCGAGGGCGAGGTCCACATCGACGACGTCCCCACGCTCGGCGACTGGAAGACCGCGTGGGACCACATCGCCTTCGACGGCTTCCTCGGCTCCCGGATGGTCCTCCAGACGATCTGGCAGGGCTGCGACTCGGCACTCGCCGCGCCGCTGGTCCTGGACCTGGCCCGCCTCGTCGCCCGCGCCCACGAGGCGGGCATCTCCGGGCCGCTCCCCGAACTCGGCTTCTACTTCAAGGACCCGGACGGCGGACCTTCGGGCCTGTCCGAACAGTTCACCGCGCTGCTGTCCTTCGCCGACCGCCTGCGGGAGACCCGGTGATCCGCTCCCTGCTCGCCCGCCTCGCGCCCCCGGCCGCCACTGCCGCCGACGGGGCTCGGCCCGACCACCTGCGGCCCCGGGGGAGTGCGACCCTGCGGGACTGGGCCGAACTGCTGCGCGTCTCCGCCCTGTTCACCGTGCCAGGTGACGCCCTCGCGGGCGCCGCGGCGGCCGGGCTGCGCCCGAACCGGGGCACAGCACTCGCCGTGGGCGCCTCGCTGTGCCTGTACGAGGCGGGCATGGCGCTCAACGACTGGGCCGACCGCGAAGAGGACGCGCTCGACCGGCCGCACCGCCCCCTCCCCTCGGGCCGTATCACCCCGGGCGCGGCGCTGACGGCGGCCGGGGCCCTCACCGCGGCGGGCCTCGCCCTCGCCTCTCGCGCGGGCCGTCCCGCCCTGGCCGTGGCCACGGCCCTGTCCGCGACGGTGTGGGCGTACGACCTCCGCCTCAAACACACCAAGGCCGGCCCGGCGGCAATGGCGACGGCCCGCGGCCTGGACCTCCTGCTGGGCGCGACGGCAACGTTGTCCGCCATGCCCCTGCCCACCCGCAGCGCCCCCGGCCCCCGGCCGAAGGCGCCGGGCCGCGAGGCCTCCGGGCCGCCTGCCATGCCCTCGCTGCGGGCGCTGCCCGCGCGCAGCACCACCGGCCCCCGGCTCGCAGCGCAGGGGCGCGAGGCAACCCGCTCGGGTCGTGATGCCTCCCTGCCGCCTGCCATGCCCCCGGTCCGGGTCCTGCCCATGGGCAGCACCATCGGCCCCCGGCCCGCAGCGCAGGGTCGTGATGCCTCCCTGCCGCCTGCCACGCCCCCGGTCCGGGTCCTGCCCACGGGCAGCACCACCGGCCCCCGGCCCCCCGCGCCCGGGCGCGGGGCAACCCGCTCGGGTCGCAACACCTCCAGGCCGCCCGCCCGACCTGCCCACCGGGGGACCGCCGTGGGCGCGCCCCCGCCGGGAACCGACGGTGTCCGCCCGTGCGGCACGTCCGGGGCAGCCCGGCCCGGGGACCATGCGCCGTGGGCGCGCCCCCGCCGGGAACCGACGGTGTCCGCCCGTGCGGTGCGGCGCGCGGCTGCCGCCGGGGGATCGGGGGCGGAGTCCCCTGGGTCCCGTCAGGGTTTGGGGGAGGGGTGGGGGGGGGGATTCTCCGCACCGGCCGCGACCGGCCGCGCCGCCGACCCGGTTCCGCCGGGCGCTGTCCGGGTGTCTGCGGCCGCTGCGGCCGGTGTGGTGGGGCGCGTGGCTGCCGCCGGGGGGTCGGGGGCGGAGTCCCCTGGGTCTCGTAGGGGACTCTCCACGCCGTCGGCCGCGACCGGCCGCGCCGCCGACCCGGTTCCGCCGGGCGTCGTCCGGGTGACCGCCGCCGCGATCCGTGCGGTGCGGCGCGTGGCTGCCGCCGGGGGATCGGGGGCGGAGCCCCCAGGGTCCCGTCAGGGTTTCGGGGCGGGGTGGGGTGGGGGACTGCCCACGCCAACCCACGCCGCCGCCGCGCTCGCCGCGCACACCTACGCCGTCACCGCCGTCTCCCGGCACGAGGCGCACGGCGGTTCGACGCTCACGCCGCTGGCGGCGCTGGCCGCCACGGCCGTAGTGGGCGCCATGGTGGGGCAGCCTCGGCATCGCCTCGGCGAACCGGGAGCCCCCGGCTGGCGTGCCGTGAGCGCAGTCGCCCCCGTCCTGCTCACCGCCGCCTACCTCCGTACCGCCGCCACCCCGTACCTCCACGCCGCCCTCAATCCCTCACCGCCCCTCACCCAGCGCGCCGTCGGCGGCGGAATCCGGGCCGTGATCCCGCTCCAGGCAGCCCTCGCCGCCCGGTCCGGCGCGAACGTCACGGCTCTCGCCGTCATGGGGCTCGTACCGATCGCCTGCCGGCTCGCACGAAAGGTCAGCCCCACATGACCCGCCACCCCGGCGGACTCCGCCTCGGCTACGGCACCAACGGGCTCACCGACCTGCGCCTCGGCGACGCCCTCGCCCTCCTCGCGGACCTCGGCTACGACGGCGTCGGGCTGACCCTCGACCACATGCACCTCGACCCGCTCGCCCCCGACCTCGCCACCCGCACCGCCCGCGTCGCGCGCCGACTCGGCGAACTCGGCCTCACCGCCGCCGTCGAGACCGGCGCGCGCTACGTCCTCGACCCCCGCCGCAAGCACGGACCCTCCCTCCTCGACCCCGACCCCGACGGCCGCGCCGCCCGCACCCGGCTGCTGCTCACCGCCGTCGACGTCGCCGCCGCCCTCGGCGCACACGCCGTGCACTGCTTCAGCGGCATCACCCCTCCCGGCACCGACGCCGACACGGCCTGGAAGCGTCTGGAGGAAGGTCTCATGCCCGTGCTCGACGCCGCCGCGGCGGCCGGCGTACCCGTCGCGATCGAGCCCGAGCCGGGTCACCTGCTCGCCACCCTCGACGACTTCCACCACCTGCGTACCGCGCTCGGCGACCCGGCGCCGCTCGGTCTCACCCTCGACATCGGCCACTGCCAGTGCCTCGAACCCGCGCCCCCCGCCGACTGCATCCGCGATGCCGCCCCCTGGCTGCGGCACGTCCAGATCGAGGACATGCGCCGCGGCGTCCACGAGCATCTCCCCTTCGGTGACGGAGAGATCGACTTCCCTGCCGCCCTCGACGCCCTCGCCGCCACCGGCCACCAGGGCCTCACCGTCGTCGAACTGCCCCGCCACTCCCACGCGGGTCCCGAACTGGCCCGTACCTCCATCGAGTTCCTGCGCACCGCGCGCAGGCCCCGCACGAAGGGAACACCGGCATCGTGACGCCCGCACCGGTACCGACCCGCAAGGAACTCGAGGAACTGCTCGACGACGGCGCCCGTGACTGGCTCGGCGACGCCCTCGCCGAGGCCGCCCGGGCCGCCGCCGCACCCCCGGCCGCGTCGTCCCCGTACGCCGCGCACACCTGGGAACTGCGGTTCGCGGCGGCCGGCCGGCACTGCGGGCACGCGCACGCCGACGCCGCCCGCACCCTGATCCTCGGCGAGGCACGCGCCGGCCTGGACACACTCACCCGCCTCTACCAGCAGGGCAGCGCCGCCGAACGCCGCGCCGTGCTCCTCGCCCTGCCCGCGCGAGTCCGCGGACCGCAGGCCCTGCCGCTGATCGACGACGCGCTGCGCACCAACGACACCCGGCTCATCGCGGCCGCCGTCGGCCCCTACGCCGCCGCCCACCTCGATCCGCACGGCTGGCGGCACGCGGTCCTCAAATGCCTCTTCACCGGCGTCCCCACCGACGTCGTGGCAGGACTGGAGCGACGCGCCGCCGGCGACGCGGAACTGGCCCGCATGCTCACCGACTTCGCCGTCGAGCGCACCGCCGCCGGCCGTGACGTCCCCCACGATCTCGGTCGCGTGCTGACCCTGACCGGCCAAGAGCCCGAGGAGCTGTGATGCGTATCTTCGACCCCCATATCCACATGACCTCCCGCACCACCGACGACTACGAGGCGATGTACGCCTGTGGTGTCCGCGCCCTGGTGGAGCCGTCCTTCTGGCTGGGCCAGCCCCGCACCTCCCCGGCCGCGTTCCTCGACTACTTCGACGCCCTGCTCGGCTGGGAGCCCTTCCGCGCCGCCCAGTACGGCATTGCGCACCACTGCACCATCGCCCTCAACCCCAAGGAGGCGAACGACCCCCGCTGCACGCCCGTCCTCGACGCCCTGCCCCGCTATCTCGTCAAGGACGGTGTCGTCGCCGTGGGGGAGATCGGCTACGACTCGATGACACCGGCCGAGGACACCGCGCTGGCCGCACAGCTCCAGCTGGCCGCCGACCACGGTCTGCCCGCCCTCGTCCACACCCCGCACCGGGACAAGCTCGCCGGACTGCACCGCACCGTCGACGTCGTCCGCGAGTCGAACCTGCCCACCGAACGGGTGCTGCTCGACCACCTCAACGAGACCACCGTCGAGCACGCCCTCGACAGCGGCTGCTGGCTCGGCTTCTCCGTCTATCCCGACACCAAGATGGACGAGGACCGCATGGTCACGATCCTGAAGACGTACGGAACGCACAAGGTGCTCGTCAACTCGGCCGCCGACTGGGGCAGGAGCGACCCGCTCAAGACCCGCAAGGTCGCCGACGCGATGCTCGCCGCCGGGTTCACCGAGGACGACGTCGACCAGGTGCTGTGGCGCAACCCGGTCGCCTTCTACGGCCTCAGCGGCCGGCTCCGGCTCGACGTGTCCGCCCCCGAAGCACTCCACGAAGGCAACTCCCTCCTCCGCGGCGGGGAATGAGAGGAGAGCCGTCGATGCGCTTCCGCCATCCCGACGGGTCCACCGTCCACCTCTCCTACTGCACCAACGTCCACCCCGCCGAGACCCTCGACGGCGTCCTCGCCCAGCTGCGCGACCACAGTGAACCCGTCCGCAGACGGCTCGGCAGGGACCGGCTCGGCATCGGGCTGTGGCTCGCCAGGGACGCGGCCCGCACACTGGTCGACGACCCGGCCGCGCTGCGCGGCCTGCGCGCCGAACTGGACCGCCGCGGACTGGAGGTCGTCACCCTCAACGGCTTCCCCTACGAGGGATTCGGCGCCGACGAGGTCAAGTACCGCGTCTACAAGCCGGATTGGACCGACCCCGAGCGCCTCGCCCACACCACCGACCTCGCCCGCCTCCTGGCCGCCCTGCTGCCCGACGACGTCACCGAGGGCACCGTCTCCACCCTGCCACTCGCCTGGCGGACCGGCTTCGGCCCGCGGGCGGCCCGCGCCGCACGCGCCGCGCTGACGACGCTCGCCGAACGGCTCGACGCCCTTGAGGAGCTGACCGGCAAGTCCATCCGTATCGGCCTCGAACCGGAACCGGGCTGCACCGTGGAGACCACCGCCGACGCCATCGGTCCCCTCACCGACGTCGGAGCGCCGGACCGTCTCGGCGTCTGCGTCGACACCTGCCACCTCGCCACCTCCTTCGAGGAACCCCGCGCCGCACTCGCCGGGCTCGCAGCGGCCGGCATCACCGTCCCCAAGGCCCAGCTGTCCGCCGCCCTGCACGCCGAGCACCCCCACCTGCCCGAAGTGCGCGACTCGCTCGCCGCGTTCGCCGAGCCGCGTTTCCTGCACCAGACCCGTACCCGCACCGCCGCCGGGCTCCGCGGCACCGACGACCTCGCGGAAGCCGTCGGCGGTGCCGCGCTCCCCGACGGCGCCCCGTGGCGGGCCCACTTCCACGTGCCCCTGCACGCGCCGCCCGCCCCGCCGCTCACCTCCACCCTGCCCGTGCTCCAGGACACCCTGACCCGGCTCGTCGGCGTCCCCCGGCCCCTCACCCGCCACCTCGAGGTCGAGACCTACACCTGGCAGGCGCTGCCGCCTGAGCTGCGGCCCCGCAACCGCACTCAGCTCGCCGACGGCATCGCCGCCGAACTCACCCTGGCCCGCGACCTGCTGACCGACCTCGGCCTCAGGGAACTGCCGTGAACGACACGCGCCGCCCCACCCCGCTCCTTGTCCTGGACGTCGTCGGTCTCACCCCCAGGCTCCTCGACCACATGCCGCACCTGAAGGCGCTCGCCGCCGCTGGCTCCCGGTCGGCGCTGGCCACCGTGCTGCCCGCCGTCACCTGCGCCGCCCAGTCCACCTTCCTCACCGGCACCCTCCCCGCCGAACACGGCATCGTCGCCAACGGCTGGTACTTCCGCGAGCTCGGCGACGTCCTGCTGTGGCGCCAGCACAACGGCCTCGTCTCCGGCGACAAGATCTGGGACGCGGCCCGCCGCGCCCACCCCGGATACACCGTCGCCAACATCTGCTGGTGGTACGCCATGGGCGCCGACACCGACATCACCGTCACCCCCCGCCCCGTCTACTACGCCGACGGACGCAAGGAGCCCGACTGCTACACCCGGCCGACGGCCCTGCACGACGAACTGACCCAGAAGTTCGGCACGTTCCCGCTGTTCCACTTCTGGGGGCCGGGCGCCGACCTCGCCTCCAGCCGGTGGATCGCGGACGCCACCCGCCACATCATGCGCAGCCGCCACCCGCACCTGACCCTGTGCTACCTGCCGCACCTCGACTACGACCTGCAACGCTACGGTCCCGACGACCCCCGCTCGCACCGGGCGGCCGCCGACCTCGACACCGTGATCGGCCCCCTCCTCGACGACGCGCGCCAGGAAGGCCGCACCGTGGTGGCCCTGTCGGAGTACGGCATCACCCGCGTCAGCCGCCCTGTCGACATCAACCGCGCCCTGCGCCGTGCGGGCCTGCTCGAAGTCCACACCCAGGACGGCATGGAGTACCTCGACCCGATGGCCTCACGGGCCTTCGCCGTCGCCGACCACCAGCTCGCCCACGTCTACGTCCGCCGCCCGGAGGACCTCGAAGTCACCCGTGAGGTCCTGAAGGACCTCCCCGGCGTCGACGAGCTCCTCGACGACGAGGGCAAGAAGGCTCACGGCCTGGACCATCCCCGCTCGGGGGAGCTCGTCGCCGTCGCCGACCCCGACGCCTGGTTCACGTACTACTACTGGCTCGACGACGCCCGGGCTCCCGACTTCGCGCAGCTCGTCGAGATCCACCGCAAACCCGGTTACGACCCCGTCGAGTTGTTCATGGACCCCGAGGACCCCTATGTGCGGTTGAAGGCCGCCAAGGCGGTGGCCCGCAAGAAGCTCGGCATGCGCTATCGCCTCGCGGTCGTGCCCCTGGACCCCTCACCGATCCGCGGCAGCCACGGCCGCCTCCCCATGAGCGACGAAGAAGGGCCGCTCATCCTGTGCTCCACCCCCCGCGCCCTGTCAGGCCGCACCGCGGCCACCGAGGTGAAGTCGCTGCTGCTCCGGCTCGCCGGCCTCGGCTGAGGCAGCAGGACGCTTCCGCATCCGCACCCCCGTGACACGAGAGAGAATCACCGTGACCGCCTTCAACGACGACTCCCGCACCGGCGAAGCGCTGCGCCGCACACTCGGCGTCAGCCGCCGCCGCTTCCTCAGCACCTGCACCGCCGCCGCGGCCGCGGCGATCGCCGCCCCGGTGCTCGGCGCCTCACCGGCCCTGGCCCAGGTGGAACAGGGCGACAGAGAGGCGGGCCACGGGCCCGCCCTCGTCCCGCCGCACAAGCGCGGCATCATCCTCTACACCGTCCGTGACGCCACGGGCCGCGACCCGATGTCCACGGACCTGCCGTCCGGCTTCCGCGAGGTCTTCCACGAGCTGTCGCGTTACGGCTACCAGCAGGTGGAGTTCGCGGGATACCGCCAGCACGCGGGCGCGCCCGGCGGCGCGAACCTGGAGACGGTCCAGGGGGCCAGGCTGCTGCGCTCCTGGCTGGACGAGTACGGCCTGCGCGCACAGGGCAACCACGGCTTCATCCCGTCGTCGTGGCCGCTCACGCCGTCCGACGTCGACACCTTCAAGCGCCACCTGGAGATCGCGAACATCCTCGGCATGGCGCACATGGGCACCGGAGGCGACCCCACCGGCAGCTCCTACCGGTCGGACTGGGACGCGGCGGCCGACAAGTGGAACGCGCTCGGCGCGATCGCCCGCAGCGAGGGCGTCAAGCTGTACACGCACAACCACGACTCCGCCTACGGCTTCCTGCTCGACGGGGGACCGCTCGACGCGTTGGGCCGGCCGACCCGCAGCTCCGGCCTCCGCAAGCTGGAGTACTTCCTCAGGAATACCGACCGGCAGTGCGTCTGGCTGGAGATGGACATCTTCTGGGCGCACGTGGCGCAGTACAAGTTCCACACCTACACCGCCCACGACGGCTCGCAGCAGAGGAACGTCTTCGATCCGGCCGCGCTCGTCGCGGCGAACAACCTGCGCTACCCGCTGTTCCACGCCAAGGACGGCACGGTCAACACGCAGAGCGGGCAGGGCTACGACATGGTGCCGTTCGGCACGGGCGACATCGACTACCGCGCGTTCTTCTCCCGCGTGGGTGCGAAGCACTACCACAACCCGATGGTGGAGCAGGACAACGCGCCGAGCTCCACCGACCTCGGCCAGTCACTGGACCACGCCCGCATCGGCTACGACAACCTCGCGGCCCTGCGCACCCATCGCTGACCGCACGGCCCAATGCCGCCCGGTGGAGAACTCCACCGGGCGGCCCGGCTGTTGTGCCCGGAAAGACGCTACCGACCAGTAGTAAGAATGTCGCCTGCCGTCCATCATTAAGCGCGAGCATGTCAACCCGTTCGGTCGATCATGGCCGAACGGGCTCCCTGAGCCGCCTCCCCACCCAGGAGAACCCCCCATGCATGCACGCATCTGGACGGTCTGTACGACCGCGACCGCAGCCGCCCTGACCTTCGTCGCGGCCCTGCCCGCCGCCACCGCTCACGCGGGCACCCCGGCCACGACGACAACCACCGTGCGGACGCAGAGCGTCGACTACGACACCTGGCTGCGCGATGTCGCCGTCGTCGTCGCCGAGGCCCGCCCCTGGATCGAGCAGCGCACGGCGAACGCCGGAGGCGAGAAGCAGGCGATCGTCCTCGACATCGACAACACCTCGCTGGAGACGCACTTCCACCCGTTCTGGGAGCTGCCCACCCCGGCCATCGCCCAGATGCGCGACCTCGCGCGCTACGCCGACTCCCGCGGCGTCGCCGTCTTCTTCGTCACCGCGCGCCCCGGCATCATCCACTCCCTCACCGACTGGAACCTGAAGAAGACCGGCTACCCGGTCGACGGCCTGTACGTGCGCGACCTGCCCGACCTCTTCGACGAAGTCAGCGCCTACAAGACCGAGAAGCGCGCCGAGATCGAGGCCAAGGGCTACACGATCATCGCCAACATCGGCAACAACACCACCGACCTGGTCGGCGGCCACGCCGAGCGGACGTTCAAGCTCCCCGACTACGACGGCCAGTTGTCGTAAGCACCCCTGCACGCGGTCGGGTGGCCGCGGTGACCGGTCTCCCGGCCGCCGCGGCCACCACCCGTGGCCCCGCCGGAACGCCGGCTCAGCCCATTCCCGGCTGATCGGCTGCGGATTGGCCATGATCGGCCCCTCCGCGGCCGCTCCGGCGGATCGATCAGCTGGAACAGCGGCCACCACCCACCGGGCGGTACGCGCCTCGCTCGACCAGCACCGCGCCTGGCGCCACATCCCGCTGCCCGAACGGCGCGCACGCGTCGCCGCCGCTCTCGACGCCCTGACCGAACACCGCGAGCTGCTGGCCCTGCTGCTCGTCCGGGAGATCGGCAAGCCGTGGCGGCGCGCGCAGGCGGACGTGGACCGCGCGATCGACGGCGTGCGCTGGTACGTCGACGGCATCGAGCCATGCTCGAAGGCCTCAGCGCTCTCGCCGGCCCGGTTTCCAACATCGCCAGCTGGAACTACCCGATGTCCGTGCTCGTCCACGCCATGCTCGTCCAGGCCCTCGCCGTCACGCGGTGACCGCGACCAGCTCTTCGGCGGCTTCGGCGCCTCCTGGCGCGGCGCGTTCGTCGGGGCGAACTGCTGGTGCGGGCCGTGACGGAAGGCCCGGCGGGGAGCGGCTGCCCCGGAAGCTTCCCCGAGTACCAGCTCAACGCCTGACACGGGTCGGGCACAACCTGCCGGACCGGTGCCGTGCCCGGGGAGATCAGCGGACGGGTGCCGTGTCCGGGGAATTGGCCGGACGGGTGCCATGCCCCGGGGATCGGCGGGACCGGTGCCATGTCCGGCCACGACCTGCCGGACCGGTGCCCGCGGCCCATTGCGGACGTCGTCCTCGGCGTGGAGGAGGACGACGGACGCCCGCACCGGTGGCGACACGGAGAGCTCGTTAGCCCGTTCGCGCTTCCCGTGTCGTCACGTTCACCGCGGTGCGCTCGCCGCGACGACCTGCGGGAAGCCGAAAGGAGGCCCGATTCCCGGCACCCTACCGGGTGACCCTGCGCCCGGTCTGACATTGCGATGATCACCGACTGTGGTTGCCTCGTGTACGGAGCACGGAAGAGGTGCCGCGCAGACAGGCCGGACACGGCTCCGCTGGAGGAAGACATGCGAATCGCACGCGCCGGTCTGAAGATCGCCCTGGTGTTCGGCACCCTTGCTCTCTCCGCCCCGGCCGCCACGGCCGCCGAGGGGAGCGACATCGACATCAGCCCACGGAACGCCTCCCCGGGGACCAAGGTCACCGTCAGCACCACCGCCTGCGGAAAGGAGACCTACGGCAAGGGCGAGTCGGAGGCGGGCGGGAAGTTCCACCTCCTGGCGGGGGACCGGGCAGGCGTCCTGGTGGGCGAGTTCCAGATCCCTGAGGACGCCGCTTCCGGAACCGACACCATCACGCTGAAGTGCCCCCCGCGGACCAAGGTCACCGGGACCCACCAGATCAACGGCCGCCCCAGCGGCGGGGTCGACGCCGGCTTCGGTGACGCCACCGACAACAGCACGCAGCTCGCACTCGGCGGTCTGCTCCTGACCGGAGCGGTCGCCGGCGGCGTGACGAGGATGCGCCGC
Source organism: Streptomyces sp. NPDC018833 (assembly GCF_044390825.1). NCBI lineage: Bacteria > Bacillati > Actinomycetota > Actinomycetes > Kitasatosporales > Streptomycetaceae > Streptomyces > Streptomyces sp. NPDC018833. Next base: position 353,420 of record NZ_JBIRZM010000005.1, on the reverse strand, counting down.
CGCGACACCGCCGGGAGCTGACCCCCGGCGGCGTGGCTCGGACGCGCCGCCGCCGCGGCACCGTCAGGACCCGACCATCCCTCCTGCCCACCGGCCCCTGGCCACCGTCCCGGTGCCGGGGGTCGGCCGGGTCCCGGCCCGCTGCCGTGCGAAGGACCACCCCCATGGATGACACCTCCACTACGAGGAGCACCGACGCCGCCCGTCTTCCGTCGTACAAGCTGCTCGCCTGTGCCGCTGTCGCGGGGGCCATGCTGGTGGCCGGCGCGCTGCGCGACGACCACCCCCCGCAGCCCTCGCCGACGCAGCCCTGGGCCTCCTCCGCGCAGTCCGCTCCGGACCGCGCACCGCAGAGCACCGGCATCGAGCCTCTGCCCCCCGCGGATCCCGTCCGTCTCATGATCCCGGCAGCCGGCGTGAACGCCCCTCTGACACGGGTGGAATTGAACGACGCGGGCGCGCTTCGTCCGCCGCCGGGCGACGAACCCGGCCTGGCCGGCTGGTACGGCGACGGCACGGCCCCCGGTCAGACGGGCACGGCCATCACCGTCGGCCACGTGGACACCCCCGCCGGCCCCGGGGTCTTCTACCGGCTGGGGGCCCTCACCAAGGGGGACACCATCGACGTCGTCCGGGAGGACCGGCGCACGGCTGTCTTCACCGTCGACGCCGTGGAGCTCCACGCCAAGAGCGACTTCCCGGACGAGAAGGTCTACGGCGAGGCGGACCGGCCGGAACTACGGGTGATCACATGCGGCGGTGACTACTCCCCGAGCACCGGCTATCAGAGCAACATCGTCGTCTACGCGACGCTCAGCGCGGTGAAGTAGCGCACCGGTCCCGCGGGCCGTTCAGCTGATGCCTGGTGGCCGGGTCCCGTCAGCCGGTGCCGACGGCTGGGCTCCCGTTCAGCCGATGCGCTGGTGATCGGGCTCGCGTCAGCCGGTGCGTGCCGACGGACCTCCCGTTCAGCCGATGCCCTGGCGGTCGGCTTGCGTCAGCCGGTGCGTGCCGACGGGGCTCCCGTTCAGCCGATGCCCTGGCGGTCGGGCTCCAGCGCGAACGCGCGCTCGGCGGCCCCGGGCAGCGCGGTCTGCACGGCCGCGACGAGCAGCGCCCGATGCCGCTCCAGCGGCTCGCGCCGCGCCTCGGGCACGAACCGCAGCAGATCCTCCAGGCCGGCGATCAGCCGTCGGGACACCTGCGGACTCCCGACGGCGCACCCCCGGATCTCCGCGAACCCGAGGTCCACGAGATCGCCCCACCCGGGCACGTCCTGCACCAGCCGCACCACACCGTCGCGGTCGCGGTAGTGCACGGCGCCGAGCGGCCGGCCGGCCGCGGCCGCCAGGAATTGCACGATCCGGTCGACGCACTGCACGGCCGTGGTCGGGTCGTTCACCGCCGGGGACAGCGCCCGCAGCGCGATGTCGGACAACTGGCGCAGCCCGAACCCGAGATCCTGGTGGAAGGTGCGGTCCACCCCGACGGAGACCGCGGACCCAAGGACGTGCCGGGACGGCAGGCTGCCCCCTCCGCCGTGCACGGCGAGGACCGGCGTCCCCGGCACGACGAAGTCCCCGATCCGCGGGATGAGCCGCAGGACCAGCCCCTTGCGCCGCGCGACGCGCACAAGGCGGGCCACATGCACGTCCCGCAGTGTCCCCGCCCGCCCCTGATGCCCGACACGCGCCACCTCGGCGGGCAGCGGCGCCGTGTCCGCGTCCTGGACGGGCATCTTGTCGAGCACCCCGAACGACTCCCTGGTCAACCGCTCCACCACGGGCCCCACCTTCATGAGCTGGAGCGTCTGGGTCACATAGGCGATGAACAGCAGCAGACTGAGCCCGACCATCAGCAGCGTCAGTGCGGACTGCACCAGAGGCACCGACACCACCTTCCGGGGATCGGCCTGGCTGTCGTACGAGGTGAGGACGAGAAGCGAGAGCAGGAACGTCCCGAGGAACACGGAGAAGGTGAGCTTGCTGATCCGGCTCCGGATGAAGATCCGCACGATGCGGGGGCTGAAGTTGCCCGAGGCCATCTGGACGGCGACGAGCGAGATACTGAAGACGACACCGATGAAGGTCATCATCGCGGAGCTGACCGTGGTCACGATGGTCTTGGCGTCCTCGGAGATCGCGGCGAGGGAGCGCACTGACTCGTAGTCGCCGGCCTCCTTGAGGGCGTCCACCAGCGCCGTGTCGACGGCGTCCGCCGCGAGCCAGAGAAGAAAGACGAGGACCAGCGTGAGGGTGGGCGCGAACCAGAAGGTGTCGCGCAGGTGCTCGCGCAGCGAGGAGAGGACGCGGGGCCGCCGGTAGGTGCGATGACTCACGGAGCCGACGGTAGCCGCACGCTGCGCGCTCGCGCGGATACACGCTGTACTGCGCCGGTTCGGCCCGTCCGGACAGCCCTGACCACGGGATATGCGGGTGAAGGGCGCCTCTAACCCCTGGTATTGTTGTCCCTGTCGCCGCGGGAGACCGGGGCCGACCACCGGTCCGGGTGGCGGAATGGCAGACGCGCTAGCTTGAGGTGCTAGTGCCCTTTATCGGGCGTGGGGGTTCAAGTCCCCCCTCGGACACAAGGACTCGCTATAGCGATACGGATGCGAGGGCCTCGACCTTACGGTCAAGGCCCTCGTAGCATTTGAGCTTCTCCATCCCGCTGACCGACGGCCAACGCGCCGCCGTCGACGACGGCCAGGCCGCCCTCGCACTCCCGCCTGCCCCAGCCCCGTGACCTGAACCGGCCGACCACCTTCGCGCTGCTGCCGATCGTCGAGGTCCGAAAGGGTGGTGGCCCTGCACGAGGGCGCGCGCTCGTGCACCTGGTTCGCTTCTTCGTTACTTCGGTTCCTCGGCCCGCAGGGTGTCGCCACGCATGGCCTTGTCCGTGGCCCGCCCGATGACAGCAGTCGCTCCTGCGTCCACAGCTCCTCCGACAAGGCCCCCCAGGATTGGGAATCCCTTTGGCGAGCGTGATCGCAGCGCGCTGGGTCCCATACTTCGCGACCAGGTGGGTCCCTGCCTTCTTGTTGATCGCCCGGATCATCGCGATCGGGATCTTCTTGATCATCTGCTCGCCGAACTTCTGGCCTGCCTTCACCCCGAAGGCCGCGAGGACGCGCTGCGTGCTCATCCCGATCGCGAGCATCATCGCGACGGTCCGCGCGTGCGGATCACGGATGTCCCATCCCCGAAGGTGCGCGATGGCGCCGGCCATCCGCATGTTGACGGCGAAGGATGCGGCCACGTTCGCAGGTATCGTCACGCCTGCGGTCAGCAGACCTCCGAGTCCGGTGATGAACCCCTGAGCCCCGGCTGCGGCCACGGACTCCTTGGTGAGGCGGGCGACGACCGCGTCGATGTCGTCCTTCATGTCCTCGGGAGAGTGGCGCTCATCGTCACCAGGTGCCCGGTAATCGGCACCCTGCCGACGCGAAAGACGGTCCTCGGCCCAGGTTGCCGACCCCGTGATCGAACAGCAGGCAGCGTTCCGCGGCGAGGGCGGCCTCGTGCTGGAGCCGGTCGAGCTCCTGCGGGGTGGTGGCCGAAGGGTTCGGCAGGGCACGGTCGTTGACGCCGACGACGGCGGTGGAGCGGTACTCGAGCCCCTTGAAAGGCTGCATGGCGCCCGCGTTGACTGCGTCGTCGGTGCGGGCGGCTCCCGCACGGACCACCCGGCTTGCGGGGACCCCGGCCGCGCCCGGCGCTCGCGGCGCATGCTCCTCCGCGCGCTGTGGGAGGGCACCGGCAACGCCGTTGAGGACGGTCGAGGGACGTATGAGCGGGGTGGTGTACGGCGACGGATCGCCGCACGGCGAAAGGGAGCGTGGTCCCGGGCATAGTCCGCCGGGGCCGGTCCGCCTCGGCCGCGTCACCGACTACTCACCGACGAGTCGGCGTGGTGGTGTCCCCGCGCGTGGTGCCGGAGCGTGCGTACGGGCATCCGGAGGGCCGAGCGGGGCACGCGACAACGCTGGTAAGCGAAACCGGTACCGCTCGGCCGCAGTTGGCCCTTCTCGGCAGTTGATAGCGTGTGTGTGGCGGAGCACGCACGGCTGGGGGCAGCATGGGGCTGGCAAACCAAAAGATCGCTTCTCAAATCGAGGACCTGTTGCAGGGCAGGGTCGTCATTCCCTCCATCCAGCGCGACTTCGTCTGGATGAGGCCCGACGTACGCGATCTCTTCGATTCCCTCTACCGGGGCTACCCCGTCGGTGCCCTGCTGCTGTGGAAGACGAATCTGACCGTCCCCTTCAAGACGGCTGCCGTCGTCCAGGCCGACAAGTCGGCGCACCAGCCTCTCTACCTGCTGGACGGGCAACAGCGGTTGACCTCCCTCGCCTGGGTGTACCGTCCTGAGTCGAAGGCGGACGGCCGGCTCATCGACCTGCGCTTCGACGTGCGCACCGAGGAGTTCGTCAACCCGAGCGCGATCCAAGGCAAGGACCCGCTCCTGTTCCCCGTTTCCACCTTGCTGCAGGAGAACGTGCAGTACCACGAGGTGCTCAAAGCGGCCGGGGTCGACTACTCCACCCCGCACTTCGGCGCATGGATGCAGCGCCTGCAGAAGGTGCACGACATCCGCAAGCAGGAGATCGCCGTCATCACCTACGAGTCCGACGACTACGAGGAGGTCGCCGAACTCTTCGCCCGGTTGAACAAGGGCGGTCGAAGGTTGTCCAAGGGTGACCTCGTCTACAGCGCCATCGCGGCGCGCTGGTCCGACGGCCTGGACACCATGGACGCCTTCCACCAGGAGTTGCAGGACAGCAACTTCGCCCTGAACAGGGAAGCCGTCCTGCGTCTCACGAGCCTTCTCGCGGGAACCGGCGCCCATCACATCAAGCTCATCGGGGCGGACATGGACGAAGCCGCGCTGAAGGAGGCCTGGCACGCCACCGAGAGGGCGCTGCGCTTCGCCATCGACTTCCTGAAGGGCGAGTGCGCGGTCCCCCGGTCCGAGGTCCTCTCGTCGCCGAACGTCACCATCGTGCCCGCCCTGCTGCTGCACCACCGGGACGGCAAACTGCGTCCGGGGGAGGCTCAGCTGCTGCGCCGCTGGGTGTACACGGCGATGGCGTTCAGCCACTACTCGCTGCAGGTCGAGGGCAAGCTCGACGCGGAGGCAAGGCTGATCAAATCGCGTGAGGGCGAGGGCCTGTTCGCCGAACTCATCCGCCGGGCCTCCGGCACCCGGTCCCGGGACAGCGCCCTCCATCCGAGGGACCTGGAGCAGAAGTACTCCACGCATCCCTTCTTCAAACTGCTCTACATCGCCGCGTTGCGGAGCACGGCGCGGGACTGGGCCACCAACATCGCCATCAGCGACCAGCCGATGAACAGCGGCGCCAAGATCGAATTCCATCACGTGTTCCCGCGCGCCCGAGTCCAGGGGACATACGCGAAGGAGGAGTGGAACAGCCTCGCCAACCTGGCCTTCGTCACCGGTCAGACGAACAAGATGATCTCCTCCAGGCTGCCCGTCGACTACATGGCGGGGATCGCGCCGGAGCGCCTGGCCGAGCAGTGGATCCCCGGCGATCCGGAGTTGCGGTCCCTGGACCGTTTCCCCGACTTCCTGGCGGCACGGCGGAGTCTGCTGGCCAACGTCCTCAACGAGCTGCTGGGTCTTCCCCGCTACGACGCACAGGCCACCCACCGGGACACCGACGAGCTGCCTGCCGACGAGCAGCTGATCGTGGAGGAACCGACCGCACCCACGCTCGTCGGGGCGGAGGTCCAAGAACTTCGCCGAAGCACGGTGTTGAGATCCACGCGGTCTACGAAGACCGGCGCGTCGACGCCTACTACGATCCCGCGTCCCGCGTCGTGAGGATCCCCTCCGGTCCGGGCGGAGGCGAGTACGAGACTCCCAGCGGGGCGGCGGTCGCCGTGGTCCACGCCCTGAACCCGCACGTCAATCCGAATCGGAACGGATGGAACTTCTGGACCGTCACTGCAACGGGACGGTTGTTGCAGAGCATTCGGTAGGGGACGGCCCCTCCATCCGCCTGCCTACGTCAGGCCTCCGCGCTTGTGAGGTTTGACGTAGGTGTGTCCCTTCGGCAGCTGATGAGTCCCGGTCAGGCCGGCGCTGCGATGAGCTTCGGCGTACGCGGCCTGGGCCGTATCGCTGGCCTGCTTGCCCAGGTGCTCTATCTTCATCAGGTGCCCCGCGACGCCGTGCCGTGAAGAGGCGCTCGGCAGATGTACGACCCGCTGCTTCTTCGGCTTGGGCAGTACGAAGGGCGTGTAGCAGACGAGGCGGACCGTTCTCTCGCCCGGACGGGCCGGAAAGTGAAGAACGCCGTCGGCCGCGCAGCTTCCTGTTTCCCAGGTGAGGCGGCTTCGGTTGATGAGCCCGTTCACCGAAGCGCGGATCGCGTCGCTTGAGTACGGGTGGGCAGGCCGGCTGCGGAGGCGCCACGGGTGGCGATCGCCTTGTTCCGTGTCCATGTCCGTGTCCATGTGCGGGACACGAAGCTCTGACGAAGAGGGTCTGCCGGACCCATGTCGGCAGAACCAGACAGTGAGGAACTCGCTCTACACTCCCGCCTCCACCAGGAACGGACTGGGCTTGCCCGACCAGGAGACGTACAGGCTGTCGCGGGCCCTTGTGCAGGCGACGAACAGCAGGCAGCGTTCCGACAGCATGTCCGTCTCGTGCTGCTTGGAGTCCACCTCGGGCGGTGTGACCGCCTTCGGGAACGGCAGCGCGTCCTCGGTGACGCCGATGACCGCGACGCAGCGGAACTCCAGGCCCTTGAACGAGTGCATGGTCCCGACGCGCACGGTCGTCCCGTCCTGGGGGGGAGGCGTCGGCGGCGCGCAGGGTGGCGGCGGGAACGCCGGCGTCCTTCAAGCGGGCGACCGCCTTCGCGCACGTCTTGTTGAACCGGGCGCTGACCCCGATCTCCCCCGCGCCGACACCCGCGTCCATCCACGCCCTCACCTGATCGACGAGCAGGTCCAGTTCGGCCTCCTCGGTCGACGCGTCCCGTACGACGGGGCCGTCGCCGTGGAGGGCGGAGCGGTAACCGAGCAGGGTTTCGTTGCGGCCCTCGTCCTCGAGCTGGGTGATCGGGCGGCCGATCAGCAGGGCGGTGGACCAGCGCAGGATCTCCTGGGTGCTGCGGTAGTTCTTGCGCAGCTTCACCGACCGTCCGGTCACCTTGATGCCCAGCGATTTCAGCGACACCCGCGAGTCGTAGATGCGCTGGTGCGGATCGCCCGCGATGAACAGGTCGTCCGGGTGGGTGGGGACGGCCGCGCGCAGCAGCCTCCACTGCGCCGGGTGGAGGTCCTGCGCCTCGTCCACCACGACGTGCCGGTACGCCGGCCCCTTCGCCTCCAGCAGCCGTGCCGCCTCCGCGCACGTCTGGAGCCAGGTCCGGGCGCCGTCCGCGGCCAGGTCGGCCGTGAACCGCTCCACCGTCTCCCACACCAGCGGCCGTTCGGCGGTTGTCAGCCGGCTGCCCCGGCCCCGCCGGTCCGCCGCCTCGTACTCGGCCAGGGTGGTGATGCCCTGCGCCAGGACGACATGCCGGTACTCCTGGGCGAGGAACTGCGCGCTGCCGGTGAAGCCCGTCACCTTGGCGGCCTTGCCCCAGCGGCTCAGCTCCTCGTTGTTCATCAGCGGCCGCAGCGGGACCGCGTCCGGTGCCTCGGCGACGACCCGGCTCGCGAAGCCGTCGACGGTGGACGTGTCCACGCGTTCGCGCAGCTCCGGGTCGTCCACCAAGGACTCCAGGCCCGATCGGAGTGCGCCCACGAGCGCGTTGGTGTAGGTGGTGAGGAGGATGCGGTCACCCTCGCGCAGGTGGCCGAGCAGGTGTTTCACCCGATGCAGCGCGACGACGGTCTTGCCGGTGCCAGGCCCGCCCGTGACCTGCGCGGGGCCCGAGTACGACGCCCGGTAGGCCACCTTCCGCTGGGAGGGGTGCAGGAACACCCGCCAGGCCGCAAAGGGCTTCTCGAGGATGTCCCGCAGCTCCTCGGGAGCCGTCACCAGCGCGATACGCGCCCGCGTGTACTGGATCGCGGTCTCGTAGTCCCCCGTGTCCACCGGCTGCGTGGACGCCTGAAGCGCCGGAGCCACGATGTCCTGCCAGACCTCCTCCACCGTGCAGCCCGCGGCCAGGTACTGCAGCACCTCCCGCTGGTCCTGCGGCAGCAGCGGCGCGAAGACGTCCAGCTGCTCCTGGTCGACGAGCGACCGCGCCTGCCGCAGTGTCTCGTCGTCGATGCCGAGAGCCTTCAGGTCCCCGTCGGAGAACTTCGCGAACAGCCGTGGCTTCGGCGACGACTCGGCCACCCGCTCGTACGCCGGCGTGATCTCGTCCAGGGTCGCCGCGTCCCGGATCTCGACCGCGCGCGTCACCTCGTTGATGCTGGACTTCTGCTTCATGGCCCAGGCGATGGCCTTGTCGTGAGCCATGACCCTCAGCAGGACGAAGGTGTCCCCGGAGGGCGGTGCGAGCACCACACCGCGCCAGAACTGGTCGATGCGGATCGTCCGGATCTGCTTGTCCTTCGCCTTCACGAGGCTCTCCAGCTTCAGACCCTGATCCTGGAAGAGCTGGTCCAGCGTGAGCCGGTTGAACTTCTCCCAGGCGTCGAGCACACCCTTTCTCACCGGGGGCTGGAGCTTGGGGAGTTCAGCGAAGTGAGGTCCGCGCCCCGGGCATCGAGTACGACGACACCGACGCCGACGAGCCCGTTGGGGGTGGGAAAGGCGCGCTCGGGTCGCTCCACGGAATGCGGGCCACCGTTCATCCGGCTTCTCCTTCGTTCTCGGCCGATACGCAGCGGAATGCTGCCAGACCGGACCTCCGGCCGAGGCAGGGCGGGTCGCGGAGCGCCGAGGTTGAACGGCGCCCTTTCCTCAACCTCCTTATTTTATAGGTCAGTTGAGAGGGCAACCAAGCCTGGTCCGGTCGTTCACGAGAACGGAGGGCGCACGGTGCGCCATGCCCACACGGTCCTGCGCAGAATTGCCGCCGCGGTCAGTGCGGTGGCGGCGGTCACAGGCATCGGCCTGGCGTGAGCCCCTCCCGCCGCAGCCGTCGACCACTACTACGAACTGCCCTACCCGTCGGGCGAGTCCTACCTGGTGACCCAAGGGCCGGAGGGCACGTACTCGCACACCGGCCCGTACAACGAATACGCGTGGGACTTCGGGCTCCCGGCGAACCATGAGGTCTCCGCCGCGCAGGGGGCACGGTCCTCGTCTCGGGCTGGTCGCCGTACTGGCAGAACGGCATCGAGGTCATCATCCGGCACCCGAACGGCCAGTGCACTCACCACGCGCATCTCAACCGCGCCCTCTACAACACGGGCGACCGGGTCCCGCAGGGCCGGACCATCGGCTGGTCGGCGCCACGGGAGCGGCCGACGGGGCACACCTGCACTTCCAGGTCATCAACTGCGACACGCGCGTCGGCATCCCGGCCACACTCCAGGGCTGGACACCGCCCACGGGCTCCTGGCCGGTCAGTATGAACATACGCGCCTGACCGGCGGGGCGTCGCCGGAAGCGGGCCGTGCGCGGCACGCGCGTAAGGAGCGGATCACCCCAACGCGCCGACGGCCTCCACGAGGCCGGCCACAGCAGCGCCGAGCGCCTCCAGACCGGGTCCCGCCTCACCGCCGGGCTCCTTCATGTACACGTCGCGCCGAATCTCGATCATCAGCGCACTGACACGCTCGTCCCGCCCGTAGTGCTTCAACGGCACGTACGTCCCCGCGAACGGGCTGTCGAGCCCCGTACCGCCGAACCCCGAGAACGCCTCCTGCGCGGCTTGGAGGAGACCGGCCGGCGTGTGGACCGGGTCCGTCCCGAGGCAGATCGGCGGCCGGGGACCGCCGGCGTGGAGCTCGTACGGCAGCGGCTCGGTCGGGTACGAGTGCACATCGATGACCACGGCCCGCCCGGCGGCGGAGAGCCGTGCGTCGACGGCCGCGGTCATGGCGGCGGCGTACGGCTCGAAATAGCGCCGGACCAGGTCACTGCCCTCGTACCCGTCGGGCCGCAGCGCCTCACGGTGCGTGGTCCGCGTGTAGACCGCGCCCATCCCGACGGCGAGCATCTCCTCCCGCTCATCGGGGAAACGCTCGGGGTCGACGACCAGCCGGGACAGCTGGTTGACGAACCGCCAGGGTGTGGTCTTGCAGACGGAGGCGGCCACGGCGGCGATCTCCGCGGTGTGGGAGTCGGTGATGTGGTCCAACTCCCTCTCGAGCGCCTCGTTGCCGAGCACGATCCCGTGCCGGACGTCGGCGGGTAGGGCACGGGACGAGTGGGGGACATGAAGGACGACGGGGGAGTCGGCGGCACCGGGCAGGAGCCGGAAGGACGTCGGGGTGTCGGTCACGAGCGTTCCTCACGGGTGGTGTGGATCGAGCTCGGGGAGGCAAGCACGCCTCCCCACCAGTGGTGGGGCCTGGCCGCGCGGTGCGGACGACCGGGGAACGACTTTAACGGGAGGGTCCGACACACGGGTCCGGCTGGGCGACCGGACGACCGGACGACCGGACGGGGCAGGAAGCCGTCCCCGCCTGGGAGACCCGCTCGCATCGCCCCGCGAGCTCTGGGTAGCGTGCCGTCATGACGCGCACCCAGCGAACCGCACCGGAGCCCACCTCTGAACCGATGACCGACGAGGACGGCGTAAGGCTGCCGAGGCTGCGCTTCAAGGACGTGGTCCTGCGCGGAGCCGTGCACGGGATCGCCGCTGTTGCCCTGCTGGCCGTCGGCTCCCTGTTCGTCGCCGATCATCACGACCGCGAGACGTTCCTGGCCGTGGTGGCGGGATTCGCCATGGTCGGCTCCGGGGTCGCCATCGTGTTCGGGGGCCTGTTCTGGGCAGCCTGTGCGGGGGACGTCAGGCGCTGGCGAGACTGGCGCACCATCACCGGGCAGACGGGCGGCGTCATGATCATGGCGCCCGCACTCGTACGGATGGGTGTGGCCGCCCTTGTGCTCTTTCCCGGCGCGCTCGGCCTCTACCACCTGGTCGACAACGCGCCGTACGACAGCTTCCTCTACGGTTCCTGACATCACTGTCCGCGCTGCCCAGGTCGTGTTTGCGACCGGCAGCGCCCGACGAATGACAGGCCGCTGCCGTTCCGTTCACCGCCTCGCGGCTGGGCCACAGGTCGACACGGAGGTTGACAGACATCTCCTTCGGCGGATGCGTCCGTGCGCCGATTCAGCCGGAAGTACCCGCCTCGACGAGGAAGGAACTCGGCTGCCCCCGTCCACGGCGCCCGTTTCCGCAGCACCTACTGGCGGCAGCACCTGACCGCCCACGGCCCGGCGAACGACCTGCTGCTCGCCTTCCAGGAACAACACCGCCTACCGGCCCGCTTCACCGAGATCCTCGCCGAGGCCGCCGACTACAGCCGACTCGTCCAGACCCGCGAAAGCCAGCAGATCAGCGGAGCGCTCGGCATCCTCACGATCCTGGGCCTTCCCCTGACGACCGCGCTGACCATCCTCCAGGTCCTCGGCGACAACTCCGTGACGCACCTGCTGCTGGCGCTGGGGCTGTCCGTCGCCGCGACGGCAGGCGCGTTGACGACCCCGTACGGGCGAGTCGTCCTGTCGTCACTGCGGGGTGGCAGCAAGCCGTAGCGGCGCGGCGGAGCGTGAGCCGGAAGGTGTGGTTGCACCGGCGTCACGGCCCCGGTGCGAACACCATCCGCACCACGGCCGTGAGGATCAGCACGAGAGGAATCGCGTACCACCAGTGTCGTACGCACGCGAGGGCGACGAACGCGGCCGTGACCGCCGCCGCGACTCTTCGGTTCGAGACCGGCTGAAGCCGGTCTGGCCTGGAATGATCAGCCGAGTGCGGCCTCTTCGGCTGCTGGCGCCGGTGGTTCGTCGGCTGTGATGCGGGCCAGCAGCGTGCGGGCTTCCCGGATACGGGAGTGGTCCGGATGCAGAAACCGCTCGCAGTCGGTCAGGGCCTCACGGACCGCCGTCTCCGCCTCGCTTCGGCGCCCCAGACCATGCAGGGCAGCGGCCGTGCCAAGACCCAGGCTCCCGCTCAGGCCCCGATCCCAATGTGGTGCGAACCGGCGCGCCTCGGTGAGCGCTTCGTCGTACCGTCCCTGCCCGTTCAGGCTGCGCACCAGGCCGCAGTGCAGAGCAGTGACCGTGCCCCGTTCGGCTCTGGGCAGATCCCCCCGGGCGATGGCCTCGGCTTCCTCGTAGCGGGTTTGCCCGCACAGAGCGTCGACCAGGTTGTCCAACACGCACAACTCGACGTGCCACACCGGTGCCAGATGCTTGATGCGAGTCAGGTCACGCAGTATGTCCAGCCCCTCGGCCTCCGCCTCTCCGTAGCGCCCTTCACTGTTGAGGACCAACATGTGGTTGCTCCGGATCATCAACAGCAGCAGCCGCCCGGGCCCAGCCATCTCATTCAGCTCCGCCGTGAGAGATTCCAGCTCGGCCAGCACCTGCGCCCCGCGCCCGTGGGCACAGGCCGCCGCCGTGGCCAGCACCTTGGCGTGCCGCGCCACAGCGACCCCCCGGTCTCGTCTGCGCCGACGCCCCGATTCCGCCTCGAGCGCTCTGGCCCGGGCCTCGACCTCCTCGTACTTGCCTTCCTTCCACAGCTGATGGAGGCGCTCCAGGGCGGCCGCTTCCCGAGAGCGGCCCCGTATCATCCGTGCGATCTTCACAGGCCGTGAGGTTACGTGATCATGCCTGGCCAGGACAGATTCGGGGGATCGCAAAGCAGGCGAGGGGGTGCGTCGGCGAGTGGCCCGAGCTGTGGCCGTGGCCGATCAGCAACCGGGCCGCGGACGGGCCGTATTCGACGGGACACCCCGGTACCGGCCCTGGCCATACCCGTACCGGCCGTCTCGGTACCGGCCGACGTACTGGTTGGCGCGGTGATCCGTCACACACGCTGAGTGACGTGAACGTACAGATGCCTTCCCGGTCTTCACCAGCTTCCCCCTCCGTTTCCGAGTCCGCTCGCGAGGGCCGGCGCTTCACCGTGCTGCTGTCGCCCACCCGGCGCGGAGCCCGGCTCGCACGGCGGCTGACGGAGCGACAGCTCGCCGACTGGCGGCAGCCGTCCGAGGCCGCCGAGCACATCGTGGCCGAGCTGGCCGCCAACGCCGTCCAGCACGGGCGCGGACCCGGCGGAGACTTCAGGCTCACCCTGTTGCTGGACACCCAAGGCGTCCTGCGTGTCGAGGTGACCGATGTGCGCGCCGAGCGCCTGCCTCCTGTGCCGGCCACTCCCGCATCAGGTGACGGGACAACCGGGAGAGCGGGCGAGGACTGCTCATCGTGGAGGCGCTCGCGACCCGCTGGGGCGTCGACTTCAGCGCGGAGCCGCCCGCGAGGAAGACGGTATGGGCAACGCTCGAACCGGCTCCGGCCCCTGATGTCCGGCACGCTGAATGACTCGCGTGCGGGTCCGGCGGTCCCGGGATTCGGCAGCGAGCGCGATGCCGGGAGGCGGCCTCGAACGGCACAGTGTTCACGAAGGTGCGAGAACCCCGGGCCGAACGCATTCGGGCAGACAGGAACGGCGACCCGGACACCTGCCCGTCATTCCGGCTGGACCTGGAGAAGCAACCCCGACCTGACAGGGGTGGCTCCTCGCGGGCGAACGCGTCTGCACTACGGCCCGCGAGGAACGGGAACCGGACGGCCGGCTGTGCTAGGCATACGTGCCTCATATGAGTAGCTAATTGACGACGCTTTACATGGATGGTCACCGGGTTGCCGGCAGAACGGCATCGAGCTCGTCGTCCGGCTCACGCACGGCCAACGCACACCCATTACACGCATCCCAACTGGCAAACCGTCGCTACCGTTTCGCAGCGGCCCGCGGTCCTACGAGAAGGACCGGAAGACACCGTCCGGATCGGTGAGCGCCGCCTCGGCGAAGTCCTCGAAGTCCATGTTGGCGATCGACAGGTTCGCGTGCACGGTGTGGACGCCTGCCGGAACGGTCCGAAACTCCCGAGGTGGCGGGTCGCCGATCAGCTCCTGGTCGTGCACCGGGTCGAGATCCGCGTCCTCGTCATGCACGGCGAGGGCCAACAGCCCCCGCTGCGCGCACTGCATCGTGACGCTGTCCGCGAGGAACACCACACTCAGGTCCTCGTCGGCCCGTACCGCGGCGACGACGTCGCTGGGTGTCGCACCGGCCCAGGCGGGATCGTCGACGAGGTGGACGTCGGCCTCGTACTCGCCCTCGTCTCCCCACGGTTGAGCCAGATCCGCCACCACTGCCTGCCACGCGGCCTCGTCGCCGAATGCGGTCCGGATGATCAGCGCAGCGAATTCGTCTCGCCCGGTGATCTTGCGCAGTACGGTCATGTGTCACTCCCGTGGTGCATGGTGAGAGCCGACTCTCTCACGGACCACTGACACGGCCCGGCATACATGAAGCACCTGCACCTGTACGTGAAGGACCGCTGGTTCGGCAATGTCGTGCTCGCTGTCGTGAGTCTCGTGCTGCTGCTCGAGGGTGCCCTGGAACTCGGCATGCTGTCCGCCGGAAGAGCCGGCACTGAGGCGGTGGCGGCGGCGAAGGGCGGCCGCACTCCTGTCGCCTACTTCGGGATCGCCCCGGAATGGGTGTGCGCCCATCCCATCGGCAATGCTGCGGGGATACCCGTCGAGGGTGGCGAGTTCGTTCCCTGGCGCCCCTACCTCAAGGTGGGCGATGCGGGCGGGACCGTCGTCCTGTGGGACGCGGGTGGGCGGCAGGTGCTGAAGTTGGCCAAGGACAAGCTGCGCATCGTCCGGGACGACAGACGCCCGGCCTCGTGCGGATAGAGCATCAGGGCTCGGACTTCGGTCGCGTAGTGCACGAAGTGCGTCCAACCGGAATGGCCGGCCGTCAGGTGAGGGGGTCTGCGGTGCCGGATCCCTTCGAGGGTGCACCGGTTGGTCCGACGCAGCCTGTGATCTGCAACGCTCCCGGAGCCTATACCATGTAATTGGCCAGTGCTGCAAGCTCTCTTTTCTCGGTGTGGCTGGTTATGATCGGCACCCCTACGTCCCCGAAGCCGGACCGGCCGTTCCCCCAGCCCCCTCCCCAGGGCTGTGCCCGGCCCGGTTACGGGCCCTTCGCTCACTTCCCCGCTCCCGAGGATTGATGTCTCCCATAGAACCCGAAGGGTCACCAGGCCGGTCGACGGTTCGTCGGCGCCGTACCCTGCGTCTGCGTACGCTGCTCATCTGGCTGGCGGTGGTTCCCACCGTGGCGATGGGTGCCCAAACCCTCGTTGCCGCAGACGGGTTGCGGGACCATGCGCAGCACCTGCGCGCCGACGTGGTGGCCGGTGAGCGGATCGGCGTACCCCTGTACGAGCTCATGGTCGAGATGCAGGCCGAGCGGACGATGACTGCCGCGCTGTGGGCGGGCTCCTCCGTGCCCGAGGAGGACCTGCGGAAGCGGCGTGCCACCACGGACCGGGCCGCCGCCGAGTTCCGCCGGTCGTCGTCCACCGGTGGGACGCGATCCGAGGAGGCGGACCGTCGCCTCCAGGAGGTGCGGGAAGGCCTCGACGACCTGGATGCCTACCGCGAACGCGCGGACGCCCGCAGCGGCAGCGCCGACAGTACGATCGCCTACTACACCGGCGTCATCAGCCAGATGGTCCGCTTCTACCAGGACGAGTTCAGCCACACGGAGGACGGCGGGCTCACTCAGGAAGGCCGCGTGGTCGTCGCCATGTTCTCGGCCTCCGAGATGATGGCGCAGCAGGACACGATCCTCGCGCAGGCCGGGCCGTCCAGGGAGCTGACCACCTCCAGGTTCGCCGACATCGTCAACGCCATCGGCGCCCACAGGTACCTGTACGACATGTGGATCGTGCCGTACCTGCCTGCGGAGGACAACGAGCTCTACGCGCAGATGGCCCACTCGGACGCGTGGCAGACCAAGACCCGCATCGAGGACGAGGTCGTGTCCGAGCACACGGACACCCGATTCGGCGTGAAGCTGCCGAGGGACGTCAGCGGCTGGCCGGCCGCGCGCGCGAAGTGGGCGCCGCAGTCGGACACGCTGAACGCCAACCGGGCGCGGGGGCTGCTCGCGCAGGCCGACGCCAAGGCGTCGGAGCTCGAGGCGGAGGTCGCCTGGCTGATCACGGCGAGCGGCGGCGCGCTGCTGCTTGTCGGAGCCGTCGTCGTGTTCATCACACGCTCGGTGCTGCGCCGCCTGCACCGTCTGCACGAACGCACGGTGACCATTGCCGAGCACACGCTGCCGGACGTCGTCGACCGCCTGCAGCGGGGGCAGTTCGTCGCAGCCGACACGCTGCCCACGGTCCACGGAGACCGGGACGAAGTCGGACGTATCAGCGACGCGTTCGCCCGGGTCGTCGCCGTGTCCGTCGACGGGCACAGGACCCTCGCGGACGAGCGACACGGCTTCGGCATGTTCGCCGCGGGCATCGCCTCACGCACCGGAAACCTGGTCAGCCGCCAGTTGAGCCTCACCGAGGACCTCCAGGACACCTTCGGCCACGACGAAGCGCTCCTCGCCCAGTTGATGCGATCCGACCAGTTGACGGTGGGCATGCGGCGGCAGATCGAGAACCTGCTCATCCTGGCGGGCGGCGAGATCCCCGACCCGCACACCGAGCCCATGCGCGTCGCCGACCTGCTGCGCGAGGCCGCCGCGGAGGTCGAGGACTTCCGTCGGATCGAGCGGCAGGCCCTGGACGAGATCAGCGTGGAACCGCGTGTGATCAGCCAGATCAGCCACCTCCTGGCGGAGCTGCTCGACAACGCCACCCGATTCTCCCCGCCGAAGTCGAAGGTCGTCATCCGGGCTGACCTGGTGGCCGACGGTCTGTCGGTCGAGATCGAGGACCGCGGTCCGCGAGTGACCCCCGCGAGCTACGACGAGATGAACAGGCGGCTCCACTCGGCCCCGCCGTACGCCGTCCTGGCGGAGAACGCACACCGGCTGGGTCTCTTCGTCGTCGGCCACCTCGCCGAGCAACTCCAGGCCACGGTCACGCTGCGCAGGTCGGTGTACGGCGGGACGTCGGCCATTGTGATCATTCCCAAGGAGCTCCTCGTGCCGACCGAGCGGGAACAGCCGAGCAAGTCGGTGCGGCCCGTTCCCTCTCAGCCCCTTCCCGCCGAGCGTGTGCCCGCCGAGCCCGTCCCCGTGCCGCGCCGCTTCGATGAACGCAAGCCCGAGCTGGTTCTGCATTCGGGGTCCGGTCTGCCGAGCCGTCGGAGGCTTGAGCGGTCGCAGGAGAGCACGCTCCCGGTGCGGCCCGTGGCGTCGGACGGCGACTCGCGGCCCTCCCTGCCCGAGCGTGTCCCGCAGACCCATATCGCCGAGCAACTGCGCGAGCCACGCGCACCGGAACCTGTGGTCGGTCAGAACACGGCGACACCTGAAGAGGTGGCCGACGCATGGGCGGACTACGAACACGGAACCCAGACAGTGGAACAAGAGCTCCGACAGGATCGGCCATGACGACGACATCGAACGACATGATCTACAGCATCCTGGACAACAATCTGAGCAGGATCGCCGGTGTCCAGGGAGCCGTGCTCCTGTCCAATGACGGGATCAAGCTCAGCGCGTACCTGCTGGACCGGCCACAGGCGGAGCGCATAGCCGCGGCGTCTTCCGGAATCGCGGCCACGATGAAGGCGATATCCAGGGAGATCGACGGTGGCCGGGTGATCCGCCAGCTGGTCGAGATGGACGACAGGTATCTCTGCATCGTCGGGTGCGGGGAGGGCAGCACGCTCATCGTCGTTACCTCCCGCAAGGCACGGCTCGGGGAGTTGGGCGGCGAGGCGGTGCGGACCGCGCAGGCGCTCGGCGAGTGGCTGGGCACACCTGAGCGCAGCCAGGCGTCCACGTCGTAATGCCGGACGATCCACAGCACGGAGGCCGCCGCCGGACGCGGCTGTACGCACTGACCGATGGCCGTACAGCCGCTCCGCACACCGTCCTGACCATGGACACCACGATCACGGCGGCGGTCGCCGCGGACGCCCACGGTGGCCTGCCCACGGAGTGGCAGGCCATCCTCTCCATGTGCCCGGCGCCGGACGGGCGGGCGGTCGCCGAGATCGCGGCCCGGATGCACATACGACTCACTCCGATGACGGTCCTGCTCGGCGAACTCGTGGACCGCGGGCTGATCCACCACCGGCCGCCGCTGGCGGAGGCCGAGACCACCAATGTCCACCTGCTCATGAGAATCAGGGACAGCCTTGCCCGGATATGAATCCCCTGCCCAGGAAGCGGCCCCCGTGAAGGTCCTGATCGCCGGGGGGTTCGGCGTCGGCAAGACGACGCTGGTCGAGACGGTGTCCGAGATCGAGCCGCTGCGTACGGAGGAGCGGCTGACGGCCGCGGGTGTCGGCGTGGACGACCTCGACGGCATCGAGTCCAAGACGGTGACCACCGTCGCGATGGACTTCGGCCGTATCACCCTCACCGACGCCGGCGTCGTCCTCTATCTGTTCGGTACGCCGGGCCAGGAGCGCTTCTGGTTCATGTGGGACGACCTGCTGAACGGGGCTCTCGGAGCGATCGTGCTGGTCGACACCCGGCGCCTGGACCGCAGCTTCCCGGCAGTCGACTTCTTCGAGAACCGCGGGCTTCCGTTCGTGGTCGGCGCGAACTGCTTCAACGGCGAGCAGCTGTACACGCCGGAGGAGATCGGGGCGGCGCTGCATCTGCGTGACCCGAACACGCCCATCCTCCTGCTCGACGCCCGCTCCCGTCAGGACGCCCTAGGCGCCCTGCTCTCGCTCCTCGACACGCTCATCGCCAACGCGAAGACCTCCGCGTCCGTCTGAAGGAGGAAGCCGCCGCGACATCGGCGTGGACGCGTCCGCGTGGACGCGTCAGCGCTGGCACGGGCCGGGCCGGCGTGTCGCCGGCCCGGCCCGGTGGGGCAGTGGGCGCCGGCGGGGCGTGACCGCCCTCGCCGCCACCGCCGCCCTGTTCCTCGCCCTCGGCGGCGCCTGTGCCGGCGCCGAACCACCGACGGGCAGCGCACCGTCGCCGAATCCACCGACGGGCAGCGCACCGTCGCCGAATCCACCGACGGGCAGTGCACCGTCGCCGAATCCACCGACGGGCGGCCCGCCGTCGACGATCCCTCCGGCAATGTGCCGATGGCCATCGCACGTGACCGTCACGGTGTGGTGGTCAAGCGCGTCGCGCTGCCGGTCGGCAACCGGTAACGTGCCGAGGAATACGTCGAGTTGTTCCAGCGGCCCATCACCTCCCGCACCAAGGCCGGGGGGCTTCCACGCAGTTGTCGGCGGTGGCCGTCCCCAGTCCCGGGCCGGGTGCCCTACCGGCCGCGGGTGCGGTCGAGGATCAGGTCGCCGGCGCGGGCGAGAACCTCGGCCCGGGTGCGGCCGTCATGGTCGGCGGCGAGCGAGTGGTGTCCGATCGCCACGCAGAAGGCGATCAGGCTGCGGGCCTCGACCTCGTCGGGGTCGGAGCAGAAGGTGCCGATCATCTCGCGCAACAGGGCCATACGCCGGTTGTCCACCCGTCGCAGGCGCTCGGCGACCGCCTCGTCACGCCGCGCCCAGTCACGGACCGCGAGGTCGATGGGGAGCAGCCGGTCGTCGGAGAAGGTGAGCATGCCCGCACGCTGGGCCTTGGTCTTCGGGTCGCCGCCCTCGCGCTCGACCCGGTCGATCACCTCGTCGGTGCTCTCCCGCTCCCAGGTGTCCAGCATCGCCTCCAGCAGCGCTTCGCGGTCGCGGAAGTACCCGTAGAACCCGCCCTTGGTGACGCCGAGCCGCTTCGCCAGCGCCTCGACCCTGACGGCGTCCGGACCACTGTCGGCCAGCGCCCGCAGACCTTCCTCCACCCACCTGCCGGGCGGTGTGCGAGCAGCGCCCATGATGTGTTCCACCTCACCCGTCCACCGGATATACGCAACCGCATATTCGATCTAGCCTCGTTCTATACGTAAGCGTATAACGGGGCGCGGCGGCGACGTCCCGAGGCCGGAAAGGCGGCGGTGGCCATGAAACTTCCCAGCACCTCCCATACCGATCAGCCGTGGCGGCTCCACGAGTTCGCCCGCGACTTCGAGATCGAGGACGTGTGGTCCTTCCGCACCCCCGGCGCCGGGCCGGACGACTTCCCCGTGATGCTCGCCGCGATGCGGGCGGGCGGCGGATTCGCCAAGCAGACCCCTCCGGTCCGGTTCCTGTTCGCGGTGCGCTGGAAGCTCGGTGCCCTGCTCGGATGGGACAGACGCAAGGCGGGCCTTGGGTCGCGGGTCCAACCGCTGCGCGACCGGCTGCCGCGCGATTTCCGCGAAACCGTGGACGGCTCCGACTCCGGCGGCACCCCGTTCACCCCCGTGTACGAGCTCGGCAACGAGTCCGTCCGCGAACTGGCGAACAAGACCGTCCACACCCTCATGCACCTGGGGTGGGTGCCGGCCGGTGACGGCGACCACGAACTGCGGATGGCGGTCATGGTCAAGCCCAACGGCCGGTTCGGGCGGCTGTACATGGCCTTCATCGCGCCATTCCGCTACCTGATCGTCTACCCGGCACTGACCCGCCAGTGGGAGCGCGCCTGGCGGGACCGCGCACTTCTGCTCCCCGAGGGCGCCAGCCCTCAACCGTGATCGCTGCCGGCACCGACAGGGGCTGACTGGGCAACGGTTTGATCTTCGGTCTCTTATACGGGACAAGGTTTGGCATTACTGCATACGTAACGAATATCCCAAGTCGCGGAGCGAGGCAGACAGATGGTCAGGACCGTGGTTCCCACAACGTTGGCGAGCGTCCTAGCGGCCATCGGCTGCCTCCACGTCGTCTGGATATTCACCCCCTGGCCCCTGCAGGACGCGGAGACGCTCGCCAGGACCCTGGTCGGCGAGGACAGCGGCCAGATGCCGCCTGATGTGCCCACCGCGCTGGTGGGCGCGGCGCTCATCGGCGGTGCCGTGCTCACTCTCATGGTCAGCGAGCACATTCCCGGTATCGGCCCAGAGCGGTTGCGCCGCCTCGGCATCCACGTCCTGGCCGGCGTCATGTTCCTGCGCGGCCTGGGCGGTTACTTCATGAACTCGGACGCCACCAGCGAGTTCCAGACGTGGAACTCCGCCCTGTACTCGCCGCTGTGCATCGGGCTCGGCCTCCTCGCCGTGACCGTCGGGCTGGCCGCGCCCCGGCGCGCTCGCGAGCTGTCGCCTGTCACGGAATGAGGCCTGGCCCCACGCCCCTTGACCCCACCGCACACGGACGAGGTCGGCGCTCGGGCAGGACTCGTGCAGGTGATACTGAGTACGGGTACTCATGCCGGCCGCGCGGTGTCTGACGCACGATGCTGCGCATGACACAGCGGCGCAACCGCCTCGGACCGCACCGGAAGATCCTCGTTGCGTCCTCTGCGGTATTGGTGGTGGCCGTGGCGGTGGGGTTGGCCCAGTGGGCCGAGCGGCTTTGGGAGGGCGATCCGTATCCCGTCGAGGATCCCTCTGCCACAGCCCTGCGACTGGACGGTCACACCCAGTCCCTCTACGACGCGCTTGGTCTGCCGGATGCCGAACTGGACCCCGACTGGCCCGGAGGCGGTCAGGAGGCCAGCTCCAGCTGCAACTACCGAGGTCTGAAGCATTTCTCCAAGCAGTTGAACGACACCCCGCCGAGCATGCCCGGTGTGGTCAAGGTGAGCAGCGAGTGGGCGCTGAAGGGTGTCTCTTGGGGTCAGGCACAGACGGCGCTGCGACGGGCACGGGAGCAACTGACGGAGCACGGCTGGAAAGTCACCACATACGAGAGCGTCAATCACGCGATCCAACTGCGTACGCAGCCCCCTGGCACTGACGACACGGTCTGGGTCGAGGCGTACCCCCGTGACCGTCTCGGCGTCGTCGCGTACTCCGAGTGCGCCCGCTACCCGTCGGGCACACCCATGAACGGGTGGAACGAGCCGGAACTCCCTGCCCAGGGGGCACCGACCCAGCTGCGTGGATGACAACGGGGTCAGTGCGGGTGGAGGTCTGGGCCGCGCTGTGGTCAGGCCCTCTACTGGCGACTGGTGCGAAGCGCACAGTGACTGGACGCCTACCGACCCGAGGTCGCCTGGCACTCCTCGCACCGACGTACCGCCTGCCTCGCGGTGTTCCCCTCCGTGGCGGTCGCCGGGCAACCGCTGCTCAACCGGTTCCAGAGCCCGGGCGGCGGTTCGGGGATCCAGCCCCAGCGCGGGGCCGTCACCAACTCCTCGGTCAGGTGGGTACAGGCACCGGGCAGGTGCGCGTACCGCGTCGGTGAGACCAGGATCGTGTTCGCGGGGAAGCGCCGCCACTCCCGCCTCGAACGGTTCGTGAGGCGCGCCTTCGGCGCGGACCCGTCAGGCGGGCACGCACAGCCCAGCCCGATGACAAAGCCGCGGCGCTCGCAGCGCTCTTCCTTCACAGCCGCCCAGCCCCACCCTCATGCCGTACCGGTGTCCACCCGATAGACGATCTTCCCATCGAACTCCGCAAACCCCAGCGACTTGTAGAACGTCCGCGTGCTCGGGTTGTCGCGGGACGCGGTCGTCAACGAGGACGCGGTCATCTCCCTGTACGGGGCCGTGGCCCGCAAGCCGCAGGACGGGAGCACGGGCCCCACGGGGGCGGTCCCGGCCGCCCCGCCGCCTACCCCGAGCGCCACCCCAAATCCCGCTTATGGTGCGCCCCCGCCTATGATGCGCTGGTGTTCGATTCCCGGCACATCAAGACCTTCCACGAAGTCGTCAGGACCGGCTCCTATTCGGCCGCCGCCCGTGTCCTCGGCTACACCCAGCCCGCCGTCACCCAGCAGATGAAGGCCCTCGAACGGGACGTCGGCTCCGCCCTGTTCGTACGCGTCGGGCGCCGCATGCGGCTCACCGAGGCGGGAGAGGCGCTGTCACGGCACGCGCGAAGCATCCTGGACTCCATGGCGGCCGCGCAGGAGCAGATGAACGCCCTGACCCGGCTGCGTTCCGGCCGGGTCCGCCTGTGCGCATTCCCCAGCGCCAACTCCACCCTTGTGCCCGAGACGCTCGCCCGGCTGACCGCCTCCCACCCCGGTATCCGGGTCGACCTGCTGGAGAACGAGCCGCCCGAGTCGCTGCACCGCCTGGCGCGCGGTGAATGCGACATCTCCCTCGCCTTCAGCTATCCCGGGCTGCGCGAGCAGGTGCCCGGCGAGCTGGTCGAGATGCCGCTCCTGGAGGACCGGTTGACCGTCCTGCTGCCACGGCCCCACCCCCTCGCGCGGCGACGCATGGTGCGACTGGCCGATCTGGCCGGCGAGCGCTGGATCGCCGGCTGCCCGCGCTGTCGTGCCAACCTGCTCCACGAGTGCGCCGAAGCCGGCTTCGTACCCGACATCGCCTTCATGACCGACGACAACCTCGCCGTGCAGAGCCTGGTCGCCGAGGGTC
This sequence comes from Streptomyces sp. NPDC018833, assembly GCF_044390825.1. Classification (NCBI taxonomy): domain Bacteria; kingdom Bacillati; phylum Actinomycetota; class Actinomycetes; order Kitasatosporales; family Streptomycetaceae; genus Streptomyces; species Streptomyces sp. NPDC018833. The sequence continues at coordinate 329,980 of NZ_JBIRZM010000005.1, read as the reverse complement.
TCGGGGTGGCGATGACCCCCGCGCTCGTCCTGAACTTCATGCGCCACGAGAAGGTCGCCGGCCGTCCTCTCCAGCCCTTCTCGCACCGCAAGATCTTCGCCTATGTGCTGCGGGAGCACCTGCGCATTCCGGCCACCGCGCGCGTGCTGGAGGAACTGCGGACGGTGGCCGCGAACAAGGTCGGCTGCTGACCGCAGCACGGACGAAGGAGCCGTCTCCACCACCTTGTCCATAAGCGCTGCTTGGGAGAACCCAGGACATCGTTGTTGGACGTGACATTGGGTGCGCCCGGACGCTGCCCGTATGACGACACCACCTCCCACCGCGTTCACCGCCGCCCGCACCACCGCCCGCCTCGACTCGCTGATCGACGGCGTTCGCGAGGCGGTCGGGCGCGGCCTGCCGCCCGACCCGACGGCCCAACTCGTCGGCGAGCGCCTCGCACCGCACCTCGGCGCGGACGACCTGCTCACGCCGGAGCAGTGCGCAAGCGATCCGGAGCGCTACCGCCAGCACCTTCTGCACGCCGAACACGACGGCAGCTTCTCGCTCGTCGCCCTCGTCTGGCTCCCGGGACAGGGCACCCCGGTGCACGACCACGTGTCCTGGTGCACCACGGGAGTGCACCAGGGGGAGGAGTACGAACGGCGCTACCGGCTCGTCCCCGCCGACGGCCCGCATACGGCGGCGCGGCTCGTCGCCACCGCCGATGTGGTCTCCCGGCAGGGCGAGTTCTGCGGTTTCGCGCCACCCGGGGACATCCACCGTGTGCGGAACGCGGGGCCGGGGACCGCGATATCGCTGCATGCCTACGGCGCCGACATCTTCCGTCTCGGCACCAGCGTCCGCCGCGTCTACGACCTGCCGGCCGATCGGTGAACGCTCGGCCGAGGGGCCACCCCCGCACGGTCCGCACCGCCCCGAGGGCCCGTCTCACCGCGAAGGCCCGCCGCACCGCCCCGACGCCCGTCTCACCGCGAAGGCCCGCCGCACCGCCCCGACGCCCGCCTCACCGCGAAGGCCCGCCGCACCGCCCCGACGCCCGCCTCACCGCGAAGGCCCGCCGCACCGCCCCTCGGCCCGTCGTGACCGAGTGCGAGCAGCGGCGGCGCGGCGGCCGTCGTGCCCGGGGGCCGGGCTCCCATGGCCGTACGTCCGCGCCGCCGTCGGTGTGGGGGGTCGGCACGGCCGTTCGACACCCGGTGGCCCCGGGCACCGGCAGGACGCTACGGCCACTGATTCCGGCCCGCCATCCGTACCGCCGATCTACGGATACGCAAAGAAACCACGCCACGCCCCGGCCGTCCTTACTCGGCACGTTGTGAACGCGCCCGGGACAGCGTCTGCCGTGACTGTGACTCCAACTTGCGGCGGGCCCGGGCCACATGCTGTTCCACCGTGCGCGGCGACAGGTGCAGCGTCGCCGCGATCTCCCGGTTCGTCAGCCCGGTCGCCGCCAGATCGGCGACCTCCTGCTCGCGCGGTGACAGCTGGTCCCCGTAAGCGGGGCGGCCGCGGGGACGCTGCCCGTCCGCGGGCTGGTGCGCGCGCAGCATCGCCCGGATGCGGGCGGCGTCCCACACCGCCCCCAGCTCCGTCAACTGCTGGACACATGTGGTGAGTTCGGTGACCGCAGTCTCCGTGGCCCTGCCCCCGTCCAGCAGACAGCGGGCGGCGCCCTCGGTGGCCAGGACCGCCGAGTACGGCCGCGGCAGTCCCGCGTACACGAGCGCCGCCTGCCGGAACAGCTCCGCCGCCCCGCCCGGGTCGCCGTCGGCCTCGGCGAGCAGCGCACGGCACCACTGCGATGCCGCGTCCGAGGCGGGCGCCTGGCGGCCCTGGAGACCCGCGGCGTACTCGGCGACCATGCTCTGCGCCGTGGCCCGCCGGCCCGCGCGCAGTGTCGCCTCCACGGCCCACGGCGCCAGTTCCGCGCCCCACACCCACACTCCCTTGTCCCGCAGCCGGTCCCACGCCATCGACGCCTCCTCCACGGCGGTGTCGACGTCGTCGCGCACCAGCGCCATACGGATCAGGGCACCGGAGGCGGTCGCCATGTGCGGCACGGACGTCCCGTCCGGTGCGCGCGGGCCCTCGCCGGCCAGCCACGCCGTCGCCTGCTGCCACTCGCCCTTCGACAGCGCGAGCAGCCCCAGCACGATGCGGCCGTCGAGGGCCATGCCCGGCATCGTGTCCGACTCGGCCACGAACGCCCGGGCGCGGGCGGTGAGATCCCCCCAGGCGCCCGCGGCCCAGTCGAGCAGCAGCGATGTGCCGCCCGCCCCCTGCTCCACATACGCCGCGCCGCTGCGGGCCGCCAGCTCCACGCCCTCCACGAGCAGTTCACGGGCGGGGGAGAGCTGGCCGAGCCACATCGCGCCGTCCGCCGCGTTGCACAGCCCCCGGGCCACATGCTGCTGGTACACCGCGTCGTCGGTGTCCCTCGGCAGCAGCTCCAGCGCCTGCCACGCGGACGGGTCGCCCACGTACATCAGCGTGCCGACGCGGTTGGCGGCCACCGCTGTGCGTGCCTCCTCATCACCGCTGTCCGCGCCCGCCTTCTCGGCCCGCTCCAGCCAGTACAGGTTCCGTTCCAGCGGGACCGTCGACAGCAGGGGCATCGCCAGCGCGGCCATCGCCCTGGCCGCCATCACCGGCCGCTCCTGCAACTCCTCCACCGCCTGCTGGAGCTCCAGCCAGCCCTGCATCCCGGCCACGGCCTGGTTGCACAGCAGCAGGCCCAGGTCCAGGCGGATCTGGCCACGGACCGCGGGCGGCAGCGTCTGATCGTCGACGATCTGCCGCAGCACGCTCACCGTCTGCTCGGAACGCAGTCCCAGCACCGCACTGTGCGCGAGCAGCGGCGCCAGACGGGCACGGGCCTGCGGCGGAACCGTGGGCAGCGACAGCGTCTCCTCCAGCAGGTCGATCGCCGCCTGGTGGTCGCCCGCCGCCGCCCGTTCCAGCGCGGCCCGCTCCACCGAGCGCAGCCAGCCGCCGATCTCGCCGCCGTGGCGCCGGTGCCGGGCGAGCGCGCCCCACGGCACCGGCTGCCTGCGGGCGAGCACGGCGGCCGCCCTGCGGTGCATCCGGCGGCGGACCGGGCCCGGGACCTCGTCGTACACCGCCGCTGCGGCCAGCGGTACGAAGAAGCCGTACCTGCCGAGTTCGTCCTCGGTCAGTACGGCTCCGCGCAGCGCGCCCACGAGAGCGCTGATGCCCTCCTCGCCCGCGAGCCCCGCCACCGCCGTGACCTCCTCGGCCTCGGCGGGGTCGCCGAGCACGGCCGCGGCCCAGGCGGCGCGGCGCATCCCCGTCTCCAGCGCCGTGGTACGGGCGAGGGCGAGGTCAGCCAGACGGGGCGGGACACCGGCGCTGTCCAGGTCCCTGAGCGAGTACCGCTCGCGCGGTACCCCGGTCTCGCGCAGCAGCCGCACCAGATCGGTGACGACCTGGGGGTTGCCGCCGGAACGCTGCCGTATCCGGGCGAACAGCTCCGAGGGACCGCAGTCCGCGCCGAGCCCCTCCTCCACGAGCTCGCGTACCTGCTCCACGTCGAGGGACGTGAGCCGTATCCGCTGCACGGTGAGCGCGGCGGGGTAGCAGGCGCCGCGCCCCAGGGCGAGTCCGGGGTCGCGCAGCTCCTCGGGACGGTAGGTCAGGGCCACGGCCAGTCCGGGGGGCGGCTGCGCGACGAGACGGCGCAGCAGGTCCAGCGAGGCGTCGTCGGCGAGATGGAGGTCCTCGGCGACGAGGAGGACTGGCCGGTCGCCGATGGCGCCGACGGCCCGCGCGGCCCCGGCTGTGTCCCGGCTGCCGGCCGCGAGGAGAGGAGCCAGGGCGGCCGACAGGTCGGCGCCGGGCTCCCGCGCCGGTGGACGGGCGGGCCGCGACGCCGCGGCAGGGGTGCGCGGTGTGGGCGGGGTGGGGCGGCCGTGCTGCTCGGTCGGGGGCACGCCGAAGGACTCGGTCACGGACACACCGAAGTCGGTCACGGACACACCGAAGGAGGAGAAGGTCACGGTGACGGTGTGCGGCCGGGCGGCCTCGGTGTCCGTGTGTGCCCGCGCGGCCTCGATGAGTCGCCGCGCCAGCCGCGACTTGCCTGTGCCGGCCGCGCCCTCGACCAGCAACAGAGCCGACTCGCGGGTGCGGCCGGCCTCCTCGCCGCCGTGGGTGAGCACACGGGTCAGCCAGAGGTCCGCCGCGAGGTCACTCAGAGTGTCCACCGAATCACTCTCCTAGGAGGTTTCGGGGCAATTCGATTCTTTACGTATACGGGTTTCAGTGTCCCTGATTGCTCCGTTCGTGCACGGCCACCAATGTTGAGCTGCCGCAGAAGATCTGCATGGCTGTCGACGGCCCGGAGAGGCGCGTACCGCCCTCCCGTGCCGCTGGACCTTGGTCAGGGCAACGCAGCCCGGCCGAACAGGAGCCCAAGTGATTGCCATAGAACGTGCACCGGACCCGGACCCGGATGGGGCCGGACCCACCTCTGCTCTGCGAAGCCTGGCCCACTGCGCGATGCCGGCCTCGCCGGAGGCCGCGCGCGCACTACGGCGCTTCGTCCGGGCGGTCGCACATCGGTGGCGGCTCGCCGAGCACTTGGACGAGGCGCTGTCCTTGATCGTCACCGAACTCGTCACGAATGTGGTGATGCACAGCGGCAGCCCATGGGTGTCCGCGGTGATCAGTGTCCGAGGCGAGGCGCTGACCGTCGAGGTCATGGACGCGGGCTGCTGGAAGTCGCGCCCCAATCCGCGGCAGGAGCCGCTGGACGCCGACGTGCCCTGCGGGCGCGGCCTGCGCCTCGTCGATGCGTACGCGGCCCGCACAGTCGCGCACCGCACGGAAACGGGCAGCGTGGTCCGCGCCGAGATCGCCCTGCGCGGCGATCCCCGCCCGAACGGCGACGCGCCCGCCCTGGACCTCGATCCGTTCGACGAACTGGACCTGGACGAGGGCCTGGGCCTGGACGAGGATCTCGGCCTCGGGGACGAGGACCTCGACCTGGACGTGGACGCGGAACTGGAGCTCGAGGACCTCGATCTGGACCTGGACCTCGACCTGCGGACGTGACGGTGAAGGGCGGGCCATCGCCCGTGGGTGCTGCCGGGTCAACGGGCACGTTGCCGTGGGCCGGCCACGGCCGGCGGGCTTTGCCAGGCCGGCGGGCACGGTGGCGGGCGGGCCGGTTCACGGCTCGTGGACGTCAAGCCCGCAGGGCGCGGCGCCGCAGCGGGCCACCCGTCCCGCGCGTGTCCCGTCAGCGGGCAGGGGCCGTCGCGGTCCGCCCGCCACGGGGCCATCAGGTCACCAGGGGTACGGTGCACTCCGGTCTTGCGCGTGTCATGTCAGCGGGCCCGGCGTCGTCCCGCCGCCCGCTTGGCGCGTATCCCGTCGGCGGATGCGCCGCCGCGCGGCCCCGCCGCGCGCGTCGCGTCACCATGACGCGGTGGCCGTCGGCGGTCGCACCGCTCATGGGCGCGGGTCAGCAGGGCGCCACGCCGCCGCGGGCCGCGCGCCACGGGGCGTCACCTCAGCGGGGCAGGAGCCCTTCGCGTGCCCCCGCCGCGCGTGTCCCGTCCGCGGCCCGCCGTCGTCGTGGGCGGCACACCTCGCGAGCCCCCGACCGCCACCTTCACATCACCTCAGCAGCGCAGGTGTCGCGCGGGTCAGCACCGAGGAGACCCGGTCCCAGGTCTCCATGTCCCGGTCCAGTGGCGGCAGTTCCCTGCCGTCGCCCGTTCCCCAGTCCGTCGCGACCGATACGGCGTCCTCGCCCGTCGCCGCCGACGCCGCCAGTGCCGCGGCCCCCAGTGCCACCAGTTCGGTGCTGTTCGGGATCAGCACGGGCCGGCCGGACAGGCGGCGCACCGTCTCGATCCAGTGGCGCCCCTTCGCGCCGCCGCCGACCAGGCGCAGCGGGCGCGCGGCCGCCGCCGGCGACGCGGGGTCCTCGCCGCAGGCGCGCACCACCTCGTCGAGGGCGCGGAGCACCGTGACCACCGCGCCCTCGTAGGCCGCGCCGAGGATCTGCTGACGGGTGGTGGTGTGCCGCAGGCCCGTGACCAGACCGGCGGCCGCGGGCAGATCGGGCGTGCGTTCGCCGTCGAGGTACGGCAGGACCACCAGCTCTCCGCCCGCCTCGGCCGCGTCGCGGTCCAGGCCGAGCAGCGCGGCGATCTTGTCCACGGCCAGTGTGCAGTTGAGGGTGCAGGCGAGCGGCAGGTAGGTGCCGTCCGCCGCCGCGAATCCGGCGAGCAGAGGCGACGCGGGCCGGGTGCGGGTCGCGGCGAAGACCGTGCCCGATGTGCCGAGGCTCAGCGCCGGATGGTCGAGCAGCCCCCGACCGCCGAGGCCGAGACCGACCGCGGCGGCCATGTTGTCGCCGGTGCCGGCGGCCACGGCGGTCCCGGCCGGCAGGCAGAGCTCGGCCGCGGCCGCGGCCGTGAGCGTGCCGACGCGGGTGCCGCCGGTCGCCGCCACGGGCGGCAGCAGGGCGGCGTCGAGGCCGACGAGGGCGAGCAGTTCGGGGTCGTACGCGCCCGTAGCGGTGGAGTACCAGCAGGTGCCCGACGCGTCGCCCGGGTCGGTGGCCGCGGTGCCCGCCAGGCGCTCGGTCAGGAAGTCGTGGGGGAGCCGTACGGCGGCCGCGGCCTTGGCGGAAGCGGGCTCGTTCTCCCGCAGCCACTGCCACTTCGCCGCCGTCATGGACGCGACCGGCACCGAGCCCGTGCGCGCCGTCCAGGCGTCCGGGCCGCCCAGTGCGTCGATCAGCGCCGCGGCATGGGGCGCCGAGCGGGTGTCGTTCCACAGCAGTGCGGGGCGCAGCGGTGTCCCGGCCCGGTCGAGGACGACGAGGCCGTGCTGCTGGCCGGCGACCGCGATGCCCTTGATCGCGGCCGCGTCGGCACCCGTGGCCCTCAGTTCCTTGAGGCCGCCCGCGACCGCCTCGCGCAGTGCCCGCCACCAGACCTCGGGATCGCTCTCGCGCGCGCCGCCCGCGCCGTCGACCCGGTGCGGGGCGCGGCCCACGGCGAGCAGCCGGCCCGTGGCGGCGTCGGTGAACGCCGCTTTCGTGGACTGGGTCGAGCTGTCCACCCCGATGACGACCGCGTCTGTCGGCATTGCCCCACCTCTCGTTCCGGCATGGCCCTTATTTGGCCGAACGGGGAACAAATTACGCCACGTCCGGTCGGGTGCACCAGAGGGCGCGGGGCTTCTGTGAGCGTGGCGGGAGCGTGCATCATTAGTGAGGTAAGAAAACAAACCAGCGCTCCAAAGGTGGACAGGGCCATGACGGAACACTTCGCACCCACCCCCGGTGACCGGTTCAGCTTCGGTCTGTGGACCGTCGGCTGGCAGGGCCGTGACCCCTTCGGCGACGCGACGCGGCCCCACCTGGATCCCGCCGAATCGGTCCGCAGGCTCGCCGGTCTCGGCGCGTACGGAGTGACCTTCCACGACGACGACCTCATCCCCTTCGGCGCGAGCGACAGTGAGCGCGCGTCACACATCAAGCGCTTCCGGCAGGCGCTGGACGAGACGGGTCTGGTCGTGCCGATGGCCACCACCAACCTGTTCACCCACCCGGTCTTCAAGGACGGCGGCTTCACGGCGAACGACCGCGACGTGCGCCGGTACGCGCTGCGCAAGACCATCCGCAACATCGACCTCGCGGCCGAGTTCGGCGCGCAGACGTATGTGGCGTGGGGCGGTCGCGAGGGCGCGGAGTCGGGGGCGGCCAAGGACGTACGTGTCGCCCTGGACCGTATGAAGGAGGCGTTCGACCTGCTCGGCGAGTACGTCACCGAGCAGGGCTACGACCTGCGCTTCGCGATCGAGCCCAAGCCCAACGAGCCCCGCGGCGACATCCTGCTGCCGACCGTCGGCCACGCGCTCGCGTTCATCGAACGCCTGGAGCGGCCCGAACTGTACGGCGTCAACCCGGAGGTCGGCCACGAACAGATGGCCGGGCTCAACTTCCCGCACTCGATCGCGCAGGCCCTGTGGGCGGGCAAGCTCTTCCACATCGACCTGAACGGCCAGAACGGCATCAAGTACGACCAGGACCTGCGCTTCGGCGCGGGCGACCTGCGGGCGGCGTTCTGGCTGGTCGACCTGCTGGAGACGGCCGGCTACGACGGCCCGCGCCACTTCGACTTCAAGCCGCCGAGGACCGAGGACTTCGACGGCGTGTGGGCGTCGGCGGCCGCCTGCATGCGCAACTACCTGATCCTCAAGGAGCGCGCGGCGGCCTTCCGTGCCGATCCGGAGGTGTGGCAGGCGCTGCGCGCCGCGCGACTGGACGAACTGGCCCGCCCGACGGCGGACGACGGCCTCGCGGGGCTGCTCGCGGACCGGGGCGCGTACGAGGAGTTCGACGTCGACGCGGCGGCCGAGCGGGGAATGGCGTTCGAGCGCCTGGACCAGCTGGCGATGGACCACCTCCTGGGGGTGGCCGGCTGAACCAGGGAGCGGCGTGCCGCCGGTGGCGGGCAGCCCCTACTCGTACGCGTACGCCTCCCTCGGCGAGGGGGCCGCGTATCTCGTCGCCCGGGGCCTGATCCTGGGCGGGTGGGGAACCGACCCCCCGCGTCAGCGACCCCGCCCCCCGTACCCCATCGGGTCCGCCAGCGCGTCCTGGACCGTCAGGGCCGCCGCGCCCCGTGCCGCGTCCGCCGCCGGGGACGAGGCGCGCAGGCGTGTGCTGCCCGGCGGCCAGAGGCCCGAGACCACCCGGGTCGACAGTTCCGCCCCCGTCGGCGGCGCGAGCCACGGCAGCAGCGGGCTGTAGATCCCGCCGAGGACCACCGCGTCCGGGTCGAAGAGATTCACCGCTCCCGACAGCACCCGGCCCAGCATCTCCCCCGCCTGCGTGAGCGCCGCCACCGCCCGGGGCTCTTCCGCGCGGGCGCGGCGCTCCAGGTCCACCACGCCCGCCGCGCCGGCTCCTTCGTCGATGCCCGCCGCCCGCAGCAGCGCGGACTGGCCCGCGTACTGTTCCAGGCAGCCGCGTGAACCGCAGCGGCACAAGGGGCCGTCGTCCGAGACGGACACATGCCCGATCTCACCCGCGAATCCGTGGGCGCCGCGCAGCAGTTCGCCGTTCAGGACCAGCGCGCCGCCCACGCCGATCTCGCCCGTCAGATAGAGGAAGCTGCGTACGTCGCCGAGACCGCCGAACCACAGCTCGGCGAGCGCCGCGAGGTTGGCCTCGTTCTCGGATCCCACCGGCAGGGCGGGCGCACCTGGCCGCAGCGCGGCGAGGGCCTCGGCGAACGGGGTTTCGGCCGCGACCGCTGTCCATCCCAGGTTCGGGGCGTGCCGGACGGATCCCTCCGCGACCAGGCCCGGCAGCGCCAGCGCCGCCCCCACCGGATGCAGCTCCTGCTCGGCGGCCGAGGCCAGCGCGCGCGCCGCGATGCCGGCCGCGCGGCCGAGGACGAGGCCGGGCGGTGCGCCCCGGTTGTCGAGGTGCTCCACGAGGCGCACGCGGTCGGTGCCCGCGAGGTCGACCACGCACACGGAGACGTAGTCGACGTTGATCTCGACGCCGCAGCCCGCGACGCCCGTGCGAGCGACCTTCAGCACCGTGCCGGGCCGTCCTGCCTGGCCGCTGAAGGTCTTGCCGGACTCCGACAGGAAGCCGCTCTCAAGAAGCTGTTCGACCAGTGACGACACGGCCGCACGGGTGAGCCCGACCCGTGCGGCGACACCGGCGCGGGTCGTCTCACCCTCGTCGCGGACGGCGCGCAGGACCAGGCTGAGGTTGTGCCGCCGGACCGTCTCCCGGTCGGCCTTCGGCCCCAGTGGAGTCGGCGCGTGACGCCCCGCCCGGCCACTCGCGCCGCTGCCCGGTCCCGCGCCTGTGTGATTGCCGTTCATATTGCGGCCGAGCCTAAGCGATGCCGCGCCGCCGCAATACGGCAACGGCCACCTCCGGATCAGCCCGAGGGGGGCCGCACGGACGGCCCGTGGCGAACCCGATGGACGGGCCTCCGAGGACCTACGGCGCATCGACGGACCCGATGCCGCTCGCCCTTGTCACCGGGTCCGTCGCGGCGTCGCACAAGCCTCCGGCCGGGGCGGTCAGCCGACAGGCACCTTGCACCGGGCACCGCGCCCCCGTCCCGTCGCATCAGGCCCCCGGCCGGACCGGACGCCGCTCGCCCTTGTCACCGGGTCCGTCGCGGCGTCGCACAAGCCTCCGGCCGGGGCGGCCAGCCGACAGGCTCCGGCATCACGACTCCGCGAGCCCGTCGTCCCGTCGCGCCAACGACCCGGCCGGGACTGCCCGTCGGTATCGCGGCCCGAACCAACCGGGCCCGACCCCTCACGCCTCCGACCCCTCCGCCTCCGACCCCTCACGCCTCCGCCGCGTCCGGCTCCCTCTCGCCCCGGCGCTCCTTCGCCAGCCGCCGTTCGTCTGTCGTCAGCGGCGGGCCCGGCAGCTGCGGCAGCTTCGGTCCGCGCAGCACCGCCAGCGCTATCTCCGGTCTGAGGAGTGAGGCGATGGGGGCGGACAGCGTCATCACGTCGAACAGCGCCTTGGTGACGAGGGGCCGCCCGGTCGCGGTCAGCATCAGGCGGTCGACGTACGTCCGCAGCACCCGCGCGCTCGCGCCCGGCTCCCTGCCGATCGCGCCCGGGTAGAGGATGTCCTGCCCGGTGGCCAGGTCCCACGCCGTCGAGACCGGGCCGGCGACGGCGCGCTGCACGGCGCGGGCGAGGCCCGGCGCACCGACGCCCCGGGACGCCAGGGCCTCGCGCAGCGCCAGCACGCCCTGGGCGGCCACCGACATCCCGTGCCCGTAGACCGGGTTGTACGTGGCGACCGCGTCGCCGATGGCGACGAAGCCCTCCGGCAGGTCGGCGGCCTTCTCGTAGTAGCGCCGCCGGTTGACCGTGCTGCGGTTGACCACGACGTCGGTGAGCGGCTCGGCGTGGGCGATCAGCTCGCCGACGATCGGGTGACGCACCGAGCGGGCGAAGTTCTCGAACTCGTCGGCGGCGCTGGTGGGCTGGCCCCCGCGGGTGCCGGACAGGGTCACCAGCCAGCGGCCGCCCTCGATGGGCACGATGGTCGCGGTCTGCCCCGGCCGCGGTTCCCGCGCGTCCGCCTGCACATTGACCACGGGGAACATTGCGGTCCCCGCGGGCGCCCGGAAGAGACGGCTGGCGTACGCGAGCCCGGAGTCGACCTTCTCCTCGCGGACCTCGCCGGCGCCGAGCGCCCTCAGCCAGTCGGGCGTCCGCGAGCCGCGGCCGCTCGCGTCCACGACCAGGTCGGCGGGGAGCACTCGTTCGTCCCCCTCCGCGCCGCGCACCCGTACGCCGGAGACCCGCGTCGTGTCGCCTTGGAGGCCCAGCAGTTCGGTGCGCTGCAGAACGGTGATCCCCGGCCGGGCGGTGACCTGTTCGCGGATCACCCAGTCGAGGAGGTCACGGCTGCACGCGATGAGGAACTGCATCTCCGGCCAGCGGCGGAACCAGCCCAGCGCCGACATGGACACCAGGCCGGTCGGCAGCGGGATGCGGCGGGCGCCCGCCGCGAGCCAGCGCTGCGTGGTGCCGGGCAGCAGCGCCTCGATTGCCCGCGCACCGCCCGACCACAGCAGGTGGGCATGGTGGGCCTGCGGCAGGCTCCTGCGCGCGTGCGGCCCGTCCGGCAGCGCGTCGCGGTCGACGACGGTGACCTCGTCGACGTACGGGCGCAGGACGCCGGCGGCCAGCATGCCGGCCAGACCGCCGCCGATCACGACCGCCGTACGGGGCGCGCCGAGGCCGGTTCTCACAGGATCGCTCATCGGGTGCCGCTCTCTGACCTGGCCGCGCGCACGCGCGCTGCAGCGACGACGGGGGAATGACGCAGTGCCAGGGACATCCGCACGAGATCGCGCGGTCCCTGTGCCGCCTCGGACGTGTAGGTCCGGGCCGAGCTTATGACTTCGCCCTCGGGGTCGGCGGCACGGGCCCGCAGCGCGGCGGCGACCATCGCGGCGTCCGCGACGGCTTGTGCCTCCCGCGGGTCGGCGCCGGCCGCGACCGCCTCCTCGTACGCGCTCGTCCGCAGCCCGCGGTCGAAGTACGGATCGAGCTGGAGCAGACCGTCGTGGATGTCGGACTCGCGGTGGGTGACGCGCAGTTCGACGGGGGCGAGGACGGAGATGCGTACCGTGGGTGTGCCGGCAGGGGCCGCGGAGCGCAGCTCCCGCCACAGGGGCCCGAGCTGCCGGTAGGCCGCCCAGGCGTACCAGTTGTCGGACAGGCGCTGGCCGACGAGCGGCAGGATGAACCCGATGGCGCTGAGCAGCGCGCCGATGGAGGCGAGGGGCGGCGCGGCCAGGGTGCTGAGCGCGTCCCAGTCGTGGCCGGCCCAGCGGGCGAAGACGGCGGAGAACTTGCTCACCCCGTACGCGAGGTTGAACAGCGAGCCGAAGACGATGACCACCAGTCCGCCGCGCAGCCAGCCGCACACCCGGAGGGACCAGCGCCAGCACAGCGCCGTCATGCCGACGGCCGCCACGCTGTGCCCGACCAGGTACAGCACGATCATCTCGCGGATGTACGGGGTCGTGGCGTAGTGCGTGTCGAGGTCGCGCAGCCGCTCCTCGGGGGCGTCGCCGAGGACGAAGAGGACGATCAGGAGCACGACCACGACGCCGTAGCAGACGACCCAGCGCAGGGAGACGCGCCGGGTCTCCTCCGGCGGGCCGCCGCGCCAGTTGACCAGCAGGACCAGGCAGGAGGCGCTGAACGCGGCCAGGATGCAGTAGACCAGGGGGGCCGAGACGTTGGGAATGCCGGTGATGCGGTTGACCGCGGCGATGGTGGGCGGCGCGGCGAAGAAGAAGGTGCAGGCCGCGAGCACGAGCAGGGCGCACACGGAACGGAGCAGCGGGTCACGCCAGTCGCGGAGCATCCCCGGCAGTTTGAACGCCAGTGCGGTGCCGAGGGCGGCGGCCGGTATGTAGTAGTCGGGTCCGTCCACGCATCAGCCCTGTGGCCCGCGGTATCCCAGGGATGCCTCGATGCGTCCGGCGAGACACTCCCGGCGCACCGGGCCGCGCCCGGTCGAACCGGCCAGCCAGGCACGGCACTTGCTGCCGAGCAGCAGCCCGAAGCTCTCCGCCTCGCGCTCCTCGGCCTGGTCGGAGCGGGACCGGGCGGCGACCTTGAGCACCGTGGCCTGCAGGTCGGCCTCGTCGGTGAGCAGGCGTGCCGCGACGGCGGCGCCCTCGATGTGGTGGCTGCAGTGCCCGGCCTTCATGTGCCACAGCTCATGACCGAGAATGACCAGCTGGTGGTCGGGGGCGGTGCGCTCCTCGATGACGATCAGATCCTGTTCCGCCATGTCCAGCCAGAGACCGCTGGCGGTGCCGGGCGGGAACGAGGCCATGCGGTAACGGACGGGCCTGCCACGGTGTCTGCTCATGCCCGCGCACAGCGCACCGTAGAGATCGGCGGGGGCGGCGGGGGCCGGCAGGTCGATCCCGGCGACCAGCTCGCCGCACAGTCGGCGCATGTCCTTGCCTATGCTCACCGCTCTCCTTTCCCCGCGCGCACGCGTCGGGACACGTCCTGACTCCCAGCCTGTCCGGAAATCAGGGGTCCGTCGGCCTGACGCTCTCGAGGAGCAGGTCGAGCCACTCCGTGACCTTGTCCCGGTGTTTGTCGGTGGGCAGTTGGGCCGCCCGCCAGGCGATGCCCCGCACCCCATGGTCCTGCAACAGCCGCTCCAGCGGGTCGCTCTCACCCACGATGTCCTGAAGCAGACTCTGCTCGGTGGCGTGCAGGGCGCCGACCAGCGCATCGGAGTCGTCAGCGGTCAGAAAGCCCGCATGGACCTTGAAGAACCGCTGGATCGCGTCGCAGTGCTCCATGGTCGGTCGTCGGTCGCCGTTGATCAGCGCACCCGCCTGCTGGCGCGACATGCCGGCGCCGTCGGCGATCTCCTGCTGGGTGTACCGGCGGCCGTTGGGCTTCAGCCGGGTCCTGCGCAGCAGATCGAAGCGCTGCAGGAAGCGGGCCTGGAGGTCCGTCTCGCCGGCCGGGTGCCCGTCCAGCAGGGCGCGGACCACATCGGCCGGCACCCCCGAGGCCTCGGAGAGCGGATCGACGTCGAAGACCTCGTCGTGGCTGATTCCGAGCTTGTCCGCGAGGTCGGCAAGCCGGGCGACCGATGCCGACAGAGGGTCACCGGCGGCCGGACCCGGAACCGAGAAGCCGTCCGTCACCTGTAGGTCTCCTAGATCGCACGAGGCGGCCCCGCATTCAAGGGGCTGCCGGGAGATTAACCGCTTCGAGTGAATGCAACCAGGTCTTGCCACAGCTGTGGCGCGAATCGCGCGTTGAACTCCGGGGAATGCCACGATAGTTGACATAGTTGCCTTGGCGGTAAGAGGATCGCCAAGCAGTATGAAGATCCAAAGGGGGCTGCCACAGCGGGACTTGGCAGGACTTCGAGAAGCTTCGGAAGGGTGGCGTTCTCGATGACGTACGAGGCGGGCGTCGAACGCCCTGGAGGTCAGGGACGCCCCGGCCGCGCGGGAACCACCCGCGGCAGCGCCCGTACGAGACGACAAGGCGACGCCCTGGAGACGGACGCCGGGCTGCGCGGCCGGCTCCGCAGGATCGACGGCGACCGCGACAGCTTCCGCGAGTGGAGCGCCCCGCTGCGCCCGTCGGGTCCGGTTCCGCCCTCGGGGCCGGTCCGCAGGCCAGCCCCGGTCCGCCCTGCCGGGCCTCCCCACCCGCCCGTTCCCGTCCGCCCCCCGGTGCCCGCGTCCGGCCCGCGGCCCGCGGAGCCCGCCGACCCCGCCACCCAGGCTTACCTGCGCGACTACGCCGCCCTGATGGACGCCGTGCCGCTGCCGTCGCTGCTGTTCGACCGGGGCTGGGACGTGGTGCACACCAACCCGGCCTTCGATGCCCTGTTCCGCAACATGGGCCCGCATCCCACGGCCATGCCCCACCAGAACTTCCTCCGCTTCGCGCTTTTCCACCCCGACGCTCGCACGGTGCTCGCCGAGCACGAGACCAGTTGGTGCCTGCCGCTGATGGCACAGCTGGCCGGTGCCCTGGAGGGCGACGGCGACGGCGAGGACGACGGCCTTTCGGCCATTCGTGACGACATCGCGCTGGACCCGATCATGGATGCGGCCTACCGGTGCGGACTGCCGCTCTGGATGAGCGCGGTGGGCGCGGCGGCGATCCACCACGACGGAGCCGTACGGCCGGTGAACCACCCCGACCCCCGCTGGGGGCGCACCGACTGCCGGATCGTGGACGAGACGCCCGCCACGCTCCAGGGCAAGGGGTACACCCGGCTCACCCTGGTGCTCCGCGAGAACCGCTCGGCAGCACCGGGTGTGGCCCGCGGCAGGGCGCATCTGCGGGCGGTCTCGGGCGGCTGAACGGGGCCCCGCACGCGCTCTCAACCGCGGCTCCGTTCCCTTCAGTCTCTGGTCGCCGAGCGGCGGTCCGGGTCCCGCGCGGGATCTCCACGGGCTGCGCGGCGGTCGGGGTTCTGTGCACGTACTCCGGCGCCTGCGCTGCGGTCCGGACCCCGCCGTGCCTCAGCGCATCGCGGCAACCGCCCATTCCGCGACGATGGCCACCGCCACACCGACGCCCAGCACCAGCGTGGCCCAGCGGGTGCGGCCGGCGCGGCTGAGGACCAGCGCGCTGCCGGAGAGGATCAGCGCCATGCCGTAGAAGCCGAGCGTGAGCACCGAGTGCGTACTGCCGAGCCGCAGCACCAGGACGGCACCGACCGCGATCATGATGGCCGCGGAGAGGGCTATGCGTACATGGCGGGCCTGGCGTGGTGTGAGCCCCTGCCGTTCCGGGCTCGTATCGGCTTCTGACATGTCGAAAGCCTATCCGCAGGGTCCCGGGGACCGTCCGGCGGATCACACACTCTGTGTGCTGCTCGCCTTGGCGGGCCACTTCGGTGCTGTGTCGGTGAGCCGGCAGGCCATCAGATACAGCGGGAGGGGAGGCGTGTAGGGGCTCGTGCCGTGCGGACCGCGGATCAGCCGCGGGGTGTTGCCGGGCACGCGGGCGCCCCGGGCGTAGTGCGCCGGCAGCGGCCACAACAGGTCGAGATCCGACCCGGCCGGGACGATCCACCACCACCACTGGTCGTCGGCGAAGACGCAGCCGTTGCGCGGCACACTGCCGAGGAGCCTGAAGCCGAAACGGGCGGGCACCCCCACGGCGTCGCAGCCCAGTGACGCGGGCGGCGAGTCGGGCAGGGGCAGGCGGGTGAGTGCGGCCTCCAGGCGATGACACTGCTGTACGGGCCACGGCTGCCGGTGCCGGTGTGGCGTCCGGCCGGGCGGCTCGTGGCGCACACCCCGGGCAAGGAGCGTCGCCAGGATCTTCAGCACGGCCACGCGGTTTCGAACGGCGCGCTGCCGTAGGGCAGTTCGGCCCAGACGACACGGCCCGTGCCGCACTCGCGGTCGTACGTCCCCCAGGCGGCGCTGACCGCTTCGACGAGCAGCAGTCCGCGGCCGCGTTCCTCCTCCAGGCCGTGGCAGACGCGGGGGCCGCTCGGGGCGGAGCCCTGGTCCTGCACCGTGATGCGCAAATGACCGCCTTCCAGGGCCAGTTGACAGGACACCAGATGGCCTCCGGTGTGCACGACCGCGTTGGTGACCAGTTCGGAGACGATCAGAAGGGCCGTGTCACGGGTGTCACCGCCGATGGCCCAGTGGTCGAGCCGCTCACTCACCCGTCGTCTCGCGCAGGAGACGGATTCGACGCGCGCCGGCACCTCGAAGCCGTATCGGGACGTGGGGGCGGTGTCTGGACTCGCGTCCAGGAGGGGGGTGGTGAGCGCGTCACGGTTCACACGTCCCAGTCTCCCGCTGGAACGCGCACATTGGCAAGAGTCACTGTGGAAAATGCAGAGTGGGCATATTCATCGTTGAGCCGCCGTGGCACACTGCTCGCACAAGAGCACGTGGGGAGGTCTCGAAGTGAGTGAACCGCGGTCCGCCCCCACCGTGGGCCAGGTCGTCCTCGGCAAGCGCCTGCAGGATCTGCGGGAGCGCGCCGGTCTCAGGCGCGAGGAGGCGGCAAAGGTCCTCCGCGTCGCCCCCGGAACCATCCGAAGGATGGAGACGGCCGAGGTCGCCCTGAAGATTCCGTATGTCCAACTGCTCCTCGGGGCCTACGGAATCGGCGACGAGGAGGCCCGCGGCTTTGTGGAGCTGGCCGAGGAAGCGAACAAGCCAGGCTGGTGGCAGCGCTTCCACGACGTCCTGCCCGGCTGGTTCAGCATGTACGTCAGCCTGGAGGGTGCCGCGAGCCTCATCCGTGCGTATGAACCGCAGTTCGTGCCCGGGTTGCTGCAGACGGAGGACTACGCACGGGCGATCATGTACGCCGGAGCCATTGGTCACACCGATGCGGATGAGATCGACCGGCACGTCGCGCTGCGGATGGAGCGTCAGGCGCTGCTCGCACGGCCCGATGCGCCCCGACTATGGGTGATCATGGACGAGACGGTGCTGCGCAGGCCCGTCGGCGGCCCAGGCGTGATGCGGGCACAGATCGAGAAGCTGCTCGACAGCACCCGGCTGCCCCATGTGACGTTGCAGCTCGCCGAGTTCGCGAGCGGCCACCACCCGGGCACGTACGGGCCCTTCGTCCTCTTCCGGTTCGCCATGCCCGAGCTCCCGGACATGGTCTACAGCGAATACCTGACCGGTGCCGTCTATCTGGACGCGCGCCCCGAGGTCGCCACGCATCTGGAGGTCATGGACCGCATGGCGGCGCAGGCTGCGACGGCACACCGTACGAAGGAGATCCTGAACGATCTCCGCAAGGAGTTGTGAATGAGTCGCATATACAACGGCATGCCCGCCGCCGAGCTGGGCGAGGACGGCTGGCACAAACCCTGGAGCGGCGGCAACGGCGGCAACTGCGTCGAGACCATGAAGCTCGCCGACGGCCGGGTCGCGGTCCGTCAGTCCGCGGATCCCGACGGTCCGGCGCTCATCTACACCACCAACGAGATAGCCGCCTTCATCCAGGGTGCGAAGTCCGGCAAAGCGGATTTCCTGGTCAGCTGACCTGCTGCCGCGGGGGCAGCAGCGTCACCAGGAACCGCTGCGCGGACGAGACGTTCCCTGCCGCGTCGACCGTGCGGTACTCGACGGTGTGGCTGCCGTAGTCGGGTGTGGCGTCGTCCCAGGGCACCACGCGGGGCGTGCCCAGCTTTCCGTACACGAGACCGTCGATCACCGTTCCCTGCGGGGTGAACCGGTAGGGAGCGTCGCCGTCGGTGGGCCAGCCGTAGTACGTCTGCCATCCGTCGCCGTCGACCCTGAACTGCCGCACCACATAACCGTCCCGGTCGTCCCGGGCGGTCAGCCGCATGGTGAACGGACCGTCGTAGACGTACTCCACCGGCCGGCCCGGCCGGTGGACCGTCCGCAGCGGCTCGGACAGCTCGTACGCGGCGGTGGCCGCCGACGCGTCCACGCTCCACGTCAGTTCCTGGTCCGTGCCCGCGATCCGTGCCGTCAGCCGGTGCGTGCCGGGTCGCAGCCGTAGGGCGCCCAGGTCCAGGTCGCGGTCGTTGCCCGGGTTGGCGACCGGACGGCCGTCGAGCGTCCAGCGGACCGCTGGTGTGCGGTCGAGGGGGTGCGTGGTCTCGGCGTACACCACGGACGCGGCACCGACCGGGGCAGCGGTCGCGGTGTGCTCCGTGAACGTAGCCGCCAAGTCCTGTGGCGCGGTGGCGAGCGAGGTGTCCACCGTCCAGCTCACCGTGCGCGTCAGAGCCGCGGAAGCGCGTACGGCCGGGTCGCGTACGAAGGGAGTGGGATCCGTGACGGTCGCGGTGAGCGTATGCGAGCCGGGCGAAAGGCGCAGACGGCGCAGGTCGACCGTGCGGGCGTCACCCACCGCACGCAGCCGCTTCCCGTCCAGCCGCCACACGACTGCGAGTTCACCGCCGACAGGGTGCAACGTGTCCACCCACACCGTCCGGTCGTCCCCGACGGGAGCGGAGTTCGGCGCGTGGCCCTGCACGAGCTTCACCCTGGCCGAGATCTTCTGCACCATCACCTCGCGCTCGACCTGGTCGAACGGGTACCCGAGGGTCTTCATGATCGAGTGCTTGCTCGGCCGCCACACACCCTTGGTGGTGTACATCCCACCCTCGTGTCGCCCGATGACCCCGCCGGACTCGCTCTCCTCGCCCAGCCAGCGCCACCACTTGGCGCGCCGGTCACGCATCTGCTCCTCGGTGAGCAGCGTGTGGTGGGCGGACGCCGGCTCGCCGCCGCTGTAGGCGCCGCCCGGCACCCCGCGCGCGTAGTAGTCGTACTCGTCCTGGAGCCCGCCGAGCGAGTGGCCGATCTCGTGCGGGGTGATCAGTGAGGACAGGGCGTTGCCGCCCGAGGCGGTGGCGTAGGTGCCGCCCGCGCCACCGTAGGTGTCGCTGTTGGCCAGGGCCACGATCTGCCGGTTGGCATTCGCCGTTCCCGGCACCATATCGGCCAGGGCGGTCGCCGCGCCGCTGTCCACGGTGAGCAGTCGCTGCACGCTGCCGGCGTTGCAGCCGCCCCAGAAACCCATGCCCAGCGCGGTGTCCCGGCGCGGTGCGTCGAGGCCGGGGTCGCAGTCGACGCCGGACTCGGCGGAAGCGACCTCCACGGCCCATACATTGATGTACGAACGGTAGGAGGCGAACGGCTCCGTCGACCACAGCACATTGAGGTGGGTCTCGACGTCCGCACGGAACTCGGGCAGCTCGGCCGCCGTATAGCCGTCCCCGAGGACCACCAGGTTGAAGCGCTTTTCGGCGGGGCCCGTCGTCTGCACCGGCACGACCCTGGCCGCCTGAGTCGGAGAAGCCTCCGGCACAAGAGTGTCTGTCATGGCGGCGTCCGCCGTGGCCGAGGGGGCGCCCGTGCCCAGGAACAGCGCGGCGAGCACTGCGCCCGCGGTGGCGAACAGCGCCGCTCCGCGCGCCCGTGTGACGGATGAGGTCATGGTGATGCAGCGTACGCGTGGGATCAACAGACAGTAAATACGAGGGAGTTGAAGAAATCCTTCCCAGGCGGGGGAAGCCGCGGTGGCAGGCGCTCCGGCGTGATCGAACCGAGCGCGCGTGCCCCCCGGGCCCCGTGCACGACGGCAGGCCCCCCGGCAGTCCGTGCACCGTCAGGAACCCGGGTACGGCGAAGGTGTACGCCTCCTTCGCCGCCGAAGACACCCCCAGTTCGTCGGAGGTGCGCAGGCGGATCCCGGCCGGCTCGGCGCGGAGCATCCCACCAGGACCGTATTGCGGGTGCCGCGGCCCCGGGGCGACGACCTCGGTCGCGCCCAGTGGACGCGCCGCCTCCGCGACCGTGCGGGCGGTGAGGCGGGTGAGTGTCGCGAGGACGTCCTCGGGCGGGAGCGCCCCGAACCCGGCCGGCACCGTCCCTAGACAGCCGTGGTGGAACAGCTCCTTGCCCGTCGTCTTCGGCGACGGCCGCCAGTAGTACGGCTCCTGGAGCAGCCGTTCCAGCAGCGGGCCGTGGACCCTGCCCGCCGCGGCGAGCGCGCCGTCCGCGTCGTACCTGGCCCGGCCGCCGGTCAGTTCCCCGGCGGCCGCATCCAGCAGGGCGTTCGCCGGGCCCGTGTCGAAGGCCACCGGATCACCCGACGCAGGGACGGCCGTCGCATTGGCGATCCCGCCCGGCTTGCGGCCGGTGCGCCGACCGCCGGACGGCGGCGCCGATCAGCACCGCGACGGCCGCCGCCCCGTACGCGATGTTGCCCAGCACATCCACGTCCGCCACGGCGGACGCCGCGACATAGCGCGCCGCGCCCGCGGCCGCCACCGCCAGCCACTCCCACCGCCCGTCCAGGGCCACCAGGGCGACCAGCAGCAGTGCGTACCACGAATAGCGTGGGGTCATCAGCAGGAACGCCGTCCCCGTCACCAACAGCGCGCCGCTGAAGGGCCGTTCGGGAGCCCCGCGCCACAGCACATACGCCACCACCGCCATCATGACCACCGCGACGGCGGCCTGCGCCCACGCGTCCGGCAGGACCAGCCGCAGCAGCCCGTACCGGCCGCGGGCTGCGGGGTCGTCGTACCCCTCTTCCTCGGCGTAGCCGCCCAGATAACCCAGCACCGACCCCTTGGAGAGCAGCAGGTACGGCAGGTACGACACAGCGACCACCGCCGAGGCCGGCAGCAGCACGGCCGCCGCGTCCCGGATCCGCCGCACACCCGACAGCGCACCTGGCAGCACCACCGCGGGCAGGAGCTTCGTGGCCACCGCCGCACCGAGCAGCACCCCGCCGCCCCACCGGTTGCGCACCACGACCGCGAGTCCCGCGACCGAGAGCAGCACGCCGAGGACATCGACATGGGCGTTGTTCACCGCTTCCACCGGCACGGCCGGACACCACGCCCAGTACGCGGCCATGCGGGGGTCGCCTCGTCTGCGCAGGACGAGGACCAGCACCGCCGTGGTGCCGACCGCGAGGAGCGCGCCCTGCGTCTGCAGCGCCTTGTGGCGCACGTCGTCCGGCGACACCGCGTGCACCAGCAGGAACCAGCCCTGCGCGACGGGCGGATAGACGGTGTGCACCCGTGGCCGGTTGATCCGTGTGCAGTGCGTCTCGCCGCGAGGGCCCGCGATGCGGTGCCGCTCCGGCTCGGCGCACTCCGCGCCCGACGGGAACAGCCACGCGTCCCGCAGGTCCACGAGCGCCGGATCGGCCGGCGGATGGTCGTACGGCGAGATCCCGGCCGCCTGCACCCTGCCGTCCCAGGCGTAGCGGTAGGAGTCCGTACTCGTACGCGGCTCGGCGAGCAGCCCCGTCGCGGCGACCGCCGCACCGCCCACGAGCACCAGCACGACCGCATGCCGCACGGGCGCCCGCCGCACCGCGGCCGCCGCCGCGGCGAACAGGACCCAGCACGCGGCGTACCACCACGACAGGCCGGCGGGATCGGTGACGAAACCGCCCCTGAGCACGGTCGCGGCCAGGGTGGCGGTCAGCGCCGCCAGCAGACCGGCGGCGAGGAGGGTACGCATCGTGATCACCGGCCCAGCGTCGCAGCCGGAGTACGCCGGACGCGGGACGCGGGGTGCGATGTCCGCATTCCGTAAGGTGTCGGACCGCACCACGCGAGCCCTCGCGGAGGTCTCATGGAGACATGAGGATCCGAACGGTCGGTGCGGCCGTCGCCGGGCGGCTCCGGGGCCTGCGCCGGCCGCCGCTGCCCAGGTTGCGCCTGCCCCGGCCGCCGCTGCCCAGGTTGCGCCTGCCCCGGCCGCCGCTGCCAACCTTCTCCGGCCGTCTGCACGACGCGCGCACCGCGACCATGATCGGCCGGTGGCTGGGCGTCGCGTTCGCGGTGTGCTTCGTGACCGGCCTGATCAGCCACTACCTCCAGAACCCGCCGGGATGGCTCGCCGACGCGCTGCCCAGCAGACCGTACTGGGGCTACCGCGTCACCCAGGGGCTGCATGTGGCGAGCGGCACCGCCGCGGTCCCGCTGCTCCTGGCGAAGCTGTGGACCGTGTACCCGAGGCTGTTCGTGTGGCCGCCGCTCAAGTCCGTACGCCACGCACTGGAGCGGCTGTCGATCGCCGTGCTGGTGGCCGCGTCCGTCTTCCAGCTCGCCACCGGGCTGCTCAACACCGTCCAGTGGTACCCGTGGCCGTTCTCCTTCGTGCCGGTGCACTTCGCCGTCGCGTGGCTGCTCACCGGCGCGCTCGTCCTGCACATCGCCGTGAAGCACCCCGAGATCAAGGCGCATTGGTCCAGACGCTCACCCGGAACGCTCGAACTGCCCGCCGCGGACGGGCCCGACCGGCGCTCGCTGATGATCGGGCTGGCCGCGGCCGTCGGCGCGGTGACCGTGACGACCGTCGGCCAGGCGTTCACCCCGCTGCGGCGGCTCGACCTGCTCGCGCCCCGCCACCCGGACCACGGCCCGCAGGGCCTGCCGGTCAACCGCACCGCCGCCGTGGCCGGGGTGACGGCACATGCCGTCACCGACTGGCGGCTCACCGTGTCCGGCCCCCGCCCGCGCACACTGACCCTCGACGAACTCGCCGCCCTGCCCCAGCACACCGTCACCCTGCCCATCGCCTGCGTCGAGGGCTGGAGCAAGGACGCCCGATGGACCGGCGTACGCATCAGGGACCTGCTGGAGCGGGCCGGTGCCCCGCCCGGCTCCGCCCTGCGCATCACCTCCCTCGAACGCCGCGGCGCATGGCGCGTGACGGAGATGGGCGCCGGCTACACGGAGGACCCGCTCACGCTGCTCGCCCTGCGCCTCAACGGCGAGGTGCTCTCCCTGGACCACGGCTACCCGGCCCGCATCATCGCCCCGAACCGTCCCGGCGTGCTGCAGACCAAGTGGGTCAGCAGGATCGAGGTGCTGTGATGCGTCTGCGGCTCCTGACCGGCGCGGTGGGCCTCGCCCTGATGGGCGTTGGCGCCTCGCTCCTGGTGAACGGTGGACAGATCAGGGACGTCGCCCTCTGGCTGGCCGGAGCGATCGTGATCCACGACGGGATCGTCGCACCCCTCGTGCTCGGCGTGGGCCTGCTCGTGGCGGGCTTGCCGGCGCGGGGGACCGTGCGCGGGGCGCTGATCACGGCGGGTTGCCTCACGCTCGTCGCCCTGCCGGTGCTGCTGCGCCCCGGCACGCCCCGGAACACGTCCGTGCTGCCGCTGGACTACCCGCGCAACTGGCTGCTGACACTGGCGGCCGTCGCCCTGGCGACGGCGGCACTGGTAGGCGGCCGGTGGCTGTGGAGCCGTCGTGCCCGGTTCCGCCCCCACTGGCGCGTCCGCCGTTTCAGGCGGTGACGAACGGCCGGGCCGTTTTCCGGCGGTGACGACTCCAGCCAGCCGCTTCAGACGGCGACGAGCCCTGCCACCCGTCTCAGACTGTCCCCCCGCCGGCCTTTTCAGGCGGTGACGAACGGCCGCGCTCGCCGGGCGTCGTTCAGTGCGGTCGCCCACCACTCCAGCTGGTCCAGCAGCACCTTCGCGGCGCCCCCCGGGCCCTCTGGGTCACGCAGCGTGCCGTCGGGGGCGAACAGCTCGAAGTAGCGCGGGAAGCTGACGTAGTCCCGGACCGAGTGCGCATGCAGTTCGCCGAACACCTGGCGCAACTGCTCGATGGCCAGCAGGCCGCCGCTCGCACCGCTGTACCCGACGAATCCGATCGTCTTGGCCTGCCACTCGGTGTAGTGCCAGTCGATGGCCGCCTTCAGCGCCGCGGGGAAGCTGCGGTTGTAGTCCGGCGTCACCACGACGACCGCGTCGGCCGCCTTCAACCGCCGCGTCAGGTCCGCCATCCCGGCCGGCCGGTCCATCTCGGGCTGAAGGGCGGGCGGCACGGGCGGCAGCTTCAGCGGCAGGTCGGTGTCCGCGAGGTCGACCACGTCGACGGTGAACCGGCCGTGCTGTCGGGCCTGTTCGGCGAACCACTCGGCGACTACGGGGCCGAAGCGGCCCTCCCGGACACTGCCGATGAGCACGGCGAGGCGGAGGTTGTTCTCGGACATGGGGATGCTCCCTGTACAGATCGGAATCGGCGCCCGGAAAGCGGCGCGGACACCAACCTGCCCGCCCGGCCGCGGCGCAGGAAGGCCGGGCCGAGGCTGGTAGTGGCAGGGCCACGATCCGCCGGCGCACGGCTGTTACGTTCCAGGAGTGAGCGACAACGAGCTGGGACTGTTCCTCCGCAACCGCCGCGAGGCCCTCGCACCGGCGGACGTCGGCCTGCCCGCGGGCCCGCGCCGCCGCACCCCCGGCCTGCGCCGCTCCGAGCTGGCCACCCTCGCGGGAGTCAGCGTCGAGTACGTGACGCGCCTGGAGCAGGGCCGCGACCGCAGGCCGTCCCCGCCGGTGCTGTCCGCCCTGGCCGACGCGCTGCGCCTCGCCCCTGCCGAGCGGATCCATCTGTACCGGCTCTCCAAGGGAGCGGACGGCAGCTTCACGTGCATGGGCGACGCCCAGGTCAACCGGCTGGTGCGGCCGACTGTCCGCGCGCTCCTCGACCGCCTGGAGCCGGCCCCGGCCGTCGTGCTCAACCGCCTGGGCGAACTGCTCGCCTGGACCGAGGGCTACGAGCGCCTGGTCCGCCCACTCGGCCTGCTGGACGGCGACCCACCGAACCTGGCGCAGTTCGTGTTCACCGACGCCCGGGCGAGACAGGCGTACCCGGACTGGGGCCGGGTGGCCGACGAACAGGTGGCGGCGCTGAAACAGGGGCCGTTCCGCGCCGATCCCCATGTGTCGCAGCTCGTCGACGAGTTGACGGTGACGGCGGGACCGGAGTTCGCGGACCGCCTCCGGTCCGTGCCTGGCCTGCCGCGCGCGAACGGCGTCGCGCGCCTGACGCATCCCGAGGCGGGTGCCCTGCGACTGTCCTACGAGACGTTGGAACTCCCCGCCGACGACGACCAGCGCCTGCTGGTCCACCTTCCGGCGGACGAGGCGACGGGCCACGCCCTGGACACCCTGACGGGCCGCCGCCCGGGCGCCCTCCGCGCGCTCCCGACGGGCGCGTGACGGTTTCCGGGGGCGCTGCTGTCCCGTGCGCGTGACGGTTTCCGGGGCGCTGCCCCCGCGCGCGGACGGCTACTCGGGCAGTGGCCGATCTGGGTCTGTGGGCGGCCCATCCGATTCCGGGGCATTGTTGACGTGGTGCCGTATGGCGAAGGTCAGGGACGGGTGGCCGTGGCCAGCCAGACGGCGCCGCGCAGCCGGACTCCTTCGGGGGTTGCGTAGGGCTGGAGCGCCGCCTTCACCTGCGCGCGGGCCTTCTCGGCGACCTCTTCGTGCACGCCCTCGAGGTTGAAGCGGACTGGTCCCATCGCGAAGAAGAAGTCCACGGCCTCGCCGGCTTCCCGCCCCCAGTCGACGGCCCCCTCGACAGAGGTCGCCGTCACATCGATGAATCCGGCGGCCGTGAGCACTTCTTGGATGCGGGCGGGGTCGGAGAGCGACATCATGCCCTGCTGTGCGGGGGAGGGTTTGCGCATGAGCGCGTTCACCGGAGCGAAGACGTGGGCGGAGTCCCCGTCGGGGGCGGGCAGTTGCGGGCTGATGAAGACGAGTCGGCCGCGGGGCCGCAGCGCACGGCCGATGTTGGCGAACGCAGCGATGTGGTCGGCGAAGAACATGACCCCGCCCCGGCTGATGGCCAGGTCGTAACCACCGGAGGGAAGGGGTGTACCTGCGCGTCGCCCCGCTCGAAAGATGCGTTGTCGATGCCCTCCCTGGCGGCGATGGCGCGCGCCCGATCCAGCATCGGCGCTGAGATGTCGATCCCCACGGCCTGCCCTGACGCGGCCTGGCGTGCGGCCAGGCGGGTGGTCTGGCCGGTACCGCATCCGATGTCGAGCACGCGGTCGCGGTCGCTGATCGCGGCCGCCGCGAACAGTGCTTCGTTGAATCCGCCGTTCAGCGTGTCGTAGCGGTCGGAATTGGCGGCCCAGTGTGCCCCCTCATGTCCGTTCCACGCCTGTGCCTGCTGGGTGTTGACGATCGGCTGCATCGACGCTCCTCAGGTTACTAGAGTTCAACTCTAGAGCTTGACTCTAGAGATAGAGTGCAGTCATGGGTGATGTCAAGAGGGTCGGCAGGCAGACTCTGAAGGCCCGGGAGACGCGGCGGCGTATCTTGGAGGCCGCCCGCGCGCTGTTCGTGGAGCGTGGCTACGGCGTGACGACGCTCCAGGACATCGCGGCCGAAGCGGGCGTAGCCGTGCAGACGATCTACTTCGTGTTCGGTAACAAGCGGACTCTGCTGAAGGAGCTCGTCGACATCTCCATCGCCGGTGACGATGAGCCCGAGGCCACGATGGACAGGCCGTGGTTCGTCAACGCTTTGGCCGCCGAAACCGCCGACGCACAACTTCAGGCGCATATCAGCGGGACGCGGGAGATCCTCGAACGTGTCGCGCCGATGATGAAGGTGATCGACACCGCGGCTGCGATGGATCCCGAGATCGCCGAACTGTGGCGGCAGGACGAGGACCCGCGATTCACCGTGCAGGCCACCGCAGCCAAAGCCCTGATGGCCAAGGAAGGGGCACGCGAAGGGCTCCCTGTCGAGCGAGCCGCCGACGTGCTGTTCGGTCTGCTCAGCCCGGAGCTCTACCTGCTGTTCGTGCACGAGCGCGGCTGGTCACCCGAACAGTG
The DNA here is from genome assembly GCF_044390825.1 of Streptomyces sp. NPDC018833. NCBI lineage: Bacteria > Bacillati > Actinomycetota > Actinomycetes > Kitasatosporales > Streptomycetaceae > Streptomyces > Streptomyces sp. NPDC018833. The sequence continues at coordinate 302,777 of NZ_JBIRZM010000005.1, read as the reverse complement.
GCAACGGTGGGCCTACGACACCCTGCGCCTCCAGCTCTGCTCCACCTAGAACCGGCTCGGATCACTGCCCACAGAGGAACTACTCGTGTGGGGGGCGACGACACCGCGAAAGCGGTCCCGGGTCGGAGCCCTGAAGCTCGCGCCCGCCGGCCCGCGGCCCGCCAGCCCGCGGCCCGCCGGTCGAAGTCCGCCTTCGTCAGTGCGCCGGCCCCGGTTACGGGAAGGGGACGAGTGAGGGAGACCCCCGCCCCAGCCGCACGAAGCACCGCCCCGTCGACTCCCACGACTCCACCACCCCCCACCCCACCGCGCCCGCGTACCGCCGCAGCGCCCCCGCACCCACCCGTGCCCATGGGAACAGCGCGCCCTCCGCGCCCGGGCCCGCGAACACGCGGACCTCCGCCCGTTCGTCCACCTCGACCGGCGCGGTCTCGACGATCAACCCGCCCCGCATGGAGAGGAGTTCGCCAGTCCGCGCCAGCAGGGCAACCGGATCGCCGCCGATGCCGATGTTGCCGTCGATCAGCAGGGCGGTGTCCCAGGCGCCCTCCCGCGGCAGCGGGTCGAAGACGGAGCGGCGCAGAGCGCTGCCGCCGATGCGTGTCGTACGGGCCACCGCTTCGGGGCTGACGTCGATGCCGAGCGCCGGCCGTCCGCGCACGGCGAGCGCGGCGACGAGTCGGCCGGGCCCGCAGCCGATGTCGAGCACCGCACCCCGGCAGCGGTCCAGCACGGTCCGGTCCGCGTCGTCCGGTTCCGCGCACCAGCGTTCGACGTCCAGGGGCAGCAGCCAGCCGTCCGGGCGCCGCAGGAAGAGCGGGCCGCGTTCGGTGCGCAGGGCGTCGGTGTACGGGTCCGCCTGCCAGGCCGGGGCTGTCATCGCGCCCCGGCCCCGGCGAGCGAGGTCAGGACCGCCGCGAAACGGGACCGCGGAGCGAGGGCGGCCACCGCGAAGGCGTCGTCCGCCGTGTCCACGTCGCGCAGCACGGCCAGTTCACGGACCCTCAGCCCCGCCTTCACCAGCCGCGCCCGCTGCACCGCCCCCGTCGACGGCGTGGACATCGGCACGCCGCGCAGCAGCGCGGGCCGCGGCGCGCCGAGGCCGAGCGCCCAGAAGCCGCCGTCCTCGGCCGCCCCGAACGCCGCCTCGTCCGCCGCCAGTTCCAGCCCCGGCGCCAGCATCGCGGGCGTGAGCTGAGGAGTGTCCATGCCCACGAGCAGCGCGGGACCCTCGCACAGCCCGAACGCGTGCGCCAGCCGCTCGTCGAGGCCGCCCCCGCACTGCGCCACCACGTCGAAACCGGGCGTGAGCCATGTGCCGGGCGCGCCGTCCAGGACGAGCACACGCCGACGTGCCGGCGTGGCCCGTACGGCGTCGAGGGTGTCCCGTAGCGCCGCCTCGGCCAGACGCGCGGCCTGCTGCGGCGAGAACGCGGGCGTCAGCCGGGTCTTCACCCGGCCCGGCAGCGGCGACTTGGCGATCACCAGCAGCGTCCCGTTCACCGCGCGCCACCGGCCGTCGGCACGCGAGGCTTCTCCGCCAGCACCGCCCGCATGTCGCGCACCGCGTGCCAGGTGCCGCGCCAGGTGCCGGTGACCTTCGACTTCCCGGTTCGCGGCAGATACGGGACGTCCGTCTCGCACACCCGCAGCCCCGCGTCCGCCGCGCGCACCACCATCTGGAGCGGGTAGCCGCTGCGCCGGTCCGTCAGATCCAGCGCCAGCAGGTCCGTCCTGCGGGCCGCCCGCATCGGACCCAGGTCGTGCAGCCGCAGCCCGGTCCGCCCCCGCAGCATCCACGACAGGGCCGCGTTGCCCGCACGGGCGTGCAGGGGCCACGCCCCTCGGGCCCGCGGCCGCCGCCGTCCCAGCACCAGGTCGCACTCCCCGCCCGCCACGCGGCGTACGAGGCCGGTGAGCAACCCCGGATCGAGCGACGCGTCGCAGTCGCAGAAGCACACGTACTCCGCCTCGGCCGCCAGCAGCCCGGCATGACACGCCGCCCCGAAACCCCGCCGCCGCTCCCGGACCACATAGGCACCGAGCTCCCGCGCGATCCGGTCCGAACCGTCCGTCGACCCGTTGTCGACGACGACCGCCCGCCACCCGGCCGGAATCCGCTCCAGCACCCACGGCAGCGCCGCCGCCTCGTCGAGACAGGGCAGTACGACATCGACGTTCACGACCGCGCCCCCCGCATCCCGCTCGTCGCGAACGCGGCCATGCCCTCGCCGAACGTGATCCTCGGCTGCCAGCCGAACTCGGTCATCAGGCGGCGGGAGTCGGCGGTGATGTGCCGTACGTCGCCGAGCCGGAACTCGCCCGTCACGACCGGGGCGGGCCCGCCCCGGGCCTCGGCCAGGGCCGCCGCCATCTCACCCACGGTGTGCGGGGTGCCGCTGCCGGCGTTGTACGCGCCGAGCACACCCGGCTCCCGGCCGTGCACGGCCTCCAGCGCGATCGCGTTCGCCTCCGCGATGTCCCGCACGTGCACGAAGTCCCGCCGCTGCCGCCCGTCCTCGAACACCCGCGGGGCCTCGCCGAGCTCCAGCGCCGAGCGGAAGAAGGAGGCGACGCCCGCGTACGGGGTGTCGCGCGGCATCCCGGGGCCATACACGTTGTGGTAGCGCAGGGACACCGCCCGGCCGCCCGTGGACCGCGCCCACGCCGCGGCCAGGTGCTCCTGGGCCAGTTTCGTCGTGGCGTACACATTGCGCGGGTCGCAGGACGCGTCCTCGCCGACCAGGCCGGGCGTCAGCTCCGCGCCGCACTGGGGGCACCGGGGTTCGAACCGCCCGGCCGCGAGGTCCACGGCGGCCCGGGGACCCGGCCGGACCCGACCGTGCCGGTCGCAGTCGTAGCGGCCCTCGCCGTAGACGACCATCGAGCCCGCGAGCACGAGGTCCCCGACGCCGACCCCGGCCATCGCCGCCAGCAGGGCGGCGGTCCCGAGGTCGTTGCAGCCCACATAGTCGGGGGCGTCACGGAAGTCCGTGCCGAGGCCGACCATCGCGGCCTGGTGGCACACGGCGTCCACGCCGCGCAGCGCACGGGTCACGACGTCCGGGTCGCGTACGTCCCCGATCACACACTCCGCCTCCGGCAGCCGTGGGGGCGAGGGATGGGCGGCGGGCAGCAGGGCGTCGAGCACGACCGGATCGTGCCCGCGCGCCGCCAGGGCCGTGACGATCTGCGAGCCGATGAAGCCCGCGCCTCCTGTGACGAGTACACGCATACGGCCGACGCTACGGTCCGGGGACGCAAAGACGGCCGGTCCGCGCCGGTGCGTCACAGGTCCGTAAGGAGTGGTGCCGTCGGGCGGGGACCTCAGGGGCGGCGCAGATACGCCAGACCGGGATGCTCGGCGCGGTAGGCGTCGACGAGGCGGCGGGCCACGCTCACCGAGTCCACGAGCGGATGCAGGGCGAACGCCTTGACCGCCGCCGAACGCGATCCGCTCCCCGCCGCCTCCAGCACCTCGCGCTCCACCGACTTCACGGAGGTCACCAGGCCGGTGGCGTGCCCAGGCAGCGGGTCGACACCGACGGGATGCGCCCCGCCCGCGTCCACGAGGCAGGGGACCTCGATCACGGCGTCCTCGTCGAGGACGGAGAGCGTGCCGCGGTTGCGGACGTTGAGGATCAGGGTGGTGCGCTCGTCGCGCGCCACGGCGCGCATCAGCGCGAGCGCCACCTGCTCGTAGCCGCCCGGCTCCAGGTCCTCCTCGGCGCGCTCGCGCACCCCGGCGGCCTCCCGGTTGGCCGCCATGTAGGTGGCCTCCCGTTCGGCGAGCGTGCGCCGCCAGATGGCCAGCGCCGGCCTGCCCGGACGCTTCATCTCCTCATAGAACCGGGCTTGTTGGTCCCGCAGGAACGCACCCCGGGTCTGCTTGGCCTCCTGGTGGGCGCGGACGGTCTCCCGGTTGAAGTAGTAGTAGTGCAGATACTCGTTGGGGACCGCGCCCAGCGAGCGGAGCCAGTCCGCCCCGAACAGCATTCCCTCCTCGAACGAGCCGAGGGCCTCCGGGTCGGCGAACAGCCCCGGCAGCAGATCCCGGCCGCCGACGCGCAGCCCGCGCAGCCAGCCGAGATGGTTGAGCCCGACGTAATCGGCCCAGGCGGTCGCGGGATCGGCGCCGAGCACCCGGGCCACCCGCCGGCCGAGCCCGACCGGCGAGTCGCAGATGCCGATGACCCGGTCGCCCAGGACCCGGCTCATCGCCTCGGTGACCAGACCCGCCGGGTTGGTGAAGTTGACGACCCACGCCTCGGGTGCCAGCGCCGCGATGCGGCGGGCGATGCCCATGGCCACGGGGACCGTACGCAGCCCGTACGCGATGCCGCCCGCGCCCACGGTCTCCTGCCCCAGCACCCCTTCGGCCAGCGCGATCCGCTCGTCGGCCACGCGCCCTTCGAGGCCACCGACCCGGATCGCGGAGAAGACGAAGTCCGTGCCGCGCACTGCCTCGTCGAGGTCCGTGGTGACCGAGACCCGCGGCGCGTCCGGGCGTCCGGCGGCCTGCTCCTCCAGCACCCTGGCCATGGCCCCGAGCCGGCCGGCGTCCACGTCGTACAGGCACACGTCGGTGATCCGGCCCTGACCGCCGTCGCCGAGGAGCGCCCCGTACACCAGGGGCACCCGGAATCCGCCACCGCCGAGAATCGTGAGCTTCATCCCCGTACGGTACGTCGGCACCCTTCCCGGACGTCGGCGCCGCCCTTTCCCGGCGGTACGTCACGCACGGGAATTGATGAAGTCCCCAGGCGGCCGTTCCCCTGTTCGAGTGGCGCTGTCTACGGTCGTCGGCGTCCAGACCCCACGTCACGGAGCCCTCATCAAGGAGCGCCCGCATGCGCGTCTACCTCGACCGCAACTTCCTGCTGACCTACGCCGCGTCGTTCATCTCGCTGTTCGGGTCGAAGTTGCTGATGATCTCCTATGTGGCCTTCGTCTACGGCGAGACCGGCAGCGCCACCCTGGCCTCGGCCGTCTTCGCCGCGGACTGGATCGCCAATCTCTTCGTCGGTCTGCTGACCACGCAGTACATCGACCGTGCGGATGCGAAACGCCTGCTGCTGCGGCTCAACCTGGCGGCCGCGGCTGTCACGCTTGCGTTCCTGGCCTGCCTGACGCCCGACCAGTTCCCGGTGGCGGTCTGCGTCATCTTCGTCCGGGCCCTGCTCAACAGTGCCGTCAACGCCGCCCGGGTCAAGGCCCTGGTGCAGTTCTTCGACAAGCAGCAGACCGACATCTACTCGGCCGTGCTCAACTCCAGTCTGTTCATCGCGATCGCCGCCGCGGGCGCGGTCGGCACGATCATCCTCAACTTCACCGGCATGGGCACCGTAGTGCTCATCGATGTGGCGACGTTCCTCGTCTCGGCCGCCCTGTTCGCGTGCGTACGCCCCAACCGGGCGCGGATCGACGAGGCCCGGGCCGCGGCGGGCGCGAAGCGGGAGAGCGCCGCTCAGAACGTCAGGTCGGCCGCGCGGATCATCGCGGCGACCCCGGCGGTCTCGACCGCCGCCTTCTACATCGTCCTCGCGGTGACCGCGTTCCAGGCGACGTACGAAGTGCTGATCACCGCCGTCCCCGACCTCTGGTTCTCGCTCGGCGAGTCGGGCACGGCGCTGTTCTTCACCGCCGAGTCCCTGGCGGTCATCGCCGGTCTGTTCCTCTACCAGTACCTCAGCCGCCGCGGCCTCGTGCCCGAGCACCGCCAGCGGCTCCTCAACCTCGCCGTCACCGGCTTCGCGGTGTGCATGTACGCGGTGCTCGGCTCTTCCCGGTCGAGCCTTGCCCTCGCGCTCACCGCGTTCGTCGCCGTCGTCCTCGCCGGCGAGGTCGTCTGGGCCCATCAGTACAAGCGGCTCATCGCCCACACCCCCGAGGCCAAGGTGTCCTCGGTCGTGGGCCTGATGTCGGCGGTGGGCTACAGCCTGATGGCCGTCTTCGGCTTCGTCTTCTCCTGGGGCATGGACGCACTCGGCGCCGAGTGGGCCGTCGCCCTCGATCTCGTCCTCATCTCCCTGCTGGTCATCGGCTGGGAAGCCCGCGCACACCGATCTGGGAGTCGTCATGCGGAAAGCATTCGTCCTGCTGGAACTGGTCAATCACGTGGCGCTGGTGGCCAGGTCGGCGAAGGCCCGCGGCCTGGCGGTGGTGGTCGTGGGACAGAGCCCGCTGCCGCGGCAGGGTCCGTACGCCGTCCCTGACGGGGTCGTGGACGAGTTCGTCCCGATCGCCGGCTGGTCCGACGCCGACGGGGTGCGCGCGGCGCTCGACGACCTGCACGGACGCTACGACGTCGTGGGCACCTACGCCGCGTTCGAAGCGGCGCTGCCCTACGACGCGGAGTTCCGCGACCTCCTCGGGCTGCCCACCAGCGGTGCCGCCACCCTGGACGCCGCGCTCGACAAGGCCAGGGTGCGCGACCGGCTCCGTGCCGCGGGACTGTCCCGGCTGCGCTCCACCACCCTCTCGGGCGCCCTGCTCTGGGACACCTGGGGCTTCGACGGACCGGCGATCCTCAAGCCGGTGCACGGCACGGGCAGCGCCCTGTGCTACACCGTCGACTCCCTGGACGCGCTGCGCACCGCCGCCGCGGACATCGAACGCACCACACTCGACGCCGGGATGACCCGCGACTACGTCCTGCGGACCGGTGAATTCGTCCTGGAGCAGAAGGCTCAGGGCGAGCTGCTGTCCGTCGAGTCGCTCGTGTACGGCGGCGAGGTGAACGTGATCGGCATGCTCGGCCGCTACGTACTCGCCGACGACCCCGTTGTCGAGCAGGCCGCGGTCTTCCCGTACCGGCACCCGCGGTACGACGAGATCGCCGAGGCGGCCGTGGCGTTCCACCGCTGTCTGGGCATCACCCACGGCCCCACCCATCTGGAGGTGATGGTCCCCGACGACGGCCCCGTGGAGCTGATCGACTTCAACCTGCGGGTCGCCGGCGCCGGGGCGGTGCTCGCCTTCTCGGAGGTTCTGAGAAGCCCCTACGAGGAACTGCTGACGGACCTCGCCTGCGGGGTCGCGCCGGATCTGGCCGGGCTCCACCCGGTGCGGTGGGCCGCCGAGTGCCTCGTGCTGCCCCGGCCCGGGACCACCGAGCTGCGTGACATCACGGTTCCCCCGGCCGCGCGCCACGTACGGATCACCAAGGAGATCGGCGCACGGCTGACCGGCCGCTCGGACCAGCTGGACAGCGTCACGCTGTTCGTGGTGACAGCCGGCTCGGCGGAGGAACTGCACACGGCGCTCATGGACGCCCGCCGGAACACGATCGTCAACGGTGAGCCACTGGGCGACAACCCCAACAACCGCCTGATCGCCCCGGCGCATTTGCGCACCCCGGTGGGCGTGGGCGTCTGAGACGCCGCCGGGGTGTCCGTCCGTGACCGGGCGGACACCCCCTCTCTCTGCCACCTCTGCGGCCGACGGGAACTAGCCGAGGTCGAAGGCGTTCGGCAGGCCCCACCGGTGGCGGCCGCGGTCGTGCCGTTTGAGTGCTTCCAGCTCGGGCGCCCGGAACAGGGGGGTGACGGTGCACCGGGGCGCGGCCGAACCGGTGCGGTCCAGCAGGGCGTTGACCGCGGCGCGCGCCGAGGCGTTGGCCCCCTCCATCGTGGCCAGGTCGATGTCGACGGACACGTAGTCCCCGGCGAGGTAGAAGTTGGGGACCGCCGTGGCCGCGGAGGGCCGGTTGTGGAAGGTGCCGACGGGATGGATCAGGAGCTGGTCCTCGTTGGTGGGGTGCGGCGTGCCGAGGCCGTCGACGCCGGGGTCCAGGAACCAGGAGTGCAGGGCGCTGTCCTTGAGAACGGTCCTTCCCGTGTCGTTGAGCGCGGCTTTCAGCTGCGCCCACACCTCCTTCGCGACCTCGGCGCGGGTGCACTGCTTGGCCGCTTTGCCGTACAGGATCCCGGGCCGGTCCCATTCGGAGATGTCGACGGACAGGCAGTCCACCACCACCCCGTCGCCGTAGTCGGCGGGGAAGTCCCGGTCCGGCCAGTGCCCCGCCTGCTGGATGGCCGTCAGCGACCAGGGGGAGTCGACGCAGTTGAGATGCCCGTGCAGCAGCGGTGCGCTCTCGGTCAGATAGAACTGGATGCCGGTCATCCAGTCGGTGTGCAGTTTGTCGCAGCGGGCGAGCTGCGGATCGGCGGCCCGCAGCGCGGGACCCCAGGTGCGCCGGGCGTGTTCGACGGGCAGCGCGCAGACGTAGTGGTCGGCGGTCACCGAGCCGCGCGTCCCCTGCGGGTCCTCGACGACCGCCGCCGTGATCCGTCCGTCGCCGTACGCCATCTCCCGTAAGGTCCAGCCAACCGCGAACCGGACGCCCAGCGAGACCAGATGCGCCACCCAGGGGTCGATCCACGCCTCGTTGGTGGGGGCGTCCAGGATGCGGTCGAGGGGGCCGTCGGCGCCGCGGCCCAGCGCGTTGAAGACGAACGCCTCCAGCAGCGTGGCGACCGTGCGCGTGCTCGCCACCTCGGCCTTGGTGGCCACGATGTTGCGCGTCATCCCGATCGCCAGGATGCGCTGATAGTCGTGGCTCATGCGCTCGGCCCCGATGAAGTCCCACCAGGGCGTGCGCTCCCAGACCTCGTCACGGCGCTCGTCGCAGCTGGTGAGGAAGACGAGTACGCGATTCACGAAGTACGCCGTCTCGTGGACGGGGATGCCGAGCGCGGTGTCCAGCATCGCCGTGAGCGCGCGGCGGATCTCGTCGAGGGTGAGCTCGGCGGGCCGGTGCCCCGGCCACGGGAGCGGGATGCGTAAATCCTCGCGTCCGGTGCGGGCGAGGGACATCTCGGGCGGGGCGACGAGGTTGTCCCAGACCCCGTTGGCGTTCCCGGGGAAGGGGATGCGCCGCATGGTGTCGGGGAGGTTGTGGTAGATGCCGGGGATGAAGCGGAAGCCGTGCTCGGCCGGTAACGGTCTGCGCCCGCCGCGGGCGCTGCCGGGCACGTCCATGCTGCGGGCCTTGCCGCCGAGCGCCCGCCGCTCGTAGACGGTGGTGCGGAAGCCGCGCTCGGCGAGCTCGTGCGCGGCGGTCAGCCCCGCGACGCCGCCGCCGAGCACGGCGACCGACCCGGGGGCCGGGGCCGGGGCCGCCGCGGCGACGCCCCCGACCGAGGAGAGCGCCGCGGTGCCGCCGACCGCGGCGGCTCCCGCGATGAGGGTGCGTCGTGACGTGCGTCGTGAGGTGCGTCGTGAGGTGCCCGAACCGTCCATCCGATCCCCTTACCGACGGTAACTTTTCGCGTCCGGCGCAGGAGCATACGAAGAACCCTCGTGACCCGGAAGCCACGCGTGGGCCCATTCCTTCAATGGCGGAAAATGGAGCCATGGCACGACGCATCAAGCGCCCCGGGCGCACCGAAACGCCCGCTCTCACCCCCGCATCGCCCTGCCCCTGCGGCCTGCCCGCCACGTACGCGGAGTGCTGCGGCCGCTTCCACAGCGGCGAGGAGACGGCACCCACCGCGGAGTTGTTGATGCGCTCGCGCTACAGCGCCTTCGCCGCCCAGGACGCGGCGTATCTGCTGCGCACCTGGCACTCCTCGACCAGGCCCCGGCATCTGAAACTGGATCCGGGGATGCAGTGGTCGAGCCTGGAGATCACCGACGTCACGGACGGCAGCGCGCTCCACACCAACGGCACGGTCACCTTCCGGGCCCGCTACCGGCACCACGGCAAGCGCGGAGAACTGCACGAACGCAGCAACTTCACCCGCGAGAACGGGGCGTGGGTCTACGTGGACGGCACCTTCATCGAGTGAGCGGCCGCCGGGCAGCCGGCGATCACCAGTGGGTGCGGCCGGGCCTGACCGCGAGCCGGGGGTCGTACGCCGCGAGCACCTTGTTCGCCCGGGCCAGCGCGGACAGTGCGTGCTCGCGGTCGGCCCGGTCGTCGGCGCACAGCGGGCCGCGGAACCGGTACACCTCGCGCGCGGCGCACTCGGCCTCGATCTCGGCGTGCAGGACATGGGACGGCATGCAGGAGCCGATCATCACGGCCACGCGGTCGGGGATCGGTACCGGGACGAGGTTGGAGGCGGTCACGTCGAAGTCCTTGTCTGCTTTTCCGTCGGGAGTCCGTCGGTCGGTCGGCCTCCCACCCCTCCATGACTACCGGAGCGCTGTCCGGGTTCCGCGGCGGGGGTGTCTTTGTGTGGCATCGGTTGCTGAGCGCCCCGTTGCTTTGTCGATACGCGAGAGTAAGTTGACCCCCGAGTAAGTGCCGAGGTCCGTCAACTCCCCGCCCGCGCAACGCGAGAGCCGCGAACAGGAGCCGACCATGGGCGTACACAAGGATCTGAAGAGGGCGAAAAAGCACAGCGATCTCGCCGACCGCGTCCCGGTGGAACTGGTCAGGGAGAACGGCGTCGTACGAGAGGTGCGCACCGCACATCTCGCCCGGCCGTCCATCTCCGGCAGCACCGCCGACATACCTTACGCGAACGCCGCGGAGGCACCCGCATCGGTGACCCTCAGGCGCAAGGGTGACGATGGTCACTGGCGCCCCGTCACGGCCGCCGACTTCGCCCGCCAAGTCACGGCGGCCGTGAAGGGATTGATCGCCACGGGGCTTCAGCCGGGCGGACGGGCCGCCGTGATGTCCCGCACCCGCTACGAGTGGACCGTGATCGACTTCGCGATCTGGGCAGCTGGTGGCCAGAGCGTCCCCGTCTACGCCACCTCCTCCGTCGAGCAGGTGGCCTGGATCCTGCACGACAGCGGCGCACGGCATGTCGTCGCCGAGTCCGCCGAGCACGCGGCGACCGTGGCCGCCGCCGCCCGGGGGCTCGACGGGGAGTTCCGGGTGTGGATCTTCGACGACGGGGCGATGGAGACACTCGCCACACTCGGCCGGGACGTCCCGGAGGAGGAGATCACGAAGCGGCGGGCCGTCCTCACGCCCGACACGATCGCCACCCTCTGCTACACCTCCGGCACCACAGGGAAGCCCAAGGGCTGCGTCCTGACCCACGCGAACCTGCACGCCGAGGCCGCCAACACCGTGGAACTGCTGCACCCCGTCTCCAGGCGGTCACCGGGCAGACGGCGTCCACGCTCCTGTTCCTGCCGCTCGCCCACATTCTCGGCCGGACCATCCAGATCGCCTGTCTGATGGCCCGTATCGAGCTCGGCCACTGCCCGAGCATCAAGACCGACGAGCTCAGGCCGGAGCTGCGGAGCTTCCGGCCCACCTTCCTCGTCGGCGGCCCTCATCTCTTCGAGAAGATCCACGACACCGGCCGGGCCACGGCCGAGAGGATCGGCCGCGGCGCCTCCTTCGACCGCGCCCACCGCCTCGGCGTACGGTTCGCGGAGGCGTATCTCGCCAGGTTCCTGGGCACCGGCAGAGGACCCGGCTTCGGCGGCGCCGCCCCCCGGCCCGGCAGGGCCCGAGCCCACCGGAAGCAGGCCCTCCCCGCGCCCACCGGGCGCGCGGAACGCCGTTCACCGCCCGGGAGGCGACAGCACCTCGTCCAGGTCGTACCGCACCGGCTCCTGAAGTTGCTCGTACGTGCAACTGGACGGCTCCCGGTCGGGCCGCCACCGTCGGAACTGCGCGGTGTGCCGGAAGCGGTCGCCCTCCATGTGGTCGTACGCCACCTCCACCACCCGCTCGGGCCGCAGCGCCACCCAGGACAGGTCCTTCTTGCCCGACCAGCGGCTCGGAGCGCCGGGCAGCCGCGCGCTCTCGTGCGCGCTCTCCTCGGCCCAGCGTGCCCACGGATGCTCCGAGACGTCCTCCATCCGCAGCGGTTCCAGCTCCTCCACCAGCTCCTGACGCTTCCGCACGGAGAACGCGGCGCACACGCCGACGTGCTGGAGCGCCCCGGAATGGTCGTACAGCCCGAGCAGCAGCGAGCCCACGACCGGGCCGCTCTTGTGGAAGCGGTAACCGGCCACGACGACGTCCGCGGTCCGCTCGTGCTTGATCTTGTACATCAGCCGGGTGTCCGGCCGGTACGGCAGATCCAGCGGTTTGGCGACGACCCCGTCGAGGCCGGCGCCCTCGTACTGCTCGAACCACTGCTCCGCCACCGCCACGTCCGTCGTCGAGGGGGCGAGATGGACCGGCGGCCGGACGCCCGTCAGGGCCCGCTCCAGGGTGGTCCGCCGTGCCGTGAGCGGTGCGTCGAGCAAGGACTCGTCCCCGAGGGCGAGCAGATCGAAGACGACGAAGCTCGCGGGTGTGCGCTCGGCGAGCATGCGGACCCGGGAGTCGGCCGGATGGATGCGCTCGGTGAGCCGGTCGAAGTCCAGCCGGCCCTCGTGCGCGATCACGATCTCCCCGTCGACGACGCAGCGCCCGGGCAACTGGCCGAGGAGCTGGTCGACCAGCTCGGGGAAGTACCGGGTCAGCGGCTTGCCGGTACGGGAGCCGATGACGAGTTCGTCGCCGTCGCGGTGGACGATCGCCCGGAAGCCGTCCCACTTCGCCTCGTACTGCATTCCGGGCGGGATCTTCTTCACGGACTTGGCCAGCATCGGCTTCACGGGCGGCATCACGGGCAGATCCATGGCGTTTCACCTGCCAAAACTACGGATCGTGACTGGAACCTTTCGTGGTTCAGTCTGTCCCGGTGCCGCCCCGGGTTTCTCTCCCTGGGTCTCGCTGAGCCCCTGCTCAACGGCCCGTCGGGTTGTGCTGTCCGAGTCCGGCCACAGGTGGCTGTAAGTGTCCGGCGTGACCGCCGCCGATGAGTGCCCCAGACGCTTCCGCACGCCCTTGACGGATTCCCCGTGCTTGATGAGTAGCGAGGCGTACGTGTGTCGGAGGGTGTGGAGCGTGATTCCATCTCGTATTGCCTCCTTCGCGCTCGCTTCCTTGACGATCCTGCGCCACGTCCTCGCGCACGGCGACCGCTGGACGGGGTCGCCGGAATCGGTCGTGAATGCGAGCCGGACCTTGCGCTCTCTCCGTGTGCCGTCGCTGGTGTCAGCCAGGGCGCGGGAAGGGGCTGGGCACGCCTTCAGGTGGGCCTGGCGCATCGGTGACGGCAACCGGTACCGAGACGATCCGGCGACTGCTTGACTTCTTCACGGGGGCGATGTGGACACCCTTACAGCCGACGACGGCGAGCTACTGCCGTACCTCGATCTGCCCGGCGGGATGTGGCGCGGTTCCAGCCAGTTCCCCCTGCCGCGGCCCGCCCCCCGCCGCGAGCAGCAGGGCTGCCCGGTACCTGGGGCTGGCAGAGGTCATCGACAAAGGCCGCCCGGGTGTCGGCTCTGCTGGTAGTGCTCGGGCTGTTCGCGGTGGTGGTAGTACGGGGTGCGGACGGTGGCGCCGGCGCCCTGGTAGGCGCGGTCGGCGAGAACAAGGATCTGTCTGGTGAGGCAGGCCTGGACGATGCCGTGGGCGCGAGCCGCGGTCAGATCGTGGGTCCGGCCCGGCATCGCGCGTTCCGCTTCATGCCCACCTTGTGGCATGGCTTCGGATTCACGACGGTGCTCTGCCAGGGAGCTCCCTCTGGCCGTTCCGGTACTCCCCCATCAAGGCTGAGGGCATGGAGGGGGGTCCGCAGTATTTCAGGGAGGCTTTTGATGATTTTCCGCAGTGAATTCACGGATGACGGGTTGGATCCCGAAGGTCCGGAAGGGCCGTGGGATCCGCCGAATGCATACGAGTTCTGGGTGCCCATTGCAGTCACCAATACCGGCGAGTAGTTTGGCAGGTCAGCCCACGGAATCGAGGGCCTTTGCGATCAATCCCCTGGCCTCGGTTCCGTATACGGCGGTGCGGGACAGGTGCGGTCCGGCGATCCGCTACGACGTGACCTCAGAAGATTCCGTCCTCGATCTCCTGGAGCATCGCGTTCCACTCGGATTTCGCGTCGGCGAAGGGGAGACGGTCGAATGCCTCGATTCGCCTGCGCAGCTCGTCCGGGGCGATGTCCTCGTTCTCCTCACGCTCTTCGCAGAACTTTTTCAGCACGAGGAGGGAGCGCACGAGGGAGTCGAGGTCACGATGAATCAGAACAGGCTGTCCGTCACCGTCGTGCGAGAACCCGTAGATTCTGCCGTCGGCGGGATCGAGCGCCGCGATGGAACAAGGAAAGTAGCCGACTCTCAGCCAGGAGCGGCACACATCCGGGACGTCGAAGTCGAAGTCCTCGCTGTCAGCCCACGGGCCGACGTGGACGGCATCACCCGGCGATGTCGAAACGCCGGCCGAGAGAAAGAAGTAGTCGTTCGGCAGTCCCGTGCTGCTGAGGAAGAACTGGGCAGACTCAGGGAATTCCGAAGACTCTCCCGTCGGACGCGGGAAGAAGACGACGCCGTCCAGACCGAATGCCGCGATCACATCCTCGTGTGTCAGCCGGGCGGTCGGGATATCACTTCCTGGGGAGCTATCTTCCATGATTCTTCTTCAGTGCCTCTATGTAGTCCAGATGTGGCTTGTTCCGCTTTTTGCCGTCTGTCTCCGAGGAGTCGTACTCGGCGGCATGATGAACTTCCAGGGAGGGGTTTTTTGAAGCAAAGTACTTGTCCAGCCAACGCTCACAGTTCGTCCCCGACTGGCATGGAGCCCGCTCTGTGAAAACCGTCTTGAGACCGGCCTCCTTCCCCTTGTCCATGAGAGGGTATCCGATGGAGCGCTCGGAATGCAGGCCCTGCTGGCTGTGACCGACCAAGATCATTCTCTTCCCGGTGTCGGGATCCACGTAGAAGCCGGACGCGTAGTTGTTGCTGGTCTTGTAGTCGTCCCGTGCCTTGCGCGCGAGTTGTGTGGCATGCCCCAACCTGTCGTTGTATGCGTCGACCTTGGTTGATGTCACTTTGCCCGGGTGCTTCTGCGTAATTTTTGCGATCTCGCGCTCCTCGGCCCCCTTCGGGCGCCACGCCTTTCCGTTCGGCTGGAGCAGGTCGTGAATGCCTGAATCGTCAGTCGCGGAGAGCGGCTTCAGTTTTCCGTTGGGCAGCAGCTCCTGCACCGTGCCGTCCTTCGACAGCAGGTACATGGGAACGTCGTCGTCGCGGCGCAGTTTCTTGTAGTCGCACTTGTCGATCTTGTCCTTGACGTCTTTGTCAGTGCTGTCGTTGCTCTTCTTCGTCTTGTCGAGACCGTCGACGTTCTTCTCGATCTCCTTCGACATCTTGAGCGTCGTCGACTCGACCTTGTCCTCGGCCTTGTCGATGGCCTGGCCGAATTTGGAGAAGCGGTCGTCCTTCTTCGAGACGATGCTGCGCTTCTCCCGCCGGCCGTCGAACTTGGTCTTCTTGTTCTGGAACCGGCCGTGCTCCTTGCCGAGTTGGTCGATGGCGTCGGCGAACTCCGCGAATTCGATCCACAGGTCCTGGCCCACGGCATCCGAGCCCTCGGGCAGCAGCTTGCCGTTCTCGTCGTGTCCACCCGATTCGACGTTGTCGTCGAACAGGCCTTCCAGCTTGGAGAGGACCTCGGCCTCGATCTTCTGGACGGCGAGGTCGACAAGTTGCTGGACCAGGAGGTCGATGGCTTCTCTGACGGCGATCTTGAGTGCCGCCGCAGCGGCCGCCCCGAGGAGCGCGGTGAGTCCGCCGGTGAAGAACGCGGCGATGACACTGCCGGTGATGGTCGCCGCCGCGGCAGTCAGGTCGCCGATGATCACGTACTTGCAGGTCGTGACGTAGCCTGCCCCGCTGTCCATGGCGTCGGCGAGCAGGTCGACTGCCGTGGCCAGGTTCTTCATGTCCTGGCCGGACACCTTGCCCCAGCGAGTCTTGAAGGCGTCCACGGCGACGCCCTTGCTCTTACCTGCTGTGACGTTACTGCAGGCCTTGTTGGTGTCGCGGACGGTGTCCAGCAGCTCCTGGGAGAACTCGCGGTACTCCCGCGCCGTGTCGCGCAGCTCGTCCTCGTCGATGTCCGGCCAGTCGATGCCTACGAGTTCGAGGACGTCCCGCAGATCCTCAGGCAGCTGGACACCCATACCCGACCCCCGTCGTCAACGCGTGAACCCGGAATCACTCCATCGAGTGTATGGGTACGGGTGTGGGACCCAACTGACTTACGGGCCATGCCGACTGACGGTGACACAGGTGAGACAGAATCCTCACGCGCTCTCCTCGACACCGGGGCCGAGGAGCTCAGCGGGGTTCCATCACCACGGTCATCTCGTCGGTGCCGATCACCACGTAGCGGTCGAGGCAGCACAGCGCACGAACCGGTGGCCCAGGACGGAACTCCCGTACGGCGGTGCGAGATTCGGAGTGATCGGATCCCGGGTCCAGCACTTCGTGCCGCACGAGACCGTCCGCCCAGGCCACGGCGAGCGCCGTGCCGGACGCTGCGCCGCCGTCGCCACCAGCGGACACGGCGGTCACGGGGTGCGGCCGGGCCTGGACAGGGACCTCAAGCGGTTCGGAGCCCATGCCCCACACGTGGACGTTCCCGTCGGCTCCGCCGGAATAGACGAGGCACGGTCCCTCCGCACCGCCGTCGGCAGCCAGGGTGAGCGATGCAAGGGCGGTGACGGGGCCCTCGTGAACCTGCCTTGTGAGGACATCCGGTGTTCCCGGGTGCTCTGACGGCTGTCGGACGAGTACGTGCACCCGACCCGTCTCGTCCCCGAATGCGGCGCCCCCCTGTACCGCACAGGCAGCAGTCAGGCGCGCGTCTCCCGGCACGCGGCCGGGGAACTCCAGAAGGGCTTCCCGCAGTGGCTTCCATTCGTCCACTGCCGCGTCGAGCAGCCCGCGAAGTCCTCCGCCGACCGGATACGAGGCCTCACCCACCGTGTGGACCCGGCCCCACTCGTCGAGCACGACCACGGTTCCGTCCGGCAGCCCGAACACGGCCAAGGGGGTGCCTGTCGTGTCCGCAGCCAGCCGAGCGTGCGGAACCCCGCCCTGAGCAGGAATGCCCTTCACGTCGCCTGACAGACCGGCAATCAGCACCTGTCCGCCGCGCTGCGCCGTCCCCGGCGCCATGGCGACGACGGGCCCGGGCCAGCCGGGGCCGTCGTCGTCCCGCGTGGTCGACCACACGACCCGCCATGGGCCGAGTGTTGCATCCTCGGCGAGCCGTGCCCGTACATCCGAGGCTGCCTCAGCGTGCGCGGCGCCACTTCCTCCGAGCGCGGCAAGGAGGACAAGAGCACGCGAAGCGCGCGACTGAACGAGGCTCAGGGACTGTCCGGCGCGAATCCAGGCGCGGCCCAGTTCGCCGAGGTGCTCCCCTGCTCGTTCGGATTCCTCGAGCCGAGCCGTTACCCGGTACGGATCGGCGGCCAGGAGTGTGCCGGCGTCGAAGGACGACAGAACGGGGCGCGCTGTCGAGTCGGGTGTCCAGGCCAGAGCCCGCCCCGGCGACGGGTAGGAATCGGTCACCTCGACAAGGTCCGAACTCGCGTCAGCGGTGGCTGGCGCGATCGAGGCGGCCCACCGGTCGAAGCCGGCCCGGTCGGTCCAGCGGGGGTCGGCCAGATCCATGACAGCGGGACCGGCGACGGAGCCGACCAGCACCTCCGTGCACGGAGCATCGGTCCGCGTCTCGATCACCATCCGCACGTGGGGAAGTGTCAGGAGCGGCAGCAGTAGGTGCTCGACGATGTCCACGGGCTCGTACGCTCCGTGCAGTTCGGGCACGACGAACACGGTACGGCGAGGATCTGAGGCCAGGGACGCGATCAGTTCGTGCGGCGCCCGGGCAACGAGCCCCAGGTCGTCGGCGAACATCCAGCTCGCTGTTCGCAGGCTCCGTTCGCGCAGCGGCGCCACGGTATGCACTCTTCGGTCAGGGGCGCTGTTGTCGGTTCGTGTGCCACCGTGCTCGACGAGCCAGGCCAGCAGGTGCGACTTTCCCGCGCCCGCAGGGCCGGTTACGGCACACAGGCGCGGAGCTCGGGGATCGGTCAGCCAACTGACCAGGGCGCCCGCCGCGGGTTCGCGACCGGCCCCCGGCTTGCGCAGGCGTATACCGGCCGCACCCGTCCCGCCCCCTGCGGAGACGCCGCCGGTCACTGCCCCTCCCGCGCCTGCCTGGCCGCCTCGACGAGGAGTTCCTTGAAGCCGGTCTCCCGGGATTCCGCCGTCTCGCCGTAGTCGAAGCTGTGGGTGAATTCGGCGTGGGGGAGGGTGGTGCGCATCCAGACAGCGCAGTAGTGGCCGGGTATCAGGCACGGCTCCAGCTCGCAGTACACGCGAGTGACCTGCTCGGGGCGAATGCCGGATGCGGACAGGCGTTGCCAGATACGTTCCTCCGGGTGCGCGCGTCCCGGCCCCGTCGCGTCGGTCACGATTTCCTGCCGGCCGTCGTCCATCCGAAACTCGAAGGCCGCGTGGAAGGGGAAGTTGAGGGTGTGTCGCACATCGTCCAGGACACGCGGCCACCAGTTCTCTCGCTCCACGAAAGCCGCCGGGTCGAGCGCCCTGAGTTCCGCATGGAGTTCGGCGAAGACGGCTGCGGCCTGCTCCATGCCGTCGGCGGCCGCGATGCGGGGAAGGGCTTGGTCGAGCGCGAGGAGGGAACGGTTCAACAGAGCGACGGAGGAGCTCACATACATGTCGGGAATCACCTCCGACAGCAAGACCGCCTGAACGGCGCCGTCGGGCCGTACACACAGCTCCGCGCCCCGGTCGTCACCGAGGCGCAGCCAGTGCTCCATCTGCCGGGGTGGCGCAGGGTGCCCGTGACGTGCGGCGTACGCGCCGAGCCCCACGGGCTCGTCGCGGGACGCTACGCGGAAGTACGGTCCGACAACCACCGGCACACCAGTCGATGCGAGCTCGGCCCGTGTGTCCTCGTCGGGGAGGACGACACCGGCCAGAGCAGCGGTCGAGTAGCGGCGCAGTCCGTCGACACCGAAGTGCTCGACGACCGGGTTCGCGGGATCAATCGGCTCATTCACGGACTCGTACGCTCCAGGAATCCAGGTGTGCGGCAGTGCGTCCAGAGCCTATCGCCACTGCCGCACACCTCTCGGGCCCGATCGCGGCCAGCACCGAACACACGGGGTGACGGTGGCTAACCGGACCCTACGGTTCGCCGGAGGCGGCTCTCACCTGCGTGGGCAGCGCAGTTGGGTCGTGGCCACCGTCTCGGCCGTCACGCGCATCCCCGCGTCGTTCGGGTGCAGATGGTCGCCACCGTCGTACGCGGGCAGCATCCGGGACGGGTGGGCCGGGTCACTGATCGCCGCGTCGAAGTCGACCACCTCGTCGAACAGGCCGCCGTCCCTGATGAACGCGTTCACCTCCGGCCGTAGGGCCTCGCCGCCCGCCGTCCAGTCGCGCCAGCCCTCGTACGGCATGACCGTCGCCCCGACCACGCAGACGCCCGCCGCGTGCGCCCGCTCGACGATCCGCCAGTAGCCGGCGCTCGGCAAAGGCCCTCATGTACGTGCGGATCTCGCCGGGGGCCGTGACGTTGACCTCCGCCGTCAGCGTCTCTACGGCCACCTGAGCATCGTCGAGGTGTAGAAGGCTTCCAGCGGCCAGACAGTGCGGCGGGCGGTGAAGGGGATGATCCCGAGGGATACGTTCGGGCGCGACATGATCTCCAGCAGGTACTGGAGCTGCCCGGACATCGCGTCGCTGTCGCAGACCCGGTAGTAGAGCACCGTCTCTTCGAGCAGCAGGGCGAAACGATGGTCACCCTCCTGGACGACGCGGGAGCGGTTCAACCGGGCCTGTACGGCGTCCGTCACGTCGTCAGGCGTGCCCTGGAAGTCCGTGAGCTCTGTCAAAAACGTTGAACTGGACGATAGGGTCGTCGAAGAGCCAGAAGTCGTTCCCCGGAAGGGCTAGATCGGACGCCTGCCGCCTCGGCAGCCAGCGGACCTCCTCGCCTGCAGCGACGTTGGTGAACGTGAACGAGTGCTCGTAGCGGATGTACTCGCTCGGCGGCTCGCCGATGATCCGCGCACGGCGCATCACGACACTCTTGGCGGTGACCTCCTGGACGAGGTTGAGCCAGGGACGCCACCACGACTCGCGGTCGTCCGGGTCCAGCCTGTGTCCCCGCCTCCACGCCGCGAATCCCTCGTCCTCGTCGGAGATCGCGTAGACGTCCCGCATCTCAAGGTGGACGGCGCTGTGCTCCACGGACCGGATCAGGTCGGCAAAGCTACCGAGGCTCTGCGCCATCAATGGCCTCCCTCAGCAGCGGGATCATGCGCTGCGGTAGCCGGATCACGCGCCCTCATGGTCCGGGAGCGGGCTGTCCTCGACGGTCCGGGCGACGGTATCGGCATCGCCCTTCGTGCCCTGGATGACGAGATCGTGCGTGTCCTCGTCCACCCACAAGGCCGGGCAGCCGTGATCTCCAGACTCCGGATCTTTCCCGACGAACCGTAGTTGCATTGCCCCTCCCGATGTCGAGCCGGTTGCTTTCGGTTGCACCAGCAGAGCCTCACGATGCCGTGACCAGCGCGTCACGGTCGCCGGACGGCTCGTGCAACCGTGTGCAACTTCGTGGACCGGTCCGTTCACAGCTCTCTACCGTCGTAACCGGTGTCACGAGTCGGGGAGCATCCAATGCCAGTAGCAGACACAGACGCGTCGAAGTTCGAGTACACGACCTACGCACCGAAGGGCGAAACGTGCCCGGCCTGCATGCAGCCGATCGAGACCCTTGAGCAAGTCCGGCGCGGCGTCCTGGAACGCCAGTCTGGTGCGCCCGTGGTTGTGAGCCGGCATCTCCAGTGCAGGGCGTGAGGGGCGACGACGGTGACCCGCTCCATCCTGCGGTACGTGCAGCACCGGATTACGAAGCACCGCGGCACCGACGTCACGTTCGAGGCCGAGTGCCTGAAGTGCGACTGGACGGCGACGCCCTCGACGGACGGTGCAGCCGTGGACATCGAGTGCATGGGGCACACGGGCCGGACGAGACATCAGGGCTTCCGGCGTGTGTGCACGTCGTTCGCGATGGTCGAGCGTGTCGAGTAAGCGCTGGGCCTGTGGCGGGGTGCGGGTTCGTCGTCTGGCGTCCCCGCGTTCACGCGGGGGGAGGAGTCACGGCCCGATTCTCCGGCATGCGGCCCCACTCGGCACGGCCTACGCTGGCGGGCATGGCTGGAGCGGTGGAACTGCAAGTGGGGGAGCGCACCGTCCGGGTGTCCAATCCCGACAAGGTGTACTTCCCCGAGCGCGGCTGGACCAAGCTGGACATGGTCACCTACTACCTGGCCGTCGGCGAGGGCATCACCCGGGCCCTGCGCGGCCGCCCCACGACGCTGGAGCGCTACCCCGAGGGAGTGACCGGCGAATCGTTCTTCCAGAAGCGCGTCCCCACATATCTCCCGGACTGGATCCCCACCGCGCACATCACCTTCCCCTCCGGCCGTTCCGCCGACGAGATGTGCCCCGACGAACCCGCTGCCGTCATCTGGGCCGCCAACCTCGGCACCGTCACCTTCCACCCGTGGCCCGTCCGCCGCGACGACACCGACCACCCCGACGAGCTGCGCATCGACCTCGACCCGCAGCCCGGCACGGACTACGACGACGCCGTGCGGGCCGCCCATGAGCTGCGCGCCGTCCTCGACGAGGCCGGACTGCGGGGCTGGCCCAAGACCTCCGGCGGACGCGGCGTGCACGTCTTCGTGCCGATCGAGCCCCGCTGGACCTTCACCCAGGTCCGGCGCGCCGCCATCGCCTGCGGGCGGCAGCTGGAGCGCCGGATGCCGGATCGGGTGACGATCAAGTGGTGGAAGGAGGAACGTGGCCGGCGCATCTTCGTCGACTACAACCAGACGGCCCGCGATCGCACCATCGCCTCCGCCTACTCCGTACGGCCCCGCCCCCACGCCCCCGTCTCGGCCCCGCTGCGCTGGGACGAGCTCGACATCGCACGCCCCGAGGACTTCGACATCAAGACGATGCCCGGGCGCTACGCCGAGGTCGGTGACGTCCACGCGGACATGGACGACCACCGTTTCAGCCTGGAGAGCCTCCTGGAGATCGCCCGCAAGGACGAGGCGGACCACGGGCTCGGTGACCTGCCCTATCCGCCGGAGTACCCGAAGATGCCGGGCGAGCCGAAGCGGGTGCAGCCCAGCAGGGCGAAGAAGCCTGCCGACTGACCCGCGCCGCCGCACCGGCGACCGCGGCCCTTCTCCCGGTGTCCGGAAGGAGGGCCGCGGCTCACTGCTCAGGGAGGACTACAGCTCCTTGACCCTGATGTTGCGGTAGGAGATCACATCCGTCGTGCCGTGGACCTGGAGGCCGATGTAGCCGGAGGCGTAGCGCCGGCCGTCGGTGCCCGGGTCGTCGGAGCGCGGCGGCTCGAAGACCTGCCCGCCGGTGTTGTCGAACTCGTTGATCAGCTTGCCGTTGCGGAAGACCGAGTAGTGCTGCCCCTCGACCCTGATCTCGTAGTCGTTCCAGGTGCCCTTCGGGGTGACCCCTGCGCCGCCGAGGCCCACGCGGTCGAATCCGTAGATCGAACCCGACTTGTACATGTCGCCGTCCGGCCGGTCCAGGATCTGCACCTCATGGCCGTACTTGATGGCGACCCACTCCGGACGTGACTCCTCCGGGTTGTCGTGGACGTACGGGAAGCGGACGAAGACACCGCTGTTGGCGTTGCCCGACCCCGGGGCGTCGTCCCGCCACTGCAGCTTC
This sequence comes from Streptomyces sp. NPDC018833, assembly GCF_044390825.1. NCBI lineage: Bacteria > Bacillati > Actinomycetota > Actinomycetes > Kitasatosporales > Streptomycetaceae > Streptomyces > Streptomyces sp. NPDC018833. The sequence goes on along the minus strand of NZ_JBIRZM010000005.1, from coordinate 280,199 downwards.
AGCGAGAAGTCGCCGTACTGCCGCCGCGGGAACCACAGCATCCCTATGCCCGGCACCGTGGTGCTGCTGGTCATGGCGCCGTCGCCGCTCAGCGCGAACCTGCCGCCGCCGACGTGCTCCCACTTGGCGAAGGTCTCCTGGGTGCCGTCGAAGAGGTCCCGGTAGCCGGCCGTCCGGCCGGGCTTGCCGATGTCCGACTCCTTGGCCGCCCGGTAGATCTTCCTGTGCTCGCGCTCGTCGATGACACCGTCCGCGAGCAGCCTGTCGATCACACCGTCCACGTGCTTGAGGAACAGGGCGTGTGAGGACCAGTCCTTCTCGTCCTCGATCAGCTCGTTGATCGTGCAGCGGCCGCCCGTCATCCGGTTCGGGACGCCGCTGTCCACGGTGCCGACGATCACGGTCAGCCGCTCGTCGTACTCGGGGCAGTTGGGCGGCGGTACTCCGCCGCCCTCGACCACCGAGAAAGCGACGCTTTTCGCCGCGGAGGTGTTGCCCGCCTTGTCCGTCGCCCGGTACAGCAGCGTGTGGTGGCCGATCCGGTCGACGATCACCGGCGTGGTGTACGCGAGGTAGGGGCCGCTGTCGAGCGAGTACTCGACGCGGTCCACGCCCGAACCGGAGTCCGTCGCCGACAGCGTCACCGCGGCGCGGCCGATGTACGCACCGTCGGAGTTCTTGTCGCCGCTGACGGTCGCCGAGGTCTCCGGGGGTGTCGTGTCGTCGGTGGGCGGGGCGACGACCGTGAAGTCGACGGACTTCTCGGCGGCCGTGTTGCCCGCCTTGTCGCTCGCCCGGTAGCGGACCGTGTGGGCGCCCGCCTGGTGGACCATCACCGGGGCGGTGTACGGCTGCCACGCGCCGTCGGCGCCCATGGCGTACTCGATGGTGTTGACGCCGGAGCCTGCGTCGGACGCGGTCACGGTGACCGTGGCCATGTCGATGTAGCGGCCCTGGTCGTCCTTGTCGCCGCTGACGGTCGCCGAGGTCTCCGGGGGTGTCGTGTCGCCGGTGGGCGGGGCGACGACCGTGAAGTCGACGGACTTCTCGGCGGCCGTGTTGCCCGCCTTGTCGCTCGCCCGGTAGCGGACCGTGTGGGTGCCGATCTCGTCGACGACCACCGGGGCGGTGTACGGCTGCCAGGGCCCGACCGCGCCCACGGCGTACTCGACCCTGTCCACGCCCGAGCCCGCGTCGGTCGCACCCACGGTCAGCGTGGCCTGGCCGATGTACGCGCCGTCGGCGTTCCTGTCGCCGTCGACCTTCACCGTGGTCTCGGGGGCGGTGGTGTCCGCACCGCCGCCCTCGGTCACCGTGAGGATGCCCTGCATCTGGCCGTGACCGGGGATCGTGCACGTGAAGAGGTAGCGGCCCGGCGTCAGTGTGACCTCGGCGGTGTGCCGGCCGCCCATGTCGTCGTTGGGGTTCGCCAGGATGTTCAGCGGCACGTCGTTGTTGTACTCGGGGTCCGAGACGTCGAAGGTCAGGGTGTGCGGCATACCGGTCGTGTTGCCGGTGGCCGTGCTGTTCTCGAAGACGATCGTGGCCGGCCCCGCCACCGCCGTGGTGGGGAAGGACAGATAGCGGTCGATGGGGTCGCCCGCCGTCCAGGTCAGCACCTGGGCCGCCGCGGTCACCCGGTCGTCGTCGGTCCTGCCGTACGCCACCGCGGACGTCAGCCCCAGGACCATGGCCACAACGGCCAGCAGGGCCGTACACAGGCTTGCCGTTCTGTGTCCCGTTCTCACTGTGCCGCCTTCCTCGCCAGCTGGTCCGCGGCCGGGGTCGCCCCGCCGCCCTTGTAGGTCACACGCCACAGCGCGGAGTTGGAGTCGGAGGTGAAGAAGCCGCGGCCGTAGTCGAGCACGTACAGCGAGCCGTCCGGGGCGAACTTCCAGTCCATGAGATTGCGGATGCCGCCGGCGCCGACGGGGACGATCTTCTTCAGGGACTCGGCGTGCACCGGGATGCCGCCCTGCCCCACGGTCCGCGGATCGGTGAGCACCGCGTGCCGCGGCTGGTCTCCGTCGTAGAAGTCACCGACGAACCACTTGCCGTCCCAGTAGGAGGGCCACTTGACGCGGGAGTCGCTCGCCGCGTCGAAGCGGTAGACCGGACCGTTCATCGTCGCCTGGCCGCCGCCCCTGAGCCACGGCATGAGCAGCTTCTGCTCCTCCTGCTTGTAACTCGGGACGCCGTTCGCGTCGCGTGGGTAGTCCACGCCACCGCCCTGCGGCGAGTACCAGATGGTGTTGGCCGTGACGGGCGGCAGGTTCACCAGACCGTCGTTGTTCGGTGACTCGTTCTTCGGCGCGTCGCAGTCGTACCAGTCGAGCGGCACGCTCGGGTCCGGCAGATTCCGGTCGCGGTAGGGCTGCTTGTTGCCCATGCAGTACGGCCAGCCGTGGTTGCCCGCCGTGGTGATCGCCGCGAACGTGTCGTACTTGGCCGGGCCCCACGTCGTAGACGGCGAGCCCGCGTCGGGGCCGACCCAGCCCGCGTAGAGGATGTCCGTCTGCTGGTCGACGAAGACGCGCGCCGGATTCCGTACACCCATCACATAGATCTCACCGCGCGTCCTGCCGCCGCCCTCGGCCGTCTCCCGGCCCGTGAACAGATTGCCCTCGGGGAGGGTGTAGGTGCCGTCGTCCTCGGGGTGGATCCGCAGGATCTTGCCGTTGAGGTTGTTGGTGTTGCCCGCGGTGCGGCGCGCGTCGGCGAACGAGACGCCCTGGAAGTCCGGCTCCGGGTTGTTGCCGGAGTAACCGCCGCTGAAGCCGGAGGAGTTGTTGTCACCCGTGGCGATGTAGAGGTTGCCCTTCGAGTCCCAGGCCATGCCGCCGCCCGCGTGGCAGCAGCTGTGGATCTGCACCGGCCAGTGCAGGAGCACCTGCTCGCTCGCCGGGTCGAGCGTGTTGGTGGCGAGGTCGAGCGTGAAGCGGGAGACGCGCCGCTCGGCCATGTGCGTGTCGCGGTTGATCCGCGAGTGCGGCGTGTAGTGCAGATACACCCAGCCGTTGGTCATGAAGTCCGGGTCGAGCTCGATGCCGAGCAGCCCTTCCTCGTTCTTGACCAGCTCGTCGCCGCCGCCCTTGTTGCCGAAGACGGTCAGGGCGCCGGCCTTGGTCACCTTGCCCGTGGACGGGTCGTAGACGTGGATCTCGCCGTTGCCCTTGCCGATGTCGGGGTTGTTCCAGTCCCTGACGACCGGCACGCTCGAGTCGGCACCGCCGCGACCGATGTACAGCACTCGCCCGTCGGGTGCCACGACCAGGCCGTGGGGTTCGCCGATCTGGTCGTTCTGCCCGGGCCGGTTGGGCTTGGTGACGCGCTCGGCCGTGTAGTTGGCGTCGATCGTGGCCTTGCAGTCGGCCTGCGACAGCCGCGTCGTCCACGCGAGCGCACCGCGCAGGTGGTCGCGGAAGTCGGTCTCGGCGAAGCTGTCGACCGTGCCGCCCATACCGGTGTAGAAGGACCGTCCGCCGTCGTAGTCACGGCACCAGGAGACCGGGTGGTCCCAGCCGTTGGGCTTCTCGGTGGGGGCGTACGAATTCTCCTTGAGCCGGGCCACGGTGTGCACCGCTCCGGAAGGATTCTGCGCCCAGTTGAACCACTTGTCGGGCCGCCGCCAGTTCAGCGGGAGGGACCGGGTGGCCGGATGCTGACGGTCACCGACCTCGACGACCGCCCGCTGGGTGCTGCTCGCGGGCCCTGCCGGCCGGGCGCCGATCAGTCCGGTGAACCAGTCCGAGTACGGCTCGGTGCGCGCGGCGTCGTGGACGCCGACGAACCCGCCGCCCGCCTCCAGGTACGACTCGAGCCCGGCCTCCTGCTCCGGGTCGAGCACATCGCCGCCGCCGGTCAGGAACACGACCGCGTTGAACCTGCCGAGCCGCTTGGCATCGGTGAACACGGCCGGGTCGTCGGTGGCCTCGGTCCTGAACCGGCCTTCGGGAGGACCGGTCAGTCCGATCGTCTCGATCGCGGAGATCCCCGCGTTCACGGTCGGCGGCTCCTGGGTCGCCGACGCGTGGAAGACGAGCACTCGCACGTTCGCGCCGCCCGGCGGCGAGGGGAGGGACAACGTTGTCGGCGGTGCGTCCGGATACGGTCTGGCCGAGGCGGCGTTGCCACCCAGGAGCGAAACGGTCAGGGCTCCGACGCCAAGTGCCGCCCGCAGAAGCCCGCTTCGCGATCTCGACCGGTGATGTGGTGCGCCCTGCATGTGGTCACCCACCCTCTTTGGTCACAACGACAGCCGTTGAAGCTAGACCTCTTTTGACGGTTCGCCAATAGGTATGGCCGGAGAAGAACGAACTTTGTCCTTACTGTGGATAAACACAGGCGGCCCGGCTACCGTATGGCCGTCCCCGGGGGCCCCACACCCCGTCAATCTCCGTAAGTGACTGGAGAGTTCGGCATGGACAGACGCAGCTTCAACCGGCGCCTGATCGCAGGCGGGGCTGTCGCGGCCACGGGAGTGACATCGTTGTCCCTCGCCTCGGCCTCCAACGCCGCCCTCGCCGCGGCAGCGTCACCGAAGACTGCCCCGGCAGGCGGTCTGGTACGCCACCTCAAGCTGTACGCCGAGAAACTGGCGAACGGATCGATGGGCTACGGCCTGGAGAAGGGCAAGGCGACCGTCCCCGGCCCGCTGATCGAACTGAACGAGGGCGACACGCTCCACATCGAGTTCGAGAACCTGATGGACGTGCCGGTCAGCCTGCATCCGCACGGCGTCGACTACGACATCCGCAACGACGGCACGAGGATGAGCCGGAGCCATGTCGAACCGGGCGCCACCCGCACCTACACCTGGCGCACCCACGCCCCCGGCCGTCGGCCCGACGGGACCTGGCGGCCGGGCAGCGCGGGCTACTGGCACTACCACGACCACGTCGTGGGCACCGACCACGGCACCGGCGGCATCCGCAAGGGGCTCTACGGCCCGCTGGTGGTGCGCAGGAAGGGTGACGTCCTCCCGGACAAGCAGTTCACGATCGTCTTCAACGACATGACGATCAACAACCGGCCAGCCGCCGATCCGCCCAACTTCCTTGCCACCGTGGGCGACCGCGTCGAAATCATCATGATCACGCACGGCGAGTTCTACCACACCTTCCACCTGCACGGTCACCGCTGGGCGGACAACAGGACTGGCCTGCTGACCGGTCCCGAGGATGTCAGCCAGGTCATCGACAACAAGATCACCGGCCCGGCGGACTCGTTCGGCTTCCAGGTGATCGCGGGCGAACACGCGGGCGCGGGGGCCTGGATGTACCACTGCCACGTCCAGAGCCACTCGGACATGGGGATGGCCGGGCTGCTGCTGGTCGCGAAGGAGGACGGCACGATCCCGGGCCACGAGCCGCACCATCCCGCCTCCGACGGCGGCCACGCCCACTAGGGCTGTCCTGCCGATCACGAGACGGATTGATGTGGCCATTGGCTCGCATGGCCTGGGATGGTGGGTCCATGAGCGATCCGAACGCGACGCTACTCCCGTTCGGTCGCGCGGAAGTGGCTGCTCAATGGCGTGCGCCGGCCGCGGGTGAGGTGACCCGTGAGGCCGTGCATGCGTGGGCAACTCCACGGGTGGAGCGCGAGGGGGCATTCAATGACTTCGAGGACCCTTTGGTCGAAACGGCCCTGCAGTACCTGCACGGTTTCGACCTCTGCCGGGATCCAGGCCGTCCCAGTGTCGTCTGGCATGGCACATCGGGTGAGGGCGAGTGGTACCACTCGCTCGATGACATCACCGGCGGGTTCGCCCGGTGGCAGGGGAGTGCGTTCTCTACGATGTGGACCCGCAGGGCTGGTCACAGGCGGTGCCCGAGGAGGCAAGAGCTCTCGCTCGGGCTGGGGAGGGGCCGAGATGACCTGGAAGCGCCGCGGTAGTTACGTAGGTGGCGCCGTCTCCGCAGAGCCGTTGGACCTCGGCAGGGATTCTGCCGTCCAGCCTTTTCGTATCGGAGGCTCCGGATTCTGTAACGCTCGCCACGTAATGCACGAGACCTGATGGATTGGCAGATGCGGACTTCAGGAGTCTGTCAGTCGATACCTGGAACCAATTTTCGGCAAAGACAGTCCAATTGTCCGCCTTCTCCATTTCCCAAAGAGAGAAGACACAGTCCCGGTTGCCTTCCATCTATCATCCCAATCTGTCCGAGGTGTTGCGGCCGCCTGGCGAACTGCCCGCCGCAGACCGGTGATCAGGCGCGGATGAGTCCCACAATCCGTCGAGTCCCCGCACTGGCGGCCACTGACGAGGGCTGCGGCACTCATGGAGGAAGCCGCCGCTGTCCGCGATGCGGCCGAAGCCGCCGTTGTCGCCGCGCTGGAGTCGAGACGGCCACACGCAGCAACCCCCCGGGCGTCCAGGAGCCAAGCCACCCCTTTTACGGGGCGGAGGAGCCTAGGCCTTTCGGGACGTCATGACGGCGATCCTGCCCCAGCGTCGGACGCACCCGCAACGCACTTGTGCCAGGCGCGAATCGCCGTGGAGTCGGTACTGCGTGCGTCCGGCGCCGTTCGGTAGCACACTCGGCACGGACCGCGGTCGCAGAGACCGCCGTCCGGGGGGCACGAAGGAGGGACCATGCTGAGCACCGACTACGTCACCGGCTCCCCGAACTGGATCGACCTGGGCACGCCCGACCTCGATGCGGCCGCCTTCTTCTACGGCAGGCTGTTCGGCTGGGAATTCGCGTCCGCCGGGCCGGAAGCGGGTGGCTACGGCATGTTCCGCCTCGACGGCAGGACCGTCGCCGCCGGCATGACCGTGCCGGCCGAACGGGCCCCCGCCGGCTGGAGCGTCTACTTCCAGACACCGGACCTCGACGCGACTGCCGAAGCGGTCGAGGGCCATGGCGGCTCGGTGGTGTACGAGCCGATGGACGTTTTCGACCAGGGTCGTATGGCGGTCTTCACGGACCCGTCGGGGGCGGGCTTCTCCGCCTGGCAGCCGCGCAGGAACAAGGGACTCGACGCCGTCAACGACCCCGGCACGCTGTGCTGGCTGGAGCTCTACACCCCCGAGCCGGACTCCGCACTCGCCTTCTACCGCACCGTCCTCGGCTGGGAGACGGACACGATGCCGCTCCCGGACGGCAGCGGCGACTACACCCTGATCAGGCCGGGCGGCTCGGATCCCGAGGCGGCGTTCGCCGGAGCCGTACCACTGACGGCGGACCCCCGGGAGAAGGCCCAAGGACCCTTCTGGCTCCCGTACTTCGAGGTCACGGACTGCGACGCGAGCACGGCCACGGCCCAGGAACTGGGTGGCGAGATCAGGATGCCCCCGACCACGATGGAGGGCGTGGGCCGTTTCGCCCGGCTCGCGGACCCGGCGGGTGCGCGGTTCGCGGTGATGCGGGGTGTGGAGCAACGGAGTTGAAGGCCGGCGCCCGGGCTTGTTGACGCTTCATTGATCGGCTGTTTATCGCCACGCGGCAAGGTGACCTGCATGGCGATCAACACCATCATCGACCCGGAACTGGCCTGGCAGGAGACAGCGCTGTGTGCCCAGGCGGGCCCGGAGTTCTTCTTCCCGGCCCCCGGATCATCCACCCGCGAGGCGAAGCAGCTGTGCGGAGCGTGCGAGGGGCGAGTGGCGTGCCTGGAGTACGCGCTCGAGCACGACGAGCGATTCGGCGTATGGGGAGGCCTTTCGGAGAAGGAGCGCCACCGGCTGAAGCAGGGCCGCGAGCGCGCGGGGCGCTAGCTTCCGCCGCACGGCCCCGCTCTCCCGCCGGTGGCGCTGAAGCCGCGAGGGCGGGCGCGCCGGCCTGCGGTGATCCGGAGGGGCGGTTGCCCTGTCGAGAGGAGGCCGAGGTGTTGCCGGGCTCGGCGCCGCGACCGTCCCACGGCGCGCAGGTCTTCGCGATCGCCCCGGCCCAGTCGATCGAGCCAGGAGGCCGGTAGACGCGCGTTCGCCGGCTAGAAACCGCTGGCGTGTCGCTGGGTGACGGACAGATGCATGGTGGCGTGGAGTACGTCGCCGTCGACCTGATCGACGAGGAGCAGGTCCGCGCCGGTGCCGCCCAGGCGGTGGCCGATGAACCGCTGTCGGCGGTGGTGACCTGTGCCGGCATCGACTCCGTCGATGCGGCGAAACCTGACATCACCCCCTGATCCCGCGCCAATCGCCGGACCCGGCACGGCGGTTGGGATATCCGGATGCTCCGGCCGACGTGCTGTCGTTAGGATCGCCGGAGTAACGGGGGTGGTACGGCCGCATGAACGACCAGGTCACGAACGACGAGCTCGACGCATTCGGCGTCATGGTGCAACGGCTGCGCGCGCTGCCCCTGGGGGATCCGCGGCGGATGCGGGGCGAGGAGATCGCCGCGACCTTCACGCGGGAGAGCCGCAATCTGCGCCGCAAGGCCGTGCGGTACGCGCGGTCACAGGCCGATGCCGCCCTCGCGGCCGCGACCGCCACCGGAGCGCTCGACCGGCGGGATGACGCGCCGCTCGAGGCCGTCGAGCCGGGCGGGGACGTCGAGCACTACGCACGGCCGCGGCACTGCTACGTCTGCAAGACGCTCTACCGACAGGTCGACAGTTTTTACCACCGCCTCTGCCCGCCCTGCGCCGAGGACAACACCGCCAGGCGCTCGCTGAGCACCGACCTGCACGGTCGGCGGGTCCTGCTCACCGGCGGCCGAGTGAAGATCGGCTTCCAGCTTGCCCTGATGATGCTGCGGGACGGTGCGGAGCTGCTGGTCACCAGCCGGTTCCCCGACGACACACTGCGCCGGTTCCGGGCCGTGCCCGGCAGCGGCGAGTGGCTCGACCGGGTCACCGTCGTGGCCGTCGATCTGCGCGACCCCCGGCAGGTGCTGGGCCTGTGCGAGCGGCTGCGTGCCGCCGGCGAGCCGTTGGACGTCCTCGTCAACAACGCGGCCCAGACCATCCGCCGCCCGCCGGAGGCCTACGCGCTCCTGGCCGCGGGGGAGAGCGGCGTGCCGCGGCCCCGTGTGCTCATGGCGCCCGGGTACGCGCCCATGGCGGCCGTCGGGGCAGCGGACGGCGCGCTCTCCCTCGTACTGCCGGAGCCGGAGGAGGCCGACGAGGCGGGCCTGCTGCCCGACCTGGCGCCGGAGAACTCGTGGTCGGCGCGGCTCGGCAGCCTCGACCCCGCCGAGCTGCTGGAGACCCAGCTGGTCAACGCCCTCGCACCGGCTCTCCTCGCCGACCGCCTGCTGCCGCTGCTGATGGCCTCGCCCCGGCCGCGGCGGTACATCGTCAATGTGACCGCGGTGGAGGGACGGTTCGCCGTACGCAACAAGACGGCACACCACCCGCACACCAATATGGCCAAAGCGGCACTGAACATGCTCACGCGCACCAGCGCGGCGCAGCTCGCCGCCGAGGGCGTGCACATGTGCAGTGTCGACACCGGCTGGATCACGGACGAGAATCCGGCACCGCGCAAGGCGCGGATCGCCGCCTTCGGCACCCGCACGCCCCTGGACGTCGTCGACGGAGCCGCCCGGATCTACGACCCGATAGTGCGCGGCGAGGCCGGCGACCCGGTCGCCGGCGTGTTCCTCAAGGACTACCAGGAGGCCGCGTGGTGAGACGCGGGGTCAGCGCCCGGCGCGTGCCGCCATGCGGGCCTTGCGGGCCGCGAGCTTCTCGTCGAACTTCGACGCCTCCGCGTCGAGGCCGCCCATGTACAGGCCGAGCTCTTCCTGCGCCTTGAGGCCGTCGGGACCAAGGCCGTCGATCTCCATGATCTTCAGGAAGCGCAGCACGGGCTGGAGGACGTCGTCATGGTGGATGCGCATGTTGTAGATCTCGCCGATCGCCATCTGCGCGGCCGCGCGCTCGAAGCCCGGCATGCCGTGTCCGGGCATCCGGAAGTTGACCACGACGTCACGGACGGCCTGCATGGTCAGGTCGGGGGCGAGCTCGAACGCCGCGCTCAGCAGATTGCGGTAGAAGACCATGTGCAGGTTCTCGTCCGTCGCGATGCGCGCCAGCATCCGGTCGCAGACGGGGTCGCCCGACTGGTGGCCGGTGTTGCGGTGCGAGACGCGGGTCGCGAGTTCCTGGAAGGCGACGTACGCGACGGAGTGCAGCATCGAGTGGCGGTTGTCCGACTCGAAGCCCTCGGCCATGTGCGCCATGCGGAACTGCTCAAGCTTGTCCGGGTCCACGGCGCGTGACGTCAGGAGGTAGTCGCGCATGACGATGCCGTGCCGGCCCTCCTCCGCGGTCCAGCGGTGCACCCAGGTGCCCCATGCCCCGTCGCGGCCGAAGAGGGTGGCGATCTCGTGGTGGTAGCTGGGGAGGTTGTCCTCGGTCAGCAGGTTCACCACGAGGGCGATCTTGCCGATGTCGGTGACCTTGGACTGCTCCGGCTCCCAGGCCTCGCCGTCTTCGAAGATGCCCGGGAAGTTCCGGCCGTCGCTGAACGGCACGTACTCGTGCGGCATCCAGTCCTTGGCGACCTTGAGATGGCGGTTGAGTTCCTTCTCCACCACCTCTTCCAGCGCATACAGCAGCCGGGCGTCGGTCCACGCTTCCGAGCTGCCGAGGTGGGGAGAGGTGATCGTCACGAGTGCTCCTGGGGGACGGGAGTAGGACTTACGGCTTCGTAGGTTACGAGACCGTAGGTTAAGGGCGCGATAAGCTCTCGGCCAAGCCGGGATCCGTAATGTCCCTTTACGCTCAGTTATGGCGGCAGGTGGCGGGCGCGGAGGGAGAGGCACGTCACCACACCGGTGGCAGGGCCGCTCCCCATGCGGCCCTGCCAGCCCGGCCGGTCAGCCCGCCGGGAACACCTCCGTCCGCAGCTCGTCGGCCGAGATGTCCCGCAGCCCCTCGCCGTCGAGCAGCAGCCGGCGCGTGACGCCGATCGACTCCAGGAACGCCAGGTCGTGGCCTGCGACGATCAGCGCACCCTCGTAGGCCTCCAGCGCTGCCGTCAGGCGGCGCACGCTCGCCATGTCGAGGTTGTTCGTCGGCTCGTCCAGCATCAGCAGCTGCGGGGCGGGCTCGGCCAGGAGCAGGGCCGCGAGGGCCGCCCGGAAGCGCTCACCGCCCGAGAGCGTGCCCGCCCGCTGGTCGGCGAGGGCCCCGCGGAACAGGAACCGCGCCAGCCGGGCCCGGATCGCGTTGTTCGTCGCACCCGGCGCGAAGCGGGCCACGTTCTCCACCACGCTCAGTTCGTCGTCGAGCAGGTCGAGGCGCTGTGGCAGGAAGCGCAGCGGCACCTGGGCGGTCACCTCGCCCCCGGCCGGCGCCAGCTCCCCGGCGACGGTGCGCAGCAGCGTGGTCTTGCCGGCGCCGTTGCGGCCGACCAGCGCGATGCGCTCGGGCCCGCGCACCTCCAGCTCGCCGGGCACCTCCGTCCCGTGCCGCAGGCGCAGCCCGTTCAGCCGGAGCACTCCCCGGCCGGGGTGCACGGTGGTGTGCGGCAGTTCGATCCGGATCTCGTCGTCGTCGCGCACGGCCTCCGCCGCCTCGTCCAGACGCTCCTTCGCCTCCGCGAGTCGTTCCGTGTGCATGATGCGGTGCTTCCCGGCCGACTCCTGCGCGGCGCGTTTGCGGGCGCCCATCACGATCTTGGGCTCGCGCTTGGTGTCCCACATCTTCTGGCCGTACCGCTTGCGGCGAGCCAACTTCACCTGGGCATCCGCCAGTTCGCGCTTCTGTCGCTGTACATCGGCCTCCGCGACGCGCATCATCCGCTCCGCCGCCTCCTGTTCGACGGCAAGCGCCTGTTCGTACGCCGTGAAGTCGCCCCCGTACCAGCTCACCTCGCCGTCCCTCAGGTCGGCGATCTGGTCGACGAGCCCGAGCAGTTCGCGGTCGTGACTGACGATCACCATGACCCCGGACCAGGCGGTGACCGCGTCGTAGAGCCGCCGGCGCGCGTACAGATCGAGATTGTTGGTCGGCTCGTCGAGCAGCAGCACGTCCGGCCGGGCCAGCAGCAGGGCCGCCAGCCGCAGCAGGACGCCCTCGCCGCCGGAGACCTCGCCGATGGTGCGGTCCAGGCCGATGTGCCCGAGCCCGAGCTGGTCGAGTGTGGCGCGGGCGCGTTCCTCGACGTCCCAGTCGTCGCCGACGGCGGTGAAATGCTCCTCGCTCGGATCGCCTCCCTCGATGGCGTGCAGCGCGGCGCGGGTCGCCGCGATGCCGAGCACCTCGTCGACCCGCAGTCCGGTGTCGAGGACCAGGTTCTGCGGCAGGTAGCCGACCTCGCCCGCGACGCGGACGGTGCCCGACGTGGGGGCGAGATCACCGGCGATCAGCTTCAACAGGGTGGACTTTCCCGAGCCGTTGAGCCCGATCAGGCCCGTGCGGCCGGAGCCGACGGCGAGCTGGAAGTCGTCGAAGACCTCCGTCCCGTCCGGCCAGGCGAAGCCGAGGGAGGAGAGCGTGATGAAGGTGGGGGTGAGGGTCATACGGGTCTCCCGGTTGCATGGAAGGGGCAGGGCAACGGGTGGAGACACCGGGACATGTGGCGACGGAGCCGTACGGGGTCAAAAAGGGGTCCCGGTCGGGCGGAAAGCGGACGGCAAGGCGTCGAGGTCGCACACATGCGCGCGGGTGGAAGCCGGGCTGCACGGTGTCTCAGAACCTCAGACGAGCAACGTCCTACTCCGATCGACGACAACAGAACCGTCCCTCACGGTAGGGAGCGGGACGCGAGGCTGTCAACGCGATTACGGTCTGGCCGGCCCCGGTGTTGATGTCGGAAACCTGCCAGCGGCCGCACGGCGAGCGCTGATTGAGTGCGGGCATGACGAACCTCCGTGACCTCGCCCACCGCTTCCACGCCCTGCACTCCACCGGCCGCCCGCTGCTCCTGGCCAACGCCTGGGACATCGCGAGCGCCCGCATCATCGCGGACGCCGGCGCCGCGGCCGTCGCCACCACCAGCGCGGGGGTCGCCTGGGCCCTCGGGGCCGCCGACGGTGACCGGCTGGACGGGACCGCCGCGCTCGCACAGCTGGCCCGCATCGCCGCAGCCGTCGGTGTGCCCGTCACGGCGGACGTCGAGGGCGGCTACGCGGCCGACGCCGACGGCGTGGCCGAGACGGTGCGCGCGGTGCTGGCGGCCGGCGCCGTGGGCATCAACATCGAGGACGGCCCGCGGCCGGCGGACGAACACGTCCGCCGGATCGCCGCGGCACGCGCGGCGGCGGACGCGGCCGGTGTCCCCCTCTTCGTCAACGCCCGCATCGATGTGTACCTGGCGGGAATCGGCGCGGAGCAGGACCGGTTGTCCAAGACGCTGGAGCGGGCCGCCGCGTGCGTCGCAGCCGGAGCGGACGGGATCTTCGTGCCCGGGGTGACCGCCCCGGGGACCGTGCGGGCCCTGGCACAGGGCATCGACGTGCCGCTGAACGTGATGGCCTGCCCCGGCGCGCCCGATGCGGCCGAGCTGGGCCGGCTCGGGGCGGCGCGCGTCAGCGTCGGATCGGGGATCGCGCAGGCCGCGCACGCCGTTGTGCGCCGGGCCGCGGCCGAACTGCTTCAGACGGGCACATACAGGTCGCTGGCCTGCGGTTACGACTACGGAGAGCTCAACACCCTGATGGGGCAGGGCCGGAGCGGCATGTAGCGTACCGCCGCTCGGATCAGCAGGCGTCGCGCAGCAGCTCGGCCAGATCGTGGTCGAGGTCCAGATGCAGATGCTCGCTGCCCGCCGGCACCAGGTTCTGGGCCCGTGCGAGGAAGCGGCACAGCTCGCCGGTGCGGAGGTGCACCACCGCGATGCCCTCCGGGGCGTGAAACTCCAGCACCGTACGGTCGTAGCCGTACGGCCGCACCCGTACGTCTCCGACACCGGCTGCCGCGTGGACGCCCTCCATCAGCAGCTCGCGGGAGAACGCCCACGAGGTGTCGGTTCCCTCGAGCGTCGCCGGAGCCGGGAAACCGATGCGCACGGCGAAGGGGTCCCGGCGGTCGTAGTGCAGCGTCGCCGGAACCGACTTCGTACGAGGTGCCGAGGAGACGAGGCGGGCATGAACGGCCTGCTCGATGACGGTGGACAAGGCCCGCTCCTTCGTGTGCGGCTCGGTGGAATCGTCGGACCCGGGACTCCCGGACACCGAGGAAGACGGCCGAACAGCGGAATCCGTGCATCCGGGAACTCAGTGAGCTGCGTCACCGCCGCTGCCCGGTGCCGCGCGCGCTCTCACACTCTGGACGCCACTGTGGCCGTGGGCTAGCTTCCAGCGCCATGACGTCCAAGGGGAAGACGAGACCACTTGCTGTTGTCCTCAGCCGGGTGATACGGGGCGCTGCTGGTTCTCGATGTACTGGCGTACGACGGTCAGCGGCGCCCCGCCGCAGCTTCCGGCGAAGTACGAGCCGGACCAGAAGTGCCCGCCCCACAGATATCGGCGCACGTGCGCGTCGTGCTCCTTGCGCAGAAGTCGGGCGGAGACGCCCTTGAGGGAGTTGACCAGCTTGGAGAGCTGGACCTTCGGCGGGTAGTGCACCAGGAGGTGCACGTGGTCCTCTTCGCCGTTGAACTGCTTCAGCTCGGCCTCGAAGTCCTGGCAGACCTCCCGCATGATCTCTTCGCAGTGCGTCAGCATGGCGTCCGCCGCGATACGCCAGGCCCGCAAGGAAATCGACTGGCTCGCCGTCCTGCCCGCGCAGGCCGCGCAGGCGGTACTGAAGACCTATTTCCAGGCCTGGAAGAACTGCTGGGACGGCCGGGCCGACGCCCCCGGCTTCAAGCGCCGCTTCCGGTCGGTGATGTCGGTGGACATCCCGCAGGGTCGGGACTTGAACGTCACCCGCGTACACCGCCGCTGGGGCATGGTCAACATCCCCAAGGTCGGACGGGTCCGGTTCCGCTGGACCAGGGACCTCCCCGTCGGCAGCCACGCCAACAAGGAGAATCGGATCACTGGGCCACGGCTGGTCAAGGACGCATTGGGCTGGCACATCGCCTTCCGCGTCCAGACCCTCGAACCCAGACCCGAGCCCCACACCGGCCCCGAAGTCGGCATCGACATGGGCATCACGGTGCCCCTCGCCCTGTCGGACGGCGACACCAGGACACACGGCGAGTGGCTGACCGAGAAGGAAGCCGCGAAGCTGCTGCGGCTGGAGCAGCGGGCCGCGCACCGCAAGAGGTTCCGCAAGCGGGGAGAGCGCACCTCGAACCGCCTGCGGGCCACCTATGACCAGATCGCAGGCCTTCGTGCGAGAGCCAAGCGCAAGGCGGCCGACTGGCAGCACCGGACCACCACCGGATCGCCGCGAAGTACAGCGTGATCGTGGTGGAAGACCTGGCCATCACGAACATGATCAAAAGCGCCAAGGGCACCATCGAACAGCCAGGGAAGCACGTCACCCAGAAAGTCCGGCCTGAACCGCTCCATCAGCGGCGAGGCATGGGGCCGGACCGTGACGATGCTGACGGAAAAGGCCGCACGTCATGGCGGCACCCTGCACAAGGTCCCAGCCCCCGGCACCTCCCGGCGCTGCTCGATGTGTGGCTTCACCACGCCGGGCAGCCGGGAGAGTCAGGCCGTGTTCGTGTGCAAGAACCCCGACTGCGGCTGGTCCGGCAACGCCGACCACAACGCATCCCGGAACGTCTTGCACCTGTACAGGATGGGCCTCGCGCTCATCCCGGCTGCCGGAAGGGCAGTCGTCAGGCGACGCGCACACCGAAGCCCGCCACCGCAAGGTAGGCAGGAATCTCCCGGTCATCCGGCAGAGTACTTCAAGACTGCCTCACCTTCTTCGACAGCCGGCACGGCCTTGCCATGAGCGATCCGGTCGACGGCAGGTACCGGATCCTGTCGACGGGTGACGGCGGCCGGTCGTGGAAGGTGCTGCCGAACGGCGGGATGCTGGCCGCCCTCCCGGGCGAGGCGGGATTCGCCGCGAGCGGCCAGTGCCTGGTCAGCTCGGGCCCGAAGGACGTCTGGCTGGCCACCGGGGGAGGGGCCACGGCCCGCGTCCTGCACTCCGCCGACCGCGGACTCAACTGGAGCGTCGCCGAGTCGACCGTTCCGGCCGGGGACCCGGCGCGCGGAGTCTTCGCCCTGGCCTTCCGCGACCGCGCCCACGGCATCGCCGTGGGCGGCGACTACCGCTCCGGAGAGGCATCGCCGCGGGCCGGGGCCGTCACGGGCGACGGCGGGCGCACCTGGCGCCAGGCGACGACACCGCCGCCCGCCTACCGCTCGGGCGTCACCTGGCTGCCTCACCTGAAGTCCGCCGCGCTCGCTGTGGGCCCTACGGGCACGGACCTGACGGTCGACGGCGGCCGTACCTGGCGCACCGTGGACACCGGATCGTTCGACACGGTCGACTGCACACCGGACTTCGGGTGCTGGGCGTCGGGCGAGAAGGGCCGGGTCGCGCGCCTGGAGTTCTGCTCGGACGGAGCTAGGACGGCAACTTCTGCCGGTACACGGCGAGTTCGGGTGCGGTCTTCGTCGCGATGAACTCCGTGATCCGGTACGTGCACACCTCGCCGACGACGAAGGGGTCGGCCGCCGCGATCTGCTCGATCCGCGCGCGGTCGTCCCCGACGGCCAGGATCACGCCGCCGTCGCGCGGGTTCTTGCGGCCGGATGCGAGGACCACGCCCTCCTCGTACAGCGCGTCGAGCCACTCGACGTGTGCGTCGAGGAGCTCTTCGACGCGGTCGACGGGAGCGGTATAGGTCAATTCCATGACGAACATGATCGCCAGATTACCGCCAGGGTCTCCGGAGCCGGAGCCGGAGCCGGTGGTGGAGCCGGAGCCGGTGGTGGAGCCGGTGGCGGAACCGGTGCCGGTGGTGGAGCCGGTGGTGGATGTCGTCCGTGCCCGCGACCGGACCGCCTCGGGATGGGCGGGGCCAGCGCTGTGACCGGACAGGTCACCGGCTCGCGATGTCCGGCATGGCGCTTGCCTGGCCCGCTGACGAGTGATCGCGTACGACCGTCCCGCTGCGCCCGTCGGAATGCGTGGCCTGGGTGTCCGGCGCGGCCGACTCGACGGCGACCGGGACCGCCCGACGTGGGATGACCGCGGCTACGGGGTCGGCTTGTCCAGCTGACCGAGGTCAGTCCGCGCAGAGCTGCCACGGGGACGAGCAGGCCTCGTGGCGCGTCCGTGAAGCACCTCCAGCGGTCGGAACAGACGTCATACCTCCATATACATCCATCCGCCGCCGCGCCGTCGACCCGCACCACCGCATCCGGATCGAGCAACGCGAGCAGTGCCTCGAAGTCCGCGGCCCGCCCCGCGACGCGGCGAGGAACGCCTCGACGACCTGGCGCCGGCGTTCCGGCGCCGCCTCGGGGGCCACCCCGGAGCTGTGTACCCGGCGACGGGCCCGGCTCGCGAGCTGACGGGCCGCGACGGGGCTGTGCTCGACGAGAGGGGCGAGCTCGCCGAACGGCACGGTGAACCCATGCGGTCACCGCACTAGGCTGGGCGCACCATGAAGATCGTCGAAGTGCCCGCCGACTGGCCCGCGAACGAAGAGGCCGCCCTGGCCGTCCAGGACGAACTGCGCGAGCGCGTCGTCCTGGACGAGCCCGGGCCACCGCCCGGCACGGGGCCGGTGACCGGTGTCGACGTGGCGTACGACGACGCGCGCGACATCGTCGCAGCGGCAGCCGTCGTGCTCGACGCCGCGACCCTGGAGGTCGTGGCGCAGTCCACGGCGATCGGCCGCGTCTCCTTCCCGTACGTCCCCGGCCTGCTCGCCTTCCGGGAGATGCCGACGGTCCTGGCCGCACTGGAGGCCCTGCCCGTGCCGCCCGGCCTGGTGGTCTGCGACGGCTACGGACGCGCACACCCACGGCGCTTCGGACTCGCGAGCCACCTCGGGGTGGTCACGGGCCTGCCCGCGATCGGGGTCGCGAAGAACCCGTTCGTCTTCACACACGGCGAACTGGGCGATCGGCGCGGCGACTTCGCGCCGCTGCGCGCCGACGACGGCGAGGAGGTCGGCCGGGCCCTGCGCACCCAGTCGGGTGTGAAGCCGGTCTACGTCTCGGCGGGCCACCGGGTGACGCTGGAGACGGCGTGCGCACATGTACTGCACCTGACGCCGCGCTTCCGCATCCCGGAGACGACGCGCCACGCGGACGCGCTGTGCCGGAAGGCGCTGCTGGAGGCCTCGGGGTCGTGACGTCCGCGGCGGGCGCTTTTCCTGCCCGCCCCCTCATACGGCCTGGCGGCCGTGGGAGGTGCCCCCATCCCGAAGCCGGGGCTTCGCCTCAGGAACCCTTACAGCCCTTCGGGCAATTCCTCAGCCTGGGTTTCAACGTCGGGTATGTCGAAGTGCTCGACGCTCGACAAGGAAACCCGTTCGGGACATGCGCGTCCACCGGCCCACGTAGCCGGCCCGCACTGTGTGTGAGCCGCGTCGGCGCTGAAGCGCCGGGGGCTCCGGGGCAGAGCCCCCGGAAACAGCCCCGCGCAGCGGCCACCACGCCTCCTACCGCGTCGCGGCCACGCGGAAGACGATCCCCGCCGAGTCCAGGCGTGACACCAGCGCTCCCCCCATCGCCACCGCCGTCGTCAACTGGCCGCCCCCGACGCCCGGCAGATCGTCGAACGCGAGGCACAGCGCCGATTCCGCCAGCATCTTCGCCGTCTCGTCGTACCCCGGGTCGCCGCCCGACACCTCCGTGAACACCCGGCGGCCACCGCCCTCGCCCACGAAGCGGATCGAGAACCAGCTCTTCGCGCGGCGGTGCGCGCTGGGGCCGTCGCCCGGTGCGTAACGGTTCATCAGCCAACGGCGGGCCGACGGGATCTGGGCGAGGGCGAAGCCCGTGGCGACCGCCGCCGGGCCGCCGAGTGCCATCGGCAGGGACCGGACCGCCGCGTAGTGGTGGTAGCGGAAGTCGGGGCCGTAGCGCTCCAGCGCGCGGGCCGAACGTGCGACGATCTGCCCGTCGATCGTCGGCAGCGGCAACGCCCACGCGCCCGTCTCCCGGCTGAAGTGCGGCGTGCCGAGCGGTGCGCGGGCGCGCCGCCCGACGAGTCTCGGCTCGTGCAGCCGGCGCTCGTGCGCGGCGCGCAGCGTTTCGCGGCCGCGCGCCATCGCCGTGAGTGCCGAGGCCATGGTGCCGCCGGAGAACATGGCGTTGGAGCGGACGAACCCGTCGACGCTCAGCGGCACCCCCTCGGGCAGCTGTCGCACCGTGAACCAGACACCCAGATCGTGCGGGACCGAGTCGAATCCGCACGCGTGGACGAGGCGCGCGCCGGTCTCACGGGCGCGCGCGTCGTGGCGTACGAACATCGCGTCCACGAATTCCGGCTCGCCCGTCAGGTCCGCGTAGTCCGTCCCCGCCTCCGCGCACGCGGCCACCAGGGCCTCGCCGTACAGGACGTAGGGGCCGACCGTCGTCGCGACGACCCGTGCCGACTCGGCGAGTTCCCGCAGGGCGCGCGGATCGTCCGCGTCCGCCTCGATCAGGGGCAGGTCCGCGCACGAGGGAGCGATCGCGGTGAGGCGTTCGCGCAGCCGTTCCAGCTTGGGCCGGCTGCGGCCGGCGATCGCCCACCGGCAGTCGTCCGGCGCGTGCCGCGCCAGATACTCGGCGGTGAGCTGCCCGACGAACCCGGTGGCCCCGAAGAGCACGATGTCGTACGGGCGCTGCGCGCGGCCGGTCCCGCTCTGGCTGTCCAATGGCTCCTCCGCCGGTCGGGGCTGTACGGCGGATCAGGGCACGAGGCCAGAACGCCGATGTCGGTGGCTGAGGCTAGCGCGCCGCGCGGCCTCGCAGAAGAAGCGTTTCCCATCGGTAACCTGGCACTCCGTAACTTCTAAGCGCTTGCTCTGCCCAAGCCCTTGTGCGGAGTGGAACGCGTTCCTACCATCATTGGTGTTACATCACTTGTGTCACAGTGCTGGGGGCTGGATGACAGCGTCAATGAACGGCCCGCTGGCCGGGGTGCGGGTGGTGGAGCTGGCGGGCATCGGGCCCGGCCCCTTCGCCGCCATGCTCCTGGCCGACCTCGGGGCGGACGTCGTGCGGATCGACCGCCCCGGCGGCGCGGGGCTCGGTATCGATCCGGCCCACGACCTCACCAACCGCAACAAGCGCTCGGTGCTGATCGATCTCAAGTCCGAGGACGGTCCCGGCCGGGTCCTCGATCTCGTCGAACGGGCCGACGTGCTGATCGAGGGCTACCGCCCCGGTGTCGCCGAGCGCCTCGGCGTCGGCCCGGACGTGTGCCTGGCCCGCAATCCACGGCTCGTATACGGGCGGATGACCGGGTGGGGGCAGGACGGCCCGCTCGCCCCGAGGGCCGGCCACGACATCGGATACATCGCCCTCGCCGGCACACTCTCCATGATCGGCAAGGACGGGGAGCCGCCCGTAGTCCCCGCCAACCTCGTCGGCGACTACGCCGGCGGCTCGCTCTACCTCGTCATCGGTGTGCTGGCGGCCCTCCAGCACGCCCGCGGCGACGGCGGCAGCGGCCAGGTCGTGGACGCGGCCATCGTCGACGGCGCCGCCCACCTCGCCACGATGATCCACGGCATGATGGCGGCCGGCGGCTGGCAGGACAGGCGCGGCGCGAACCTGCTCGACGGCGGCTGCCCCTTCTACGGCGCCTATGAGACGGCCGACGGCCGGTACATGGCGGTCGGCGCGCTGGAGCAGCGGTTCTACGACGAGTTCGTCGACCTGCTCGGCATCAGGGACGAGATCCCCGCCCGCAAGGACTTCAACCGCTGGGGCGAGCTTCGCGAGGCCGTCGCCGCCCGCTTCAGGACCCGTACACGCGCCGAGTGGACCGCCGTCTTCGAGGGCTCGGACGCCTGCGTCGCACCCGTGCTCACGCTGCGGGAGGCCCCCGCGCACCCGCACCTCGCCGCCCGCGGCACCTTCGTCGACCACGCGGGCATCACCCAGCCCGCGCCCGCGCCGCGCTTCTCCGCCACGCCCGGCGCCGTGACCCGGCCCCCGGCCCTGCCCGGCGCGGACACCGCGGAGGTCGCCCGCGACTGGGGCGTGACGTTGCCCGATCCCCTGGAGGACCGTTGAAGCGCCAGATCTTCACCGCCGAGCACGACGCCTTCCGCGAGACCGTCCGCACCTTCCTCGCCAAGGAGGTGCTGCCGCACTACGAGAGTTGGGAGAAGGACGGCATCGTCAGCCGGGACGCCTGGCTCGCGGCGGGCCGTCAGGGGCTCCTCGGCCTCGCCGTGCCCGAGGAGTACGGAGGCGGCGGCAACGACGACTTCCGCTACGCCGCCGTGCTGCACGAGGAGTTCACCCGCGCCGGGGCCCCCGGCCTGGCCATCGGGCTGCACAACGACATCATCGGTCCGTACCTCACCTCGCTCGCCACCGACGAGCAGAAGCGGCGCTGGCTGCCGGGCTTCTGCAGCGGTGAGAGCATCACCGCCATCGCCATGACGGAACCGGGCGCGGGCTCCGATCTCCAGGGCATCCGCACCAGCGCCGAGGACCGCGGCGACCACTGGGTGCTGAACGGCTCCAAGACCTTCATCTCCAACGGCATCCTGGCCGACCTGGTGATCGTCGTCGCCAGGACCACCCCGGAGGGCGGCGCGCACGGCCTGTCCCTGCTCGTCGTCGAGCGCGGTACGGAGGGATTCGAGCGCGGCCGGAACCTCGACAAGATCGGCCAGAAGTCCCAGGACACCGCCGAGCTGTTCTTCAACGACGTGCGCGTGCCCAAGGAGAACCTCCTCGGGGAAGAGAACGGCGCCTTCGTCCACCTGATGACCAACCTGGCGCAGGAGCGGATGGCCATAGCCGTCGCCGGGATCGCCGCCGCCGAGCACCTGTTGGAGATCACGACCGCGTATGTGAAGGAGCGCGAGGCGTTCGGGCGGCCGCTGGCCAGGCTCCAGCACATCCGCTTCGAGATCGCCGAGCTGGCCACCGAGTGCGCCGTCACACGCGCCTTCCTCGACCGCTGCATCGCCGACCACGCGGTCGGCGAACTGGACGCCGTCCACGCCTCCATGGCCAAGTGGTGGGCGACCGAGCTCCAGAAGCGCGCGGCCGACCGCTGCCTCCAGCTCCACGGCGGGTACGGCTACATGAACGAGTACCGCGTCGCACGGGCGTTCACGGACGGCCGCATCCAGACCATCTACGGCGGGACGACCGAGATCATGAAGGAGATCATCGGCCGCTCCCTGCTCAGTTGAGACGCGCACGACGACAGGCACACCGCCCCGCCTGCGCACCGCCCCACCTCCGCGCCGCGCTATCCCGCACCGTCCCCCTCCGCAGCCTCACCCTCGTCGCACGGTCCCACCCTCGTCGCACGGTCCCACCCTCATCGAAAGGCTCCAGACAGTGAGCACCGAAGCGTATGTGTACGACGCGATCCGCACCCCGCGCGGGCGCGGGAAGGCCAATGGCGCCCTGCACGGCACCAAGCCGATCGACCTCGTCGTCGGGCTGATCCACGAGGTCGAGCGCCGCTTTCCCGGCCTCGACCCGGCCGCCATCGACGACATCGTGCTCGGCGTCGTCGGCCCGGTGGGCGACCAGGGCTCCGACATCGCCCGCATCGCGGCCATCGCCGCCGGACTGCCGGACACGGTCGCGGGCGTCCAGGAGAACCGCTTCTGCGCCTCGGGCCTGGAAGCGGTCAACATGGCCGCGATGAAGGTCCGTTCCGGCTGGGAGGACCTCGTCCTCGCCGGCGGTGTCGAGTCCATGTCGCGCGTGCCGATGGCCTCCGACGGCGGCGCCTGGTTCGCCGACCCGATGACCAACCACGAGACGGGCTTCGTGCCCCAGGGCATCGGCGCCGACCTGATCGCCACCCTCGGCGGCTGGTCGCGCCGCGACGTCGACGAGTTCGCGGCGCTGTCGCAGGAGCGCGCCGCGGCGGCCTGGAAGGACGGCCGCTTCGAGCGGTCCGTCGTCCCGGTCCGCGACCGCAACGGCCTCGTCGTCCTCGACCACGACGAGCACATGCGCCCCGGCACCACCGCCGACTCCCTCGCCGCGCTCAAGCCCTCCTTCGCCGGCATCGGCGACCTCGGCGGCTTCGACGCCGTGGCGCTGCAGAAGTACCACTGGGTGGAGAAGATCGACCACGTCCACCACGCGGGCAACTCCTCGGGCATCGTCGACGGCGCCGCCCTCGTCGCCATCGGCACCAAGGAGGTCGGCGAGCGCTACGGCCTCACCCCGCGGGCCCGGATCGTCTCCGCCGCCGTCTCCGGCTCCGAGCCGACCATCATGCTCACCGGCCCCGCCCCTGCCACCCGCAAGGCGCTGAAGCGGGCCGGACTGACCATCGACGACATCGACCTGGTCGAGATCAACGAGGCGTTCGCCGGTGTCGTCCTGCGCTTCGCCCAGGACATGGGCCTCTCGCTCGACAAGGTCAACGTCAACGGCGGCGCGATCGCCATGGGCCACCCGCTCGGCGCGACCGGCGCGATGATCCTCGGCACCCTCATCGACGAACTGGAGCGCCAGGACAAGCGGTACGGCCTCGCCACCCTGTGCGTGGGCGGCGGCATGGGCATCGCCACCGTCGTCGAGCGTCTTTGACCCCCGTCCTCTTCCTTGCCTGCGAAAGTAGACAGAAAAATGAGCGAGTCCACCACCATCCGCTGGGAACAGGACGAGACCGGCATCGTCACCCTCGTCCTCGACGACCCCGACCAGTCCGCCAACACGATGAACCAGGCCTTCAAGGCGTCCATCGCGGCGATCGCCGACCGGGTGGAGGCCGAGCAGGAGTCCATCCGCGGCATCATCGTCACCTCCGCCAAGAAGACCTTCTTCGCGGGCGGTGACCTCAAGGAGATGATCAAGGCCGGTCCGGACGACGCGCAGTTCGTCTTCGAGGCGGGCATGGGCATCAAGCGCGCCCTGCGCCGCATCGAGACCATCGGCAAGCCCGTCGTCGCCGCGATCAACGGCGCGGCGCTCGGCGGCGGTTACGAGATCGCCCTCGCCTGTCACCACCGGATCGCCCTCGACGCGCCCGGCTCCAGGATCGGCCTGCCCGAGGTCACCCTCGGCCTGCTGCCCGCGGGTGGCGGTGTCACCCGCACCGTACGGCTCATGGGCATCGCCGACGCGCTGCTCAAACTGCTGCTCCAGGGCACCCAGTACACCCCCCGGCGCGCGCTGGAGAACGGACTCGTCCACGAAGTCGCCGAGTCGCCGGACGAGATGCTGGCCAAGGCCCGTGCCTTCATCGACGCCAACCCGGAATCCTCGCAGCCGTGGGACGCCAAGGGTTACAAGATCCCCGGCGGTACCCCGTCGAACCCGAAGTTCGCCGCCAACCTGCCCGCCTTCCCCGCGAACCTGAAGAAGCAGACCGGGGGCGCCCCCTACCCGGCGCCGCGCAACATCCTCGCGGCCGCCGTCGAGGGCTCCCAGGTCGACTTCGAGACCGCACAGGTCGTCGAGGCCCGGTACTTCACCGAGCTGGTCACCGGGCAGATCGCCAAGAACATGATGCAGGCGTTCTTCTTCGACCTCCAGGCCGTCAACTCGGGCGCGAACCGGCCCTCGGGCATCGCGCCGCGCACCGTTCGCAAGGTCGCCGTCCTCGGCGCCGGGATGATGGGAGCCGGCATCGCGTACTCCTGCGCCCGCGCCGGAATCGAGGTGGTCCTCAAGGACGTGTCGGCCGAGGCCGCCGCGAAGGGCAAGGGGTACTCCGAGAAGCTGTGCGCCAAGGCGGTGGCCAGGGGGCGCACCACCCAGGAGAAGGCGGAAGCGCTGCTCGCGCGCATCACGCCGACCGCGGAGGCGGCCGACCTCGCCGGCTGCGACGCCGTGATCGAGGCGGTGTTCGAGGACACCGCGCTCAAGCACAAGGTGTTCCAGGAGATCCAGGACGTCGTCGAGCCCGACGCCCTGCTGTGCTCGAACACCTCGACGCTGCCCATCACCGTCCTCGCGGAAGGGGTCTCGCGGCCGGCGGACTTCGTCGGTCTGCACTTCTTCTCCCCGGTCGACAAGATGCCGCTCGTGGAGATCATCAAGGGGGAGCGCACCGGGAAGGAGGCGCTGGCCCGCGCCTTCGACCTGGTCCGGCAGATCAACAAGACACCGATCGTCGTCAACGACTCCC
This sequence comes from Streptomyces sp. NPDC018833, assembly GCF_044390825.1. NCBI lineage: Bacteria > Bacillati > Actinomycetota > Actinomycetes > Kitasatosporales > Streptomycetaceae > Streptomyces > Streptomyces sp. NPDC018833. The sequence continues at coordinate 255,152 of NZ_JBIRZM010000005.1, read as the reverse complement.
GTGGCTTCTTCACCTCGCGCGTCATCGGGCAGTTCATCAACGAGGGCGTCGCGATGGTCGGCGAGGGCGTCGACCCCGCCTCCGTGGAACAGGCCGCGGCCCAGGCCGGCTACCCGGCCAAGGTGCTCTCCCTGATGGACGAGCTGACGCTCACCCTGCCGCGCAAGATCCGGGGCGAGACGAAGCGCGCGGTCGAGGAGGCGGGCGGCACCTGGGCCGGCCACCCCTCGGACGCGGTGATCGACCGGATGGTCGACGAGTTCGGCCGCACCGGCCGCAGCGGCGGCGCCGGTTTCTACGACTACGACGCGGACGGCAAGCGCGCCGGCCTCTGGCCGGGTCTGCGCGAGCACTTCACCCGCCCTGGCACCGACGTCCCCTTCGAGGACATGAAGGAGCGGATGCTCTTCTCCGAGGCGCTGGACACCGTCCGCTGCCTGGAGGAGAACGTCCTCACCTCGGTCGCCGACGCCAACATCGGCTCCGTCATGGGCATCGGCTTCCCCGGCTGGACGGGCGGTGTGCTCCAGTACGTCAACGGCTACGAGGGGGGCCTGCCTGGCTTCGTGGCACGCGCGCGTGAACTGGCGGAGCGGTACGGCGAGCGGTTCCAGCCGCCCGCGCTGCTGCTGGAGAAGGCGGAGCGGGGCGAGGTCTTCACCGACGCCTGACCCGGCGCCGCCCGCGCTCGAGGACGAGGCGGCTACCGGCCCGCCGGTAGTCGCCGTCCTTCGCGATCCGGTGGCTCGGTTCGCCGTCGTGCATGGTCAGCAGCGCGTCGTCGGTCTCGCGCTCGGGGTCGTCGCGGTCCCCCTCGAAGAGGGCTTTCAGCTGCCCCGCTCCGTCTCTCCCGACTGCCCGCCGGTGACGAACGCCTCCCGGAGCTCCTCCCGCAGAGAGCGCTGAAACGCCGTCACCAGAGCCTGGATCACCATCGGCTGCATGTGCGCCGACAGCGACTTCATCGCCGCCACATGGTCCGTGCCGGACTCGCGCTCGCGGTAGGGTCCCCAGACTTCGTCGCGGAAGAGGCGCGTCAGGTCCTGTGCCGCGGCCCGGGCGTGGTTCAGCAGGACCGTGCGGGAGGCGAGGATTGTCTCGTGCGCGATGGGCACGTCCAGGAGCTCCACCCCGAGGCGCAGCAACGAGCCGTCCAGCCGGAACGCCTCCCCGGCGGTGCGGTCGAGCACACCCATGGCCGCCAGCCGGTCCACGTCCTGCTCCGACAGAGGCCGGCCGGCCCGCCGCTCCAGCTCCTGCCGGGAGACCGCCTCGGCCGATTCCGGGGCCCACGAGGCGACCAGGGCCCGATGGATCGCCAGGTCCTGGGCGCTGAGATCCGCAGGCAGCTGCTCCAGATACCGCTCGATCGCCGCCAGCGTCATGCCCTGGTGCTGCAACTCCTCGATGAGGGCGAGCCGGGACAGATGGCCGGACCCGTAGTGCCCGACGCGGCGGGGGCCGATCACGGGCGGGGGCAGCAGACCGCGTGTGCTGTAGAACCGGATGGTCCGCACGGTGACCCCGGCACGCGCTGCCAGTTCGTCGACGGTGAGCCTCGGCTCCTCGGTCTCGGTCGCCATGACCCTCCTTTGCTGAACCGCACCGGTGAAACAGTATTGCTGTCTCACCATTGTTGTGAAAGCGCTGGGCCGCCTGAAAGCGGTCGGCTCAGGCCGGGGGGCTGTCAGTGGTGCATCGTACGGTTGTGCCATGTCCGAGATCAGATACGTCCGGGGGGACGCCACCGCGCCGCACGGCAAAGGCGTCAAGCTGATCGCCCACGTGTGCAATGACCTCGGGGGCTGGGGCAAGGGCTTCGTGCTCGCCCTCTCCCGCCGCTGGCCGGAGCCCGAGGCGGCTTTCCGCCGCTGGCACCGGGACCGCGCGAAGAACGACTTCGGGCTGGGCGCCGTCCAGTTCGTCCAGGTCGGCCCGTACGTCTGGGTGGCCAACATGGTGGGCCAGCGGGGCATACGCACCGGCAGCAAGGGCGTCCCGGTGCGCTATGAGGCCATCGGCACGGCGCTCGCCGCCGTCGCAGACAAGGCGCTGGAGCTGGGCGCCTCCGTCCATCTCCCGCGCATCGGCTGCGGGCTGGCGGGCGGCAGGTGGTCGCGGATCGAGCCGCTGATAGCCGAGCGGCTGACGGCACGGGGCATTGACGTGACGGTGTACGACCACGGCGACTGACCGCCTGACGAGCCCCGGTCCGCCGGGCGACGAACGACTTCAGCCGGCCGACGGTCAGCGGGCGCACTGAGCCGGCGTACCTGACCTGACCCGACCGGCCGCCTCCGCCGGTCGTGCTTGGGTGACCGGGGCCGGCGCGGGACACTGCTGGCATGAGTGCCGCTGCCATGAGTGCCGTGCCGTCGCTCGATGTGCTGGTGGTGGGCGCAGGGCCGACCGGTCTGGCTCTGGCGGCACAGTTGCAGAGGTACGGCGCGCGGTTCCGGGTCATCGACCGGCACCTGGACAGGGCACGTGAGTCACGTGCCCTGGCCGTCCAGCCACGGACGCTGGAGGTTCTCGCCCCCTTCGGCGTCTCCGACGAACTGGTTCGGCGCGGGAACCCCGCGGTGCAGTTGCGGTTGCATCTCCCCGATCGGACGGTGCGGCTGCCGCTGTTCGACCTGGGTGTCACCGACACCCCGTACCCGTTCCTGCTGTTCTTGTCGCAGGCGGAGACGGAAGGCGTCCTCGCCCGCCACCTGACCGACAACGGGACTCTCCTCGAGCGCGGCACCGAGCTGGTGGAACTGGCCGGTGAACGTGACGGGGTGGCCTGCCGGCTGAGGAAGCGGGACGGCGCCGAAGAGATGCTGACCGCCCGGTACGTCGTCGGCTGCGACGGGGCGCGCAGCACCGTGCGCAAGCAGGCCGGCATCGGCTTCGAGGGGCACGCCTACCCGCAGACGTTCCTGCTCGCCGACCTGGAGGTCGACGGTCTGGAGCCGGGAGCCGCGCACGCCTGCCTGACGGAGGCGGGCATGGTGTTCTTCTTCCCCCTGGTGACGCCCGCCGGCTGGCGGATGCTCGCGATGCGCCCGCCCGATGTCCCGGGGACGGGCACCACCGTGAGCCTCGCGATGCTGCAGTCGTTGGTCGATCGCTACGTGAGCCTGCCGCTGCGCTTGCACGACCCGGTGTGGATGACGGACTTCCGGATCCACCACCGCGGTGCCGTGAGGTACCGGTCTGGGCGGATCTTCCTGGCGGGCGACGCCGCCCACATCCACAGCCCCGCCGGTGCCCAGGGCATGAACACCGGCATCCAGGACGCCCTCGACATCGGCTGGAAACTCGCCCTGGTCTGCCGCGGCGCCGCACCGGACGCCCTGCTGGACACCTATGAGGCCGAACGGGCCCCGGTCGGCCGGAGTGTCCTGCGCTTCACCGACCGCGCGTTCAAGGTGGCCACCAGCGGCAACTCACTGATCCGGCTGGCACGCACCCGCATCGCGCCGCGTGTCGCGCCGCTCCTCCTGCGTGCCGAACCCCTGCGCGCCGCCGTCTTCCGCCGGCTGGGCCAACTCGCCGTCCACTACCGGCGGAGCCCGGCCACCACCTCAGGGTCGCGGGTGCCACGCCGCGGTCCCAAGGCGGGCGACCGGCTGCCCGACCGCCCGCGCGGCCTCCAGGCAGTCGTGGCCGGGCCCGGCTACCACCTGCTCCTGTGCGGTCCGGCGAACGCCTGGGACCGCGGACGGATCAGCAGCGCTCTCGAAGGCCGCGAAGCATTCCTCCATGTGCACACGTCCGGAGCGAACGCGCCCTGGCCCGGCACCACTCACTGCCTGGTCCGCCCCGACGGCTACATCGGGTATCTCGCGGCAGGCGGGGATCTGGCCGGCCTCATCCGCTACCTCGACCAGTGGCTGCCGCGCCAGGGCTGACCCGGTAGGACACTCGGACGCCGCACCGGGCGGGAGTGTGGTTCGATGAATGTCTATGTTGACGATCGTCGAATCAGGTGCCATTCTTGGTCCAGGACATCGACAGATATCGAATCACCGGTGAGTCCCTGGCTTCCCTGTGAGGCCACCGGCTCCCGCGCCTCACCCGCCCAGAAGCACGCCTGACTCACCCGCCCGGAAAGAGGCCCCACCTCATGAGCTCGCACTCCGACCTTCCCGTCGTCGTCATCGGAGCCGGCCCGGCCGGCCTGGCCGCCGCCGCCCACCTCGTCGGGCGCGGCATCGAGCCCCTGGTCCTGGAGGCAGGGCCCGTCGCGGCAAGCGCCGTGCGCGACTGGTCGCACGTCCGGCTGTTCTCCCCCTGGTCCGAGGTCGTCGATCCCGTGGCCGAGAAGCTCCTCGCCCCCACCGGCTGGACCGCACCCGAGGGCACCGCCTACCCCACCGGTGGGGAGTGGGCGGAGCAGTACCTCCAGCCGCTGGCCGACGTCCTCGGCGACAAAGTCCGCACCGGTGCCCGTGTCACCGGCGTCTCGCGCCTCGGGCGGGACCGTGTCGTGGACGCCGACCGCGATCAGCAGCCCTTCACCGTCCACGTCGCGTACGCCGACGGCCGCGAGGAGCGGCTCACCGCCCGCGCCGTCATCGACGCCTCCGGCACCTGGACCACCCCCGGCCACATCGGCGGTGACGGGCTGCCGGCGCTGGGCGAGCGTGCCGCGGCCGACCGCATCTCCTACCGCGTTCCCGACCTCAAGGACCCGGCTGTACGCGCCCGTTACGCGGGCAGGCGCACCGCTGTCATCGGCTCTGGCGCCTCCGCCTTCACCGCCCTCGCCTACCTGGCGGACCTGGCCAAGGACACGCCCGGCACGCACGCGGTGTGGATCCTGCGCCGGGGTATCAGCGGCAGCACCTTCGGTGGCGGCGAGGCGGACCAGCTGCCCGCCCGTGGCGCACTCGGCCTAGCGGCGAAGGCCGCCGTCGACCAGGGGTACGCCGACGCGGTGACCGGCTTCCGCACCACCGCCGTCGAGGGGACCGGCGGGCAGCTGGTGCTCGAAGCCGAGGACGGCCGGCGCCTCGACCCCGTCGACGAGGTCATCGTCCTGACCGGTTTCCGCCCGGACCTGTCCTTCCTCGACGAACTGCGCCTCGGACTCGACGAACGCCTCCAGGCCCCCGTCGAACTCGCCCCGCTGATCGACCCCAACCAGCACTCCTGCGGCACGGTCTACCCCCACGGCCACCGCGAACTGGCCCATCCCGAACAGGGCGTCTACCTCGTGGGCATGAAGTCCTACGGCCGCGCCCCGACGTTCCTCGCCATGACGGGCTACGAGCAGGTCCGCTCCATCGCCGCCGCCCTCGCCGGCGACCTCGAAGCGGCCGACCGCGTCGAACTGACCCTGCCCGAGACCGGAGTCTGCGGCGGCGCCGGACTCTTCGACCAGCCCGACGCCGCCCAGGCCGAGTCCGGCGGCGGGTGCTGCGCCACTCCGAGCACCCTCCAGATCGGCGTCGGAGCCCCTGTCTCCTCCGGCGGCTGCTGAACCTCGTGACAGACCTCGATGTGAGCGAGGCCGCGACCGGAACAGGGGACCGGTCGCGGCCCCGCGCCGCCCTGCCTGCCCTGTGCGCGACGCAGATCACCAGCTGGGGCACCGTCTACTACGCCTTCCCCGTGCTGAACCCGCAGATCGCCGCGGACACCGGCTGGTCGGCCGGCGCGACGACGGCCGCGTTCTCTGCCGCGCTCCTCGTCTCCGCACTCGCCGGAATCCCCATCGGCCGGATCCTCGACCACCGCGGCCCGCGCGCCGTCATGACCGTCGGCTCACTCATCGGCACGGCGAGCCTGGCCGTCGTGGCAACCGCCCCGAACACCGTCGTGTTCACGGCCGGGTGGCTCCTCGCCGGGCTCGCCATGGCCGCCACCTTCTACCGGCCCGCCTTCTCCGCGCTCACCCGCTGGTGGGCGCCTGGCCACGTCCGCGCCCTCACTCTCGTCACCCTCGCCGGAGGACTCGCCTCCACGCTCTTCGCGCCCCTCACAGCCGTTCTCGTCGAGCACCTGTCCTGGCGCAGCACCTATCTGGTGCTCGCCGTGATCCTCGCGGTCGTCACGGTGCCCGCCCATGCCCTCGCCCTGCGCGGACCCTGGCCTCCGGCCCCCACCGCACCCGCGCACGCGGAGGGAAGCGTCGCGTCCGTGGCCCGCAGCCGACCGTTCCTGCTGCTGGCCACTGCCTTCACCCTCTCCGGCTTCGCGATGTACGCCGTCGTCATCGCCCTCGTCCCACTCCTGCTCGAACGCGGCTGCACCACCACCCAGGCCGCCTGGATCCTCGGCATCGGCGGCGCCGGACAGACCGCCGGGCGCACCCTGTACGCCGCCCTCGCCCGCCGTGTCGGCCCAACTCCCCGCGCCACGGCCCTGATGGCCCTCGGCGGCGTCACCACAGCCGGTTTCGCGCTGATCCCGGGCCCGTACGCCGTGCTGATCGCGCTGTCGGTCGTGGCCGGTATGGTCCGCGGCAACCTCACCCTCCTCCACGCCACCGCCGTCACCGAACGCTGGGGAACCACCCACTACGGCAGACTCTCCGGTCTCCTCACGGCCCCCGCCACCATCGCCGCCGCCCTCGCGCCCTTCGCCGGGGCCGCACTCGCCGGATCCCTGAACGGCTACCCCGCGCTCTTCCTCACCCTCAGCGCACTTTCCGCCGCGGCCGCGGTACTTGCCGCAGTCAGCTCCACCCCACGCACCGGGCCGAGCAAGCGGAGGGGGCGTGCCCACCATCGTGGGCACGCCCCGCTGTGACTCAGGCGACCGGGTCAGTAGACGGCGACCCCGTACGCGCTCAGCGCCTCGCGCACCGGCTGGTGCAGGGCCGAGCCATTGGTGCCGGTGCAGCCGGAGCTGCCCGAGTGGATGCCCAGGGCCGTGGAGCCCGCGAAGTGTGCGCCGCCGCTGTCACCGCCCGCGGAACAGGCCGTGGTGCGGACCAGGTTGTGGACCGCTCCGTCGCCGTAGTTCACGGTGACGTTCACCGCGGTCACCGTGCCGCTGGTCACCTTGGTCGTGGAGCCGGACTTGCTCACGGACTGGCCGACGATCGCGTCGGCCGCCGAGCTGATGTCCTGATTGCTGCCGTTGTGGAGGTTGACGTCGCCCGCGGGTTGCGAGCCGTCGGTGTACCGGACGATGCCGTAGTCGTTGGTCGGGAAGCTGGTGCCCACACGGGTGCCGATGAACGGCCCGCCGGTGGTGGCCGACCAGCTGCTCGCCGAGTTGGTGCAGTGCCCGGCGGTCAGGAAGTAACGGGTCGACCCCTTGGAGACGTTGAACGCCGCCGAGCAGCGGTAGCCGCCGCCGTAGACCGCGTCCCCGCCCAGCACTTCCTCGGTGAAGATGCCGGGGACGCGCTTGATCCGCACGCTGTCGCCGAGCGTGGCGGCGACATTCCGCAGGCGCGCCATGTCGCGTGCGGACACCGAGGAGTCGGCCTCGATCGCGACCTGGTTGGTCGAGGGGTCGACACCCCATGACGTACCGGTGATCCGGGCCTTGGCCTGCAGAGTGTCCATCGCGGACCGCAGCTGTGCCTTGCTGCGGAGGACGAGCTCTGCGCGGGCACCGGCTGCCCGTACCCCCTCTGCGGCCTCGGCGTCCGTCACCGTGATCACCAGCTCGCCGCTCGCGGCGTCGAGGTAGGAGCCGGCGGTGCGGTCGCCGAGGTCGCGTGCGATCCGGCTGTGCTGGGCGTAGTGCGCGGCAGTCGCCGCGACGCCCGGGGCCGGGCTGCCGGCCGCCCCCGGGTCGGCGGCGGCGGTGGGGGAGCCGAGTCCGACGGCCGTCAGGGCCAGAAGGGCGGGAAGACAGATGTGCGCGCGGAGCCTGCGTCTCATCGGGGCTTCTCCTTCTACGAGTCCGTGGGGGGATTGCCGCGGGGACGGCAATATGGACTGGACCAGTCCGGAGTGCGGGCTCAATCTGGCATGACCCTGACATCGGCACAAGGGCGTTGCCGCGCGCTTGCGCCTACTGGCCGGAGACAATCACCGGATAGTGGTCGGACAGGTTGGTGTACGTGTACGTGATGCCCCAGCTGGAGACCGACCAGGGCGCACTCTGCTCCTTGATCACCTCATTGGTCCAGCCCGCGGGCTTCGCGTGGCCCGCACGGTGCAGCACATGGTCGAGGTCCTCGCGGGGCTCGTCGGGATAGCGCTCCGCGGCGATCGAGTTCTCCTGGGTGTCGAAGGAGTACGGGTGACCCGTCCGCGCGTCCGCCCCAGCGAAGCCGTCGGCGGCGAGCATCGAGGCGTACTCGGGAGTGCGCGAGTCCACGTTGAAGTCGCCCGCCACGACGACCTGCTCGGTGGCCGGGATGTTCTTGCCGTCCAGGAAGGCGTCCATCGCACGGAACTGACGGCTGCGCATCTCGGCGGCCTCGCCCGCGTCGCACCCGGGATCCGTCGACTGCCCGTGGTCCCCAGGACATGCGCCTTCGCTGCTGATCGTCAGCCGCAGAGTGCGCGGATCTGCCCGGCGGCCGTGAGGGGTCTGGAGCAACCCTCCGGGGCCGGTGGTAGGAGCGGGGCTGTCACCCTGTGAGCGAGACGAACGCTCCGATGATCGCTCCGTAGCCGGCGTGGGCGAGGACCGCGACGATGGGTGTAGCTGGTCCGTAGTTGAGCATCAGAAAGCCTGGTGGCTCCAGCCAGGCCACGCCCTGAGCACTGGTGTGCGGGCCGCCCATACGGGGATGGATCAGCGGCAGCATGATGTTCACCAGCGCGGTGGCGACGAACAGGCCGTGGGCCAGGCCGAGAACGGCGCCCAGCCACCAGCTGCTGTAGTCGATGACGACGAACACGGCGTAGTACCCGAGCGCGAAGAGCAGTCCGTTGGCGAAATGCATCAGGTACCCGATGGCCTTCGCGCGGGCCCGGTTCACCGTCACGGCCGTACCGAGCAGGAACGGCACGTCCATGCGGGTCAGGTTCAGCTCGCTGGCGGCGCGCATCGCGGTGGTCAGCACGAGCGTGCCGATGAACCCGCCGACAAGAGCGCCCCAGGCACTCATGCGCCCGCCTCCTCGCTGATGGCGCAGTCGGCGCTGATCAGCGCCAGATGGCTCAGCCCCTGGGGCAGGTTCCTGAGGAACTCGCCGGTAGCGGGGTCGATTTCCTCGCTGTACAGGCCGACGTCGTTGGTCGGCGCGACGAGTTGGTCCATCAGCTCGATGGCATCGTCGAGCCGCCCGCATCTGGCCAGGGACTCAGCCAGCCAGACGGAGCAGGCGGTGAACGCTCCTTCGGTGCCGCTCACGCCGTCCTGGCCGGAGTACCGGGTGACATACGGGCCGTGCCGCAGTTCCCGTTCGAGGGCGCTGATCGTCGCGGTCATGCGTGGACCCTCCGGATCGCTGTAGCCGTAGAGAAGGCCGAGCAGGACAGCGGCGTCCAGGTCCTCTCCATCGGCGGTGCGCACGTAGCAGTTGCGGTGCTCCGAGTAGCAGCGGGTTTCGACGAACTGCCGGACTGCCTGCTGTGCCGAGCGCCAGGCAGTGACGTGGCGGTGCGGGATCAGCCCCTGCTCCGCGAGTCGGACGGCCCTGTCGAGGGCCACCCAGCACATCATCTTGGACTGCGTGAAGTGCGCGGGGGACTGCGCACCTCCCAGATTCCCGAGTCCGGCCGCTGCCAGCAGCCGCACACGAAGTCGGCCAGCTCCGCCAGTCGCCGCGCCACGTCCCTGTCCAGTCGCCCAGCGGACTCCGCGTACAACCATGCGGTCTGCAGCAGCTCGCCGTAGGTGTCCAGCTGTACCTGGCCGGCCGCCGCGTTCCCGATCCGTACCGGCGCGGATCCGTGGTAGCCCTTCAGCGGGAGAACCCGCTCGGGGGTGTGTGCTCCTCCGTCCAGTCGGTAGAGGACCTGCAGACGGGGGTGGGTGAGCTGGGTGGTGTGCATCAGCCACCAGAAATAGGCATGTGCCTCGGCGGGGCAACCGAGCTTGAGGAAGGTTTCGAGGGCGAATGCCGAGTCCCGGATCCAGGAGAAGCGGTAGTCCCAGTTGCGTTCCCCGCCGATCCACTCTGGCAGTGAGCAGGTTGCCGCCGCCGCGACGGCGCCGGACGGGGCGAAGATCAGCAGCTTGAGTGCGAGCACGCTCCGCATCACGGCTTCCGGCCATAGCCCTTCGTAGGTGCGCCGGTGCGCCCACTGGCGCCAGGCTTCACATGTGTGGTCCATGCGAAGGTCGCACTCGGTCCGGGCCGGGAAGACCAGCGGCTCCGGGTGGGCGAACGGCATCGCGATCAAGGCCCGGGCGTTTGACCGTAGTTCGAGACGGCCGCTGATGGATCCGTCTGCGCATGCGGGCTCGCCTGCGTTCCAGGTGCAGACGGCCAGTGCGTCCCAGCCCGCCGATGCCACCGGAATGCCGGCGCGCTGGAGCAGCCGTGGGGCCCGGTGCCGTATCCGAACCGCGGTCGCACGCTCCAGTGCATCGGCACCGTTCCGGCCAGGCCGTCGATCCTCCGCTGCAGCTCACGCATCGGTCCCAGTGCCGCATCATCGTGCAGAGTGAGTGCGTCGGTGACCCGCGCTGTCCCGGCGTCCGTGGTGAACGTCGTCTCCAGCACGTTCGTGCCGGGCAGATACCGGCGGGCCATCCGGTACGAAACCTCCGGCTCCAGTTGGAACTGTCCGCCGCGCGCGGCGTCGACCGCCGCCGCGAACACGGTCGGCGAGTCCAGGTCGGGAAGCCCCAGCCAGTCGACGGACCCGTCGCGACCCACCAGGGCCGTGGTCCTGCCGTCGCCGATCACGGCGTAGTCGCGCAGCGAGGCGTAGCCGTCGATCTGCGTCGGGGCGCAGCTTAGCCCGTCGGCTTCCTATTGCGATGGAAGCTGGAGCTACAGCCACTGGTGGGGGTCTGCGGCGGGGCGTTCCTGCTGGAACCCGGCTCATGTCCGAGGCTGGGTCGCCGACGCGGCCTTCGACGGCAGGTGCGTGCAGATGCGCTTCGACTGGTACCGGCACGGTCAATGGGTCGACACCCAATTCTCCCAACTAGCCTGAGACCACAGCGCCATCAAGGCTTTCAACCTCTCCTCCGCCGACCCGAAGGCCGACCGGGTGAACTGGCAGCTCAGACGTGTCTGATCAACAGAAAGAGCCATGTGGCTGGGATTGTGGCTGACGATAGTCACCCGCAACCCCAGTCACTCCTGCAGGCGTGCACCGCGCTGCAGGCCGGCGAGCCGGCTCAGCTCACGCTCGCGCAGCCCGGCGAGTGCTCCTCGGTCGCCGCGTACAGCCCGACGGGCAGGGCGACCAGCCCGAACCGGATCACGCCGGACCACGTCGCCCTCATACCCTCAGCGTCGGCCGCCGCTGCTCGCGGCGCATCTACAGAGCGAGCGCGCGGGCAAGTCCGGCGGAGCGGCCGACTACTAAGCCATCACTCAAGATCGACAAGTGGGGCCAAAACGGACTCCTGTGGCCACTTCACGTTCCTGCAGCCAGCAGAGAGCTCAACGTTGACAGCCAGCCTCCCCACTTAAACTTCGGTGAGCATGCTCAAGCTTCACTGCGACAGGTCATTGGGGGTGCAATCGAAATGATGTGATCTTGGAGGGTTAGGCGATGACGACGTGCATATCGGGCCGCAGTTCCGGCCTGCTCGCTGTTCATTTCCGCCTTCCCCTCCGGCCACACCGCCGCCGCCGTCGGGTTCACCGCCGCCGTGGCCGACACCTGGCCATGGATGGGCGCCCTGTGCGCCGTGCCGCAGCGATGGTGGCCACCGAACGGATCCACGCCGGCGCGCACTACCCCACCGACGTCGCCGCCGGAGCCGCCATCGGCCTCGCCGGCGCCTGCCTCGTCCACCACACCCCTCACCTCCTGCTACGCCGACTGCCTGTCCTTTGACATGTCGCGGGCGTGCTGCAGCTGCCCGCTTTGGTCACGATTTGACTGTTTTGCATGGACACGTGGGGTACTCGCCCTCCTGACGTGAATCCGGACGAGCCGACTCCGTCGGCCGTTTTCGGGCACCGAAGGAGGAGTGACTTATGAGCGATGCCGGTCGTGTTCAGCAGACGGGGCAGGCGGCGAAGGAGCAGGCGTCGGCCGCGGCCGATCGGACCGGGCAGGCGGTCGGTGAGGTCGCCGGCACTGCGGCCGAGCAGGCCAAAGTGGTGGCCGGTGAGGCACGCCAGCAGGCAGGCAGCGCGATACGTGATCTGCGGCAGCGCGCGGTGGACGAGGGCCAAGGGCAGATGGAGCGTCTGGCCACAACCGTGCGGCAGTGGGCCGATGATCTTGCCGGGATGGCGGAGAACGCCTCGGGTGACTCCCCGGCCCGCAGCCTGGCGGCCCAGGCCGCCGACGGAGGCCATCGCGCGGCGGACTACCTGGACAAAAACGGCGTGCAGGGCCTGATAGGCGATCTGCAGGACTTCGGGCGCCGGCGGCCGGGGGCGTTCCTGGGCGGGGCAGTGCTGGCCGGTCTGGTGGTCGGCCGCCTGGCCAAGGCCGGCACCAAGGCCGCCCAGTCCCCCCAGCCCCCGCAGCCGCTGCGGGAGGAGAGCAGCCCGCTGTCCAGCGGTGCCGTGCGGCCGCTGCCGGAGGAGAGCAGCTCGCTGCCCCCCGGCACCGCACCGGGCCTGCCCGCTCACCCGGGAGTGTGAGATGTCATCGATCTCGCCTCAGCCTCCTGCGGGTGGAGCGGACGGCCCAGGCCGGGACCGCTCGGTCGGGGAGCTGTTGTCAGCAGTGACCTCGGACGTGCAGACGCTGTTCCGCCAGGAGGTGGAGCTGGCCAAGACGGAGATCCGCGAGGAGGCGACCAAGGCCGGCAAGGCCGCCGGAATGTACGGCGGGGCGGGGTTCGCCGGATACATGGTGGCGCTGTTCCTGTCGCTCGCAGCGGTCTTCGGCCTCTCCAATGTGATGGACGCCGCCTGGGCGGCCTTGATCATCACTGCCGTGTGGGCGGCGATCGCGGCCGTCCTGTACGCGATGGGCCGCACGCGGATGCGGGAGGTCTCCCCGAAGCCCGAACAGACCGTAGAGACGCTGAAAGAGGATGCGCAATGGGCACGTCACCCGACCAAATGAGGGCCCAGATCGACACCACCCGGGAACGGCTGTCGCAGGACGTCGACCGGCTGGCCGACCGTGCCAGCCCCGGACGGATGGTGCGCCGCCGCAAGCAGCGGGTGCGCGGTGCGGTGTCGGGGATGCGTGAGCGCGTCATGGGAACCGTGACCGATTCCGCGGGGACGTCCCGGGGCGCAGCCCAGCAGGCCACCGCGTCGGTGAAGGAGAGCACGGGCGAGGCCACGGATACCGTGCGCCAGGCGGCAGGACAGGCCGCCGGACAGGTCGGTGATGCGGCCGGACGCGCTGGTGAGGCGGTCGGCAGGGCACCGGAGCAAGCCATGCGGCAGACGCAGGGCAATCCGCTCGCCGCCGGGCTGATCGCCTTCGGTGCCGGGCTGCTGACCGCTTCACTGCTGCCGGTCTCCGAGGCCGAGCAGCAGGCAGCCACCCAGCTGTCCGAAAGTGACGCTGTCGAGCCGGTCAAGCAGGCGGCGCTGGAGTCGGCCCAGCAGCTGAAGGAGGACGCCACCGAGACCGCCAAGCAGGCAGCCGGGCAGGTCAAGGACACCGCCGCGGACGCCGCCCGTACCACCAAGGAGGAAGCCGGCGACCAGGCGGCGCAGGTGACCGATCAGGCCCGCCAGTCCGGACAACAGGTGGCCGGTGAAGCACGCGGGCAGAGTTCGGGACCCGCCTGACCCCTTGCATGACAAGGCCGGAAGAGACTGCTGCGCAGACCGGGCTCCTCCTTCCCCGGCCTGCGCGGCGGACACCGAAGGAGGAGGGTGACCATGGCCCGCGAACCAGAAGACAACACCGGTGCCGCCCGCCACGGCAGGCAGAAGCGGCAGCCGGCCAAGAAGCCCGGCCAGCTGCCCAAGCGGTCGTGGGGTGGAGTGCTCAAGCGCACCATGAGGGAGTTCAAGGAGGACAACCTGACCGACTGGGCGGCCGCCCTGACCTACTACGGGGTGTTGGCGATCTTCCCCGCCCTGCTGGCCCTGATCTCGATCCTGGGCCTGCTGGGCTCTGCGAGCATCAAGCCCCTCATCGACAATTTCGGCAGCCTGGCTCCCGGCGCCGCCCGCGACATCTTCACCAGCATGCTGACCCAGCTGCAGAGCAGCCAGGGCAAGGCCGGCATCGCGCTGATCATCGGTATCGTGATCGCGCTGTGGTCGGCCTCGGGCTACATCGCGGCGTTCATGCGGGCCTCCAACGCCGTCTACGACATCGGCGAGGGACGGCCGGTGTGGAAGACCCTGCCCACCCGGCTCGTCATCACCCTCGTCGTGGTGGTGCTGCTGGCGCTGATCGCCATCGGAGTGGTCTTCACCGGCACGCTCGCCCAGAAGACCGGGCAGGTCCTCGGGATGGGCGACACCGCCGTCACGGTGTGGAACATCGCCAAATGGCCCGTGATGATCCTGCTGTTCATGCTGATCGTCGCCCTGCTGTACTGGGCCTCCCCCAACGTCAAGCGCGGCTTCCGCTGGGTCAGCCCCGGCAGCATCCTCGCCGTGATCATCTGGCTCATCGCCTCCGCCCTGTTCGCGCTGTACGTGGCGAACTTCTCCAGCTACGACAGGACCTACGGCAGCCTGGCGGCAGTCATCGTCTTCCTGATCTGGCTGTGGATCTCCAACATCGCCATCCTGCTCGGCCTCGAGTTCAACGCCGAACTCGAACGCCAACGCGCCATTGACACCGGCCACCCACTCGAGGAAGAGCCCTACGTCGAACCCCGCGACACCCGCAAACTCTGACACCGCCGACGCCGCGATGCGACACCGCCGGCCAAGGAAGCGTCATGCGCGAGGACGCCGAACGTGGGGCGCGCAGATACGCCGTGCGGTCATCGGCGCGCCAGAGCAGGAGACGCCCGGCACGGCCTGGCGGGTCATCTGTCACCGAAGCTGGTCAGCGCCGGGGACGTCGTCGCGCTGCTGATGGAGCACATCATGCCCGCCATGGAGGCCGCTGACGACACGCATGAGGTGATGTCACTCGTGCATCGACTACTGCAGCAGGGCACACCGGCGGACCGGCAGCAGCGCGCTAAGTAATCAGCCCTAGGCGAAGGACACATCGACTGAGCACGCGGCGTGCATACGCAGGCCCACGGACCATGGGGCGGGGCCGGAGGCGTCAGCGTCCAGGGTGTCGGTGGGACCACCGCGATCGTCCCGAACGGAGCAGATGCTTCACCTCTTCGGTGCATCTGAGGGCACGCTGGGAACCCTCTCGGCATGAACGCCAGTAGGTTTGGCGACCACGAACGTCTACTTCTGCCCGTGTTCAGGGCTGGCGACCGACCAGCATCACGGCTTCGAGAGTCGCGGGCGGAGATCTCGGGAAGGCTCCCGACCCTATGGCTACCCAAGGGAGAGAAGGTCCGGTTCATCCTCTCCTCCCGCGACGTCATCCACTCCTTCTGGGTGCTTCCCTTCCTGTTCAGGATGTCTTTCCCGGCCACAACGTCAACGCCTTCGAGGCGACTCCCAACAGGGAGAGCACCTTCAGGGGCAAGTGCGCCGAGCTCTGCGGCGTCGACCACTCCAGGATGCTCTTCAACGTCAAGGTCGTCTCCCCCGAGCGCTACCAGCAGCACCTGAAGGAGCTCGCGGAGGAGGGGCAGACCGGCTTCATCCCCGCGGGCCTTACGCGAGCTCGTTGCGATGGGCCTCTTTGGCCTCGACGGGGGAGTCGGCTGCGTGGCGTCATCCGTGCAGAACGATCAGCTGTGCGTCCTGGGGCGTGTGCCCGGGCGCTGATGAAGTGTGGGTCCTCATACCGCGTCCACCACTGAGCCGCCGCAGGCTGCGACCGGAGGACGTCCGGGGGAGCTCGGGATCAACAGCCAGCGCGAAGAGCATCAAGGTTCATAGCCGTCGGCGGTTGGAGGTTTGCCGTCCCTTCCCTGCCACAGTGCGCGCTTCATCATGCCGAGGCGGGTGCCCGTCCATGCCCTCCATCCACGTATCACGCCTGACGGAGGGAGCAGCGATGACCGTTAGCCAGCTGTGTTCCCCACACGCCGGCGCCGAGGCCGCGGGCACCGGGCGGCCGATCCGGTGGCCGAGGTGGTGCTGCGACGAAGAGATGCCTTCGCCGGTGACCGCGCCGCTGACGCGAGCAGTACTTGAGTGTGGTGGAGGAGAAGCCGACGCTGCCATGCTGAGGCCGAGGATCAGCGAGCCGAGGGGAAGAGGCCGATCATCGGAGTCGGCCGTCGGCGAGCGGGTACACGGGAGCCATGGCGTCGTTGGAGCCGGACGAGACGGTGGGCGCGCCCGTCCTGCGAATGGGCTGGTCCAGGCAGGCCTTCGTGCACTGGCCCTTCGACCCTGCCGCGGTCCAAAGACTCCTCCCGAGCGGCCTGGTGGCTGAGGAGTACCAAGGGCGGGCTTGGGTGAGCCTCACGCCGTTCGTCATGGCCGACGTGAGACCCGCAGTCCTGCCGGCCCTGCAGATGACAAATCGGCTGAGCACATTTCCCGAGACCAATCTGCGCACCTACGTGCGCGGCCCGGGCGGCCGGGACGGACTGTGGTTCCTGTCCGTCGAGGCGGCAAGCGCCGCCATGAGCCTGATCACCAGGGCCGCTACGGGAGCCCCGTACCACCTGGGAGACCTGAGCGTGACGGAGCATGGTGGGGTGCTGGCATACGCCGGGTGCCGACGCGGCGGCGAGCCGGCGTATCGCCTGCGGATCCGCCCCGGCACCCCGCTCGTCCCATCCGCGCTGGAAGTGTGTCTCACATCCCACTGGCGCGTGTACACGCGCCAGTGGGGAATGCTGCTGGAGACTCCGGTGTGGCATGAGCCGTGGCCTCTGCACACGGCGGCGATCGAGGAACTCGGCCAGACGCTCACCCCGGCAGCGGGTCTGGCCGACCCCCGCGCAGAACCGATCGCCCACTACTCACCGGGAGTCCACCAAGTCCGTGTCGGCATCCCTCGGCCGGCCATCTGCCGGCGGCCCACCGGCTCATTGGTCGCTGGGGAAGGCCAGCGCAGTGCACGGCAGAGGTTTGATGCCTAGTCCCCGCTAGGGGCCCGGTACGCCGTTGCCGCCCTTGGCGGCGTACATCACGAGCCTGACGTCGGTCTTGGCTGGACGTTTCAAGGTACTCCGCCGGTTCGGGGCATCAGGCGGCGCGCGCGGCAGGCCTGCCCCAGGCGCTCGGCCCAGTCTACCCAGCCCGCCACGGCCGCCGGGGCCGCGGCGGCAAGACCCACCCCGACCAACGCCCGTGCCCCCCGCCTCCCCAGGAAGCAGGTCGAGCACTGCCGCGGAAAGCCAGCTTCCGATCGGCCCCTGCACCATGAGGGGATGCAGGGGATGTCCAAGCCACCGGCCGTGCATGAAGTCCCGGCCGCGCCCCAGCGGAAGCGTGTGTATCCCACGCCGGACGATGTCGATCACCCGGTCGTTCCGCGGATGGCGCTCCAGGTTGTCCAGGACCGAGAGGAACCGGCCCGGGCCTGCGGACGACGCGAAGAGGTCCTTTCGCGATTCAGGCTGATCGCGCCATTCCGCACCACCGTCGTTGCCACGACAGCCGTCCCATCGGTTCACGGGGTCTGGGTGGCCGACACGTTTCACAGACGCGTTCCGAGTGACGGCGGCGGCGATCTTGTCGGGACCGCCCTTGCCACCGTGCCGGCCATCCCGTGATACACCAGCACCGGACGGGCCCAGGCACGGTGCCGTCGCGCCGCGGAAGCGGCACCGTCTGGAGCAGTCCGGCAGCCGGACTCGCCTGTCGTATGACTGTGCTGCGGGCGCTGTGCGCATGCACCGGCGTACGGCGCCCGTGGAACGCAGCCGCTCAGGCGCCGAGCTTGCCGACGGTGTCCCGTAGCGACGCCGCCAGCCGCGTCACGTCCTCCTGGGCAGGTGACGGGTGCCCAGCCGCTCCACCAGCTCCGCACGCGAGAGAAGCACCGCTGCGCCGCGGAAGGCGTCGCTGTCAAGGTCGGCCCGGCCGACCACCTGCGCCCTCCCTTCCAAGAGGATCAGGGCAGCGTCGTTCTCGGTCGCCTCCAGCAGTTCGCGGACCAGAGCGTCGTCGATCACCATGTACTCCCTTCCTGCGGTGCGCTGAAGCCGGCAGCCCGGTCCGAGCACCCCAGGCTGCCGCTCGATTCAGCCCTTGCCCATGGCATTGCGGACCGCGTCCTTCGTACGGTCCATCAGCGCGGCAACCGGTCCCAGCGCGATGTTGGCCATTCCGGACTCCACCCCCGGGTGCGGCCGGGTGGGGGCCATGGCCTCGGCCGCCTTGACCGCCCTGGCCATGGCGGTGAGCTGGGTGACGTCGGTGCTGCGGCGGATGTGGGTGAACTCGTAGCGTTCTTCGGCCCGTGCGTGTTCCTGGACGTCCGTGCGCAGTTGCATCAGCTGGGGAATGAACTTCGGGTCGTCGGTGTCGAGGTCGTCGAGCGCCGCCAGGGTTTCCTTGGCCGCCCTCTCCTCGAGCAGACGGTCGTCGACGACTTGTTCACCACCCGGGATGCGGCGCGCGAAGGGATGGACGACCTCCTCCTCCGCGGTCTCGTGGACGACGAGCAGGCGCACCAGGCGGCGGAAGGCGTCGCGGCGTGCTTCGCCCGTTGCGGCCTCCACCTCGTCGAAGAGGTTGCGGATGTCGCCGTGCTGGCGTACCAGCAGCGCGACGACGTCGTTGTCCGGGGCGTGGTCGTCGCGGGCCTGAGGGGTCTGCATCTCGGACATGTGCCGGTGCCTCACTTCTCGCGCATGGCGTGGTCGGGGTGCTCGCCCTCGGACTCGATGCGGTACTCGCGGCCGAACATCTGATCGTGCTCGGCCATGACCCGCTCGCTGGGTGGCTGCTCACCGCCGTGGATCTGCTCCTGCATCTGCTCGAACCTCTCGTGCGCCTCGCGTACATAGCCGGCACCCAGCGTGGTGAGGTCCATCTGGGTGTCCAGCAGTTCCCGCACGTACTCCTTGTTCGGCTCGAAGGTGAGCACGTCCGGCAGCTCTGGAGCGAGCACCGATTCCGGGTCGCGTCCGTCGTGGCGGCGCATCAGGTCACACGCACGGTGCAGGTGCTCGAGCTCCATGTTCAGGTGCAGCTCCCAGATCGCCCTGACCTTCGGGTCACTCTCCTGATCCATGAACGAGTGGTACAAGTAGCACTCGTTGTACTCGTGGTTGACGAGCTGCTCCCACCACGTCTCCCCCGGGTCCACCAGGGACTCGTAGTGGGTGACGTGCTCCTCCTCGATCAGCCCGACCTCCTGGTACAACTGGCGGGCGATCGGCTCCATGTAGGTGGGGCCGGTGTTCATGTAGAAGTTCATCGTCTGCTGCTCCGCCGACAGGACGGTCAGCGCATGCAGCTTCGACAGCGGATCGGTGGCGTTCCTGTCGTACGGATCACGCACATTGTCCACCGGGTCACGGTGGTGGAACTTCGTCGGGCGGCCCGGCATGACCTCGGTCAGTCCGTCCACGACCGACTCCGCCTTGCGGTGCTCGATCATCTCGTACAGGTTCGCGTACCGGTACAGATGGTCGAAGTCCTCCAGCACACCGAACTGGTACGCCTGCTTCAGGTACGGATCCGGCTCCATCCGCGCGATCCACGCCGTCAGGTCCACCGCCACCTGCTCGTAGGCGATCGTCGTCTCCAGCACCGACGACACCCCGGGCAGCAGCCAGTTCACCACCTTCTGCTGCTGTGCCTCGATGTACCGCACACGCGCCAGCTGCCGCTTCACCTCGGGGTCGACCGTGTTGCGCGCGAGCTGGTGGCTGAAGAGGATCGCCTCCACCTCGATCCCGTTCATCGTGATGATCCGGCAGCGGGTGTACGGGTCACAGCGGTCCGGATCGATCGGCTGCACGTTCAGCTCACGCCAACTGCGCAATTGCCGGTCCAGCGGGATACCCCGCTGCTCGAGCGGATTGAAGGTCACGACGGCTTCTCCTCGATGAGAAACGGGACAGGCGGGCGGGGTACCCCCGTAGTCGCGATCCATGTCCGCCGAGTCCGCAGGGCACCCGGCACATGCTTCGCCTTGCCCGGACAAACCCGCGAGCGCACACGCCCGGTCGGCCGTGTCCCCGCCCTGAATGGCGCAGCGCCATAGCCGGCCCGTGGGCAGTTACTCCTCCGGCCTGACACAAGATGAAGCACCACGCAGCACCCTTGGGATAACGCCGTGACCGAAGCGGTCACCCACTGGAAACAGCGCACCGGATCGATCCTGCAGTCCTGGCTCGCGCCAGAATCCGACGGACTGTGGTCTCGCCGCGACGTGCACCGGGCAGTTCTTGCCTCCCGCCACCGCATGCTGCAGCACTTGCGTGCAACTGCCCGCGGAAGAGGTACTCCTTTGCTCGGAACTCACCACCGCACTCCCCATCCTGCTCTCGCACTGCCGTACCGAGCCGACGCAATGAGCAGGGCTGCTCGCCGCCCTGGACTGCGAGGGGGACGACGACAAAGCGACGTTCGGGGAACTCCTGGACGACATCGGCGTCGTTCGTCCAGCACTGAGTTCTTCTCGCTCACTCTTCCTCGTCCAAGGAGTTCGTCGAGTCAGCCGACCTGCGACTGCCACCGTGGCCGGTGCCCTTGGCACTCCCTCGCCGCAGGGTGGTCTCAGCAAGTGTCCCCGGATGGTCGCCTGCAGGTTCTGCGCCACTCAAGAGCAGGTGCTCTGTCGGCTATCCCGCACCACCTCGTGCTTAAGAAGGATCCTGAGGCTCTGCCCGCGGAGGGCGCCCACCGGCATCGTCTCCACGTCGTGGGGATCGCGCGCCGCCATCCCCGGATCAGATCGGCTACAGCGCAGACTGCTGGAGGCGGCTCAAACAGAACGTGGCCGACATGAACCGGTGGCAGCACTCTCTGATCCAAGTTCACCTCGCAGCGCTACTTGGCGACAAGGTGAGCGCCGAGCGGGCCGAAGCCCAAGCACTCGCCTTGATGGGCAAGCACTACAAACCCACTGCCGGCACGTGCGAGACCTTCACATGCAGCAACTTCGTGAGGGCAACCCTCCTGAGAGTCCGCGCGCCGAGCCAGCTCGAGGTCTGCGGCCGACTGGCCCGCTGTCGGTGGCATGGTCGCTGCTGGCCGTACAGGCGTACGCACGCGGCCTCACCGTGGCCAACTGCGGCTGCTTCGGCGTCTATCTCACCCAGCGGCTGAGCTGGTTCGTCCTGGCCCAGGACGCCTTGATGCTGTGCTACGCGTGGCTGCTGCTGCGTGCGGCCCGCAAGGCGCCCACCGCGTCGGCCGAGCGGACCGTGGCCGACCGCGATCCGGCCCCGTTCCCGCCGTCGAGGGAGAAGGCCGGTCCCGAAGCCCGCCTCCCGTGAACCCTCCGGTCGGCGCGGCCTGCTGGCCGCCGTCGGTACCGGGCTGCTGATCGTGCTGGCGTGCGCGGGCCCGCTGCTCGTGGCCGGCGGCGCGACCGTCGCAGTCGGCGCCGCGCGCGGCAGTCCCCCGCTGATCACCGTCGGCACAGTGATGGTGTTCGCCGCTGCCGTCGCCGTCGTCCATACGGTGCGATGCCGGGACCGCCGTCCCGCGCCCAACGGAGGAGGTGATCCATATACGCCGGACCCGTGAGCGCACCGGCCCGGGCGGCATCTGGGCCGCCGTGGGCACCGGACCATTCATGGTGGTGTGCTGGCAGGCCCGCTCCTGGTGGCCGGCGGGGCCCTCGGTGCCGTCGGCGGAGCTCTGCGTAACCCGTGGCTGATCACGGTCGGAGCGGTGGTGATCCTCTTTGGGGCCGGTTACGTCCTGCGGTGCTGGGTCCTCCGTCGCCGTGGGGCTGGGGAGCAGGACTGCTGCCCGACCGTCCCACGAGGAAGAGACCGGGGCCGGCGTCGCTCGCTGACCCGTTGAGACGACCCCAATGGAAAAGGAATCTGATGACCCAGGCACCAGCGCCACGGCGCAAGCAGGACCGCGACGAGGTGTTCGTGGAGTTCACCAAGTCCGTCTGTCCGATGTGCAAGACGCCCGTCGACGCGCAGGTCAACATCCGTGAGGACAAGGTCTACCTGCGCAAGCGCTGCCGCGACCACGGCGAGTTCGAGGCGCTGGTGTACGGGGACGCGGAGGAGTACCTGTCATCGGCCCGCTTCAACAAGCCCGGCACGATCCCGCTCACCTTCCAGACCGAGGTGAAGGACGGCTGCCCGTCGGACTGCGGGCTGTGTCCGGAGCACAAGCAGCACGCCTGTCTCGGCATCATCGAGGTCAACACGGGCTGCAGTCTGGACTGCCCGATCTGCTTCGCCGACTCCGGCCACCAGGCGGACGGTTACTCGATCACGCGCGAGCAGTGCGAGCGGATGCTGGACGTCTTCGTTGAGTCCGAGGGCGAGGCGGAGGTGGTGATGTTCTCCGGCGGCGAGCCCACCATCCACAAGACTTCATCGACCTCGCCCTGACGCGCCCGATCAGGAACGTCCCCCTGAACACCAACGGCATCCGCCTGGCCACCGACAAGAACTTCGTCGCCGAGCTGGGCAAGCGCAATCAGGCACCGGGCCGCTCGGTGAACGTCTACCTGCAGTTCGACGGCTTCGACGAACGCACGCACCGGGAGATCCGGCGCCCGTACCGCCACCGGAGAAGCGGAGTCCCCGTCATGACACAACCACCCACCGGGGATGAGGTGAAGGCGTGCTGCGCCGCCGCGTACTCCTCCGACATCGTCGCCCTGCTGCTCGGTGGCTCCTACCACCCCGGCGGCACCGCGCTGACCCGCCACCTCGCCGATGGCCTAACCCTCACCCCGGGCGCGCGCGTCCTCGACGTCGCCTCCGGCCGCGGTACCACCGCACTTCTGATCGCCGACCTCTACGGTGCTGACGTAGACGGGGTGGACTACGCCGCCGGCAACACCGCTCTCGCCCGAGGCGCCGCCCAGGCCGCCGGACTCGCCGACAGGACGCGCTTTACGATAGGCGACGCCGAGCAGCTTCCCCACCCGGGCGGCGTCTTCGACGCGGTCGTGTGCGAGTGCGCGCTGTGCACGTTCCCCGACAAGGCCCGAGCCGCCGACGAGTTCGCCCGCGTCCTGAAGCCCGGCGGGCGGCTCGGCATCACCGACGTCACCGTCGACCCGGGCCGCCTGCCGCTCGAACTCACCGGCCTCGGCGCCCGCATCGCCTGTATCGCCGACGCCCGGCCCCTTGACGAGTACGCAGAGATACTGGCGGCCGCGGGCCTGCGCACCCTGGCCGGCAGCGCGGGCGCGCTCGCCAACCCGCCATGGGGAGCCGCGCCCCCGCCCTGGGCACCGGGACGACGCGAGGAACCACACCACATGAGCCACACCGGCGACGACGCCGAGAAGACCTGGTGCATCAGCGAGGTCGACATCTTCCGCGACCTCAGCGAAGCGGAGATGGACGCAATCGCCGCCGCGGCCCCGATGAAGACCTACAGCGCCGGAGAGCTCCTGTATTCCCCCGCCCAGCCCTCAGAGGTGCTGTTCATCCTCAAGAAGGCCGCATTCGCATCTTCCGGGTGTCCGCCGACGGTCGCGCCCTGACCTGCGCCATCATCAGCCCCGGCACCATCTTCGGCGAGATGGTGCTGCTCGGGCAGTGCATGTACGACAACTTCGCCGAAGCCCTCGACGACGTCACCGTCTGCGTGATGAGCCGCGCCGACGTCCATCGCTTCCTGCTGGCCGACGCCCGGATCTCCGCCCGCATCACCGAAATCCTCGGCCGCCGCCTGACCGACCTCGAACAGCGCTTGTCGGACAGCGTGTTCAAGTCCGTTCCCCAGCGCATCGCCACCACCCTGCTGACCCTCGCCGCCGAGAGCAGGCCCCGGGTCCTCGGGGCCCGCACCCCGCAGATCGCGCTGACCCACCAGCAGATCGCCGCCCTGGCCGGCACGTCCCGCGAGACCACCACCAAGGTCCTGCGCGACTTCGCCGACCAGCACCTGATCCGTCTGGCCCGGGGCCGCATCACCGTCCTCGACACCGAACGGCTCACCGACCACGCGGGCTGACGTCACCGAACCGTAAGCACCCATCCCGCTCACACAGCCCGCCGCCCGGCCTACAGTCCAGAGCCGACCCCGACGATCAGTAGCTGTTCTTCATGCGTGCCCGCCTGTTCCTTTCCGGCCTCGTGGCCGCCACCGTGCTCACCCTGGCCGGCTGCGGCGCCCAGGACGACGCCCCCTCGAGCGGCGCCGGAGCGGCGAGCCCCACAGCCGCCGGCTCCACCGCGTCGGCCGCGGCCGTACCCGGGACTCCGGCGGTCCCCGAGGCGCTGCGGTTCACCGGCACGACCATCGAGGGACGACCCTTCGACGCGGCGACACTGGCGGGCAAGCCCACCGTGCTGTGGTTCTGGGCACCCTGGTGCCCCAAGTGCAAGGCCCAGGGCCCTGAATCCGCCAAGGTCGCGGCCCAGTTCCAGGGCAAGGCCAACGTCGTCGGGGTGGCCGGCCTCGACAAGCAGCAGGCCATGAAGGTCGGAGAATTCCCGAATCTGTCCGACGAGGTCGGCGACATCTGGAAGAAGTTCGAAATCACCCAGCAGAGCACGCACGTCATCCTCGACAAGGACGGCAAGACCGTCTTCACCGGCAACCTGTCCGCCGGAAGGGGGCTGGCCGACAAGCTCAGCCCGCTTGTCGGCTGAACCGCCGTGCCCGACCTGCCTCTCGCCCTCGCCGTGACCGCGGGCATGCTCGCCGCGGTCAACCCGTGCGGGTTCGCCCTGTTGCCCGCCTACCTCTCCCTGCTCGTACTCGGTGATGCCACACCCACCCCACCGCCGCCGTCATCCGCGCGCTGGCCGCGACCGCCGCGATGACCGTCGGATTCGCCGCCGTGTTCGCTCTGTTCGGCCTGGCCATCACACTCGTCGCTGGCCAGGTCCAGCAACACCTGCCCTGGTTCACCATCGTCTTCGGCCTCCTCCTGGCCATCGCGGGTGCCTGGCTGCTGGCCGGCCGAGACCTGCCCGCGATGCTCCCCAAACTCCGCTGCGCCCCCACCGTGACGCGATCCGTGCCGGCGATGGCCCTGTTCGGCTCCGCCTACGCCGTCGCCTCGCTCGGGTGCACCATCGCCCCCTTCCTCGCCATCGTGGTCTCCGCCTTCCGCAGCGGCTCTGCTCTCGAAGGCGTCGTCTTGTTCACGGCGTACGCGGCGGGAATGAGCCTGATCGTCGGCGCCGCCGCAATCTCCGACCTACGTCACTTTGGAGTGAACCGCTCGACAGGCACTTCCGAGTGCAACCTGTCTCATTCCACTGCGGGTACGCGACGCCATCGAGATCCTTGACGAGCCCCCACCGCTCGGAGTTTCCAAGGACCGGCAACGTCTCATGAGACATGTGAATCGCGGAGAACTCCATTTCTCCACGCCGTCCCACGATCAGGGGCGGATCCCGTCGCAGGCGATGGGCAGATGCCGCGGCCCGCGCAGCACGGCGTTCTGCCGGTACGGGGGCGGGTCCTCCAGCAGACGTGGGTTCTCCAGCCTGCGGGCCAGTTCCGACAGGGCGAGCTGGGCCTCCAACCGGGCGAGCGGTGCGCCGAAGCAACTGTGGATGCCGCTGCCCAGGCCGAGGTGCTGGACGTCCCGGCGGTCCGGGTCGAAGCGGTCCGGGTCGTCGAAGCGCTGGGGGTCGCGGTTGCCGGACGCCAGAACCAGCCAGAGGGAGGCGCCCTTGGGGATGGTGACTCCGCGGACCTCGATGTCGGCGAGGGTGGTGCGCTGCGGCACCAGTTGCACCGGCGGCTCGAAGCGCAGCAGCTCCTCGACGATGGGCACGGCCAGCCGCGGATCCGCACGCAGCCGCTCAAGGACGTCGGGGTTGCGCAGCAGCGTCAGCATTCCGTTGGTGACGAGGTTGACGGTGGTCTCGTGCCCCGCGATCAGCAGCAGCGCCGCGGTGCTGAGCAGTTCCATCGTGGTCATCGTGCCGTCCGGGCCCTTGGCCGTCGCCAGCTCGGAAAGCATGTCGTCCCCGGGCTTCTTGCGGCGCTCCTCGATCAGGCCGGCCAGGTACATGCCCAGTTGCATACGGGCGTCGTGCGAGACCTTGCCCCGTTCGGCGGGATCCGCGTCGGGGTCGGGATCCAGGCTCGCGGCGATGGTGTCCGCCCAGGTGTGGAAGCGCGCCTCGTCCTCGCGCGGCACCCCGAGCAGCCGGCAGATCACCGTCACCGGGAACGGGTACGAGAACTGCTCCACCAGATCGATCCGGCCGGGGTCGCCGATGCCGTCGATGAGACCGGAGACGATGCCCTGGAGCTCCCCACGCATCCCGTCGACCCGGTGGGGGGAGTGCGGTGGGCCGAAGGGCCGGTTCGTCATGCGTCGCAGCCGGTCGTGCTCCGGTGGGTCGAGCCGAAGGAAGCTCGGCGGCAGCGCGCTCTCCTCCTCCTGGGCCGACTCGGCCAGCGGGTCGCGGGTGGTCGACGCAAGATTGCGGGAGTCGGAACTGATCCGGGGATCGTGGAGGAGGCTGCGGATCTCGTAGTAGGTGCTGACGACGTATGGCCCGTCCTCCTCGTGGTGGACCGGTGTCTTCCGCAGCTCTTCGTAAATCGGGTACGGATCAGGGCGGTTGGCGTAGTCCAGGATCTGGTGCAGCAGGGATTGCGTCATGGCGGGTCCTCGTGGCCGTGCGGGTCAGTGCGCGGGAGTGAACGTCATCCGGCGGTCGGCCGGCGAATATCCGCTGAGGGTCACAGTGGGGCCGTGGGTCGGGACCGACGGGTCGGGGAAGTCCGCGTCCATCGGCCGCTGTCCCTCCGGGTGCCGGTCGACCGTGGGGAACGGCGGCGGGAACGGCGCGGTGGTCTCGATCAGTTCCTGGTAGAACGGCAGCCACCGGGCGTGGTCGAAGGCGACCGCGCCGATCACGCGCCCCTGGTACCCGTAGACGCCGACGAACCTGCGACCGCCCAGCGTGCCCTGCGAGACGATGATCTCCGTCCCCAGCGACGGCACCCCGACCGACTTGATGTTCACGCCGAACTGCGAGGACCAGAAGGCCGGCACCCAGATGTGGGGGAGACGGTCGGCGCTCTCACTGAGCATGTTGTGCGCCGCGATCTCGGCCTGGGCGACGGCGTTGCCCCAGTGCTCCAGGGAGAGGAACTGGTAGCCGAACAGGGCGTGCGGGGAGCGGGCGACGTCGCCGGCCACAAAGATGTCGTCGGTCACGATTCCGCGGATGTCGAAGGCGCGGCAGCCGGCGTCGCAGGCGATGCCGCGGGGGCCGGCCCCGAGTCCGGACCCGGCGAGCCATTCGGTGTTGCGGGTGGCGCCGAGCGAGACGACCACCACGTCGGTCTCGACGGTGGAGCCGTCGGACAGATGCGCCGCGCGCACCCGTCCCGAGGAGTCTCCTTCCAGGGCGGTGACCATGACCCCGCACCGCAGATCCACGCCGTGCTCGCGCTGGAGGTCGCCGGCGACGGCGCCGACCACCCCGCCGAGCGCGCCGACCAGGGGTGCCGCACCGCGCTCTGCGACGGTGACGGGGAGGCCGCGTTCGCGGCAGGCGGAGGCGATCTCCGAGCCGGTGAACCCGGCTCCGATGACGAAGACCCGTTTGGGTCCCTCGCCGAGCCGCCGCGCGAGCGCGGCGCCGTCCTCGCGGGTCCGCAGCACGAAGACGCCGTCGAGTTCCGCCTCGGCCTCACGCGGCCACGGTCGGGCCCGCACCCCGGTGGCGATCAGCAGCCGGTCGTACGGCACCTCGTCGCCGTCCGCCAGCCGCACTCGCCTGGCGGCCATGTCCAGGCCGGTGGCCGGTACGCCGAGCCGCCAGGTCGCGTCGACGGCCCGGCGCCTGGGCAGCGCGGTGCGGTCGGCGGGCGCCGTGCCCAGCAGTACCTGCTTGGACAGCGGGGGCCGGTCGTACGGCTCGTAGGGCTCGTCGCCGATCATCGTCAGGGAACCGGCGAAGCCCTTGTCGCGCAGGGTCTCCGCCGCCCGCAGGCCCGCCAGCGAGGCGCCGACGACGACGATGCGGCCCTCACGTCTGAGCCGTTCCAGGGATCCGTCACCGTTCACCGGACACCGCCTCGGCCGGTACGTCCATCGCCTCGACGAGGATGGCCTGGACGGGGCAGGCCGCGGAGGCCTGTGCCAGCTTCTCGCGCTGTGCCTCGTCGGCCTCCAGGTGGTACAGCAGCCCCTCCTCGCCGTGCATGGCGAAGACTTCGGGGGCGAGGAAGGCGCACTGGGCGTACCCCTGACAGCGGTTCAGGTCGACGACAAGCCTTACCAAGGGATCGGTCCTCTCCATGGGCTCGGTCACCCCCTGGGACAACCCTCGGGGGTAGGAGGGGGTACGGCGAGCAGGAGGAGCCCGTTGGTGTGAGCGCCGCCTCGTCAGAGCGGGGCGGCGGGCCGTGACCCGGCGGGGCGCCGGCCCCCCAGGATGTACAGGCCGACGACCAGGGCCCAGCCGGGAAAGACCAGTTCGGACCACGGCAGGTCCGCTCCCACCACGAGCAGTGTCAGGCCCGCCAGATAGCCGAGGACGACCAGCGGGCGCGGGAAGACGCCGAGTCGGCGACCGATGGCCGAGGTCGTGAAGATGAACACCGCCGCCATCCGCATGGTGTACGTGGTCAGCAGGGTGTAGGCGAAGTGGCGGCCGAAGGGCGAGGGCTGCTGACTCTCGTCGAGCACGGTCCCGGCCGCCGCGGCGCTGCCGAACAGGGTGGCGACGAAGACCAGTCCGCTGCCCAGGAACACGGTGGAGATGAACCGGTCCTCGGCCTCACCGGCCTGTTGGCGCAGGGCGCCCATGAACCACAGGAAGGCGATCCCGGCGAACGGGAGCAGCGCCAGCGCCGTCTGCACGGCGTGCCGCTGCCCGGCGTCGACGGTGATGTCGTCCCCGTCGGCCCCGCCGGGCAGGGCGATGCGCACCAGGACGATCGCCGCGGCAATCAGGAGGGCGAACACCACCCCGGCGATCCCGGCAGCCCGCGGTGTTCCGAGGCGCTCGTGCTTCGACTCCATGCTTCCTCGCTTTCTGTACTCCTTTCGTACAGACAGCCGCGATTCGGCAGCTCGCGCCACCGGGGCCGCTCGGGAAGACGAGCGTGGTGCGCCGTACAGGTCATGGACGACGTGGGTTGCCCGGCGTCGTTTGGCGGCGCTCGCCCGAGCCGCCGGCCGAGTTCACCGTGCGGCCCGGACACGAGCGGCACCTCTGGAGCGGAAGCGACGTTCTGGGCGAGGACGGCCGGCTGGAGTCCGCGTCGCCCGGTGCCCGAAGAATCCCTGATGCCGGCGGGGCGCATATGCTCCAGGTCGCATACTGGGAGGTGACCGACCGGGCCGCACGCAGGGGAGAGAGCCGATGAGCAGGGCAGCCGCCGAAGACCCCCTGCCGCCCCCGCCCGGCGGCGTGCTCTGGGGCCTCGCCGGTGACGTCCGCGCCCTGCTGATGCTGCCCGCGGCGCTCACCATGCAGGTGGCCCACCCCGCGGTCGGCGCGGGCGTCGACGAGCACTCCGTCTTCCGCACCGACCCCTGGGGCCGCGGTGAGCGGTCCCTGCGCTCGCTCCAGCTGTGGATCTACGGCGGCACGGAGGCGGCCGCCGAGGGCCGGCGGCTGCGCGAACTGCACCGCACCATCCAGGGCACCGATACCCACGGCCGCCGCTACCACGCGCTGAACCCGGCCTACTACTCGTGGGTCCATGCCACGGGCTTCCCCGTCTACCGGCACGCGGCCGGGTATCTGGTGCGCGAGCTCACCGAGGCCGAGGAGCGGCAGTTGTACGCGGAGTGGCTCCAGGTCGGCCGGATCCTCGGCATCCACGACCGGGACATGCCGCAGACGATCGAGGAGTTCTGGCCCTACTTCCGCAAGATGCTCGCCGACGAGATCGAGGCGACCGTCGTCGTGCGCGAACTCGTCGACGTCCACCAGCGGGTGCCGCCGCCGGACCGGGGACCTGCGCCGCTGCGGCTCGGCTTGCGGATCCTGTGGCCGCTGCTGCTGCCCCCGCTCGCCCGCTTCCGCCGCTTCATGACGATCGGGCTGATGCCGCCCGACGCCCGTGAGGCCATCGGCCTGGACTGGACGGACGAACAGGAGCGCGCACTGCGCCGGTTCGGCCGTGTCGTCCGTGCCGTGGTGCCCCTGCTCCCCGAGCGGCTGCGCTATCTGCCCCTTGCCCGCGAGGCGCGCCGAGCCCAGCGGCTCAGGTCAGACCGCCGCGCGCGATGACGTCCGCGTACCAGTGCGCGCTGCCCTTGAAGGTGCGCCGCTGGGTGGCGAAGTCGACGTGCACGATGCCGAACCGCTTGCTGTAGCCGTACGCCCACTCGAAGTTGTCCAGCAGCGACCACAGGAAGTAGCCCCGCACGTCGGCGCCGTCCTCGATCGCCCGGTGCACGGCCGCGAGGTGCGCGCGCAGGTAGGCCACCCGCTCCGGGTCCTTGACCTCGCCGGCAGGGTCGGCGTAGTCGTCGTAGGCGGCCCCGTTCTCGGTGATCACCAGCGGCACGCCCGGCAGGTCGTCGCGCAGCCGGGTCAGCAGTTCGTACAGGCCGTCCGCGTCCACGGGCCAGTCCATCGCGGTGCGCGGGCCGGGCGCCGGCAGGAAGCGCACATGTTCCTCGGCGCCCGCCCACGGCGACGGCGCGTCGGAGGAACCGGCGGCGACGACGGTGGGGGAGTAGTAGTTGATGCCCAGCGAGTCGATCGGCGCCGACGCCGCCTCCAGATCGCCGTCCGCGACGAACGACCAGTCGGTGACGGGCGCGGTGTCCCGGATCAGGTCCTCGGGGAGGCGGCCGTGGAAGACCGGGTCGAGGAAGATCCGGTTGCCGACGGCGTCGATCCGGCGCGCCGCGTCCAGGTCCGCTGCCGACTCGGAAAGGGGCCGTACCGCATGGAGGTTGAGCGTGAGCGACACCTCCGAGCGCGACGGCAGGTGTGAGCGCAGCACCTGCGCCGCCCAGCCGTGCGCCAGATTGAAGTGGTGTGCCGCGCGCAGTGAGGCGAGTGGGCTGGTGCGGCCCGGGGCGTGCACCCCGTTGCCGTAGCCGAGGAACGCGGCGCACCACGGCTCGTTGAGCGTTGTCCAGGTCGCCACCCGGTCACCGAGCGCCCCGGCCATGATCTCCGCGTATTCGGCGAAGCGTTGCGCCGTCTCGCGCTGCGGCCAGCCGCCCGCGTCCTCCAGCTCCTGCGGCAGGTCCCAGTGGTACAGCGTGGCCACCGGCCGGATGCCCGAGGCGAGCAACTCGTCGACGAGCCGCCGGTAGAAGTCCAGGCCCTTCTGCACGGCGGGGCCGCGGCCGGTGGGCTGCACCCGCGGCCAGGCGACCGAGAAGCGGTAGTCCGTGACGCCGAGCCGCCGCATCAGCGCGATGTCCTCGCTCATGCGGTGGTAGTGGTCGGCGGCGATCTCACCGGTGTCGCCGTTGCGGACCTTGCCGGGTACGCGACTGAACGTGTCCCAGATGGACGGGGTACGCCCGTCCTCGGCTGCCGCACCCTCGATCTGGTACGCCGCTGTGGCGGTGCCCCAGCGGAAACCCGCCGGGAACCGGAGCGTCGCCGTGGTGTCGGGGCGTGCGTCGAGCGCGGTCATCGGATCTCCTCCGTGGTTACTCCGCCTGTCAGGGCGGAGTGGGGTTGCCCTGGCGGAGCCAAGGGGAGAAACGGATTCCTGCGGAGCAGGGCAGGGAAAGTCGCATTGCCGCAAGGGCGGTTCGGCGTTCACGACCAACTACCCGGTGCGAGGGGGAGACGGAGGGTCAGCCCTTGACCGCGCCCTGCATGATGCCGCCGACGATCTGCCGCCCGAGCAGGCCGAAGACCAGCAGTACGGGGAGCGTGCCGAGCAGGGTGCCCGCCATGATCACGGACTGGTCGTGGACATAGCCGCCGCCGAGCTGGCGCAGCGCGACCTGCACGGTCGGCTCCTGCGAGGAGAGGGCGACGATGGGCCAGAAGAAGTCGTTCCAGGCGGCCATGAAGGTCAGCATGCCGAGCACGGCCATGCCGGGCCGGGCGACGGGCACCACGATCGACCAGAAGATCCTGGCCGTGGAGGCGCCGTCCACGCGTGCGGCCTCGATCAGCTCGTCCGGCAGGGACTGCACCAGATACTGGCGCATGAAGAACACGCCGAAGGCGGACACCAGGCCGGGCAGGATCACCGCCTGCAGCTGGTTCACCCACTGGAGTTCGGCGATCAGCATGAACAGCGGGATGACGCCCAGCTGCGGCGGGATCATCATGGTGCCGACCGTGACGGCGAGCAGCGCGCCCCGGCCGCGGAAGCGCAGCTTGGCGAAGGCGAATCCGGCGAGCGTGCAGCACAGGACGGTGCCGACGGTGATGGAACCGGACACGATGAAGGAGTTGAGCAGCGCCTTGCCGATGTCGGCCTCCTCCATCACCGCTTCGAAGTTGCGGATGAGGTGGGAGCCGGGCAGGAGTGTCGGCGGCACCTTGGCGAGGTCGGCGTTGGAGCGGCTGGCCGCCACGATCGTCCAGTAGAAGGGGAACGCGGAGACGAGGACGGCGGCGATCAGGATGACGTAGGCGAGCTTGCCGCCCTTCATGGTGCGGCCCGCGCGGGAGCGGCCGCGCCTGGCCGGGGCGGGCTTCAGGGGGGCCGGCTGCTTCGTCGGCGGGTCGGCGAGTGCGGTCATCGGCCGGCCTCCTTGCGGGAACGGCGGCGCGCGATCAGGGCGTTGACCCCGACCAGCACCAGGATCAGCAGGAACATCACCCAGGCGATGGCCGCGGCCCGGCCCAGGTGGAAGAAGCCCCAGCCCTGCTCGTACATGTACAGGCCGAGTGTCTGGTACTGGTGCGAGATGCCGCCGGAGATGGAGCCCTCGAACAGCAGCAGCTCACCGAAGAGCTGGGTGGCGCCGATGGTGGAGACGATCACGGTGAAGACGATGGTGGGCCGCAGGCCGGGTAGCGTGACATGGAAGAACTGTCGCCATCGGGAGGCGCCGTCCATCTCCGCCGCCTCGTACAGCTCGTTCGGGATGGACTGCATGCCCGCGAGGTAGATCAGCGCGTTGTAGCCCGTCCAGCGCCAGATGACGATGGCGGAGACGGCGATCTGCGAGGCGAAGGTCCCGTTCTGCCAGTCGACGGGACCGAACCCCACGAGCCCCAGCACATAGTTGATCAACCCGAAGTCGCGGCCGAACAGCTGGGCGAAGACGAGGGTGGCGGCCGCCACCGACGTGGCGTACGGCAGCAGCATCGCCGTGCGCAGGAACGTGCGCCCGCGCAGCCGGTAGTTGAGCAGATGCGCCAGGCCCAGCGCCATCACGAGCTGCGGGACCGTCGAAAGCACCCCGATCGTGAACGTGTTGCGCAGCGAGGTCCAGAAGAACTCGTCGCCCAGCAGCGCGGTGTAGTTGCCGAGGCCCCGCCACTCCATCTCGCCCGGGGTCTGCAGCTCCACCCGGTACAGCGACACGAAGGCCGTGTAGAGGAGCGGGAAGAGACCGAAGGCGGCGAAGAGCGTGAAGAACGGGGCGATGTAGGCGTACGGCGAGACCTTGCGCCAGGCGCGCCGCACGGCCGGCGGCCGGGCGGGCCCGAGAGGCCTCGCGGAAGCGGTGAGGGTCACGGTGCGGCCCTTCGAAGGGAGTCGGTAGGGGCGGGGCCTCCGGGCCGGTCCGGGGACGGGGGTGGACGACGGACCGGCCCGGAGGCTGCGGGTGTCAGCCGATGGTGTTGTCGACGCCCTTCTTCGCGTTCGACCACGCCTTCTCGGGAGAGGTGCCCTTGCGCTCGACCTCGCTCAGCGCGTTGGTGATCTGCTGGTTCACGTTCTGGTCGTGCACGCCGAGGACCTGGACCGGGGCTGCCTTCGCCGCGTCACCGAAGATCTGCCCGATGGGGGCGTTCGAGAAGTACGGGTCCTTCGCGTCGGCGACCTCGTCGATCGCGCCGGTCGCCGAAGGGAAGTTGCCCTGCTTGCGGAAGAGCTTGGCCTGCTGCTCGGGGGCGGTGAGCCACTCGATCAGCTCGTACGCCTCCTTCTTGTGCTGGGCGGCGCGCGGGATCGAGAGGTAGGAGCCGCCCCAGTTGCCGGCCCCGCCGGGCAGCGCTGCGATGTCCCACTTGCCCTCGCCGCCGGCACCGGCCTGGCCCTTGATGTACCCGAGCATCCAGGCGGGGCACGGGATGGTGGCGAAGGAACCGGCGGCGAAGGCCTGGTTCCACTGCGGGGACCACTGGTCGAGCTCGGCGCTCAGCCCGTCCTGAGCGGCCTCGACCGAGGTGTTCCAGGCGGCTTCGAGTGCGGGGTTGGTCTCCCAGATCAGCTTCCCCGACGCGTCGTAGTAACGCTCCCTCTCCTGGCCGATCATGATGGAGAACAGGCTGCCGACACTGTCCAGCCAGGCGCTCTTGGCCGGTGCCCCGGCCTTGTACTGCCGGCCGAGATCCAGATAGCCCTCCCACGTCGACCACTTCTTCGCGAGCTCCTCGCGGTCCGTGGGCAGTCCGGCCTGCTTCAGCAGGTCGGTGCGGTAGCACATGGCCTCCGGGCCCACGTCCGTGCCGAGCCCGAGCACCTGGCCGTCCTTGCCTGTCGCCGCCGCCCACTTGGCCTCGGCGAACCGGCTCTTGAGCTGGTCCGCGCCGTACGTCTTCAGGTCCTCGAACTTCTCCGCCTGCTGCTGGGTGACCGACGCGATCCGTCCCACCTCGATGCCCTGGACGTCGGCGAGGCCGCCGCCGCCGGCCAGGCGGGTCTGCAGCGACTTCCAGTAGTCGGCCTCGTCCTCGGTGTCCGTCTGCTTGATCGTGACGTTCGGGTGGAGTTTTTCGTACTCCGCGTAGAGCCCGGCCTCCTTGTAGCCGAAGGATCCGAACAGGTCGACGGTGAGCGTGACCTTCCCGCCCGCGCTGTCGGAAGCGTCGTCGGACGAACCTCCACAGGCGGCGAGCAGTGCCCCGGCGAGCGCGACCGCACCCAGTCGGACGGCTGCCCTCTTGGCGGCTCGGGCTATGGGCATGGGAAGTCTCCCTTGGCTTCGGGTGGAGCGAGAGCGCGCGGCTGTTGCGTGAGAGCGCTCTCAGGTGTGGCGACTGGAGCGTGCCCGCTCCGTGCTCCCTCCGTCAATAGTCGAAGGCATAACGGCTTGGACTCGGACCCAAGTCCCGTGTCTGTCCGGTGTATTGACACCCGCGTTTCAGGAGTTTTACGTTTCGGCCATCTGAGAGCGCTCTCGGTCCCCCTCTCCGTGATGACTTGAGGTGCCGTCCATGCCACCCCCACGCACCCGACCAGCCGCCGCGCTGGTCCTGGCCACCAGCCTGGCCGCCGTAGGACTGGGGCCCGCCGCCGCACCCGCGGCCGCCGCCACCGTCCCCGTAGGATCCGGCAGTTACTCCGACACCCGCCCCGCCGGCACGTCCGGCCCCACCACCAACACCGGCACACCGGTCACCCCCAAGGTCACCGCCGCCGCCTCCTCCCGGCCGGTCCCCACCAACGACTGGTGGTCCTCCCTCGCCTTCCAGCGCTACGGCGACAACCCGTACTCCACCCCGATGTACGGCCACCCCCTCACCTACCAGGCCACCTCCGGCGGCCTCGACGTCGGCTACCCGACCTCGCCCGCGATCGTCGGCGACGGCCGCCAGTACGAATTCGCCCACAAGCGCGACCTGACGATCGGCCTCGCCGGTCTCAACTCACCCGACACCAAGGCCGACGACTGGTCCGACTGGACCGTGACCCCCTACTGGTCCGACGGCGCCCGCACGCTGCGTACCACCATCGGACACGGCCTGCCCTTCGTGTACGCCAAGGGCACCGGAGCCAACGCGCAGATCACCACCGCCGGCGCGCCCACCGTCTTCGCCGACCAGGGCAACGTCCTCGGCATCACCGTCGCCGGACACCACTACGCCCTGTTCGCGCCCACCGGAAGCGACTGGAACCTCTCCGGGTCCACGATCAGCGCCGGCCTGGGCGGCAAGGACTACTTCTCCCTCGCCGTCCTGCCCTCCACCGGCGCTCTGGCGACGTACAGGAAATACGCCTACAGCTTCGTCAACGGATCGAAGGTCGCCTGGAACTACACCGGCGGCACCGTGAAGGCCACCTACAGCCTCACCACCGAGGCGAAGGAGGGCACCGAACGCGGCACCCTCCAGGCGCTGTACCGCCATCAGTGGCTGCACACCACCGACCCGCTCACCCCGCACACCTACGTCTCCCCGCGCGGCACCATGAAGGTCCGCGAGGCCGCGTCGTTCACGACGACCCAGAAGGCGTCAGCCGTGCTGCCCGCCCTGCCGAAGTCGAACGGTGTCGACGCCGCGCGGCTGCGCGGCTACCTGAACGACGTCGTGAACGCCTCCGACCCGCTCGAAGGCGCCACCGACACCTACTGGACCGGCAAGGCGCTCGGCCGCCTGGCCCAGCTCGTACCCGTCGCCGAGCAGATCGGCGAGAGCACCACCCGCGACCGGCTGCTCGGCCTGATCAGGGGCAGGCTCCAGGAGTGGTTCACGTCGGGCGGAGCGGCGGAGTTCTCGTACGACAGGAACTGGCGGACCCTGACCGGCTACCCGGCCTCCTACGGCAGCGACACCGAGCTCAACGACCACCACTTCCACTACGGCTACTACGTGTACGCGGCGGCCGTCGTCGCCCAGTACGACCAGGCGTGGGCCGCCGACTCCGCGTGGGGCGGCATGGTGAAGACCCTGGTGCGGGACACCGCCAACCCCAGCCGGACCGACACCGCCTTCCCCTTCCTGCGCGGCTTCGACGTGTACGCAGGACACAGCTGGGCCTCGGGCCACCAGGGGTTCGCCGCGGGCAACAACCAGGAGTCGTCGTCGGAGTCCACCAACCTCAGCGCCGCACTGGTGCTGTGGGGCTCGGCGACCGGCGACACCTCGCTGCGCGACCTCGGCACCTACCTGCTGACGACGGAGGCGGAGTCGATCGCGCAGTACTGGTTCGACGCCGACGAGCAGGTCTTCCCCGCTTCCTTCGGCCACGACACGGCCGGCATGGTGTGGGGCAGCGGTGCCGCGTACGCCACCTGGTGGACCGCGAATCCCGAGGAGATCCACGGGATCAACGTGCTGCCCGTGACCGGCGGTTCACTGCACCTCGGTGGCGAGAAGGCGGCGATCCGGCGCAACATCGCCGAGATGGAGCGCGAGAACGGCGGCCCGGCCGTCGAGTGGCGCGACATCCTGTGGGAGTTCCAGTCGCTCGCCGACCCCGCCACGGCCAAGGCAAAGTGGGACGCGGGCCACGCCGGATACACCCCGGAACAGGGCGAGTCGAAGGCGCACACGTACCACTGGATCGGCACCCTCGACACCCTCGGCGCGCCCGATGCCACCGTGACCGGCGACATCCCGACCTCGGCAGTCTTCACCAGGGACACGGTACGGACGTACACCGCGCACAACCACGGTGCGACGGCCCGCACGGTGACCTTCTCCGACGGCAGGACGCTCTCCGTGCCGGCCCGTTCCACCGCGACCGGTACCGGGACCGGCGGAGGCGATCCCGACCCCGACCCCCAGCCGCCGACGGGCAACACCTTCCAGCTGCGCAGCGGAGGTACCCTGACCACGGCGACCGGCGGCATGGCGGGCAGCGACACCATCGCCTCCGCGGACGGCGCCAACCACGACGGCACCCCGTACCGGCCGCTGGTCTACGAGGTCCGGGGGGTCAACGGCACGCTCAAGTCCGGTGCCTCGACCGCTTTCCGGCTCCCGGTGGACGCGGGCACCACGGTCGGCCTCGGTCAGCAGGCCCGGATCAGCTACGACCTCACCGGCGACGGCACCTTCGAACGCACCGAGACCTACCACTACTTCGCCACCGACCCGGTGACGGGCTGGGAGGAGTACGCACAGTCGCGCGGCCTCAAGGCGGCGACCGGCACGCTCGGCAACCTCGTCGGCGGCACCGTACGGCTGGAGGTGTGGAGCGCGATCGGCAACGGCACGTCCAGGCTCCAGACCGGAACGGACAAGTCCGTGCTGGTGATCCCCTTCGGCTGACAAGGCCGCGGGACGCGGCGGGCGCCGGAGGTCAGGCCGACGCCCGCCGCACCAGCGTGGTAGGGGTGATGACGGACGCGGGGGTGTCGCCGCCGCCGTCGTTCAACTGCCGCATCAGGAGCCGGACCATCAGCCGGCCCATGCCCTCGATGTCCTGGCGCACGGTGGTCAGCGCCGGCCGGGTCGTCGCGACGACGGACGCCATGTCGTCGAAACCGACGACCGCCACGTCCTGCGGCACCCGCACGCCCCGCTCGCGCAGCGTCCGCAGGGCGCCCGACGCCATCAGGTCGTTGGCGACGAACACGCCGTCCACGTCCGGGCGCCGCTCCAGCAGCTCGGCCATCGCGCGGGCGCCGCTGTCCTCGGTGAAGTCGCCCCGGCACAGCAGCCCGGGATCGGCGTCGACCAGCACGTCGCGGTAGCCGTCGACGCGGTCCTGTGCGGAGGTCTGGTCGCGGGGGCCCGCGAGGTGGGCGATGCTCGTGCGCCCGAGCGAGACCAGATGGCGCACGGCCTCGCGCGCCCCGCCGCGGTTGTCGCAGTCGACGTAGGGCACGCTCGGCGCGGAGCCGGTGACGGGACGGCCGCCGAAGACGGTGGGGATCCTGGCGCGACCGATGACGGCGGGCAGCTGGTCGTCGTTGTGGAGCGAGAAGGCGAGCGCGCCGTCGACATGGCCGCCGCCGAGGTAGCGCGCTATGCGGTCGTGGTCGCCGGGCCCCTCGACCCACAGCAGCACGAGCTGCGTGTCGTGCGCCGTCAGCTCGCGGCTGATGCCGCGGACCTGCTGCTCGAAGAACGGGTCGGAGAAGATCCGGAACTCCGGCTCGGCGATGATCACGGCAACGGCTCCGTTGCGCCGCGTGACCAGCGTACGGGCCGCGTGATTGGGCACGTAGCCCAGCTCCTCTACCGCTTGGCGCACCTTGTCGACCAGGGGGGCCCGTACTCCCGCGCCGCCGTTGACCACCCGGGAAGCCGTGGCCCGTGAGACCCCGGCGCGCGCGGCGACGGCTTCCAGCGTGGGACGGGACCCTGCGCTCTGCTCGGGCAAGGCGGGTGCTCCTCGTGTGTGCTCCGTCGGCTTCGAGCCCTGTACGCCGCACAGGATAACTCCTCGCCCGCATGCCTGAGAGCGCTCCCACCGAGTGGCCGTCCGTGCGGGCGCCGTGCCGCCCGCCCCGTCCCCCCGACGCTCGACGCCGCCACGCGGTGCGCCGGCGCCGGGTGCACCGCCCTGGCCGCCCGGCCCCGCCGACGGTGTACGCGGCCCGGGGCCGACCGGTCCCACCGACGATGGCGTCGGAACTCCGCGCCGGCAGGCGCCCGGCACGGCCGGCGCCTGCCGGCGTCATCGGCCTGGCCGAACGCGCCGGTGCCCCGCGGACCGTGGGCCGCGGGGCACCGAGCCGCCACCGTCAGTGGTCGTGGCCGTGCTCGTGCTCGTGGATCCTGTTCGTCTCCGCGATCTTCTTCCAGGACTTCGGCTGCGTCGGCCGGGCCGCGTCACCCTGAGCGATCCGCGCCCCGGCCGCCGCCGGGGCGGCCGGCTTCGCGGGCTCGTACAGCCACGTGTCGAACAGGGCGCCCAGCGGCCTGCCCGAGATCCGCTCCGCGTACCCGACGAAGTCGCCCACCTTCGCGTTGCCGTACGCACGCTCCGCCGGCCAGCCCTTGAGAATCGCGAAGAAGTCCTCGTCGCCGATCTCGTTCCGCAGCGCCTGCAGCGCCAGCGCGCCCCGGTCGTAGACGGCGATGTGGAACTGGTTGTCCGGGCCCGGGTCGCCCGGCTTCACCGTCCAGAACGGGTCCTCGGCCACCCGCGTCGCGTAGACGTGGTCCGCCAGCTCCTGCGCGGTGCCCTCGCCCTCCTTCTCGGACCACAGCCACTGGCTGTAGCGGGCGAAGCCCTCGTTGACCCAGATGTCCTTCCAGCCGTCCACCGAGACGCTGTCGCCGTACCACTGGTGCGCCATCTCGTGCACGACCACGGAGACGTTGGCGCCGTTCGCGAACTGCCGCGGGCTGTAGAACGGGCGGGTCTGCGTCTCCAGCGCGTAGCCGCTCTTCACGTTCGGCACGTAACCGCCGATCGCGTTGAAGGGGTAGGGGCCGAAGATCTCGGTCAGCCACTCGGTGACCTCGGCGGTCCGCTCGATGCTGGCCCGTGCGGCACCCGCGTTGTCGCCGAGGTCCTTGCTGTACGCGTTGAGGACCGGCAGCCCGTCCGCGGTCTTGTCGGTCGTGATGTCGAACTTGCCGACGGCGAGCGTCGCCAGGTACGACGCCTGCGGCTTGTTGGAGCGCCAGTTGAAACGTGTCCAGCCGAGCCGCGAACTCTGCGAGACGAGAACGCCGTTGCTGATGGCCTGGGTGCCATCCGGGACCGCGACCGAGACGTCGTACGTCGCCTTGTCCAGCGGATGGTCGTTGCTCGGGAACCACCACACCGCCGACTCAGGCTCCTGCGCGGCGACCCCGCCGTCCGGGGTGCGGTGCCAGGCGGTGTAGCCGCCGATGCTGAGCTCGGACGGCTTGCCCGCGTACCGGACGGTGACGGAGATCGGCCGGCCCTTCTCCAGCGGCGTCACCGGAGTGATCTCCAGCTCGTGGTCGCCGCTCGCCGTGAACGCCGCCTTCCTGCCGTTCACGCGCACCTCGTCGACGGACAGCCCGAAGTCGAGGTTGAAGCGGCTCAGGCGCTGCGTGGCGGTGGCGAGGATCGTCGCCGTTCCCTTCAGCAGGTCCGTCTGCGGCTGGTACGTGAGCCTCAGGTCGTAGTGGGAGACGTCGTAGCCGCCGTTCCCGGCTGCCGGGTAGTAGGGGTCGCCGATGCCCGGGGCCCCGCTCGACGTATTTACGGCCGATGCCGGGATCGCCAGCAAAAGTGTGGCCGCGAGCGCGCTCGGGACGATGAGTCTGCGGTGCACAGGAGCTCCAAGTCGTGGGGAGTAACGATCAGTTGGACTCTATGCACGGCCGGTGCCGCCGGTCAGGAGTGAAGCCCGGCCATTCATCCGATTGCCATCCGGTCGGCACAGGGCCGAACGATTGACAGTCCCGGGGGCGGCTCTCGCTACAGACCCACCACGGGGGCCAGTTGGGCTCGAAGGGTGCCGGCGTGGGGCTGCAGGGAGCCGTCGAAAGCGGCGGATCCGATGGTGAAGGCGTCTGCTCCGGCTGATGCGAGTGCCTGTATCTGGTCGGTGCTGGTGATGGAGCCGGCGACGACCAGGCGGCCGGTGGTGGCGGCGCGGGCGGCGCGGACCAGGTCGAGAGGGTCGGCATCGGCGGCGCGGTACGCGAGGAGGTCGACGCCGGCGCAGCCGGCGGCCTCCGCTCGTCGGCAGTCATCGGCGATGCGGTCCGGGTTGCCGGCGAGGCGGGTGGGGTGCCCCAGGGGTTCTCCGGGGAAGGGCAGGTAGCCGATGGATGTGCCGTGCAGGAAGTTGAGGGTCTCCTCGATCCAGGTGCCGCCCATCAGCCAGTCGACGCCGAGTTCGGTGGCCGTCCGTACTGAGGCAAGAGCGTGGTCCCGGTGGGTGCTGACGACTTCGAGGTAGGTGGTGGCGCCCATGTCCTTGATGCGGGTGTGGAGCTGGGCGAGGGTGTCGGGGCCAACGCCGATGTCCTTGAATCCGATGTGGGTGATGCCGAGGTCCTCGATGGTGTCGAGGACCTCAAGGCAGTCGGTGACGGTGCGGTCGTCGCGGGTGAGCATGAAGATGAAGTCCATGGTGTCCTTCGGTTTTCTGTGCCGGGGCTGATGTGAGTCGGTGGGTCAGGGGCGGTCCGGTGCCCCTGAAGACAGGCGGTCGGCGTGGGTCAGGGCGGCGAGCAGGCTGGTGTGGTCGGCCGTGCCGAGACCGGCGATGTCGAAGGCGGTGCCGTGGTCGACACTGGTGCGGACGAAGGGCAGGCCGATGGTGATGTTGACGCCGTGTTCGATCCCGAGGTACTTGACGGGGATGAGTCCCTGGTCGTGGTACTGGGCGACCACGGCGTCGAAGGCTCCGGCGCGGGCTCGCATGAAGACGGTGTCGGCGGGCCAGGGGCCGCTGGCCTGGATGCCTTCGCTCTGCGCGGTCTGGATGGCAGGGGTGATGATGTCCAGGTCCTCGCGGCCGAAAAGGCCGTTCTCGCCTGCGTGGGGGTTGAGGCCGGCGACGGCGATGCAGGGGGCGGGCAGGCCGCTGCGCTGGAGTGTGCGGTGGGTGAGGCGGATGATGTCGAGCACGCGGTTTGTGGTTATCGCGTCGATTGCGGTGCGGAGTGACTGGTGCACGGTGACCAGGACGATCCGCAGTTCGTCGGTGGCCATCATCATCGCGTAGTCCGTGGTGCTGGACAGGTCGGCGAGGATCTCGGTGTGCCCGGGGTACGGGACGCCGGACATGCGCAGTGCTTCCTTGTTGATCGGCGCGGTCACCAGAGCCCGTATCTCGTGGGCCATCGCGAGCTGGATACCGCGGCGGACGTACTGGAAGGACGCCGCTCCGGCTCGGGCGTCGAGTGTGCCCCAGGGCAGGTCTGCCGGAAGGCCGTTCTCGGCAAGGACGTCCACCGTGCCAGGTGCGAACTTCGCCTGGTCGACTGATGAGATGGGGCGGATTGCGAGGTGGGTGCCGGCGATCTTGTTGGCGCGGGCGAGGACGTCCATGTCGCCAATGACGACGACGGGCACGGTGCGCCGGGAATCGGCACAGGCTTTGAGGGTGATCTCGGGGCCGATTCCGCAGGGGTCGCCCATGGTGATGGCGATCGGGGTCATGCGTGCTCTCCTGGGTCGAGGCGATGTCGGATGAGGTGGCACAGGCGCAGGAGCATGGCGTCGTCGCCGAAGCCGCCTGCCTTGATCAGCACGGAAAGGGGGAGTCGGCCGATCAGAGATCCGCGGACGACGCCGGGTTCGGGTTCGTCGAGTAGGTCGATGCCGGTGGCGCCGAGGGGCTGGAGCACGGTGGTGGCCGTTTCTCCCCCGGTGATGACGAGTGCGTCGACCGTGTGGTCTTCGGTCAGTGCCTGGACGACTGCTGCCTGAGAGCGGGCGAGTGCTTGTGCGGTCTGTGGCGTGTGGCGTTCATCGGGTGTCTGCAGGGTGAGGATGGGGGCCGCCATGCCTCGCAGCGTCTCCACGGCCGGGGCCGGATCAACACTGACGGTGACACCCTGGACGTCCACCCTGGTGCGTAGCTTGGCCAACTGCCGTCGCGTCGCCGGGTTGGTGCTGCCGACCACGATCAGTGGACGTCGGGCTGAGGCTGGCAGTGACGCAGCGCTGCCCGTAGCGCGTGCACACCTTCGGGCCAGGGCGGCCGCCAGGCCTGGGGAGCCGACCCACAAGACTTCGTCAAGGCGCGGCACCGCTGCCACCAGACGGTCGAGGTCGCCGTCTTCGGCGGCGGAGTAGACGATCACGTCACCGTTCCCGATCAGTTTGGGCAGCTCGGCTGCCCGGTCTGGCTGGCCGAGAACGGCCTCCGGGAACAGCATGGCGAGGTCCGAACACCGCACGGGGTGTACCGGGTCGCGGGCATAGTCGCTCTCGTGGACCGGTACGCCCCGCACGTACTGGACCCCCTCCACCGTCACTCTGCCCTCCGCGGGGAAGGCCGGAGCGATGACGACGGCCCGCCTCCGCGATCCCGCCCACGCAGCCCGGACCTCTGCCGCGACATGACCGCGCAGGGTGGAATCCACCGTCTTGATGAGCAACTCGGAGCCAGCGAACAGGCGGGCCACCCGCCAAGTACGCAAAGCGGCGGCCTCCTCGTCCAGCACCCGGCTCCCAAGGTCAACCGCGCTCACGCCCACCGCGTGCCGCGGCACGCCTGCTGTGGTGGTGAGCAGGATCCGGGCGTCGTGACCTGCCTGGCGGAACGGCGCGGCACCGTCCCCTGCGCTGGTGAGGTCATCCGCCAGGATGGCGATACCCTGCCGCACGTCGTTGCGGAATGTCATGCCCCACCTCTCCGTTAGCCACCCTTTTCTGTGACCAGATCAATAGTCCTTCAGGTGAAAGAGCAGGACAAACGATTCATTCTCACAAGACCTGTGAGTAGAATTCACGCATGCGATGGTCGGCCCTTCCTCCTATGAATACGCTGCTGCCCTTCGAAGCGACCGTCCGGCACGCGAGCATGACCGCGGCGGCGCAGGAACTGCATGTCACGCACGGCGCGGTGAGCCGACAGGTCCAGAACCTGGAACGGTCCCTTGGAATATCAC
Organism: Streptomyces sp. NPDC018833; assembly: GCF_044390825.1. Classification (NCBI taxonomy): domain Bacteria; kingdom Bacillati; phylum Actinomycetota; class Actinomycetes; order Kitasatosporales; family Streptomycetaceae; genus Streptomyces; species Streptomyces sp. NPDC018833. Next base: position 210,821 of record NZ_JBIRZM010000005.1, on the reverse strand, counting down.
TGTTCGAGCGACAGACACGCGCCCTGCGCCCGACCCCGCAGGCCCGCCAGCTGGCGGCCATTGTCCGGGACGCGCTCGATCAGATCGATGCGGCAGCCCGGCAGATCTCACACCGCACACCCGCAGGACCGCTCACCCTCTCGTGTGAGCCCACACTCCTGATGCGATGGCTCATTCCCCGGCTCCCCGATCTGGCCCTGAACGTGCCGGACGTCGCCGTCCACCTGTCCGCAGCCGGCGGCCCTGTCTTCTTCGAGCGGGACAACATCGACCTTGCGATCCGCCGAGACGACTTCCCGTTCCCTGAAGAGGTGAGCCGGACCCGCCTGTTCGCAGAGCGGATCGGACCCGTCTGCCGGCCCGATCTCGCGACCCGCCTTACCGGCGCCGCCGGCGTATCGCAGGTAGCCCTTCTGCACACCGACACACGACCGCAGGCGTGGGACGACTGGCGACGCATCACCGGCATGAAAGCAGAGCCCGCCTCCCAGCAGACCCTGGAGCACTTCTACCTGACCCTCCAGGCCGCCGTGGCCGGCGTCGGGGTCGCAATCGCACCGTATGCCGTCGTCCGAGACGACCTAGAGCGAGGGCAACTCGTCGCGCCCTTCGGTTTCGTCCCCGACGGCACCAGCTACCACCTCCTCAGCCGTCAATCACCCGAGCAAGACGGACGCGTCCGCCAGCTGACGGCATGGCTGCGGGCCAAGACGAGCCAGCTCGAAAACGATTCCGAACCTGTGTGACCGCTGGGCTTATCCGGGTGCCTTTAACGAACCTGTCACGAGCCCAAACGCGGGTGATCTTTGACCGTTGGCTCGTCCCGGGTCTGCCCGGGTTCGGCATGATGCGGCCCATGGACGGCAGCCGGTCGGCATGGACGAGTTGGTGGAGCACTGGACGGTGCTCGATGATGAGCTGGCGCTCGTCGTGGGGAAGCGGGGTGGGACGCTTGACTTCGCGCTGATGTTGAAGTACTGGAGTAACGGCTCGGCGCAGGGGGGCGAGTGAGGCAGTGGCACTTCCCATGCTTCTCAAGCTGGCCCCGCTGGCCTGGGCGGACTTCCGTCGTTCCAATCGTCGAGACGGCGCCGAGCAGTCCCTGGGAAGAAAACGCCGACCAGCTCGCGGATGCGGTACATGTCCAGTGGGAGGCCGAGGCCGGGAAGCTCGGCCTTCGAGCTTGCCCACTGCTGGTGTTCTGGCAGCCAGCCCCGACCCGCCTGACCGAGGCCACTGCTGCGGGCCACGGCCACCAACTGGCCCGGCTGACCCTCAGAGGAGCCGGCCGGTTGGGCGCGCGACCCGGCAGAGCTGGCCGGAAGAGACGGGCAGACGAGCCGGACGTGGCGGCGGTGGCCGGGGTGGAGGCGGCTTTCACCGGCCCGGACGGACAACTGGTGCAGCGGCCATGGCTCGGCATTCCGCCCATGGTCCCTCTCGGCCCGGGTATGAGCGTGGTGATGTGCTCATCCCGGGCCGGTCATCGGGTCAGGCCGATGTCTTCTCAAGTGCGGTCAGGGGTGTCATGCCGGGTCGCCGCAGTTGTTCTGCCAGGCCTTGACGGCTCCGTTCTCGGACAGGACGAGGTAGTCGTCCCGGTGGTCGGCGTTGATGTCGGCGAAGCGGATCTGTTCGCGTGTGGCGCCGACGCCGGAGGCGATCTGGCCTCGCTCGGCCCAGCCCGCACTGCCGCCCGAGTCGCCGCCGCGGTTCAGCCACGCCTTGACCGCGCCGTCGGCGGACACCACGAGGTAGTCGTCCCTGCCGTCACCGTTGACGTCGGCGAACCGGATCTGGTCCATCGTGGCGCCGACGCCGGAGGCGATCCGCCCCCTGCTGGTCCACCAGGCCGTGCCGCCGGAGTCCCCGCCGGTGTTCAGCCATGCGTCCACGGCACCGTCCTTGTGGAGGACGAGGTAGTCGTCCCTGCCGTCACCGTTGACGTCGGCGAAGCGCACCTGATCCCGATGGCCGCCGACGCCGGAGGCGATCTGGCCTCGCTCGGCCCAGCCCGCACTGCCGCCCGAGTCGCCGCCGCGGTTCAGCCACGCCTTGACCGCGCCGTTGGCGGACACGACGAGGTAGTCCTCCCTGCCGTCACCGTCCATGTCAGCGAAGTCCAGTTGGGGACCGGCGAGTCCGGTGGCGATCTGACCGCGGGGCGTCCAGTCCGCCCCGTTCGCCCGGCTGTTCTCCCACACCTTGACGTTCCCGGTGTCGGAGACGACCCCGTAGTCGGCCGACCGGTCGCCGACCAGGTCGGCGAAGCGGAGGTGGTCGCGGGAGGCGCCGACGCCGGAGGCGATCTCCTTCGAGTGGAACACCCAGCCCACGCGTTTGGGGTCAGCGGCGGGGAAGGCGTTCTCCCGGAGCATGACGGCCCCGCTGTCGGAGACTATGAGGTAGTCGGCCAGACCGTCACCGGTGAGGTCGGCGACGCGGATCTGTTCGGCAGAGCGGATGTCGTCGACGCCGGGCGCGATGTCGCCCCACTCGACCCATCCCGGCTTGCCGCCGGAGTCCCCGCCGGAGTTGACCCAGGCATACAGCCTTCCGTCGTCGGCGACCACCAGGTAGTCGTCCTTGCCGTCACCGTTGATGTCGGCGAACTGGAGCCTGTCACGCACAGGGCCGTTCCAGCGCGGGTCACCGACCCCGGAGGCGATCTTGCCCTTGTCGACCCAGGTCACGTCCTCGGGGCCGTCGTCGGTGTTGAACATCGCCCTGACCGCTCCGTTCTCCGAGACGGCCAGATAGTCGTCCCGGCCGTTGCCGTCGATGTCGGCGAACATGACCTGCTCACCCTCGTCGGCGGGCGTGCCGGGGATGATGTTCCCCTTGCGGGTCCATGTCGGAGCGCCGGAGGCCCCGGCGTTGTTGTACCAGGCACTCACCGTCCCGTCGTCGGCGACCACCAGGTAGTCGTCCTTGCCGTCACCGTTGATGTCGGCGAAGCGGACCTGGTCCCCGGGCACGCCCAGGCCGCCCACTCCGGATGCGATCTGTCCCCGGTCGTACCAGCCGCCGGCCGTGGTGCACGCCAGCGGCCCGCCCGCATCGGAGGGGTCCTCGATCCAGCCGAACTCCAGCGCCAGACCGAGGGCGTCGTCGAAGGCGTCGGCCATCTTCGCGTACCCGGCGTCGTTGGGATGCAGCCCGTCGGCCAGGTCGGCGGTGGTCACCGTGGACATCTCGACCAGCAGGACCCTCTCGCCGTCGTCCTTGCGCCGCTTCACGATGGCGCGGACCTGTTCGTTGTAGTCCTCGATCCGGTCCTGCACGCCCGGGTTGGACGCCGGAACCAGGGTGGCCACTAGCACCGTCACACCCGGGCTGGACTTCTGGATCTTGCTGATCAGCCCGTCCAGGCGGCCCGGCGCCCCCTCTGCGTGCCCGTTGTTCATGTCGTTGGTGCCCATGTGCAGGGTCACCACGTTGGGCCGGTTCGAGGACACCGAGCCCTCGATGATGCGGGCCAGGTCGTTGATCTCCCAGCCCGGATGACCCTCGTGGTCGGGATCCTCCATGGCCCCCGACCGCTGCGAGCCCACGAAGTCCTTCTTCAACAGCGTGGCGAACGTCAGTCCCGCCAGCAGGGCGGTGAAGAACGCCTTGCGGTACCCCGACCCATGCGAGCTCTTCGTGCCATAGGTGATCGAGTCACCGGTCGGCTCGATCCTCAGATCCTTGGGCTCGGCACCCGCGCGCATCGCGCCGATCGCCACCGCGTAGTGGTCCGGAAGCGCACCGGCCATCCGGCGCACCGGATGGCCGGGGATCCGCCTGGACGAGATCGCCCAGTCCAGCTCGCGGCCGCTTTGGTGGGTTGGCTGCCCAGTGCGATACGCCTGTGTGTTCGGCGGAAGCCCGAACTGGCCCGGCTCCTGGTTGAAGTCTGCCATCACCGTCCAGTCCCGTCCCGGCACCTGGTTCACCCAGCCTGCTATCGCCTGCACCATTTGCTGGGAGTCGTTGAGCTGGTTCGGGCCCATGGACCGGCCGTGCCAGGTGAAGTACCAGTCGTTGCCGAACCGCACGCCCAGCGCCGGCCGGCCGCCCGCGACGGGGTTGGGTATGGCGGTGACCTCGTCCGCTTGCCGCTGAGTGACCAGTGCGAGGTTGGTGCGGCCGCCCGTCCACTGCCCTCCCCGCGCATCGGTCTGCAGGAAGTAGACCTCGTACGAGGCGCGGTGGTACGTCCACCGGCGTTGCTGGACAAAGCCGCGGTCACCCTGACCCTGCGGCAGGGCCGGGATCATGATGTTCCGTACGGGCTGGGAGTTGCCCGGCCCGTCGGCGGGGCCCGCCTCCTGTATCGCGACGATTTCCGCAGCCTCGGCGTAGCCCCCGACGATCTCCTGCCACTTGTTGTGATCAGTGCCGTCGTCCTCGGACGAGGACTGCGCACCCTGCAGATTGTGGGTAATCAGCGGTGTGTTATCCAGCGGAGCTGCGAACACCGGGGTCGCGGCCGTCCCGACCACCACCAGCGACGCCGCCGCCATCGCCAGGACCAGGCCGACCGCCTGGACACGTCGTAAGGGCCAGAGCGCGGCCGTCAGCACCGCGCCCGGCCGGACCACCTTCGTTCTCGGCGTGGCCTTTTCATCAAGTTCTTCACTATCCCGCATAAGGCTCTCGTCCTCGCTTTCGGCAATGCTGCAACCCGGGAAAATCGCGGTTCACATGAAGGAGCTCCCCGGAAGGGGCAGGGTTGTTGCACAGTCGCGTGATCTTGTACATGGGCTGGTATTACAGCCTCGGACCTTGTGATTGCTGGTCGTTGTCTGGTCATGCTGGTCGACGACTCGGTTGGCTCCCGGCTGGTTCGGTCGTTCAGCGGGCGAGTGGGTCTCGGAGGGCCTTGGTGATGTCGGCGGGGGCTTCTTCGGCCATGAAGTGACCAGGTGATCTCCATGACCAACCAGCTCGGCGTCAAGTCGAAGCCGGTCCAGCGGGTTCGGCGTTCGGCCGCACCCCGGGCGGCAACTCAGTTCAGGCGTGTGCCGGAGATTCCGCCGTCGACGTAGAGCGTGATGCCATGGACCATGGTGGCGGCGTCGGAAGCGAGGTAGAGGACTGCCTGAGCGATGTCGTCCGGCCGCATCACGACTCCGGCAGGGGTGGCGGCGGTCATCGCGTCGAGCTGCGCGCGGTGCGCCTCGTTGCCAGGTGTGAGGGTCACGCCGGGTGCGACGGCGTTCACACGCACGCCGCGCGGCCCGTACTCGGCGGCCCAACTGCGCGTGAGCTGCTCGTCGGCGGCCTTGGTCGCGGTGTACATCGCCGCGAAGGGACTGCCCACCTGAGCCATCCAGGAACCGATGTTGATGATCACTCCGCTGCCGCGCTCGACCATGGCGGGTGCCATGGCGCCGACGAGGACGTGAGGCGCTCGGAGGTTGACCGCGAGCATGGCGTCGAGGTCCGCGTCGGACAGGTCCTCAGTCGCGGTCGCCGGGTACAGGCCCGCGTTGTTGACCAGGATGTCGACGCGCCCGCCGAGGGCGGAGGTTGCCTGGGCGGTGAAGGCACGGAGCTGTTCGTAGCTGCCCGCCAGGTCCGCTTCGACAAAGTCGGCGCGGCCGCCGGCCCCACGGATCTCCTCGACGACGCCCTTCCCGCGAGCGGCGTCCCGGCCGCTGACGACGACATGGGCGCCCTCGCCGGCCAGCGTACGGGCGATCGCGGCGCCGATCCCGCTGGTCGAGCCGGTGACAACGGCGGTGCGTCCCGCCAGGCGGTCAGGGTGGGTGATGGGGGTGCTGTGGTTCACAGAGGTGGACGTCATGGCTCCTTTCTAGGACGGAGTGAAGCAGAGGGGCCAGGCCCGGACGAGCCGGGGCATGACAGGGCCACCCACGGCCCGGTCATCTCTCCTACCCTGGAGAAATGCCACATGACCGTGCCGCGCTCGGAGCCTTTCTGCGCTCCCGCCGTGACCGGCTCACGCCCTCCCAGGCGGGAATCGAAGCGTTTCCCGGCGCGCGGCGAGTGCCGGGCCTGCGGCGGGAGGAGTTGGCGTTTTTGGCCGGCGTGAGCCCGGACTACTACAGCCGGCTGGAGCAGGGACGCCAGGCGAACATTTCGGACCAAGTGCTCGATGCGCTCGCGCGGGCGTTGCGCTTGGACGCGGTCGAGTGCGCCCACCTTCGCGACCTCGCAGCGCCCACAGCGCGCCGTCACGCGCACGCACCGGCGGTTCAGCGACCCGATGCCGGACTGCTGCGGCTCGTTGGGACGCTCGATCACGTCCCGGCGCTGCTGCTCGGCCAGCGCGGGGACGTGCTGGCCCGCAACGCGCTGCTGCGAGCCGTGCTCGGTCGCCCGCTGGAGCCGGGGACGTCGTTCATGCGCTTCCTGTTCCAAGACCCGGTCGCCCGTGAGCGGATCATCAACTGGGCCGATTTCGCCTCCGCCGCGATCGCCACGCTGCGTCGGGAAAGCGGCCGCAGACCGCACGACCTCGCTTTGCTGGCTCTTGTCGACGAACTGCGCGCAGCCGACGACGACGTTGCCCGCTGGTGGCATGACCACACCGTCCGCGACTACGCATCCGTCGCCAAGCGCATCCACCATCCCACCGTCGGAACGCTGTCCTTCGACATCGAGATCGTCGTTTCACCGCACGAGCGGGACCAGAGGCTTGTCGTCTACACCGTCGAACCCGACTCGCAGACCGCCCGGCTCCTGCCGATCCTGGCCGACTGGGACGTTGATGCCTTCCCGTCCGTCGAACCGGGAACCAGCAACAGCCAGCCGTGAGCCCCGCCGCCGGCAAGTGGCCGGTGGTCGGGGAGTCTTCACCCCCGGCCCCCACAGACTGGTGCGAAGCAGCCCTCTCACATCGGATGACCAGCCGGACCCCCCTCGCGCAGCGGGACCCGGCCCAGGTCGGTCCCCCCTCCGCCTGGGGAAGGAGCTCCGAGACGGCGTCGCGGCCACCCCGCCCTGAGCGAGGATCGCAACATCACCGCGGCAACACTCGCGCGGATCCTCGCGCTTCACCCGTTCCGCCTCCCACCCGGCCTACCAGGCGATGCTCGAGATCGGCCGCGCCCAACGCACCTGCTTCGTCGCCCGCTTTCTGCGCGACCGGGACCTTCAGCGCGAGATCGAGGAGGGGCTGAACGTGGTGGAGTCCTGGAACGCGGCGAACGCGGTGATCTACTACGGCAAAGGCGGGGAGATCTCCAGCAACCGGCGCGAGGAGGTGGAGATGGCGGCGCTGTGCCTGCGGATCCTGCAGGCAAGTCTCGTGTACGTCAACACACTGATGCTCCAAGCCATCCTGGTCGAGCCCGCCTACTCTGGCCTGCTCGGCCCGGCCGATCGGCGTGGCCTGACGCCCCTTTTCTGGAGCCATGTGCGTCCGTACGGCGAGGTGAAGCTCGACCTGGGCTCGCGTCTGGAGATCGGCGGCGCCGACCTTGCGGGCTGGGCTGATCGACCGTCACCAACCTGCCCGAGCCGTATCCCTCTGTTCCGTTGGGTCATGGCTCCTGGTGGGGAGCGTGGAAAGTGCGCCGGTAGCCCTGGGGTGTGGTCCCGAGCCGGCGGACGAAGTGGTGGCGGAGGTTGTCGATGGTGCCGAAGCCGGTGCGTCGGGCGATGGCGGTGATCGGTTCGTCGGTAGTTTCCAGATGGTGTTGGGCGAGCAGGACGCGCTGTCCCATCAGCCATTGCAGTGGGGTGGTTCCGGTCTCCTGCTGGAAACGGCGGGCAAAGGTACGCGGGGACAGGTGGGCGCGGCGGGCCATCTCCTCGACGGTTAGGCACTGGTCGAGGTTGGCTTCGATCCAAGCCAGCACGGGGGTCAGAGAGCCGGTTCCCTCCCGAGGCTGGGGGCGCTCGCGGTACTGGCGCTGGCCACCTTCCCGGTGCGGGGGTGCCACCATCCGGCGGGCGATCGCGTTGGCGACGGCGCTGCCGTGCTCCTTGCGGACCAGATGAAGGCAGGTGTCGACGCCGGCGGCAGTACCGGCCCCCGTGATGACCGGGTCCTCGTCGACATACAGCACGTCCGACTCGACCCGGGCCCGGGGGTGGCGGCGGGCGAGTTCCTCGGTGTACCGCCAGTGGGTGGTGCAGCGCCGCCCGTCCAGCAGGCCGACCTGGCCCAGGAGGAAGGCGCCAGTGCATATGCTGAGGATGCGGGCGCCCCGCTCGGCGGCGACACCCAGTTCCTCGACTAGCCGATCTGGCTGCCGCACGCCCAGGTCATAGGCTGGAACGCAGATGAGATCCGCGGACGCGAGCCGCTCCAGGCCATGCGGGGTGCGCACCTCGAAGCCGTGCCGGGTGGGCACACTGTCGCTTGCTGCCGAGACGAGGGCGAAGTCGTAGCGGGGCAGCGCATCGGCGCTTCGGTCGATGCCAAAGATCTCGCAGAAGACGCCCAGCTCGAAGGCGTGGGCACCGTCGAGGGCGAGGACCGCGACATCTCGGAGCATCGGTTCCAGTTTCCTTCAGGGCGGTGGCAGGAATTTCAGCCTACCTGTCATTTCCGCCACTCCCACCAGGTGCCCTGCCCTGAAAGGCTCGCGGCCATACGCACACCATCGCGAAAGCTGGGCCCCGATGACCACACACCTCCCCGCCTCCGGCACCACCGCACTGTCGTCACAGGCCGCGCAGGTCCTGCGCACACTCGCGCTCGACGAGGACCTGAAGTGGCGCATCCCCCAGGACCCGGCCGTCGGCCCACTGGCCCGCAAGGTCGCCCGGCGCTACATGGCCGGCGAGAGCCTGACCGACGCGCTGGAACGCGCGAAGAGCATCCTCGCCAGCGGCCACCGCGTGAACGTCGAGTACATGGGTGAAAGCTGCCGCGACTCGCAGCGGGCCACCGAGGAGACCGATGTCTTCCTGAACGCCGCCCGACTGCTGCCGCCCGACTGTTCGATCTCCCTTGACCTCTCCCACATCGGCCTCGCCATCGACGAAGAACTCGCCCTGGCCAACGCCACCCGACTCGCGCAGGCCACTGCCGATACCGGCCGAGAGATGATCATCTCCGCGGAGGGTTCCGACCGCACCGACGCCGTGCTGGCCGTGCACCGCGCCCTGTGCGAATCGTTCGACCACGTGGGTGTCACCGTCCAGGCTCGGCTGCACCGCACCGCCGAGGATCTGCACCGACTCCTCTCCCTCCCTGGACGCATCCGCCTGGTCAAAGGCGCCTTCCTCGAACCCGAGACCATCGCCTACCAGCGCGAGGACCCCGCCCTCGCCACTGCCTACCTCGACCATGCGGAGCGACTGGCGGACTCAGGCCACCTGTGCTCCTTCGCCACCCACGACTGGGATCTGATCCACCACATCGACCGCCACACCAACGGGAAGACGCTCGAAACCGTTCCTTGGGAGTTCGAGACCCTCCTCGGGCTCGGACCCGACCGCCTGGACGCCATGGCCGAGCGAGGCCACCCCACCCGCGAGTACGTCGTCTTCGGCACCGAATGGTGGCTCTACGTCTGCAATAGGATCGCCGAAGACCCCCAGCGACTGCTCCAGGCCCTCGTCGACGCCGTTTCCTGACCACCCACCCATCAGCGCAGCTCAACCGCAGGACTCTCACCTGTCGCGGTAAATGCCGGATTACTGCGACGGAGCCCCTACGTTGATCGTCGCGACCTGCGGCGGGCTCTTCAGTCGCCGCAGGCGAGGTGTACGCATTTTGCTGCGACAGAGTCAGGGAAGGGTAGGTGGATGTCAGTCGAACTGGCGAATGTATGGGTGGGAGGGTCGCCGGGCAGTCGGCGCCGACCGGGCGTGCCCGCCGTGGCGCGAAGCCGCCCGCCGTCCCCGTCTCCGTGGTCGACGACCCCGGCCTGCCGGAGGCCCTTGCCGAACTGGCGGCGGCGCGGGCGGGCGAGATGGACGCCGACACCGTCAACCGGGAACTGTCCATCGCACGCAAGGCGATCGGCTGGTGGCGGCGCCAGGGCTGGATCATCTGCGATCCGACGATCGGCATCGAGCGGCGCCCGGCACCGCCGGATCGCACCAAGGCCCTGACCGAGAGCCAGATCGCCGCCCTGTGGCGGATGGACGCCGGGGTGAGGGACAAGACGTTCTGGAAGATGCTCTACGAATCGGCGGCCAGAACCGACGAGGTGCTGTGCCTGAACGTGGAGGATCCGTGCCCGCAGGACAAGCGCGGCAAGGTCACGTCGAAGGGCGGGGCGACCGAGTGGATTCACTGGTCGAACGACAGCCTCCAGTGGCTGGCCTACCTCCTGATCGCCTTCGGCTGGATGCTGACGACCGCCGTCATGGCCCTGTTCTCGTATAGCTACGACGAACGGACATGTAGCGCTGTGTAATCGCCCTCGTCTTCGTTTCCCCTGGCTGGGTGCCTCGTTGAGCCGAACGAGTGATCTCGGTCGGGGTGGAGGGGTATTGGGTGCGGCAGGACTGGGAGCCTGAGGACCTGATCGACGTCTGGACGCTGCTCGAAGAAGACATGAAGAGGGTGCGGAACAAGTCGGGGGCGACCCGGCTCGGTTTCGCGCTGCTGCTGAAGTTCTTCGAGGTGGAGGCCCGGTTCCCGGAGACGGCCAAGGAAATTCCGGCCGCTGCGGTGGAGTATGTGGCCCAGGAGGTGAAGGTCCCGGCCGAGGCGTGGGCTGAGTACGAGTGGCAGAGCAAGGCAATCCAGCGCCGCCGGGGCGAGATCCGGGCGGCGTACGGGTTCCGGGCAAACGCCGAGGAGGACCAGGAGCAGCTGGCCGGATGGCTGGCCACCGAGCTGTGCCTGGTGGAGCTGTCGCGGGACCGGCTCGCGGCCGCGGTAGTGGCTCGCTGCCGCAACGACCACATCAAACCGCCAGCCCCGGGGCAGGTCCGGCGGCTGGTCGGCAAGGCGGTCAAGGACTTCGAGGCACGGTTTTGTCGCAGCACGCTGGAGCGTCTGGCGCGTATCTCCGTACCCCGGAAACGCTGAGCAGAGCGAGCGCGGCTTCCGGCTGCTGAACTGGCTCCACAACCGCAGCGAGACCGAGCTCCCGCCCGCAGAGTCGGACCTGTAATAACGCTCACAGGCCGGCTTCGGTGTCCCCGGCTTGCCCGTCTGCCGGAAGAGGAGGGAACGGTTCGGCCCTTCCACTCGTGATGGTGGTCGGGAGGCCGTGCCGGCATCCGTGCGCCGGCACCATGACTACTCGGGAGGCTTCATGTCAGCAGGTGGCGGGCCTGTCCTTTCAGCGGAAACCTCCTGTGCCCGGGCTCGTTTCGACGGCGACGCCGTCACCGTGCAGCGTCGGCTCGCTCCCGTCCTGCCGTGGCGGCCACCGGTCACGTACTCGGTCACGCAGGTGCTGGGCGCGGAGCTGGTCTGGCTGGGCGGTGAGGGGGAGCGGCGGCGGTTCGAGCTGTGCCTGGCAGGGCATACGCCGACCGTGACGTTTCCCGTGTCGATCGGCCGGAACCCCCACCGCTGGCCCGGCAGTTGTCGGGAGGCACAGTGGAGCACGCTCGTCGGTGCTGTCAACAGGGCATCGGGGCACTGGATGCGCCGTGTGCTCGATGCGACGGTCGGGGCCGGCCCATGGAGTCAGGAGACGTGGCACCGGGCGGAGATGCTGGCTCCGGAGCTGCATGTGTTCACCGAATGGGCCAGCGACGTACCGGCCTTCCGGGGCCGCACGGCACGTTCCCACCGGGAGGTGATCGAGGCCGGGGTGCTTGGCCCGCTTCGTGGCGAAGCCTGGTGGAGGGGTTTCCGTGCCGACGCCTCACCTCTGGACCGGGTGCGGGCCGAGGCGTGGCACAACCTCATCGGCCTGCTAAACCCTGGCACGCTCTTCCTCGGCCCGGCCGGGGACGGCGCGGCCGACCACACCCCCGACGGGAACGCATAGTCCCGAGGCCGACAACGCAGACGCCCGCCCTGACACTCAAGGGCCGGCGCTCGCGTCTGGCCGTGCGACCGAGCTCGGGGTGGCGCCGAGGTGAGCCCGGAAGCCGCCACTAGTTGATCTTGGAGGCGTCAGCGCTTCCGCCGGGCGGCGGTGTCGAGTCCGGCGACGTGCCGGGCGACAGCGTCAACGCCGGGACGTGCGTACCGCTCCAAGGAGCGGACGGAGGCATGGCGGGAGCGGGCCAGCAGCATCGGAGTGGAGGTGCCGCCCTCGGCGTCGTGTGTCAGGGCGCTGTGGCGGAGTCGGTGCAGGGTCCAGCCGTCCAGGTCCTCGATGTCCTCGGGCGAGGCGAGCGGGTTGGCCAGCAGCCGGGTGTTCTCCTCAAAGATCTCCTCAGCCCGGCGGTACGAGAGCCGGGCCCGGCCGGTCTCCGGGCACACGTCGAGCGTCGGCGTTCCGGCCGGGGCCTTGCGGTCGGTGAGGAACAGCGGGCCGCGGGTGCGGCGGGCGATGAGGCGGGGCAGCAACTGGGCCGTGCCGGACTGCCAATGGATCCATTCGGTCGCCCCGCCCTTGGCGGTGATCCTGCCACGCTTGTCCTGCGGGTACAGGTCTTCCACGTTCAGGCACAGCACCTCATCCGCCCGTGCGGCGGATTCGTAGAGCATCTTCCAGAACGTCTTCTCCCGCAGGGCGACGTCCAGGCGCCACAGGGCGGCGATCTGGTTCTCGGCCAGGGCCTTGGTGCGGTCGGGCGGTGTCGGCCGCCGCTCGATGCCGATCGTCGGGTCGCCTTCGATCCAGCCCTGGCGCTGCCACCAGCCGATCACCTTGCGCGCGATGGACAGTTCCCGGTTGACGGTGTCGGCGTCCATCTCGTCCGCCCGCGCCGCCGCCAGCTCGGCCAGCATCTCCGGCAGTGCCGGGTCGTCGATCGCGGTGACGGGGAAGACGGACGGCTTCGCGCCCCGGCGGGCGGGCCCGGTCGGCGCCGGTTCGCCGGCGAGCATCCACCCCCACGTCGTCAGCGAGATCCGGTAGATCCGCGCGGAAGACTTCGCGATGCCCGCACCGGTGAGGTTGCGCTCGACCGCCGCGGTGTACGACGAGGGCGGGGCGGACAGCGGCACGACCCGGGCGCGCGGCAGGCCGAGCGCGCCCCCACTCCCGAGTTCGGTCACTGGTTCGATCGTCACGCCGTCCCGCCCTTCCGGCCCTGTCGCAGTAAATCCGGCATTTACTGTGGCAGCACTCCGGCGAGCCATCAGGTGCCGCAAGTCCGATAAGCGGACTTCGAAGCGGAATTGCCGCTACCGCCAATCGCTGTACCGCCGACCCCCATGTCTGACCCAGCCCCGGGCATCACCCTGCGCTACATGTCCGTTCGCCGTAGCCATACGAGAACAGGGCCGTCATCGCGGGTGTCACCCGCGCCCTGCAGAAAAATTAGCGGGCGACAGCTGAGTGCAGGCGTCGCCGGCAGATCGCGCGGCGTTCCCCCGACTGCCCCCTGTCGCACGGCAGTTGACCGGAGTACCTTCCGGCCCATGCCGATACCTGTGCGGGCCACCCGCCTGACGTACAGATCGCTGGTCCTCGTGGCCTCCGCCGCTCTGCTGGCCGTGGGCATCCCCGCGGGGGCACTGGGCGTGCCGCCGCCGCGCGAGAGCCGGCCCGTCTACTCCTACGAGAACGCGATCCGCGAGTCCGTCTGGGTCGACACCGGGCTCGACGAGGACGGCGACGACCGCACGGACCGGGTCGCCGTCGACATCGTCCGCCCGCGCGAGACCGCGCGTGCCGGGCGGAAGATCCCCGTGATCATGGAAGCCAGCCCGTACTACTCCTGCTGCGGGCGCGGCAACGAGAGCCAGCGCAAGACCTACGACGAGAACGGCGACCCCGTCCAGTTCCCGCTGTACTACGACAACTACTTCGTCCCGCGCGGTTACGCCTTCGTCGCCGTCGATCTGGCCGGAACCAATCGGTCGGACGGCTGCGTCGACGTCGGCGGCCGCTCGGACATCCAGTCCGCCAAGGCCGTCGTCGACTGGCTGAACGGCCGCGCCCACGGCTGGACCTCCCGCTCGGGCCGCGAACGCACCCGGGCCGACTGGACCACGGGCGCCACCGGAATGATCGGCAAGAGCTACGACGGCACGATCGCCAACGGCGTCGCCGCCACCGGCGTACGCGGACTTGAGACCATCGTCCCGATCGGCGCCATCTCCTCCTGGTACGACTACTACTTCGCCAAGGGCGCGCCGCTGTACGACTCCGGCCCTGACTGGCTCTCCGGCTACGTCGAGAGCCCCGAGGCCCGCGAACGCTGCCAGGCCGTCCAGCAGCGCCTCGTCGACGGGGCCCCGCGCAGCGGTGACCTCACCGCCCTGTGGGCCGAACGCGACTACGTCCCCGACGCGGACAAGGTCAGGGCCAGCGTCTTCGCCGTGCACGGCATGCAGGACCTCAACGTCCGGGCCAAGCACTTCGGCCAGTGGTGGGACGCTCCCCTTACTGACGTAGGGGGGACCCCAGCCGACAACGGCGTCGAGCGCAAGGTGTGGCTCTCGCAGACCGGCCACGTCGACCCGTTCGACTTCCGCCGCGGCACGTGGGTCACCACCCTGCACCGCTGGTTCGACCACTATCTGCTCGGCCACGACAACGGCATCGACCGCGAACCGATGGCCGACATCGAGCACGCCCCCGACCAGTGGTCCACCGACCGGGTCTGGCCGCCGCGCCGCACCGCCACGACCGCCCTGCGCCCAGGCACCGGCCGGGCTCCCGGCGTAGGCACCCTGTCCCTGACGCCCGCGCTCCCCGGCACCACCGAGACGTTCACCGACGATCCGCGGCAGGACGAGACCGACTGGGCAGCCGCCGTCGACACCACCACAGCGGCCAAGGCGGGATTCGTCACGCGCCCGCTCGACCGGGATCTGCGCCTGTCCGGCTCCGGCCGGGTCACCGTCACCGCCACCCCCTCGACCAGCAGCGCCCATCTGACCGCCGTACTCGTCGACCTTGGCCCTGCCACCATCCGCGACTACGCGGCAGCCGGCGAAGGCATCACCACGCTGCCCGCACGCACCTGCTGGGGTGCGAGCACCGCAGGCGACAGCTCCTGCTTCAAGGAGACGAAGGCGGCCACCGCCGACGTCGGCCATACCATCTTCAGCCGCGGCTGGGCAGACCTGGGCAACCACGCGTCCGCCGCCGAGGGAAGGCCGTTGACGCCCGGCAGGCCGTACACCATCACCCTCGATCTGCACGCGAGCGACCACGTGGTCCCGGCCGGGCACCGGCTCGCCCTCATCGTCGCCGGCACGGACCGGAATCTGATCGACCCGCCCGCGAGCACCCCGCGGCTCACCCTCGATCTCGCCCACACCACGGCGGATCTGCCCCTCGTCGGCGGAGCCGCCGCCTTCGTCCGCGCCACCGACCGGTCCACCGCGTCCACCGACACCCCCGGCGTGGGCGGCCGGAGCTCCGACGGCGTCGCAGGGCCGCGTTCCATCCGTCCGATCCCGGGAGGCAGCACCCGATGACGCCCCGCACACGACCGATGCTCCGGATGCCGCGTCTGCGCACGCTCCTGCTGACCGGCGTGGCAGCGGCGCTGGCCGCCCCGCTGGTCACCGCGCCCGCCCAGGCCGCGCCCGCCGTGCCCCGGACCGGCTTCGAGACCAGCAACGGCGCCCGCTGGACCACTCAGCCCGAGGAACAGGCGCTGCTCGCCGCCGTGGACCGGGACAGCACCTCCGTGTCCGTCGAACGGATCGGCAGCACCAAGCAGGGCCGCCCGCTCCAACTCGTGAACCTCGGCAACCACGACGCCGCCCACGCCGTGCTGCTGATCTGCAGTCAGCACGGCGACGAGCCCGCCGGCCGCGAGGCATGTCTGACCACCGTCCGCGACCTCGCCTACGGCAGTGACCCGGCGACCCGCCGGCTGCTGTCCCGCACCCATCTCCTCGTCGTGCCCACCGCCAACCCCGACGGCCGCGCCGCGGACACGCGGGGCAACTCCGACGGCGTCGACATCAACCGCGACCACATCGCCCTGAAGACCGCCGAGGGCCGGGCCGTCGCCGCCGTGATCCGCGACCGGCGCCCGGACGTCGTCTACGACCTCCACGAGTACGGAGCCACCCCGCCCTACTACGACAAGGACCTGTTCGACCTGTGGCCCCGCAACCTCAACACCCACGCCGACGTCCACCGGGAGGCAAGGACGCTGTCCGCGCGCCACGTCCGTCCCGCCGCCGAGAACCAGGGCTACTCGACCGGCACGTACGGCATCTGGACCGACCCCGTCACCGGGGAACCGCTCAAGCAGACCGCCGGTGACGGCCAGGAGCGCATCCTGCGCAACACGACCGGCATCAAGAACGCGGTCGGACTGCTGATCGAGAGCCGCGTCGACGCGCTGACGCCCGAGGAGCAGGCGGACGCCGCGTTGAACAACCGGCGTCGCGTGCACAGCCAACTCGCGGCGCTGGAGGGACTGTTTACCTTCAGCGAGGAACGCGGCGGCCGGATCGAGGCGGCGACCGACGCGGCACGGCTGGCCGGCTTCGCGGACCGAGGTCCGGTGTATCTCGGCGGCGCGGACAACGACCCCGCCACACCGGAGGAGACCCTTCAGGACCCGCCCTGCGCGTACCGTCTCGACACCGCCCAGTACGCGGACGTGAAGGACGAGCTGGCCCTGCACGGCGTCGTGGTCCGGTCCGTGGCAGGAGGTGCCGTCGTGCCGCTGCGGCAGTCCCGGCGCGCACTGGTCCCGCTGCTGCTCGACACCCGCGCGGCCTATCACCTCACCGAGGGCGAGCCTGTTGACGCCTGTTGATCCCGGGCGCTGATCGGCGGGTGTGGTAGGGGGTAGCGGGGAGGGCAATCGGACTCCCTGACTTCGTGAAAGGCGCCCCCGTGTCGCACGAGGAACAGAAACCGGGCAAACGGAAGTGGTACCCGGTCAGGGCGGCGCTGCCGGGCCGCCACCCGCACGAGGAGAGACCGGCCGTCACGGACCGCGTGGTGTTCGGCGTGACGGCCGTCCTCACGGTCGCTTTCGTGATCTGGGGGTCGGCGTTCACGGACCGGGGGCGGGGCCGAGCGCGGCGGCTCGGGGGCGGGCTGGCTCGGAGCAGGACCGGCCGAGCACGTCGGCCCGGAGCAAGCCGAGCACGGGCGGGGCCGAGCGCGTCGGCCCGGGGGCAGGCTGTCCCGGACCGTAGCCCACGCCCCGGGCGCGGGCAGGCCCGGACCGCAGCCCACGGCCACGGGTCACGGCATCCAGGCCATGCGCTTCTCGTCCGGGTCGGTGACCTGGTGCGCCGTGCCGGGTCACGGGTCACGGGTCACGAGCCTTCCGGGGCCGTACGACCGTCCCCGGTGCTGGCCTAGGATCGACCTCCTGATGACTGCCACTCTTGTCGCGAAGGACCTCGCCGCCGGCCACGGGGACCGTTCGCTCTTCTCCGGCCTCGATCTCGTCGTCGCGCCCGGCGACGTCATCGGCCTCGTCGGTGTCAACGGCGCCGGCAAGTCCACGCTCCTGCGCATGCTCGCCGGACTCGACCGCCCCGAGCAGGGCGAGCTGCGGCTGTCGCCGCCCACCGCGACCGTCGGCCACCTCCCGCAGGAGCCCGATCGCCGCGAGGGCGAGTCCGTGCGGGACTTCCTCGCCCGGCGTACCGGCGTGACCGCCGCGCAGGCCGCCATGGACCGAGCCACCCAGGGCCTGGTCGACGGCGAGCCCGGCGCCGACGACGCCTATGCGGTCAGCCTGGAGCGCTGGCTGGACCTCGGCGGCGCGGACCTCGACGAACGCGCCGAGGAGGTGGCCGGCTCCCTCGGGCTCGCCATCGGCCTCGACCAGCCGATGACCTCGCTCTCCGGTGGCCAGGCCGCGCGCGCCGGACTGGCCTCCTTCCTGCTGTCCCGCTACGACGTCTTCCTGCTCGACGAGCCCACCAACGACCTCGACCTCGACGGACTGGAGCGCCTGGAGACCTTCGTCCAGGGCCTGCGCGCGGGCACCGTCGTGGTGAGCCACGACCGCGAGTTCCTGACCCGCACGGTCACCAAGGTGCTCGAACTGGACCTCGCCCAGCAGCAGATCACCCTCTACGGCGGCGGTTACGCGGCCTATCTCGAGGAGCGCGAGACCGCCCGCCGCCACGCGCGCGAGGAATTCGAGGAGTACGCCGACAAGAAGGCAGCCCTCGAGAGCCGCGCCCATATGCAGCGCTCCTGGATGGACAAGGGCGTGAAGAACGCCCGCCGCAAGGCGACCGACAACGACAAGATCGGCCGCAAACTGCGCAGCGAGGCGAGCGAGAAACAGGCGGCCAAGGCGCGCCAGACACAGCGCATGATCGAACGCCTCGACACGGTCGACGAACCCCGCAAGGAGTGGGAGCTGCGGATGGAGATCGCCGCCGCGCCCCGCTCCGGCTCGGTGGTCGCGACCCTGCGCGAGGCCGAGGTCCGCCGCGGTGACTTCCGCTTCGGACCGGCGTACCTGCAGATCGACTGGGCCGACCGGGTCGCGATCACCGGCGCGAACGGCGCCGGCAAGTCGACGCTGCTCGGCGCTCTCCTCGGTCGGCTCGCCCTCGACGCCGGGCACGCCTCGCTCGGCGCGGGCGTGGTCGTCGGCGAGGTCGACCAGGCGCGACAGCTGTTCCACGGGACGCAGTCGCTGCTGGACGCGTTCTGCGCGGCCGTCCCCGACACCGAACCCGCCGAAGTCCGCACGCTGCTCGCCAAGTTCGGGCTCAAGGCGGCCCATGTGCTGCGCCCGGCAACCTCCCTGTCCCCGGGCGAGCGCACCCGCGCGGCCCTCGCCCTGCTCCAGGGACGCGGAGTCAATCTGCTGGTGCTGGACGAGCCGACCAACCACCTCGACCTGCCCGCCATCGAACAGCTGGAGTCGGCGCTCGAGTCGTACACGGGCACGCTGCTGCTGGTCACGCACGACCGCCGGATGCTGGACGCGGTCCGCACCACGCGGCGCGTCGAGGTGGCCGCCGGCAAGGTCACCGAGATCTGAGCCGCGGGCGGCCGCCCCTACGGGCGGTCCTCCGGCTCCTCGTACGTCTCGTCGTCGCGCCGGTCGGGCTCGGCGGGCTTCGCGGCACGGTCGTCGGTCGTGCGCTCCTTCTGCTTCTGCCGGGCCTCCCGCTGCTCCTCTTCGAGGTGCTTGCGGACCTCTTCGGGCTTGTCTCCGACCTGGTTCATGCGGCCAGCGTCACACGACCCCGTCGCCCCCGCACGTCGGCCGAAAACGAGCCGGGGCGGGCAGGGAAACCCCTGCCCGCCCCATGCCTCACCGGTCGACGGCAGCGCGTCAGCGGCGACCCTTGCCGCCGCGGCCACCGTCCAGCAGGCCTGCCTTGCGCAGGGCGTCCGCCATCGCGCTGTTCGCGGGGGCCGGGGCCTGGGACGGGCGCCCGCCGCCGTTCCCGTTCCCGCCACCACGCCGGTCCCGGCCACCACCACCGCCGGTGCCACCGCGACCGCTGCCCTGGCGCTGCTGCGGCGGCCGGCCGCCCCGCTCACGCTTCGGCGCACCGGTGGCGGTGGCCTCGTCCTCCAGCCGCAGCGTCAGCGAGATCCGCTTGCGCGGAATGTCGACGTCGAGCACCTTCACCTTGACCACGTCGCCGGACTTCACCACGTCGTGCGGGTCCTTGACGAACGTCTTCGACATCGCCGATACATGGACGAGGCCGTCCTGGTGGACGCCCACGTCCACGAACGCCCCGAACGCGGCGACATTCGTGACGACACCCTCCAGCACCATCCCGGAGGCCAGGTCGCCGATCTTCTCGACGCCCTCCTTGAACGTCGCCGTCCTGAAGGCGGGACGCGGGTCACGTCCCGGCTTCTCCAGCTCGCGCAGGATGTCCGTCACCGTCGGCAGACCGAAGGTGTCGTCCACGAACTCGGCGGGCCTCAGCGACCGCAGCACCGCCGTGTTCCCGATCAGTGACGCGACCTCGCCGCCCGTCGTCTTCACCATGCGCCGTACGACCGGATACGCCTCCGGGTGCACGCTGGAGGCGTCCAGCGGGTCGTCGCCGCCGCGGATCCGCAGGAAGCCCGCGCACTGCTCGTACGCCTTCGGGCCGAGCCGCGCGACGTCCTTGAGCGCCTTGCGGGAACGGAAGGGACCGTTGGTGTCGCGGTGGGCCACGATGTTCTCGGCGAGTCCGGCGCCGATGCCCGACACCCGGGAAAGCAGCGGAGCGGAGGCGGTGTTGACGTCGACGCCGACGCCGTTCACACAGTCCTCGACCACCGCGTCCAGCGAACGCGACAGCTTCACCTCGGACAGGTCGTGCTGGTACTGGCCGACACCGATCGACTTCGGGTCGATCTTCACCAGCTCGGCGAGCGGGTCCTGCAGCCGCCGCGCGATCGACACGGCCCCGCGCAGCGACACATCCAGGCCGGGCAGTTCCTGCGAGGCGAACGCGGAGGCCGAGTACACCGAGGCCCCGGCTTCCGAGACCATGACCTTGGTCAGGCCCAGCTCGGGGTGCCTGGCGATGAGCTCACCGGCGAGCTTGTCGGTCTCACGGGACGCCGTGCCATTGCCGATCGCGACCAGTTCGACCGCGTGCTCCTTTGTCAGGCGGGCCAGCTTCGCCAGCGACTCGTCCCACTTGTTGGCCGGGACGTGTGGGTAGATCGTGTCGGTCGCGACGACCTTGCCGGTCGCGTCCACGACGGCGACCTTCACGCCCGTACGGAAACCGGGGTCGAGCCCGAGCGTGGCGCGCGTGCCGGCGGGCGCGGCCAGCAGCAGGTCCCGCAGGTTCGCGGCGAAGACCCGCACCGCCTCGTCCTCGGCGGCCGTGCGCAGCCGCAGGCGCAGGTCGATGCCGAGGTGGACGAGGATCCTGGTCCGCCATGCCCAGCGCACCGTGTCGGCGAGCCACTTGTCGCCGGGCCGCCCCTGCTGGGAGATCCCGAAGCGGGCGGCGACGATCCCCTCGTACGACGAAGGGCCGTCCACCGGCTCCTCCGGCTCCAGGACGAGATCGAGAATCTCCTCCTTCTCGCCGCGGAACATGGCGAGGATGCGGTGGGAAGGAAGTTCGGTGAACGCCTCGGCGAAGTCGAAGTAGTCGGCGAACTTCGCGCCCGCCTCCTCTTTGCCCTCCCGGACCTTCGCCGCGAGCCGCCCGCGCGTCCACATCCGCTCGCGCAGCTCACCGATCAGGTCGGCGTCCTCGGAGAACCGCTCGGCCAGGATCGCCCGTGCGCCCTCCAGCGCCGCGGCCGGGTCCGCGAAGCCCTTCTCCGCGTCGACGAACGCGGCGGCCGCGGCGAGTGGTTCCTCCGACGGGTCGCCGAGAAGTCCCTCCGCCAGCGGTTCGAGCCCGGCCTCGCGGGCGATCTGCGCCTTGGTGCGCCGCTTGGGCTTGAAGGGCAGATAGATGTCCTCCAGCCGCGCCTTGGTGTCCGCGGCACGGATCTGCGCCTCGACCTCGTCGGTGAGCTTGCCCTGCTCCCGTACGGACTCCAGAACCGCGGTCCGCCGCTCCTCCAGCTCCCGCAGATAACGCAGCCGCTCCTCGAGCGTGCGCAGCTGCGCGTCGTCGAGCACCTCGGTCGCTTCCTTGCGGTACCGCGCGATGAACGGCACGGTCGACCCGCCGTCGAGCAGCTCGACGGCCGCCTTCACCTGCCGCTCGCGTACGCCGAGCTCCTCGGCGATCCTGCCTTCGATGGACGTGGTCACGGTTCCCCGACTCGCCTTCTCGGTGCTGGCTGTGCTTGAGCCTGCATTGTGCCGGGTGCCGCCCTGCCGTGTCGCGTGCCGCCGCGTAGGGAAAAGGGACTGACTGGGGGTATTTCACCCTGTTCGTTCGGCCGCTCGACCGGGGATGACAGGCCGGTGTTCAGCCGAGCCGCCCTGTTCGTGAGCCGTTGCCGACCGGGTTGTGCCGGTCCTGCGCAGACTCGGCCGCGCGGCGGGCATGGCCGCGGCGGCGGTCCGGCGCGTCCAACGGCCCGCGGCCTTCGGCGTCCACGCCGGGCGGCGGAGGGCCGTCGGCTCGGGATGACCGCCTGCCCTGGCGTACGGCGTCGCCTGCGCGGGCAGGGCGGTCCCGTCTGCCGGGCGCCGCTCCGCGGGGCGTAGCCGCGCCCGGGGGCATGGCGGTCCCCACGAGTTCGTCGCGTGGCCCCGTCGCACCGCGTGCGGCGGGGCGAGGCGACGCGTCAGCCCTGGCCCGTCGCATCCGGCGGGAACGCGCCCGCCGCGAACGCCGTCACCAGGAAGCCGCGGCCCAGCTGCGTCAGGCGCTCCACGCCCTTCGCGCCCAGATGTTCGTACGGCGCGAGGTCCATGCGGTCCGTGTTGTCCTCGACCTCACCGCGCAGCGCCGTGCCCGTATCCGTCAGCGCGCCCTCCGCGTCCAGCAGTCCGCGCTCCCGCAGCCGGTGCTGCGCCGCGTCCCAGTCCGCGCGGCGCCAGCCGCGGGTCGCGAGAATCCAGCGAGGTGCCATGCCCTTGCCGGTGGCCGTGTGGCTCACCAGCGCCTCCAGCGGGTCGAGCCCCGCGAGCAGCAGCGCGGCAAGGTGGGCGTCACCGCGGTGTTCGCGAAGCAGGGTCGCCGCGTGCCAGTACGCGAGGTGCGGCTCGGTGGGCACGGGCAGATCGGCGTGCGCGGCGTACAGCGGCCGGGCGTGCCGGGTGCACGCCTGCGCGGCGCGCAGGGCGAGCTCCGCCGCCTCGGCCAGCTCGTCGGACGCGACGACCTCCTCGCCGAGCAGCCGTCGCAGCGTCGCGTCGGCGGCGCGCAGCCGCGCCGCGAGCACCGTCTCGGGGGACGCGGTGTCCCACACGGCGGGCAGATGCCGGGCGATCAGTTCGGGGTTGAAGTTGTAGAAGGTGGCGGCGACCGTTCCGGGACCGACGGCGCCCAGCGCCGCGGAGCGGGCCGCGAAGTAGGCCGCGTTGGGGTCCTCGACACCGATGCCGGCCATTTCCCTGCCCAGGTCGGGCGAGAAGTAGACCGTGGAGTGCAGCGGGTTCAGCGCGTTGTGGCAGCGGCGTCCCGCGCGCGGGGGAAGAGAGCTCATGGGCGCAGGTTACCGACTGGTTGGTACGCCGGCACAGGGGTGGTCGTCACACGCCCCGCCGGATGGCAGGAAAGGTGGGACATTCGTCATTGCCGCCACCGGGCCCGCCGCGAAGGATGGGCTCGAGGAGGACCTGGGGCGGGACGTGGCGCTCACCGTGGCGCGCCATCTCGTCGTGTTCCTGCGTCGGCCGGGCAACCAGGCCCAGTTCAGCGCCCAGCTCGCCGCCCAGACCGCCGGCGCGACCCGCTGCGGGAGGTCCAGCACTGGGTCACCGAGCATCCGGCGGCCGACCTGTCGGTGGAGGCGCTCGCCGGCCGGGCACGCCTGTCACCGCGCCACTTCGCCCGCGCCTTCCACGCCGAGACCGGCATGACACCGGGCCGCTACGTCGAACGCGTACGCCTCGAACACGCCCGGCGGCTCCTGGAGGACACGGCCGACGGCATCGCGCACGTCTCCCGCGCCTGCGGCTACGGCACCCCGGAGGCCATGCGCCGGGCCTTCGTCAAGGCGCTCGGCGTCGCGCCCGCCGAGTACCGCCGTCGTTTCGTGCAGCTGCTGACCGAGTACGACCCGCAGCCGCCCTACGACACCGGCTCGCCGGACAAGGCACCCGCCCACCTCGTCGAGGAGTTCCGCGCCAAGAGCCGGTTCATCCTGCCGTAGGCCCCGGCGTCCAGTCGAAACGCGGCGCCCTGCGCTCCAGGAAGGCGGCGACCCCCTCGGCGGTGTCGCCGCTGCCGCGTGCCTGCGCCGCCCAGTACGCGTCCCGGTCGGTGCGCCCCGCGGTGAACTCCTTGGCGGCGCACTGCGTCAGCTGCGAGCGTGCGGCGAGGATCCGGGTGAACTCGGCCGCCCGCCTGCCCAGTTCGCTCTCCGGCAGTACCTCGTCCACCAGCCCGGTGAGCAGCGCCCGGTCCGTGTCGATCAACTCGCCGGAGAACAGCAGATACTTGGCCGCGGCTGGTCCCACCAGGGCCGCCAGCCGCCGGGTCGAGGCCGCGGGGTAGACGATGCCGAGCTTCGCGGGTGTCACGCCGAAGAGCGCGTCGTCCGCGGCGAACCGCAGATCGCAGGCCGCGGCGAGCTGGCAGCCGCCGCCCACGCAGTACCCGCGCACCACGGCGAGCGTCGGCTTGGGAAAGCCGGCGAGCGCCTCCTCCGCGCGGACCGCGAGCGCCTGCGGGTCCTCGCCCGGGTCGCGCAGCGAGGAGATGTCCGCGCCCGCGCAGAAGGTCTTGCCCTCTCCGGTGAGCACCAGCGTCCGCACGGCGCGGTCCCGGGCCAGATCGGCGAGCAGCTCGGGCAGGGCCCGCCACATCCCGGCGGTCATCGCGTTGCGCTTCGCGGGATTGCTGATGACCACGGTGGCGACACCGTCCTCGACGGTATGTGCCAGCTGCGGCTGCGGCGACTTGGGTGGTTCCATGCGCCGGATGCTATCCGCCTGGTCAGGACCGTCGATCACGAAGGGTGCCGGGAAAAAGGCTGCTGAAACGATCGGCCGGACGAACCGGACAGAAGGGCGTCGCGACCAGTCGCACAACTGACGCTGTCATACGCAAACGGTCAAAAGACGCCGAAAGTCGATCAGTTCTGTTCAGCTGCTCGGTCTGAACCAACTGCCTGTCAACACTTGTTACTCGAAGGTCAGTGGCAAACGAGCCGAGGGTGAAACTATGGAGAGCCGCGGGAGCGTGCCCGCCCGGCCGCTGTCGTACGAGGGGGTCTGGCGTTTCACCGCTCCGGCGGTGGACATCTCCGTACCGCAGGCCCGGCGCGCTGTGCGGGACCTGTTGCACCGCCAGGGAGTCCCGGTCGCCGACGAGATGGTGCAGGGACTTCTGCTGATCGTCTCCGAGCTGGTCACCAATGCCGTACGGCACGCGGCCCTGCTCTCCCCCGAGGTCGCCGTCGAGGTCGCCATCGGCGCCCTGTGGGTGCGCGTGTCCGTCGAGGACAACCACCCCTACCGGCCCAAGGCACTGGAGACCGACTCCGCGCAGACCGGCGGCCGGGGCCTGCTGCTCGTACGGGAGATCACCCGTGAGGCAGGCGGGCTGTGCGACGTGGAGCACACCGCGAGCGGCGGCAAGATCATCTGGGCCGAACTGCCGCTGATGCCCGTCCTGAACGGTGAGGCGACTCCGATCTAGGGATGTCCGGCCCTGATCGGCTCCGGCCCTGATCCGCCGGGACGACCCGTGGCTCCCGCGCGGGCGGGTGCGGCCGGCGCCCGGACGCACCACCCGCACGCCTCACCAGCCGCCGGACGGCCCCGTCAGTTCCCTGACCGCCGGGCGTGCGGCGTCCAGCACCGTCATGAACCACGCCGAGAACGTGGCCCGCCCGTGCAACTCCGTGAGCTCGTCGGGCGTCACGAACGCCGTCTCGCCGACCTCCTCCGGATCGGGCCGCAGCGGGGACTGCACCATGCCGACGAAGAGGTGGTTGTACTCCTGCTCCACCAGCCCCGATGCCGGGTCGGGGTGGTTGTAGCGCACCGTGCCCGCCTCCGCGAGCAGCGACGGCGAGATCCCGAGCTCCTCGTACGTGCGCCGGGCGGCGGCGGCGAAGGGTGCCTCGCCGGGGTAGGGGTGGCCGCAGCAGGTGTTCGACCAGACACCGGGGGAGTGGTACTTGTTCAGCGCGCGGCGCTGCAGCAGCAGCCGGCCCCGCTCGTCGAAGAGGAAGACGGAGAACGCGCGGTGCAGCCGACCTGGTGCCTGATGGGCGGAGAGCTTCTCCGCGGTGCCGATGGTATTCCCCTGTTCGTCGACCAGTTCGAGCAGGATCGCTGGTGATGTGCCGTTCGACGAACTGTTCGCCGCGGTGGCTGGTGTGATCGGCATGACCATCCTTCGCATCGTTCCTCGGCCCTCGGGGAGCCTGCCCAGTCTGCCGCAAAAACGGGGCTTGTCCGCACTTCGGCAGCCTGGCATGTCCGCCCCGCCGTGCAGGCGCACGGCGGGGCGGACGGGCGCGTCGGCCCGGAAGGCCGCCGGCCGGCGGATGGCCCCTGAAGGAAAGGGGGCCGATCCGTCGGGCGGCAACGCCGTCATGGCCTCGTCCGGCACCTCGAAACCTGACCGGATTCCGTACGGGGAGGCCACCTTCGAAACCGAACCGTGGCAGTACTCCGGATGCCTCGGAATCACCACCAGGCCCTCACGCCGCGCCCTCACGCCGCGCCCTCACGCCGCGCCCTCACGCCGCGCCCTCACGCCGCGTCCTCACGCCGCGCCCCTCACCGCGCGCCCGTGCCGCGGCCGGCACGGCCGTACCACCGCGTGCCCCGCGCCCTGGCGCCGCTACCGGGGCGCGGTCGCCACCGCGGCGCGAGCTCGGGCGCGTCGCCCACCGGCAACGGGTGAGCAGCGCATTTACGCGGCAGGTGAGCCGTCCGCCGCCTCGGCGACGTACGACAGGCCGGGCAGCCACGACTTGCCGTCCGACCGGGCGCGTCCACCAGGCGCCCTTCGTCGGGCGTGGGAGGGCGGCGGCATTCAGCTGCCGGACGGCCGCGGCGTCGCCGCGGTCTCCGGGCGAGTGGGCCGGCGGGGATCGGCGGGCCGTAGCACATAGCCGGTGTAGCCGTACTCCGCGCCGTGCTCGCGGCGCATCGCGATCTCCTCACGTGTGGCGGCCAGTGCCTCGGCCATGCCCGGTGCCTCGGGGTCCGCGGCTGCGGCCCGTGCGGCGAGCGGGCCGTAGTACTCGTCCCAGTCACTCCCGGGCTGCCGGCGCACCGCCAGGATCGTGTAGCCCGCTCGGGAGGCCGCCGCGCCGTTCTCGGCGGTCGTGCGCAGGCGGTAGTGCCTGTCCCAGAAGGCACGGGCGGCGGCCGACGGCTCGGCCGTCCACTCACACTCGGTCAGCACCAGACGACCGCCGGGGGCGAGCAACCGCCGCCACGAGTCGAGAGCGGTGTCGAAACCGATGGCGTAGGCGGAGCTCTCCGCCCAGACGAGGTCGAACGACCCGTCGGGGAAGGGGAGGTCCGCCATGTCGGCGCGTACGGTACGGATCGCGTCACCGAGCCCGCGGGCGTCGGCGGACTGCCTCAGCTCGTCCAGGAACGGCTGATGCAGATCGACTGCGGTCACCTGCGCACCGGCCTCGGCGGCCAGCAGCAGCGCGGAACGGCCCGGACCGCAGCCCAGGTCGAGGACCCGCGCACGCGCGGGGAGTGGGCCGGCGGCGACCAACAGCCGCCGCGAGGTGGCGTCGGACCCGGGACCCTGCCGCGGCAGGCCGTGGTGCAGGGCGAAGAAAGCGTCGTGCAATGCGTTGTCGGACAACGGGGAAACCCTTGTGTGTGAAAGGGCTCCGGCCGACCGCACGACCGGGTCCGCCGAAGCGGACGGGTCCGATCAGTGGTGGCCGGGAGCCCGGGAGATGACGGACCGAGCGCTGCGCACGGCAGCCTCCGCTGCGACAGTCAACAACCTCAGCTCCCCTCGGGGCCCCACCAGGGGAATCGGCCGGCACCGGCCACCGGTTCGGCCGGGACGTTGATCGTCCTCCGCGTCACCCTAACAAGCTCGGCAGCCGCCGGGCAGCGCTTCAGCGGCAGAGTTTCGCCTCGTGCGCCGCGTGCCCGACCGGCTCCAACTGGAACGTGCAGTGCTCGACGTCGAAGTGACCCCCGATGCAGCCCTGCAGTTCGTGGAGCAGCTTCTCGTACCCCACCGCGTCCAGCACCTCCTGTGCCACCACCACATGGGCGGAGAGCACCGGCATGCCCGAGGTGATCGTCCAGGCGTGCAGATCGTGAACGTCCTCCACGCCGGGCAGCGCCAGCATGTGGGCCCGGACCTCACCCATGTCGACGCCCTTCGGTGCCGCCTCCAGCAGCACGTCGAGTGTCTCGCGCAGCAGCCGCACCGTCCGTGGAACGATCATCAGACCGATGACGAGGGACGCGATGGGGTCGGCGTACTGCCAGCCCGTGGCCAGGATGATGCCCGCCGATACGAGCACGGTGACCGAGCCGAGGGCGTCGGCGAGCACCTCCAGATAGGCGCCGCGGACGTTCAGGCTCTCCTTCTGCCCGCGCACCAGCAGGGAGAGCGACACCATGTTGGCCACCAGGCCGATGACCGCGAAGACGATCGTCAGGCCGCCGCGGGTCTCCGTCGGTGTGATGAAACGCTCGACCGCCTCGAACACGAGGTAGCCGCCGACGCCGAGCAGCAGCAGGCAGTTGGCCAGCGCCGCGAGAATCTCCGCCCTCGCCAGTCCGAATGTGCGGTTCAGTACGGCCGGACGGTTGGCGAAGTGGATGGCGAGCAGCGCCATGGCCAGTCCGACGGCGTCCGTCGCCATATGGGCCGCGTCAGCGATCAGGGCGAGCGAGCCGGACAGCACACCACCGACGACCTCGATCACCATCACACCCAGAGTGATGGAGAGCGCGATACGCAGCCGTCCCCGGTAGGCCGCGGCCGCGGTCCCCGTCGGCGGCGGCCCGCCGTGCGTGTGCCCGTGGTCGTGCCCAGCCCCCATGAGGATGCCTCCCAGCGAACGTCCGGCGTGTCCTTCCGGCCCTCAGTGAACTACGGGCGGGGGGTATGGTCAACACGGCACTGAACACCGTTGTCATATGCTCTGACCTGCGGAAATGTTGGCAGGGCAGAGGCTTGTGCGATCGGTCGGCCGCAGTGGTCGCAACGGCGGTCGGGTGCCGCCGGAGCCAGCCCTCCCAGGCGGACTCGACCATTTCGCGGACCCCGTACGAGGCCGTCCAGCCCAGTTCCTTGGTGATCAGATCGACCGAGGCGACCGCCTTCGCGGGTCCCCGGCCCTGCGCTCCTCGATCACCGGCACGAAAGGACGGCCGGTGACCTCGCGAGGTCGTCGAGCACCACTATCTGCTGACCGTCCGCCGCCATGGCGTGCGCCACATGCGCGCCGATGTATCCCCGCTCCACCTGTGATCAGCCACGTCACAACGGCAACCCTAGGAGGTTCCGCCACCGGCCGCCCCTCCCCGGCGGGGCCAGGCCAGGCGCGCGGTGGGGTTCGGCCACTTTGCCGGCCTCGGTGCCTCGCGCGCAGACGGGGGCAGCCCATCTCGGGCGGGTGCCTCACGCACAGATGGGCAGAACGCCCCAATTTGGCCAGGACGGTCGCCTTGCCCCCGGGCTGGGTCTCGTCGCCTCCCCGGCCGGGTCGGCAACCTCACCCGCAGACGAAGGTCCGCCGGGCCCGGCGGACCACGGCACGACGGGGCCGCCCCTCCTGCCGGGGCCGGGGCCCGGTAGCTCGTGCGGCGGCCGTCCGCGGTTTGTCCGGCGAGGCGGTGATCGACCATGATGATCCCGGCGGACCTCCGAGGCGTGAACGGCCGATGAATTCCCGCTTCCCTCCATCCGATAGCCTCAGCCGACGTGCCGCCGCCCGGGGACCGGGCCGAGCCGCCGCGTCTTTGCACCGTCAGCTCCAAGGAGTGAGTTCGTCTGTCGACCGCCATCCTCACCGGTACGCCGGTACCCGGATCGCCGCTCGAAGGCGATCTGCGGTCGCTGGGCTTCGACGTGCGCGTCGCGGGCGGCCCCGAGCACACCGCGGCCCTGGTCACGGCCGTGCCCGCGGGCGAGCGGATCGCCCTTGTCGATCCCCGGTTCGTGGGTCATGTGCATGCCCTGCGGCTGGCGCTGACCGACCCGCGGTTCCCGGCCGCCGCCGTCACCGGAGCACTGACCGCCCAGCCCGCCGCCCGCGCCGCACTCGACACGGCCGTGCGCACGATCGCGGCGACCGTGCCCGCCGGTGCGGCCGCCGTCACCGGTGACGGGCTCGTGGACGACGTCGCCACGGCCCTGGAGGACGCGGGCACCACCGTCCACCATCCCGACCTCGGCTCTCTGGTCGCCGAGGTGCCCGCCGGGGCGCAGGACAGGCACCGCGCCCGCGCGGCGGTCGAGGCCGTCGACGACGAGGCCGTCCGGCTGCGGTCCGCCGTCAAGGCACGCGACGGCTTCTTCACGACCTTCTGCGTCAGCCCGTACTCCCGCTACATCGCCCGCTGGTGCGCGCGCCGCGGCCTGACCCCGAACCAGGTCACCACCGCTTCGCTGCTCACCGCGCTGATCGCCGCCGGATGCGCGGCGACCGGCACCCGCCTCGGTTTCGTCGCGGCAGGCCTGCTGCTGCTGGTCTCCTTCGTCCTGGACTGCACGGACGGCCAGCTGGCCCGCTACTCGTTGCAGTACTCGACGATGGGCGCCTGGCTGGACGCCACCTTCGACCGGGCCAAGGAGTACGCGTACTACGCGGGCCTCGCCCTCGGCGCCGCCCGCGGGGGCGACGACGTATGGGCGCTCGCTCTCGGCGCCATGGTCCTGCAGACCTGTCGGCACGTCGTCGACTTCTCGTTCAACGAGGCCAACCACGACGCCACCGCGAACACGAGTCCCACGGCCGCCCTGTCCAGCAAGCTCGACAGCGTCGGATGGACCGTGTGGGTGCGGCGGATGATAGTGCTGCCGATCGGCGAGCGCTGGGCCATGATCGCGGTGCTCACGGCCGTGACCACGCCGCGGATCGTCTTCTGGGCGCTGCTGGTCGGCTGCTCGCTCGCCGCCTGCTACACCACCGCGGGGCGCGTGCTGCGCTCGCTCACCCGCAGGGCCCACCGGACCGACCGCGCCGCCCAGGCGCTCGCGGACCTCGCCGACTCCGGCCCGCTCGCCGCTCAGGTGGCGCGTGCCGCAGCGCAGCCGGTGCGCAGCCTGCCCGGGCTCATACCGCTCGCCGCCGCCGTCACCGGCGCGGCCGCCGTCCTGGCCACGGCCGGCTTCACAGGCTTCGGGTCCGTCTGGACCGTCGTCGCGGCCGCCGTGTACGCCGTCACCTCGGGCATCGCGGTCGCGCGGCCCCTGAAGGGCGCCCTCGACTGGCTGGTTCCCCCGGTGTTCCGGGCCGCCGAATACGGCACCGTCATGATCCTCGCCGCTCACGCGGAGGTGAACGGGGCGCTACCGGCAGCTTTCGGGCTGGTGGCGGCCGTCGCCTACCATCACTACGACACGGTGTACCGCATACGCGGTGGCACGGGCGCGCCCCCGCACTGGCTCGTGCGGGCGATCGGCGGGCACGAGGGGCGGGTCCTGGCGGTCGCGCTGCTGGCCTTCCTGCTGAACAACACGGACTTCACCATCGCGCTGACGGTCATCGCCGTGGCCGTCGCGCTCGTGGTGCTGGCCGAGAGCATCCGCTTCTGGGTGTCCTCGGGCGCACCCGCAGTACATGACGAAGGAGAACCCGCATGATCGGCCTCGTACTGGCAGCCGGTGCCGGAAGGCGTCTTCGCCCCTACACCGACACGCTTCCGAAGGCCCTCGTGCCTGTGGACGGCGACACCACCGTCCTCGACCTCACCCTCGGCAACTTCGCTGAGATCGGGCTCACCGAGGCCGCGATCGTCGTCGGCTACCGCAAGGAGGCCGTCTACGAGCGCAAGGCGGCGCTGGAGGCGAAGTACGGCCTGAAGCTCACCCTCGTCGACAACGACAAGGCCGAGGAGTGGAACAACGCCTACTCCCTGTGGTGTGCCCGTGACGTTCTCGCCGAGGGCGTCATCCTCGCGAACGGCGACACCGTGCACCCCGTCTCCGTGGAGAAGACGCTGCTCGCCGCCCGCGGCGACGGCCGGAGGATCATCCTCGCCCTCGACACGGTGAAGCACCTCGCCGACGAGGAGATGAAGGTCGTCACCGCCGACGGAAAGGGCGTCCGGCGGATCACCAAGCTGATGGACCCCGAGGCCGCCACCGGCGAGTACATCGGTGTCACTCTCATCGAGCCCGACGCGGCGGCCGACCTCGCCGACGCGTTGAAGACCACCTTCGAACGGGACCCCGACCTCTACTACGAGGACGGCTACCAGGAACTCGTCGACCGAGGTTTCACGATCGACGTGGCCCCCATCGGCGACGTCAAGTGGGTCGAGATCGACAACCACGACGACCTCGCGAAGGGCCGTGGGATCGCGTGCCTGTACTGACCCGGCTCATCCCGTCACCCGTAGTCGTCGACATCCGCGCGGGCGCCCTGGACGATCTGGCCTCGCTCCTCGCCGACCAGCGCATCTCCGCATCCGGCAAGCTCGCCTTCGCCGTCAGCGGCGGCTCCGGCCGGGCGCTGCGCGAGCGCCTGGCACCCGCGCTGCCGGGTGCCGACTGGTACGAGGTCTGCGACGGCACCATCGACTCGGCCGTCAAGCTGGCCGACGACATAAAGGGCAGACGGTACGACGCGGTCGTGGGCCTCGGCGGCGGGAAGATCATCGACGTGGCGAAGTACTCCGCGGCCCGGGTCGGCCTCCCGCTCGTCGCCGTCGCGACGAACCTCGCACACGACGGCCTGTGCTCCCCGATCTCCATCCTCGACAACGACAACGGCCGCGGCTCCTATGGAGTCCCGTCGCCCATCGCCATGGTCATCGACCTCGACGTGGTCCGCGACGCCCCCGTGCGCTTTGTCCGCTCCGGCATCGGCGACGCGATCTCCAACATCTCGGCGATCGCCGACTGGGAGCTCGCCCACCGCGTCAACGGCGAACCGGTCGACGGCCTCGCCGCCGCCATGGCCCGCACTGCGGGCGAGGCCGTGCTGCGCCACCCCGGCGGCGTCGGTGACGACGAGTTCCTCACCGTCCTCGCCGAGGCCCTGGTCCTCTCCGGCATCGCCATGTCGATCAGCGGCGACTCCCGGCCCTCCTCGGGCGCCTGCCACGAGATCAGCCACGCCTTCGACCTCCTGTACCCCAAGCGGGCCGCCAGCCACGGCGAGCAGGTGGGACTCGGCGCCGCGTTCGCGATGCACCTGCGCGGCGCGCGAGAGGACGCGGCCCAGTTCGCCGACGTGCTGCGCCGGCACGGGCTGCCGGTGCTGCCGCAGGAGATCGGGTTCTCCACGGAGGAGTTCATCCGCGCCGTGGAGTACGCACCGCAGACCCGCCCGGGACGGTTCACCGTCCTGGAGCACCTCGACCTCACCGACGACCAGATCAGGGACGCGTACGCCGACTATGCCAAGACCATCCGTAGCTGAACTCCGACCGGTCGTTCACCCGGCAGGTGTGAAGGACCGGCGCAGCGGAGAGCACTGGGGCGGCCGCCTGTACATGCGCGAGATCTCCCTGCGCATCACCCGCGTCCTGGTCACCACCAAGGTCACGCCGAACCAGCTGACCTACCTGATGACCGTCTTCGGCGTCCTCGCGGCCCCGGCTCTGCTGGTGCCGGGGATCTGGGGCGCGGTGCTCGGTGTGGTGGCGGTCCAGCTCTATCTGCTGCTCGACTGTGTCGACGGCGAGGTGGCCCGCTGGAAGAAGCAGTTCTCGCTCGGCGGGGTCTACCTGGACCGGGTCGGGGCGTATCTGTGCGATGCCGCGGTCCTCGTCGGCTTCGGTCTGCGCGCCGCCGACCTGTGGGGGCCCGGCCGGATCGACTGGCTGTGGGCGTTCCTCGGCACCCTGGCCGCCCTCGGCGCCATCCTCATCAAGGCCGAGACCGACCTCGTGGGCGTCGCGCGTCACCAGGGCGGGCTGCCGCCGGTCAAGGAGGCGGCGTCCGAACCGCGCTCGTCCGGCATGGCGCTGGCCCGCAGGGCGGCAGCGGCGCTGAGGTTCCACCGGCTCGTCCTCGGGATCGAGGCCTCCCTGCTGATCCTGGTCCTGGCGATCCTGGACACGGTCAGGGACGACCTGTTCTTCTCGCGCCTCGGTGTGGCCGTCCTCGCCGGCATCGCCTTGCTGCAGACACTGCTGCACCTGGTCTCGATCCTGGCGTCGAGCAGGCTGAAATGACGGCTCCGCTCAAGCTGGGCGCGGTCGTCATCACCATGGGCAACCGCCCCGACGAACTGCGCGCACTCCTCGATTCGGTCGCCAAGCAGAACGGCGACCGGATCGAGGTCGTCGTCGTCGGCAACGGTGCCCCGGTGCTCGACGTCCCCGAAGGCGTGCGGACCGTGGAGCTGCCCGAGAACCTGGGCATCCCGGGCGGACGCAACGTGGGCATCGAGGCGTTCGGGCCGTCCGGGCGGGACGTCGACGTCCTGCTCTTCCTCGACGACGACGGCCTGCTGGCAGGCGCCGACACCGGCGAGCTGGTGCGCCAGGCCTTCGACGCCGACCCCCGGCTCGGCATCATCAGCTTCCGCATCGCCGATCCGGACACCGGGCTCACCCAGCGCCGCCACGTCCCGCGGCTGCGCGCCTCGGACCCGATGCGCTCCTCGCGCGTGACGACCTTCCTGGGCGGTGCCAACGCCGTGCGGACCGAGGTCATCGAGGAGGTCGGCGGCCTGCCCGACGAGTTCTTCTACGCGCACGAGGAGACCGACCTCGCCTGGCGCGCCCTCGACGCGGGCTGGGCAATCGACTACCGCGCGGACATCGTCCTGCTCCACCCGACCCTGCCGCCCTCGCGGCACGCGG
Source organism: Streptomyces sp. NPDC018833 (assembly GCF_044390825.1). Classification (NCBI taxonomy): domain Bacteria; kingdom Bacillati; phylum Actinomycetota; class Actinomycetes; order Kitasatosporales; family Streptomycetaceae; genus Streptomyces; species Streptomyces sp. NPDC018833. Next base: position 176,387 of record NZ_JBIRZM010000005.1, on the reverse strand, counting down.
TCTACCACCGCATGGTGGCCCGCAACCGCGTGTGGGTGGCCCGCCGCAATCTGCCCGCGCCGCTGATCCCCGTCTACCTGGGCGTCTGGGTGCTGCTCACGCTGCTGCGCCGGCCCACGGTGCCCGCGCTGAAGGCGTGGTTCGCGGGGTTCGCGGAGGGATGGCGGACGCCCTGCGGGCCGCGCCGCCCCATGAAGTGGCGTACTGTGTGGCGGCTCACACGGCTGGGCCGACCTCCTGTCGTCTGACAAGCTCGGTTCTGAGAGCATCTGGGCCGAGGTCCCCGATGGACACACGGAGCCCCGAACCGCCGCGCATCTTGAACACGAAAGTTTCAACTTGTGAGTGACACAACCCATGACGGTGCCATCGCGATGAGCCCCACGCCGTCACCCGACGACGGCCTCTCGCCGGCACAGCTCGCCGCCAAGTACGGGCTGTCGGTCAGCGGCGCCCGTCCTGGCCTCGCCGAGTACGTCAGGCAGCTGTGGGGGCGGCGCCACTTCATCCTGGCCTTCTCGCAGGCCAAGCTCACGGCCCAGTACAGCCAGGCGAAGCTCGGCCAGCTGTGGCAGGTGGCGACCCCGCTGCTCAACGCCCTGATCTACTTCCTGATCTTCGGCCTGATCCTCAAGGCCAGCCGGGGCATGCCGGTAGAGGTCTACGTACCGTTCCTGGTGACCGGTGTGTTCGTGTTCACCTTCACACAGAGCTCGGTGATGGCCGGCGTCCGGGCGATCGCGGGCAACCTGGGCCTCGTGCGTGCCCTGCACTTCCCGCGGGCCTCGCTGCCGATCTCCTTCGCGCTCCAGCAGCTCCAGCAGCTGCTGTTCTCCATGATCGTGCTGGTCGCGATCGTGGTGGCGTTCGGCAGCTTCCCGACCTGGTCGTGGCTGCTGGTGGTCCCGGCGCTCGCCCTGCAGTTCGTGTTCAACACCGGCCTCGCCCTGATCGTGGCGAGGCTCGGCGCGAAGACCCCGGACCTCGCCCAGCTGATGCCGTTCGTCATGCGGACCTGGCTGTACGCCTCCGGTGTGATGTTCTCCATCCCGGTCATGCTCGCGGACAGGCCCGCCTGGATCGCCGACGTCCTGATGTACAACCCGGCGGCCGTCTACATGGACCTCGTCCGCTTCGCACTGATCGACGGCTACGGCTCCGAGAACCTGCCCTCGCACGTGTGGGCGTCGGCCCTCGGCTGGGCCGTCGTGATCGGCTTCGCGGGCTTCGTGTACTTCTGGAAGGCTGAGGAGCGCTACGGCCGTGGCTGACGACAAGAACGACAACGGGTCCGCCGCACGCGTGCCGACCGTCATCGCCGACGACGTCCACATCGTCTACCGCGTCAACGCGGGCAGCGGCGGCAAGGGGAGCGCCACCGCGGCCCTGAGCCGGATCCTGCGCCGCGACAAGGGCGAGTCCCGCGGGGTGCGCAAGGTGCACGCCGTCCGCGGTGTGTCCTTCACCGCCTACCGCGGCGAGGCGATCGGACTTATCGGCACCAACGGCTCCGGCAAGTCGACACTGCTGCGGGCGATCGCCGGTCTGCTGCCCGCCGAGAGCGGCAGGGTCTACACGGACGGCCAGCCCTCCCTGCTCGGCGTCAACGCCGCCCTGATGAACGACCTCACGGGCGAGCGGAACGTCATACTCGGCGGCCTGGCCATGGGTATGTCGCGCGAGGAGATCCGCGAGCGCTACCAGGGCATCGTCGACTTCTCGGGCATCAATGAGAAGGGCGACTTCATCACCCTGCCCATGCGGACGTACTCCTCCGGCATGGCGGCCAGGCTCCGTTTCTCCATCGCCGCAGCCAAGGACCACGACGTCCTCATGATCGACGAGGCGCTGGCCACCGGCGACCGCCGCTTCCAGATCCGATCCGAGGAGCGCATCCGCGAGCTCCGCAAGGAGGCCGGCACGGTCTTCCTGGTCAGCCACAGCAACAAGTCGATCAGGGACACCTGCGACCGGGTGCTGTGGCTGGAGAAGGGCGAGCTGCTGATGGACGGCCCGACCGACGAGGTCATCAAGGCGTACGAGAAGGAGACCGGCAAGTAGGTCAGCACCGGGCCCCGCCGCCGGCCGAGGTGGCGGGCCTTCGTGCGAGATCCCCTGCCGCCGTGGATTCGCGCGGATCGTCGATCAATGACCAAGTTCGGTGCACGCGGGGCAGGTTGCGTCGATTCGGGGCGTTGAGGCCGGGCGCGCGAGGTGGCCCCGGAGCCGCGTCGCACCGTGTACCACGTAAGGTGTAGCGGAGTTGAATCGCGGCAAGTACGGCAATTTCTCCTCTCCCCTCCGGGTGCGGACGACCGTCGGGGGCAGGGAAACGCGGCGGCGTGTCCGAAATGGGATGTATTGGTTCGGAGTGTAGAACGGGAGATGTGACGGCCATGACGGGATCTCTCCAGCTCTGCGAGGTCTGCGCCGTCGCCGTCGCAGTGGGCAGTGTGCAATGACAGCCGCCCGGGAGACACGCCAGGCGCCCACCCGTGCCACCCTCGACAAGGCTGCCGACGAGAACTTCCCCGTAGCTCCCTTCTTCCTCCCGCGCGCCTGGCGCGACGACCTCATGGCCCTCTACGGATACGCCCGGCTCGTCGACGACATCGGTGACGGCGACCTCGCTCCCGGCGGCGCCGACGCCCGCCGGCTCGGCGTCGCGCCCGATGCGGCCGGTGACCCGCTCGCCCTCCTCGACGCCTTCGAGGCGGACCTGCGCCGCGTCTTCGACCCCGCCCGGACCCCGCGGCACCCGCTACTGCGTGCCCTGCGCCCCACCGTCCGCCGCCGCTCGCTCACCCCCGGGCCCTTCCTCGGCCTCATCGCCGCCAACCGGCAGGACCAGCTCGTACGCCGCTACGAGACCTGGGACGACCTGGTGGCCTACTGCGAACTGTCGGCCAACACCGTCGGCCGGACGGTCCTGGAGATCACCGGCACGACGAGCCCCGAGCGCATCCGCCGCTCCGACGCCGTGTGCACCGCACTGCAGATCGTCGAGCACCTCCAGGACGTCGCCGAGGACCTCGCGCGCGACCGCGTCTACCTGCCCGCCGAGGACCTGGACCGCTTCCGTGTCACCGAGTCCGACCTCGCCGCCCCGACGGCGAACGCCTCGGTGCGGGCGCTGATCGCCTACGAGGCCCAGCGGGCCCGCGACCTCCTCGACGAGGGCACGGCTCTGGTGGGCAGCGTCCACGGCAGACTGCGACTGCTCCTCGCGGGATTCGTCGGCGGTGGGCGCGCCGCCCTCGCCGCGATCGCCGCGGCCGGACATGATGTGCTGCCCGGACCACCCAAAGCCGCAAAGGCCCATGTGCTGCGCGAAACGGGAGTGGTCTTGCGAAGAGCGCGTAGAGAGGGATGAACCGGACGATGGAGGGATCGCCCCAGATGCCCGCGCCGGTGCAGGCCGCGTACAGCTACTGCGAGGCCGTGACCGGGCAGCAGGCCCGCAACTTCGCCTACGGAATCCGACTGCTGCCGACCGACAAGCGCCAGGCCATGTCGGCGCTGTACGCGTTCTCCCGGCGCGTCGACGACATCGGTGACGGTGCCCTGACGCCCGAGGCCAAGAAGGCCCGGCTGGAGGACACCCGCAGTCTGCTCGAACGCGTCCGCAACGGGACCGTCGACCACGACGAGACCGACCCCGTTGCCGTCGCGCTCGCCGACGCGGCGCAGCGCTTCCCTCTGCCGCTGGGCGGACTCGACGAGCTCATCGACGGTGTCCTGATGGATGTACGCGGCGAGGAGTACGAGACCTGGGACGAGCTCAAGGTCTACTGCCGCTGCGTCGCGGGCGCCATCGGCAGGCTCTCGCTCGGCGTGTTCGGCACCCAGCCGGGCGTGCGGGGGGCGGAACGCGCCGCGGAGTACGCCGATACGCTCGGGCTCGCCCTGCAACTGACCAACATCCTCCGCGACCTTCGCGAGGACGCTGCCAACGGGCGCAGCTATCTGCCCGCCGACGACCTCGCCAAGTTCGGCTGCGCCGAAGGCTTCCACCGCACGACCCCGCCTGCCGGGGCCGACTTCGCCGGACTGGTCCACTTCGAAGTGCGCCGCGCCCGCGCGCTGTTCGCCGAGGGCTACCGGCTGCTGCCCATGCTCGACCGCCGCAGCGGCGCCTGCGTCGCCGCCATGGCCGGCATCTACCGCCGCCTGCTCGACCGCATCGAGCGCGACCCCGATGGGGTGCTGCGCGGCCGGGTCTCTCTGCCGGGCCACGAAAAGGCCTACGTCGCGGTCCGCGGCCTCTCGGGACTCGACGCCCGCACCATCGGCCGCCGCACGCTGGGAGGACGCGCGTGATGCCGACTCCTGCGCGCACCACGCGCGGCCCCGTCCTGTGCGCGCCACGGCCGCCCGCCGGACCGACCGCCCGCCCGCAGGTCACACGCCCCCGCGCGGCGGTGCCCGGGCCCGTCATGCGTGCGATGGAGCCGGGCGGACTGTGGCCGCAGAGGCCGTGCGCGAGTCGCAGGGTCACGGGTGGCGTGCGGCTCGGGACGGTGTGCGCCCGCGCGGCGGCGCAGGTCGGACGCGGGCTGTGCATCCGGCTGCCCGGTCCCGCGGCTGAGCCTGGCGGGTCGCGGCCGCGGCGACTGCGCGGGCTTCGCTCGCTCGAAGGAGGCACGCCGCTCGGGACGGTGCGCCCTCCGGCGGCGGAGCCGCACGTCGTGCCCGGGTCGCACACGCCCGCGCGCGTGGCGGAGCCGGGCGGGCGGCCGCGCACAGCGGGGGCGGCCGCCCGCCCCGACGGAGTGCGTCACCGCCCGGCCGAGCCCGGCCGGGCGCCATCGACCCGCATGCGCCGAGCCGCCTCCCGCACGGTGACGGACGCGGGAGGCATGTCCGTGACGCGCCCGAGGAGGGAGAGCCGATGACGGCCGACGACACCCTCGCCCCGCACGCCGTGGTCGTCGGCGGCGGAATCGCCGGCGTCACCGCCGCGCTGGAACTCGCCGACGCCGGGCTCGAGGTCACCCTCCTGGAGGGACGGCCGCGTCTCGGCGGACTCGCGTTCTCCTTCCGCCGCGGCGACCTCACCGTCGACAACGGCCAGCACGTCTACCTGCGCTGCTGCACCGCCTACCGCTGGTTCCTCGACCGGATCGACGCCGCCGGCCTCGCGCCCGTACAGGACCGGCTGGACGTGCCCGTGCTGGACGTGGCGGCCCCCGGCGGGCCGCGGCTCGGCCGGCTGCGGCGCACCGCGCTGCCCGTGCCGCTGCACCTCGCGGGCGGCCTCGCCGCCTACCCGCACCTCTCGCTCGCCGAGCGCGCCGGTGTCGCACGCGCCGCGATGGCCCTGTACAGGATCGATCCCGCCGACCCCGCGCTGGACGGCATCGACTTCGCCACCTGGCTCGGCCGCCACGGCCAGTCCCCGCGCGCCGTCGCCGCCCTGTGGGACCTTGTCGGCGTGGCCACGCTCAACGCCCGCGCGCCCCACGCCTCCATGGCGCTCGCCGCCATGGTCTTCAAGACGGGACTGCTCTCCGAGCCCGGCGCCGCCGACATCGGCTGGGCGCGCGTCCCCCTCGGCGAACTGCACGACACCCTCGCCCGCAAGGCCCTCGACTCGGCAGGCGTACGCACCGAACTGTCCACCCGGGTACGGGGGATCACCCGAGCCGAAGGCGGAGGCTGGCGGGTGTCGGCCGGCGGCGAGACGCTCCACGCCGACGCGGTCGTCCTCGCCGTGGCACAGCGCGAGGCCCACGCGCTGCTGCCGGAGGGGGCGATGGAGAACAGCGACCGGCTGCTGGACATCGGCACCGTACCGATCCTCAACGTCCATGTCCTGTACGACCGCAAGGTGCTGCGCCGCCCGTTCTTCGCCGCGCTCGGCACGCCCGTGCAGTGGGTCTTCGACCGCACAGAGGCCTCCGGATTCTCGGGCGGCCAGTACCTGGCGCTGTCCCAGTCTGCCGCCGAGGACGAGATCGACGACCCGGTCGCCGTTCTGCGCGCGCGCTATCTGCCGGAACTTCAGCGGCTGTTGCCCGCGGCGCGCGGCGCACGGGTACACGATTTCTTCGTCACCCGTGAGCGGACGGCGACCTTCGCCCCCGCTCCCGGCGTCGGCCGTCTGCGGCCGGGTGCGCGAACGGGCGCCCCTGGCCTGTACCTTGCTGGCGCGTGGACTGCCACCGGCTGGCCCGCGACCATGGAGGGTGCCGTGCGCAGCGGGTTCAGTGCCGCCGGTGCTGCGCTCTCCGCGCTCGGCCGCCGCCATGAACATCCGCTCAAGGAGGCGGCGTGAGCACCAGTACTGGAACCAGAGGAGTAAGCGTGCCGACAGTGCCCTCGGCGAACCCGGCTGAAGACACCGCACAGACCGCCAGGACCGCGCACGAGACGGACATCGCCGCGCTGCTGGAGCGCGGTCGCACCCTGTCCACACCCGTGCTGCGCGCCGCCGTGAACCGGCTCGCCCCGCCCATGGACACCGTGGCCGCCTACCACTTCGGCTGGATCGACGCCGAGGGCCGTCCCTCGGACGGTGACGGCGGCAAGGCGGTGCGCCCCGCGCTCGCGCTGCTGTCCGCGGAGGCGGCCGGCGCGGCGCCGGAGGTCGGGATCCCCGGCGCGGTCGCGGTCGAGCTCGTGCACAACTTCTCGCTCCTGCACGACGACCTGATGGACGGCGACGAGCAGCGCAGGCACCGCGACACGGTGTGGAAGGTGCACGGCCCCGCACAGGCCATCCTCGTGGGCGACGCCCTCTTCGCCCTGGCCAATGAACTCCTGCTGGAGATGGGCACGGTGGAGGCGGGCCGCGCCACCCGCCGCCTGACCACCGCGACGCGCAAGCTCATCGACGGCCAGGCCCAGGACATCTCCTACGAGCACCGCGAGCGGGTCACCGTCGAGGAGTGCCTGGAGATGGAGGGCAACAAGACCGGTGCACTGCTGGCCTGCGCCGTCTCCATCGGCGCCGTTCTGGGCGGGGCCGACGACCGTACCGCCGACACCCTGGAGGCGTACGGCTACCACCTCGGCCTGGCCTTCCAGGCTGTCGACGATCTGCTCGGCATCTGGGGCGACCCCGTCGCCACCGGCAAGCAGACCTGGAGCGATCTGCGCCAGCGCAAGAAGTCGCTGCCGGTCGTCGCCGCGCTCGCCGCCGGTGGCCCGGCTTCGCAGCGCCTGGGCACACTGCTCGCGGCCGACGCCAAGAGCAACGACTTCGACAGCTTCTCCGAGGAGGAGTTCGCCATCAGGGCGGCCCTGATCGAGGAGGCGGGCGGCCGCGAGTGGACCTCCCAGGAGGCCCGCCGCCAGCACGGCACCGCGATCGAGGCCCTCGACGGTGTGGACATGCCGGAAATGGTTCGGGCGCAGCTCGTCGCGCTCGCGGACTTCGTCGTCGTACGAAAGAGATGATCACCATCACACGCCGCACCGGGCGGAGGATCAGCCGCACCATATGAAGCGCGTCGCCGGCCGGTGACCTCACCAGTCACCGGCCGACGTCAGACCCCAGCTCAGCAGAGAACCACTGCAACGAAGGGGAAGCCATGACAGCGACGACCGACGGAAGCAGCGGACCCCTGCGGGCCTCCGCCGCCACTGCCGGCAGCACCACCGCGACCACTGCCACCACCGCCACGACGGCCGCAGGAGCCAAGAGCCCGGCCGACGTCCGCGAGGCCGCCGGGAAAGCCGTGGAACGGGCGGTCGACCATCTGCTCAAACGCCAGGACGCCCAGGGCTGGTGGAAGGGCGATCTCGAGACCAATGTGACGATGGACGCGGAGGACCTGCTGCTGCGGCAGTTCCTCGGCGTCCAGGACGAGCGGACCACCGCGGCGTCCGCCCGCTTCGTACGCGGCCGGCAGCGCGAGGACGGCACCTGGGCCACCTTCCACGGCGGGCCCGGCGAGCTGTCCACCACCGTCGAGGCGTACGTCGCCCTGCGCCTGGCGGGGGACCGTCCCGACGACCCGCACATGCGGCGCGCGGCGGCCTGGATCCGCGGCCAGGGCGGTATCGCCGCCGCCCGCGTCTTCACCCGGATCTGGCTCGCCCTGTTCGGCTGGTGGAAGTGGGAGGACCTGCCCGAACTCCCGCCCGAACTGATTTTCCTGCCGAAGTGGTTCCCGCTGAACATCTACGACTTCGGCCAGTGGGCACGGCAGACCATCGTCCCGCTCACCGTCGTCTCCGCCAAGCGGCCCGTGCATCCGGCGCCGTTCGCGCTGGACGAGCTGCACACCGACCCCGACAACCCCAAGCCGCGCAAAGAGCTTGCTCCCGCGTCGAGTTGGGACGGGTTCTTCCAGCGCGCCGACAAGGCCATGCACCTCTACCACAAGGTCGCGCCGCGCCGTCTGCGCCGTACCGCCATGAACAGCGCGGCCCGCTGGATCATCGAGCGCCAGGAGAACGACGGCTGCTGGGGCGGCATCCAGCCGCCCGCCGTGTACTCCGTGATCGCGCTGTACCTGCTCGGCTACGACCTCCAGCACCCGGTGATGCGGGCCGGCCTGGAGTCGCTGGACCGGTTCGCCGTCTGGTACGAGGAGGACGGGGTGCCCGTCCGCATGATCGAGGCGTGCCAGTCGCCGGTGTGGGACACCTGTCTCGCCACCATCGCGCTGGCCGACGCGGGCCTGCCCGCCGACCATCCGTCGCTGGTCAGGGCCGCCGACTGGATGCTCAGCGAGCAGGTCGTGCGGCCGGGCGACTGGTCCGTGCGCAGGCCCGGACTCACGCCCGGAGGCTGGGCGTTCGAGTTCCACAACGACAACTACCCCGACATCGACGACACCGCCGAGGTGATCCTCGCCCTGCGCAGGACAGGGCACCCCGATCAGGAGCGCCTGGAGGCGGCCGTCCAGCGCGGCGCTCGCTGGACGCTCGGCATGCAGTCCCGCAACGGCGCCTGGGGCGCATTCGACGCCGACAACACCAGCGCGTTTCCCAACCGGCTGCCCTTCTGCGACTTCGGCGAGGTGATCGACCCGCCGTCCGCGGACGTCACCGCGCACGTCGTGGAGATGCTGGCCTACGAGGGCAAGGCCGGCCACCCGCGGACCCGCCGCGCCATCGAATGGCTGCTCGCCGAACAGGAGCCGAACGGCGCCTGGTTCGGCCGCTGGGGCGTCAACTACCTCTACGGGACAGGGTCCGTGGTCCCGGCGCTGACCGCCGCAGGAGTGCCGGTGTCCCACCCGGCCGTCCGCCGGGCGGTCTCCTGGCTGGTGTCCGTGCAGAACGAGGACGGCGGCTGGGGCGAGGACCTGAGGTCCTACCGGGAGGAGAAGTGGATCGGACACGGCTCCTCCACCGCCTCCCAGACCGCCTGGGCGCTGCTCGCGCTGATCGCGGCGGGGGAGCAGGAGGGCAGGGCCGTCCAGCGCGGCATCGCCTGGCTCGCCGGCACCCAGCGCCCGGACGGCTCCTGGGACGAGCCGCAGTTCACGGGCACCGGCTTCCCGTGGGACTTCTCCATCAACTACCACCTCTACCGGCAGGTCTTCCCGCTCACCGCGCTGGGCCGCTTCATGCACGGCGAACCGCTCGCCACCCGTGCACACGCTCGCAAGGGGGGCTGATGGGCCGTCCCCCGGAGCCCCCCGGCTCCGCTGCCCGGCTGCTCGTCGCCTGTGCGCTCGGCATCGAGAAGGCCGCCCTGCGCAGCGGTGTCCGCGCCCTCGACCAGGAGGGGCGGACCGGTGACGTCACGGTGCTGCGCACCGGAATGGGCCCGGTCAACGCGGAACGGGCCGTGCTCGCCGCCTGCGCGAGCGGCCCGCTGCGCGAAGCCGCCGTCGTCGCCTCCGGCTTCTGCGCGGGGCTGGCCCCGGGCATGCACCCGGGTGACCTCGTCGTCGCGGACGAGACCCGCATCGACGAGGTCACCACCGCGTGCACCGGAGCCGAGCTGCTGCGCAGGGCAGTGGCCAGGGCCGTACCGGGACGCACGGTGCACGGGGGCCTGCTGACCGGCGCCGACCACGTGGTGCGGGGGCCCGAGCGGGCCCGGCTGGAGGCGACCGGCGCGATCGCCGTCGACATGGAGTCGGCGGCCACCCTGAGCAGCGCGCTGCGCGCCGGTCCCCGTCCGGTTGCGGCCGTCCGGGTGGTCGTGGACGCTCCGGAGCACGAACTGGTCCGAATCGGCACGGTACGCGGTGGAATATCAGCTTTCCGTGTTCTGCGTGCCGTCCTTCCTGCTTTCTACGAATGGCACCGTTCTTTGCTGCTCCCCAGGAGGTGAGCCAGATGGCCATGCCGCTCCGCCAGACCATCAGGGTCGGGACCTATCTCTTCGAACAGAAGCTTCGCGGTCGTGAGAAGTTCCCGCTGATCGTGGAACTCGAACCACTGTTCGCCTGCAATCTCAAGTGCGAGGGGTGCGGGAAGATCCAGCATCCCGCCGGCGTGCTCAAGCAGCGGATGCCGGTGGCGCAGGCCGTCGGGGCGGTGCTGGAGTCCGGGGCGCCGATGGTCTCCATCGCCGGTGGCGAGCCACTGATGCACCCTCAGATTCATGAAGTCGTCCGGCAGTTGGTGAGCAAGAAGAAGTACGTCTTCCTGTGCACCAACGCGCTGCTGCTGCGCAAGAAGATCGAGAACTTCACGCCGTCCCCGTACTTCGCCTTCGCCGTGCACATCGACGGACTGCGTGAGCGGCACGACGAGTCGGTTGCCAAGGAGGGCGTCTTCGACGAGGCCGTGGAGGCGATCAAGGAGGCCAAGAGCCGCGGCTTCCGGGTCACCACCAACTCGACCTTCTTCAACACCGACACACCCCAGACCGTCATCGAGGTACTCAACTACCTCAACGACGACCTCAAGGTCGACGAGTTGATGATCTCGCCCGCCTACGCCTACGAGAAGGCTCCCGATCAGGAGCACTTCCTCGGCGTGGAACAGACCCGCGAGCTGTTCAGGAAGGCGTTCGCGGGCGGCAACCGGCGGCGCTGGCGCCTCAACCACTCCCCGCTCTTCCTCGACTTCCTCGAAGGCAAGGCCGACTTCCCCTGCACGGCCTGGGCGATCCCCAACTACTCGCTGTTCGGCTGGCAGCGTCCCTGCTACCTGATGAGCGACGGCTACGTCCCCACCTACCGCGAGCTCATCGAGGAGACCGACTGGAGCAAGTACGGCCGCGGCAAGGACCCGCGCTGCGCCAACTGCATGGCGCACTGCGGCTACGAACCGACCGCCGTGCTCGCCACCATGGGCTCGCTCAAGGAGTCCCTGCGCGCGGCCCGCGAGACGGTCACCGGCAGCCGGTGACCTCACGGCGGCGACGAGCGGGCGGTTCGGGGCCCGGGGACCGGTCGTCCGCCGCCACCGGAGTCGTACTGCACGCGAAGGGGGCTGGACATGACGCTTCTCGAACACATCCGGGTGCCGCGGGACCAGAAGGCGCTCACCCGGCCCGAGCCCGGCCGACTCCCAGCGGAGATCCGCGAGTTCCCGATCCGTGCGGTGGCACGAACCGGCGGGCACCTCGGTCCCCACCTGCGCGTGGTCGGGCTCACCATCGCCCTCCACCGGGTCTCCGACGCCCCGACCGTGGTCGCTTCCCCAGGGGGTCGGGGGGCGAGGCGATCGTGGCGACGGGACGGATCGACCGGACGGACGTGCTGCACCCGGACGGGGCCGCCGCTCGCGGCGCGGCGCCGCATGGTCGCCGTCGTGGCCGACAACAGCCGCAGCGGCGTCCAGGACCGGCCCGCCCAGGGCCCAGGCAAGGAGGACTGAGCGATGACCGAGGCGTCCAAGGGCTTCGACCTGGCGACACTGCTGGCCCGGCGCGGGGCCGAGCGCTACGAACTGCACGGCCTCCATCTCAACCACCAGCTCCCGCGCATGCTGCACACCATCGGCTTCGACAAGGTCTACGAACGGGCCGAGGGCGCCTACTTCTGGGATGCCGACGGCAACGACTACCTCGACATGCTGGCCGGCTTCGGCGTCATGGGCCTCGGTCGCCACCATCCGGTCGTACGCAAGGCCCTGCACGACGTGCTCGACGCCTCGCTCCCCGATCTCACCCGCTTCGACTGTGCCCCGCTGCCGGGGCTGCTGGCGGAGAAGCTGCTCCTGCACACCCCGCATCTGGACCGGGTGTTCTTCGGCAACAGCGGGACGGAGGCGGTGGAGACGGCGCTGAAGTTCGCCCGGTACGCGACCGGCCGGCCGAGGATGCTGTACTGCTCGCACGCCTTCCACGGACTGACCACGGGCTCCCTCTCGGTCAACGGAGAAGACGGATTCCGCGCCGGCTTCGACCCGCTGCTGCCGGACTCGCTGATCGAACTCGGCGATCTGGACGCCCTGGAGCGGGAGTTGCGGCGCGGCGACGTCGCCGCCCTCATCGTCGAGCCCGTCCAGGGCAAGGGAGTGGTGCCGAGCCCGCCGGGATTCCTGCGGGCCGCGCAGGAGCTCCTGCACCGGCACAAGGCGCTGCTCATCGCCGACGAGGTGCAGACGGGTCTCGGGCGCACGGGGGATTTCTACGGCTTCCAGTACGAAGCGGGTGTGGAGCCCGACCTGGTCTGCGTCGCCAAGGCCCTCTCCGGTGGCTACATCCCCGTCGGCGCGACACTCGGAAAGGACTGGATCTTCAAGAAGGTTTTTTCGTCCATGGACCGTGTGCTGGTGCACTCCGCCAGCTTCGGCTCCAACGCCCAGGCCATGGCCGCCGGGCTCGCCGTCCTGTCGGTGCTGGAGGACGAACAGGTCGTCGCGAACGCCAGGGTGACCGGCGAGCTGCTGCGGGCGAGGCTCGCCGCGCTCGTGGACCGCTACGAACTGCTGCGGGAGGTCCGCGGTCGCGGGCTGATGATCGGCATCGAGTTCGGCCGCCCCGAGTCGATCAGGCTGCGGAGCCGGTGGGCGATGCTGCAAGCCGCCCGGAAGGGACTGTTCGCCCAGATGGTCGTCGTACCGCTGCTGCAGAGGCACCGGATCCTCACCCAGGTCTCCGGCGACCACATGGAGGTGATCAAGTTGATCCCGCCGCTGATCATCGGCGAACGCGAGGTGGACCGGTTCGTAGCGGCGTTCACGGCGGTGATGGACGACGCACACAACGGTGGCGGGCTGATGTGGGACTTCGGCAGGACGCTGGTGAAACAGGCCATGGCGAACCGCTGAGCCGCTTGCCTCAGAGGCAAGAAATTTGCCTACCAGGCAAGAGGCTGGCGCAATGGACGCATGACCACTTCCGCCGCACCGACGGGCGAGGGGCTGCACCAGGTCGCGCCTCGGCTGCGCGATCTGCGCCGCCGCCGCGGACTGACCCTTGAGGCCGCCGCCCAGCGCGCCGGGCTCTCCCCAGCCCATCTCTCCCGGCTGGAGACCGGAAACCGACAGCCCTCGCTGCCGATGCTTCTCGCCCTCGCCCGGATCTACGGTACGACGGTCGCCGAGGTGCTGGGCGAGCTCCCGCCCGAGCGCGAGCCCGTCATCCGGGCCGGCCGCCGCGAGCCCGCGACCGCCGACGGCTGGACGTACCACCAGGTCGGCGCCCCGGGCCGGGCCATGCAGGCCCTGCGGGTGGTCGTCCCGTACGGCGCCCAGGGCGATCTGGTCCGGGTGCACCCCGGCGAGGAGTGGCTGTACGTCGTCGGTGGACGGCTGCGCCTCGCGCTCGGGGATGCGGTCCACGAGCTGGCCCCCGGGGACAGTGCCCACTTCGACTCGCTCACACCGCACCGCATCGCGGCCGCGTCGCCAGAAGGCGCCGAACTGCTCTTCGTGCACACCCTGCTGCAGAGCCCCGATCTCCATCCGCACGCCTGACCCGAAGGTCGTGATCACGCACATGTGGGACCCCCTGGACAAGCCCCTGCCGGACACGCCCGAGAACAGGCGGGAGGAGCGCTTCCCGCGCGGCCTCGTCATCCGGCTGTTCGCCTACCTCGTGGCGGGGCACCTCATCGCCGCGTTCCTCTACCTGCTGTTCCTGGTGGGCGGCCAGAACCGGTAGGCGCCCCGCCGGGCGACGGCTCAGCTCCCGTCGACCAGCCGTTCGCGCAGCCGCTCACGGGTCTCGGCGGAGAGCCCCAGCCCCTTCGACAGGTACTTCTCGGTGCCGCCCCAGGTCTCCTCGATCGTCTCGAACGCGGCGGACAGATAGGCGGCACGGGCGTCGAAGAGCGGATTGAGCAGCTCCATGACCTCGGCGGACATGGCCTCGGGGGAGTCGTCACCCCGCTTGACCTTGTAGCGGCGATGCGGGTCGTTGGACTTCAGGTAGTCCGCCTCGATCGCGTCGCGCTCCACGCCCACGGCCAGCAGCGTCACCGCGATCGACAGACCGGCGCGGTCCTTGCCGGCCGCACAGTGCATCAGCGCCGGGACGCTGTCCTCGGCCAGTGCGTGCACGACGCGGCTGTGCTCGGCGGTCCGCTCCCTGATGATCATCCGGTAGGAGGCGATCATGCGCCTGGCGCCCTTGCCGTCGGCCAGGATCGACTTCAGCTGGTCGAGGTTGCCGTCCCGGACCATCTTCCAGAACTCCGCGCCGTCGGCCGGGTCGCTCAGCGGCAGGTTCACATTGCGCACGCCCGGCAGCTCGACGTCCGGGCCCTCCAGCCGCTGGTCCGCCGCGTTGCGGAAGTCGAAGATCGTGTGCAGCCCGAGCGAGGCGAGGAAGACGGTGTCGCTCTCGGTCGCGTGCGCGAGGTGCCCGCTGCGAAAGAGCCTGCCGTGCCGCACATGACCGCCGTCCACGGTCGGCAGTCCGCCCACGTCCCGGAAGTTTCGTACTCCGGCGAGCCGGGGTTCGGTCGACGAGGCCTGCGGCAGCTGCTGCGTCACGTGGACTCCTTCAGGTGACTGCTGTCGGCGCCGGTCGCCGACGATGGCGCGATCCGACGATACGGCACAGGTTCATCGGCCAATCATCTCGCGAGCGCCGGTGCGTGCGGCGGGCGTCTCTGCCCAGGCGCGCCCGGCTGCGGGGGCGCGCGGGGTCGTGTGGGGGTTCGAGGGGCGCCGCGCCCCTCTCACTCCATTCCGGAGCTCATTACGGGTTCTCCGCGCCCATTGCGACCTGCGGGTGAGGAGCATGCCGAGTGATCACGCTGTGCAGGGTATGGCCGCCGGGACCGATTCCCTTTGCGTGAAAGGGAACCTCTTTCGCCACGCGTTGCTGTCGGCGGCGGCCGCCGAATTCACGGGGATGGGACCGGGCGGCGGGGACTGCGTCGGAGACCGAACGGCGGCACGGGACGAAGTCGGGCGTTGCGGACGGAGTTTGATGCCTAACTGGATGGTTAGGGGATCTTTTGTGCCTTCTGTCCTAATTGGGCCTTTGTGACTAACGTGCCCCGTCTACAGGGGAGATGGGACATGCTCCGTGAGCAGGATCATATCCGTGACGGAACGTGCCCGGTTTCCCCGTGTCAATTCCCTTGCCGACGAGGGAATTGACTGTTATGCCTCCACGGAGGGTGACGGGAAAGGCGTCCCGAAATCACGCCCGGCGGAGATCGGGAAAATTCGTGGCTTGTTACCGCCCGGTGCGCTCGCCTACGGTCACGCTCAATCCGGACGGACCGCCTAATCCTGCCGCCGACCGGAGCTCGAACCCACCCACGTGTGGCAGGAGCGGGGGACCCAGGTAGTACGCCGTATCGGAAATTTCGGACGGCTTGGGGTTAATTCGCGCATTCAGCTCGAACGGGCATCTCCAGTCCGAACCCGACAGCTCACCTCGCAGGCGCCGGAGAGGAATGCGTCATGCCCGGAAAGGGTAAGCACCGCCGTCCCAAGGCCAACCCCCTCACGCGCGGTTTCGTCGCCGCCGGTACGGGTGGTGCCGTCATAGCCCTGCCGCTGCTCGGTGCCACCGGCGCCAACGCCGCGCCCGCCTCGGCCCCCGCAGTGACTCCGCAGCAGGCCGCCGCCTCGGCACCGGCCTTCGCCGCCGCGGCCGCTCCGGCCGGCAAGAAGGCGCCGAAGACGTACACCGTCGTCGCCGGCGACTACCTGGCGAAGATCGCCGACGAGCAGGACGTCCGAGGCGGCTGGAAGCGTCTCTACAACGACAACCGTCGCGCCATCGGTGCCGACCCCGCGCTGATCCACCCGGGCCTGGAGCTGACCATCGGCGCGAAGTCCACGGCGAAGAACGACCCGGAGCCGCGCGACGCGTCCGAGGCCCGTTCCTCGCGCGACGCCTCGCGGACCGCTCCGGCGCCGAAGGCCCCCGCCAAGAAGGCGCCCGCCGAGAAGGCCGCCACCCCGGCCTCCTCCGGCTGGACCGCCCCGGTCGAAGGCGGCATCTCCACGCCGTACCGCGCGTCCGGTGCCATGTGGTCCAGTGGCTACCACACCGGCGTCGACTTCATCGCCGGAAGTGGCACCAGCGTGAAGTCCGTCGGCCCGGGTACCGTCGTCTCGGCCGGCTGGAGCGGTTCGTACGGCAACGAGGTCGTCATCCAGCACGGTGACGGCACCTACTCGCAGTACGCCCACCTCTCCTCCCTGTCCGTCTCCAGCGGTCAGAGCGTCTCGGGCGGCGAGCAGATCGGTCTGTCCGGTTCCACCGGCAATTCCACCGGTCCCCACCTGCACTTCGAGATCCGTACCAGCCCCTCGTACGGCTCGGACATCGACCCGGTGGCCTACCTGCGTCAGCACGGCGTCTCTGTCTGACCCGCAGTCAGACGCGCGTCCCTCGTTCCGTCCGGCGGCGGAGCGAGGGATTCCGCGTATTCCGGCTCGGTCGAACTTCGACGGTGGTAAAGATCACTTCCCGTCAACCCCTCCTTACGGTCGCGTAGGTCACATCCGTAAAGGAAAGATGTGCTCTCGTGGCAGACGATTCGAGAACAGAGAACAAGGGCGCATTCGGGTCGTACGCGGCGATCGGTGACAGCTTCACCGAAGGCGTGGGAGACCCCGGTCCCGACGGGACGTACGTCGGCTGGGCGGACCGGTTCGCGGTGCTGCTCGCCGACCTCATGCCGGAGAACACCTTCCGGTACGCCAACCTCGCCGTACGAGGCCGTCTCCTCGACCAGATCGTCGAGGAGCAGGTCCCGAGGGCCAAGGAACTCGCCCCGGACCTCGTGACGTTCTGCGCCGGAGGCAATGACATCATCCGGCCGGGCAGCGACCCCGACGATGTGGCCGAGCGGTTCGAGCGGGCCGTCGCCGACCTCACGAGCTCGGTCGGCACCGTCATGGTGACCACCGGCTTCGACACTCGGGACGTGCCGGTCCTGCGCCATCTGCGCGGAAAGATCGCCACGTACACCGCGCACGTACGGGCCATCGCCGACCGCCACGACTGCCCCGTCCTCGACCTGTGGTCGCTCAGGTCCGTCCAGGACCGGCGCGCCTGGGACGCGGACCGGCTGCATCTCTCCCCCGAGGGCCACACCCGCGTCGCCCTGCGCGCCGCCCAGGTGCTCGGCCTCGACGTGCCCGCCGACCCCGACCAGCCCTGGCCGCCGCTGCCGCCGCGCGGCGCACTCGAGGTGCGGCGCGACGACATCAACTGGGCGCGCGAGTACCTGGTGCCGTGGATCGGCCGGCGCCTGCGGGGCGAGAGCTCCGGCGACCACGTGGCGGCCAAGCGTCCGGACCTGCTGCCGCTCTGAAGGGCGTGCCGAAGACCCGTCCCGGGACGGCGCCGCAACACAAGGACGCACAGGCCGAGTCACTGCGCCGGCCGGACACCCAGGGCACGTGCGGTCCGCCCGCGGGTCAGCGGGCCGTCGCCGTGACGCCCGCGCGATCCACGCCCAGCTCGCGGGCCAGCGCCTCGTCCGTCCACTGCAGCATCGCCGCACGGGTCAACGAGCCCGAGTAGGAGGTCATCTGCACGGCGAGCCCGTCGAGGAACGCCGTCAGACGCCAGGCCGCCGCAGCGGGGTCCTCGCACGGGAACTCCCCCGCCGCCGCGCCCTCCGCTATCACCTCGGTCAGCGCCGCTTTCCACTGCTGGTCGAGAGCGCGGGCGACCTCCCGCAGGGCCGGATCACGCAGCGACGCGGCCCAGGCGTCGATCCACAGCCGCCAGCCCTTGGCCTGCCCGGTCGGCGCGTACCACCGCACGGCGGCCCGCAGCCGGCGCAGCGCGGACGTGCGACGGCCCAACAGTTTGCGCAGATGGGCCAGATCGGCATCGGCGGCGTGGGTGAACGCCGCCGCGACGAGCTGTTCCTTGGACGCGAAGTGGTAGAGCACCAGGGCGCTGGAGACGCCGAGCGAAGAGGCGACATCGGCGATCCGCACGGCCGCCACACCACGCTGTTCGATCTGCTCGACAGCCGCGTTCAGCAGTTCCTCACGCCGCTCCTGCACACTCAACCGGATCCTGGCCACGGGCGTCACCCTACACAGCCGATCATGGGCGAGATCGCTCCCGTACCGCACGGAATTCGCCCTGGCGGCCGGCGCCTCTCAGGCCGTCGTACGGGCGGTCGGCGGCAGCGCGGCCGGGATCTCGCAGTGGTCCTTGAAACCCTGACTGGTCAGCCCCAGCGCCGAGTTGATGCGCGAGCGCAGGTTCTCGACGGCAACCATCGCCGTCAGCTCAACGTACGCCTCCTCGCCCAGTGCCGTGCACAGCCGCTCGGCCAGCTCGTCGGTCACCTCCGGCGGATTGGCGGTCATGGCCTCGGCGTACTCCAGGACGTCCCGCTCCAGCGGGGAGTAGGCATCGCTCTCGCGCCACACCGGCACGTCGTGGAGCTTGCGTGCGTCCATCCCGCGCGTCCGGTTCAGCCAGTGACCGAAGTCCAGGCACCAGCTGCAGCCGATCGACGCCGCGGCCGCCGTGGTGGCGAGCGCCTTGAGGTCCTCGTCGAGCGCCTTCCACTTGGCGACCGACGTCTCCAGGCGCAGATCGGTGAACAGCACCCCCCGGTGGTGTCCGAGCGCCCGGACCGGGTCGAGAGCCTTGCCGTACGTGCGCCGGGTGTACCACTCGATCACACGCAGGAACAGGGAGCGGCGTGGTTCGAGGGAGATACGGGCCATGTCGGGCCTCCTGGGGTCGTCGTACGCGTCGTGGTCCACGCCGTCGTACGGGCCTTCGCGGTGTCCTTCACGGATACGACGGAGCGGTCCACCGAGATGTGACATCGCGCCCGCCGATTTCCACGGGCACCGGGGAGACGCTTCAGGAACACCTGCGCCGGGGCGCGCGTTGCCCGGTCATGACGGATCGGACGCACAGCAGGACACCCGGCGTGAGCGCGCCCGCACGTAATGGACAGAGCCTCGATCACCAGGAGGTGTCGTGACCGGCGCTGCCTCCCCCCACTCCCTGAGAGCCCGGATGCGTATCCTCAGACCGCCAGCCTTCGGAGCCGACCCGGCCGGGGAGCGGATGGCCCGAATCCGCCGCTCCCCGAACTTCGCCGACGGTGTCTTCCGTAACCCGGAGGGCGCCCGGACCAGGCCCTCCGGCGGTTCCATGGTCGAATTCGCCAAGATCTACTTCCAGAAGGAGGCACGGGCGCGCCGGTCACCGCTCGGCGAGGTGCCCGTGCACCCCACCACCGTCGCCGACCTGGCCGCACCGCCCGTCTCCGGGCTGAGGCTGACCTGGATGGGCCACTCCAGCGTCCTCGCGGAGATCGACGGCCGCCGGGTGCTGTTCGACCCCGTCTGGGGCGAGCGCTGCTCCCCCTTCACCTTCGTCGGCCCCAAGCGGCTGCATCCCGTGCCCGCGCCGCTCGCGGCCCTCGGCACCGTCGACGTGGTGGTGATCTCACACGACCACTACGACCACCTCGACCTCCCCACGATCCGGGCCCTGGCCGGCACCGGCACCGTCTTCGCCGTCCCGCTCGGGGTGGGAGCGCACCTGGAGCGCTGGGGTGTGGCTCCCGACCGGCTGCGCGAGCTGGACTGGAACGAGTCGGCCTATGTGCACGGCATACGTCTGACCGCCACTCCGGCCCGCCACTTCTGCGGCCGCGGACTGCGCAACCAGCAGCACACCCTCTGGGCGTCCTGGGCCGTCGCGGGCCCGGAGCACCGGATCTACCACAGCGGCGACACCGGCTACTTCACCGGCTTCCAGGACATCGGCGCGGAGCACGGACCGTTCGACGCGACCATGATCCAGATCGGCGCGTACTCGGAGTACTGGCCGGACATCCACATGACACCCGCCGAAGGCATGCGGGCCCACTTGGACCTCCAGGGCGGTACGCCGTCCGGTGTGATGCTGCCGATCCACTGGTGCACGTTCAACCTGGCTCCCCACGCGTGGGCCGAGCCGGGCGAGGGCACGGTCGCCGCCGGGGCCGGGGCGGGCGCGACCCTCGCGCTGCCCCGCCCGGGCGAGCCCTTCGAGCCGACGTCCGGACTCCTGCCGTCCGCGCCGTGGTGGCGCGCGGTGGCGACCACCCCGGCGGGCGGCTGGACCACGGCGTCGGAGGCGGCCGCGGCCACGGCACAGGCCGTCACGGCACCGCAGGCACCCCCGCCCAGGGACGAGGACACCGGCACCCCGGAGGCGGCACCGTCCCGCTGACGCGGGTCTGCGCCGTGCCAGAGCGAGGCCCCCGCGGGCAGGGCGCGGGGCCGCTCCACTCGTAGGTGATCACGAGGAGTTTCCGGTGTCGCCAGAGCTCGTCGAAGATGACGTGCTGCCGCCCGAGCACGATCGCGTACTCCTCCTCGGTGTCGACGTACCTTGTGGAGTCCGGCAGGCTGAGAAAGCGCATGCACCGGTCGGGGTGCGCGCTGCGCAGCAGGCGTCCGAGCGGCAGAGTGCCGGCCCAGCGGGCATTTCACGCCGCGTCCCCACGCGTCGTGTTGCCGTCGGCGGCAGGCACCATGAACCACTCTCCAGGAAGGCTCGGACCTCGGCAGCGAGGTTGAGCATGTCCTCTCCCGCCGCGTGAACCGTGGTGGTCTCGAAACACCACTCCTCAGCGGGTGGCCGGTCGTGGAGCCCCCACGTCAGATGTACGTAGCCTCTCGAACCGTGTGTGGCCGATAGCGTCAGATCATGCTCAAGAGAGCGCCACGTCCGGGCTCCCTCCCATCCTCTGAAGTCCTCGGCCAACTCGTAGAGGAAGGAGTCGAGGCCGTCGCCCCCAAGCGTGCCAGCTGCGGCGCTTCATGGGCACGCACAGCGGTCGCAAGGCGCTCTACGCGCAGGCGCTGGTCGCGCACCTGGACATCGAGCGCGTTCCCCGGCCGCTGGAACGCCTCCTCACCCACGTCTGACACGCCGACGTCAACGCCTGCGTGCGGTGCCCGTCAGAGATCGGAGAACCGGCGTCGCTGGTCGCTTGCCGAGCCATCGGTGTGCAGTGTCAACGCGCACCCGCGTCAAGCCGTCAGCGACACCGTGATCGTCCGCGTGTCTTCTTCGACCGCGGGAGCACCGCGTGAACTCTGCCTCCAGCGGGCCGAGTCCGCTGTTGCCCCCCGGCCGTCGATGCATTCGCGCAGCAGGTCGCCCTGTCCACAATGGTGGGCGTACTCCTCGATCCTGTACCCACAGCTCGCGGATGGAGGTGTTGTCGTGATCCACGCGCGCACCAGCTCCGAATGCTCGGCCGGCGCAGCGTCGGCTCACATGCCGGCCGGCGCAGCCCTGACTCCGGTTCTGCCGAACCTACGAGGACAGGCGGCCTGTGAAGGCCGTTTTGAAAAGCGTGTTCTTGGTGAAGTGCTCGAGATAGCGGAGGTCGCTCACTTCGACGGTGAAGTGGGCGGACGCCCCATCGTCCTCGTCGAACTCATCCGAGCTGTCTCCCGAATGCGGGCCCTTGGGAGACCCCGTAGCCGGCGGGATCGCGGTACTGCACGCTGCCGGTGAGGGTGGTGCGGTCGCGTGCATCGGTGAACACGTCGAAGACGTACGTCATGCGCCCGGAGCCAAATGATCAGAATTGACATCTTCCCTGACGCGGTTGCAGAGGCAGAGCAGCCGGCTGTCGCTCTCTGAGGCGCTGATCCCAGGTCAGGTGCCGTGCCAGGCCGCCATGAAGCGGCGGAGACCATCGGTCCGCCTCGGCCGGGACAGGACCACTTCGTACTCCGTTATCGGGCTGACGTACGAGCCCTCATACCAGAGCGGGACGAACTGTGGGAAGTTTCTCAACTGCGCGCCGCATGCGTCCGCGCGGCGACTACCGTGAGTGGCCGGTGATCCACAGTGGGCTTTCCTTCGCGTGCCCTCGGCCCGCCGTGCACCGACGTCGCCCAACCGCAGTACGCCGATTCCTGGGGACCCAGGTACCAAGGACGCTGATGTCTCAACTACGCGCATCCGCCGCGCGGTCCGACCGCCGAGAGGGAGGGCGTCACGGCCGGCCAGGCGCCCGCGCCCTGTCGTCACCGGGGCGGGCGCACACCTCCCCGGCGCCGCCGGAAGCTCGCATACGACCCCAACTGCTGCGCACCGCGGTCCTGCCCACCGTGGTTGCCGCACTCAGCGGCGCCGCAGCGGTGCTGTTCACCCTGCGCAGCGCGTCCCCCGAGCCGACCCTCGCCCTGTGGGTCGTGCTCCTGGGTATGGCCGCACTCGCCATGACGGCCGTGGGAGCGGCCGCCGTGGGCGCCGACCGCACGGCCAGGTCCCTGCTCGACCGCGCCTCCGCGCTGCGCCGCACCATCGCGCGCGGACAGGCCGAACTGCGTACCGTCGTCGACGGACTCCGCCGCGGCGAAGGGCCGCCGCCCCGCTACAACCCTGGACCGCCGGCCCCGGGCGCGGACGAATTCGACCTCCTGGCAAAGGAGTTGAGCCGCTACCACGACGCCGCCGTCGCGGCCGTCGTCCAGGCGGCCCGGCTGTCCAGCAGCGTCGGCAACGAGCAGAAGGTCGAGGTCTTCGTCAACCTCGCCCGGCGGCTCCAGTCGCTCGTCCACCGCGAGATCCAGCTGCTCGACGAGCTGGAGAACGAGGTCGAGGATCCCGAGCTGCTCAAGGGCCTGTTCCACATCGACCACCTGGCGACCCGTATCCGCCGGCACGCCGAGAATCTCGCCGTCCTCGGCGGCGCCATCTCCCGCCGTCAGTGGTCCAACCCGGTCGCCATGACCGAGGTGCTCAGGTCGGCGATCGCCGAGGTCGAGCAGTATCCGCGGGTCAAGCTGGTGCCGCCGGTCGACGGCACCCTGCGCGGGCACGCGGTCGCCGATGTGATCCACCTGCTGGCCGAACTCGTCGAGAACGCCACCCTGTTCTCGGCGCCGCACACCCAGGTCCTGCTGCGCGCCCAGCACGTCACGGCCGGGCTCGCCGTCGAGGTGGAGGACCGCGGCCTGGGCATGCCGCTCGGTGAGCAGGACAAGATGAACGCCCTGCTCACCGACCCCGACCAGGTCAATGTCGCGCATCTGCTCCAGGACGGGCGGATCGGCCTGTTCGTCGTCTCCGCGCTCGCCCGCCGGCACGGCATCGCCGTACGGCTCCAGTCCAACATCTACGGCGGGGTGCAGGCCGTGCTGGTCCTGCCGCAGAGCCTGCTCGGCTCCGATTCGAGCTCTCTCGCCCAGAACGACGGCGAGCGGGCTTCGACGGGGCGTATCACGGCCACCGCACCGCCCCAGCTGCCGCAGACCCAGGCGGCTGCTCAGCCACCGGCCCCGTCGCAGCCTCCCCCGGAGGCGCAGCAGCCGCAGCAGCACCACCAGCCGCAGCAGCTGCATCAGCAGCCCGCCCGTGCGGACGCCCGCACGCCGTCCGGGGCACAGCCCCGTCAGCGGTCGCTGCCCGCCCAGCGTGAACCCGTTCGCGTCTCGGACCGGCTCGCGCCCCTCCCCGTACGCGGCGAACACGACGACGGGCCCAACCCGGCCACCGGGCAGCCCGGTTACGGCACCCAGGCCCACCACGACACGGCCGCCGGCTCCCGACAGCCCGTCGGGGACCCGCTGCGGCCGCATGTCGCGGGGGACACCACGGGCCGGCCCCAACTCCCCAAGCGCCGCAGCCAGGAGCACCTGGTGCCGCAGCTGCGCGACGCGCCCGCGCCGCGCAGGGACGACGACCATGCCCTGCACGACCCGGGACTGATGGCCGCCTTCCAGCGCGGCATCGGCCTCGCCGCGTCGCAGCCGCCGGCCGAACCGCCCCCCGCACCATCCGACCTGCATTCCCAGGACACCACCTTCAAGGAGTAGATGCACCATGGCGAGCGATGTGCCGTCCGGCCACGTCTCGGACCTCGACTGGCTGCTCAGCGGCCTCGTGCAGCGTGTGCCGTACACACGCAACGCTGTACTGCTCTCCTCCGACGGCCTGGTGAGATCGGTGCACGGCCTGGACAACGACAGCGCCGATCACATGGCCGCCCTGGCCTCCGGCCTCTACTCGCTGGGCCGCAGCGCCGGAGCACGCTTCGGCGACGGCGGCGAAGTGCGTCAGGTGGTCGTCGAACTCGACTCCACTTTGCTGTTCGTCTCGACGGCCGGCTCGGGCACCTGCCTGGCCGTGCTCGCCGGACGCGAGGCCGACGCCGCCGTGCTCGGATACGAGATGGCGATGCTGGTCAAGAGCGTACGGCCATACCTGGTCACGCCGGCCAGAGCGGCCGCGGGGACGCCGAGCGCTGCGGGGAAGTGACGTGCCGGCGCCCAAGGACGGGCCGCTGCTGGACGACGCGGCCGGGCGGCTGATCCGTCCCTACACGGTCAGCGGCGGCCGCACCCGTCCGACGGCGGCGCTGGATCTGCTCAGCCTGGTGATGGCCACCGGATCGGTCCCGCAGGGACAACTCGGCCCCGAACACTCCATGGCGCTCGGACTGTGCCACGGCCCGACCTCGGTCGCCGAGATCTCCGCGCACTTACGACTGCCGGCCGTCGTCACCAAGGTGCTCCTGTCCGACCTCGTGGACTGCGGTGCCGTCACCGCGCGGGCACCGCGCTCCCATGACACGCCTACGGACCGTTCACTGCTGGAGGCGGTGCTCGATGGCCTACGACGACGGCTCTGAAGCCGCTCGCCTGTTTTTTCCGACCGCGCTGAAGATCCTCGTCGCGGGCGGCTTCGGAGTGGGGAAGACGACGTTCGTCGGAGCGGTCAGCGAAATCGACCCGCTCAGCACGGAGGAACTCATCACCCAGGTCAGCGCCACCACCGACCGCCTGGACGGCATCGAGTCCAAGACGACGACCACCGTCGCCATGGACTTCGGCCGGATCACCCTGGACGCCCGCCATGTGCTCTACCTCTTCGGCACACCGGGCCAGGAGCGCTTCTGGTTCATGTGGGACGAGCTGTCCGAGGGGGCGCTCGGAGCGGTCGTCCTCGCGGACACCCGCCGACTGGAGGAGTCGTTCTCCGCGGTGGACTTCTTCGAACGGCGCGGCATCGGCTTCGTCGTCGCCGTCAACGAGTTCGACGGGGCGTACCACTACGAGCCCGACGAGGTGCGAGCGGCGATCGACCTCAGACCGGAGGTGCCGGTCGTCCTGTGCGACGCGCGGGTCGCCGGCTCCGGGATCACAACCCTGGTCACTCTCGTCCAGCATCTGCTCACCACCACCCCTCAGCCCGCCCCGGCACCGAGCTATGGAGCACCGACATGACGTACGACCCCACCGGCCATCTGCTGCTGACCCCGGTCGACCGTGAGGCACCCGCCCGGGTGCGGCGGCTGCGCCAGCTCGGTTTCGGAGAGCGGCCCGACCCGGCCTTCGACGACTTCGCCCACAAGCTCGCGGAGGTGACCGGCGCACCGTACTCGATGGTCAACTTCATCGACGAGAACCAGCAGTTCTTCGCCGGACTGCACACGCCGACCGGCACACACAGCGGCGCTGACCTGGGCGCGGCAGGCGGTGAGGTCAGCCGCTTCATGGCCCGCGACCACGGCTACTGCCCCCACGTGGTCGTACGGCGCAAGGCGCTGGTGCTGGAGGACGTCTGCGACTACCCGCGCTTCGCCGGCAATCCGGTCGTCGACGAGATCGGCATCCGGTCCTATCTGGGGGCGCCGCTGATCGACCGCACGGGGATCGCGCTGGGCACGATCTGTGTGGTGGACACCGAGCCGCGGCCGTGGGGCAGGGCGGGGCTCGCGACCATCAAGTCCCTTGCCGCTGAGCTGATCGAGCAGATCCACCGGCGGGAGGACGGACGCATCTGAAGTAGCGGGCCCCGGGGTGCAGGCTGCTCCCCGGGGTGACGTGTCTTCGGAACCTCGCAGCGCCGGAGCCCTACGCCGGCCGATCGCGCACGCCTTCTTCGGTCCACCGCACAGCCCGACCTTCCGCGCAGGCCTTCTTCCATCGACCGCGCGGCCCAACCGACCGTGAAGCTCGTCGCCTTGCCGCAATCGGCAACAGCCTGGTGCGGCTCGCGGCTCGCGGCTCGCGGCTTCCGGCTCGCGGCTCCCGGCTCCCGGCCGAAGGCCACCACTGTCGCCGCCGACCTCGTGTGCGGGCCGTTCTCGCGGCAGCGCTCACCCGGTGGGCGTCATGCGTACGACTTCGGACAGCCGCTGCGACCACTGGCCCCTCGCCGTGCCGAGCGCGACCTCGGCCAGGCGGAGCAGTTGTACGTCCGAGGTTCCCGCGGGCGCGAACATGTGCAGCGCGTCCCGCATGTAGCGCTCGATCGGCCGGTCCGTGAACAGCCCGGCCGCGGCATGGATCTCCATGGCGTTGCGGGCCGAGTCGATCGCCGACTCCACATTGACCAGCTTGGCGTTCATCAGCTCCGCGTCGCACGGCATGCCCGCGTCGAGCAGATGCACGGCGTGATAGGCGGCGAGCCTCGATGTCATCAGCCGTGACTGCATCGTGCCCAGCTTGAGCTTCACCGACGGCAGTTCGTGCAGCGGTTTGCCGTAACGCCGGCGCTGCTCGCAGAAGCGGGAGGTCTCCTCCAGGATCGCCCGGTGGATGCCGAGGGACACGGCGGTGAGGTTGGCACGTCCGTACAGAACGCTGGAGGAGTACGCCACGGACAGTCCGTCGCCCTCGTCGCCGAGGCGGTTGGCGGCCGGGACACGGCAGTTGTCGAATGACAGCTCGCCGAAACTGAAGCCGTGCAGTCCCATCGTGGGTTTCTGCTTGCCGATGCGGAAGCCCGGCCGGTCCGACTCGACGAGGAAGG
Source organism: Streptomyces sp. NPDC018833 (assembly GCF_044390825.1). Taxonomy (NCBI): domain Bacteria; kingdom Bacillati; phylum Actinomycetota; class Actinomycetes; order Kitasatosporales; family Streptomycetaceae; genus Streptomyces; species Streptomyces sp. NPDC018833. The sequence continues at coordinate 149,350 of NZ_JBIRZM010000005.1, read as the reverse complement.
CGGTCAGTCCGCGGGAACCGGGACCGGTCCGGACTACGACGCCGTGGAGATCGCCGACGTGGCTGTTCCCCACGTACACCTTTCGGCCATTGAGGAGGTAGTCGTCGCCGTCCCGGACTGCGGTGGCGCTCATGCCGAGCACATGCCCGCCGGAGTCCGGCTCGGTGACGGCGATGGTCGGCAGGCATTCGCCGGCGGCTATCGCCGGCAGCCAGGTCTTCTTCTGCTCGTCGTTGCCGAAATGGACAATCTTGGCGACGCCCAGCTGCGACGCCTGGACCATGGCGCCCATCGCCCCGCTGACCCGGGACAGCTCCTCGATGATGATGGTCTTGGCGAGGTGGCCGAGGGACATGCCGCCGAAGTCGGCGCCTATGGTGGCGCCGAGCCAGCCCTGCCGGGCGATCAACAGGGAGAGGTCCCGGTCGACCGTGCGCGCCGCTTCCATGGCCGGAATACGAGGCCTCACCTCCCGCTCGGCGAAATCCCTTACCTGAGCGCGCAGCTGATGATGCAGTCGGCTGGCGAAGTAACCGTCCATCGCGAGCTCCCCTCCGCTTTACGCCTGTTCGCGCAGTTGTGCGAGCAGGTGGTGCATCGGCAGTAATCCCGTCCCGAACAGGCCGACCACTTCAGCCTGTTGACCCTTTCCGACCGGAACAAGCTCGATGTCAACTTTGGCCGAAATCCAGAGTGCTGACGTTTGATTGAAGATATGGGCCGGGTGGGTACCACCGGTGTTCGTGCTGCTCGGGACCATTCCCCATGGATCTCCTTCTGCCACATGCCAACGGCACAAGGAGCGTCGGCATATGGCGGAGGATAGTTGGGGGATCACCTCAGATGTATGCAGGAGTGCCGTCGGACACCATCTGCAGGATCGATACAGCGTCCAACTGGAACGAAGGCAGCCGTTCCTGATCGGTGCCGGACGAGTCGGCCGGCGCATAGAGGCGGCACACGGCGCACGGCGCCCTGAAGGCTCCTCCTGGGTGCACGCCCCCGCGCGTACGGAATCGGACACTCCTGGAAGGTCATGCGCGGGGCCCGGCCGGAGAGGAGGCCGCCGGGGGAGCGGAGACGCTCCCCCGCGGCGCGACCTCCCCGCCGATCCGGAGCGCACGGGACCGCGGCCCCCCGCGGCTCACGCAGCGCGAGCGCCACCACCTGCTGCCCCATCTCGGCGAGCGGAAGGGCGACCGTGGCGAGCGCTGGGGACAGCTCCTTTACGAGCGGGATGTCGTCGAAGCCCGCGAGCGAGACGTCCTCGGGCACCCGTACGTCCTCCTCCCGGAAGGCCGTGAGCGCACCCACGGCCACCACATCGGTCCCACGAACACGCAGGTGGGCAGCGGGCCCCGGGGCCGGCGGCGCACGCACGGCGGGATGCGGAAAGCGCTTTCTCGCGGCTGTGGGCAGCGTAGGTTCCGCTCACGGGCGGTCAATGGGTCCGAAGTGTCCACTGTGTCAGGCAGTTGGCGTGCGGCGGCCTGCGGCTGCGGCCGCGGGGTCATGACGCGCGGCGGCGGCGCGGGTGGCGCGTCGCAGGCTGTGGGGGGAGCGTCAGTAGTACGTCATACGGTCGCGGGCGAGTGTCAGTGGCGGGTCGTACGGTCGCTGTATGACCACTGCCGACGACGTACGCAGAATCGCGCTGGCACTGCCGGGCGCGATGGAGAAGCTGTCCTGGGGGATGCCCACCTTCCGGCTGGAGGCGGGCGGGCGGATCTTCGCCTCGCTGGACGACGACGACCGCGTGATGGGTGTGAAGTGCCCCAAGGAGGACCGGGAGGAGCTGATCACCGCCGAGCCGGAGAAGTTCTTCCTGCGCGCGGGCCACGACGACAACTACGCCTGGATCCGGGTACGTCTGGCCGCCCTGGAGGACGAGGACGAGCTGAGCGCGATCCTTCGGGACGCGTGGCGCCAGGCGGCCCCGCGCACACTCCTGGACGCGCACCCGGAGCTCGCGGCAACCCCGGGGGAATGAACGGCGGGGCGGCGGTCGCCGCGCGGGTGCGCTGTACGAGGCTGTGCTGAAGGGGTCCCCTGCCTGAGTTCGCACTTCCCCGTTCTCCCTGGCCGAGATGTAAAGGGAGATGGGGTGCTCGAACCATGCGGAGGCTTCGGGCAGGTCGCGGATCAATGCCGGCGTCTCCGGCTCGACCCTCAGCGGGGCGAGAGACTTCCAGCCGTGATGGATCACGTCCCATGAGGCTCCGAACTTCTGGGTCACGGCAACGACGGTGGTCTCGCACCCCAGACGACGTCGCTCTCATCTCCGTGTCGGAAGCAGCAGTCGAAGCGCCTTCCCACCGGCACATCGGCGGAGTTGTACGAGCGGAAGAAGGTTTGCTCGTTCGCGGACCGCGGTGGAAAAGCCCGACCGAGAGCCGCGAGCGCACTCTCGTCGGCGCGACTCTCCACCAGCAGAACGCGTTCAGTGACCGCGGTGTCCTCTTCCTTCCTCACGCGGCCGTTCTCGCGGCCTCCGCCGGCCGCGATCGGCCCCTCGTCGCGACCGTAGCGTCCTCACGAGGTTCGCGAGATCTCACCGCCCGAGGAAGGAGGCGAGCCGCGCCCGCAGCCCCGCTGCGTCCAGCCCGTGCGCCGTCAGGTGTTCCTCGATCGTGCCGTACCTGCGCAGCTCGTGGCGGGAGACTCCGAGCCCCAGCACGCGGTGCGGCACCTCCGCCAGGGCCTCGGTCGCCGATGCCGTCGACGTGCCCGCGAGATACGGCTCGACGATCACCGCGTCGGCGGCGCCCTGCCGGACGGCCGACCGCAGTGTCGCGCCGTCGAAGGGGCGCACGGTCGTGGCGTACAGCACGGTGACGTCGAGGCCTTCCGTCGCCGCGAGCACGTTGTCGAGCATCGGCCCGACCGCGATCACGACCCCGCCCCGGCCCTCCCGTACGGTCAGGAAACCCCCGCCCGGCAGCGGCCGGGGCTGCGTGTTGGACTGGTTCGACAGGCGGACGTACACGCGGTCGTCGCCCGCCGCGGCCTTGCGCAGCAGCGCCTCCGCCTCGTCGGGGTGGCCGGGGACATGGACCGTCCAGCCCTCAAGGGTGTCCAGGAGCGCGACATCGCCGGGCGACATGTGTGTGAAGCCGCCGGCCGGCCAGTCGTACGACGCGCCGGCGCTCACCAGCACGCCGCCCACCCCTTGGTGGCCGAGGTCCAGCTTCACCTGCTCGAAGGGGCGCTCGACCAGAAAGCTCGCGAACGTGTGCATGATCGGCCGCATCCCGGTGAGCGCGATGCCGCCGCCGGCGCCGATGAGCAGCTGCTCGCGGATGCCGACATTGATCACCCGGTCCGGGTGTCGCCGCTGGGCGGCGTCGAAACCGTCCCGGCTGATCTCCGCGAGGACGAGCGCGAGCCGCGGGTCCTCGTCCAGCAGTCGTGTCGTGGTGGAGATGAAGCGGTCGCGCATCGTGTCCATCGTGGGTGGTTCCCTTCGCGGAAGCGGCGGAAGCGGCGGAAGCGGCGGAAGCGGCGGAAGCGGTGGAAGCGGCGGAAGCGGTGGAAGCGGTGGAAGGGCGTGGGGCGTCAGGCGTTCTTGGGCTCGGCCCGGGCGATGACCACCCTCGGTCGGCCGGGGTGCTGTGCGGTGAAGGCCGTGTGCAGCGCCTCGTGGTCGCGGCCGTCGACCGTCTCGACCGACCAGCCGGCCGCCTCGAAACGGGCGGCGATGCCGCCGGGCCGGCCGTACGTCGCGGAGGAGTTGTCGATCACCAGCGTGTGCAGCTGCTCCAGGCCGGCCGGTCCCGCATAGGCGATCGCCTCGTGATTGCTGCCCTCGTCGAGTTCGGCGTCGCCGATCAGCACCCACACCCGCGGATCGGTCAAGCTCTGTGCCCGCAGGCCGAGCGCGGTGCCGACGGCGAGCGGGAGTCCGTGGCCCAGGGAGCCGCTGCCGATCTCGGCGCCGGGCACGAGCGTGCGGTCGGGGTGATGCCCGAGAGGGGAGTCGTACGAGCCGAAGCCCGGCAGCCACTCCGCGGGAAGGAAGCCCTTGACCGCCAGCACGGCGTAGTACGCCATGGGGCCGTGCCCCTTCGAGAGCAGGAAACGGTCGCGGGCGGGGTCGTCGGCGGTCTTGGGCGTCACCCGCAGCACGCGGTCGTACAGGACCCACAGGGCGTCGAGGGTGGAGGTCGCGGCGGGACCGTGCTTCTCGTCGCCGGTCATCAGGGCCATGAGGCGGTTCAGGTCGCGGAAGCCGGCTGCCGGGACGGTGCGTGTCGTCGTCATGACTGCCACCGTGCAACCTCAAGTTTGGTTGAGGTCAAGCATGTCGCGATCGGGCGGGAACGGCGCAATACGGGTTCGTGACCACCGGGCCGAGTGCGGTATTGTTCTCATGCGCGTACAGCCGGGGGAAACCCCAGGTCACACGGGCATCGGGACGTGGCGCAGCTTGGTAGCGCACTTGACTGGGGGTCAAGGGGTCGCAGGTTCAAATCCTGTCGTCCCGACTTGAAAGAGTCGCAGGTCAGGGGCCGTTTCAGAGCAATCTGAAACGGCCCCTTGGTCATCCTGGGGGCCAGTCGTGGCCGGCCTCCTTGACCGCGTCGAGTGACGGCGGCGATCCGCACCGTAGCGAGCGTGGGGCCGCGGAGCGCCGATGCGGGTGGAGAGTGCGGCTCCGGCAGCGGTGATCTTGTGGACGCCGGGGATCAGGCAGCGTCGGGTGGTCATCAGTGAACCGTCCCCGGCGATCTTGCGCAGCACCTACCGCCGGGACCCGGCCTCGGCGAATCTGGTGAGGCCCGAACGACGGGTGCGTCCCGATGGCAGCCGCATCTCGTGCCCGTCGATGTCACCGTTGGCTCCGAGGGCCGACGTCGATCGTGGCCTCACCCGCAAATCCAGAGAGAAAGTCGCCAACTCCCTTGGCGCAACCAGGTCATGCCCAGCGGCGTAGCAGCAGCGCCCAGGAATGCGGCGGACACCTCCTCCCGCACTCATGCCGGCAGCCTGGATCAGCCGAGATCGCAAGCCGTCGGCTCGCCGTGCGGCACGTGAGTGAATTCCCGCTGAGACATGTTCTGTCGACTTCGGTTCCCGTTTCGATGTCTGGTTCGGCGGCATAGCGTTGCCCCGTCAACGGACCGAGCCCGGCCGACTGGAGATGCTTCGTGGTGTCGAATGTGGATGAACGTATGAAGGATCGAGCCTTCAGGACACTCGACGGCATTCGCGGTGTCGCCGCGCTGTGCATCGTCGTTCTGCACTCGCACCGGTACTTCGGGGACCCGCTGCCATCCGCACAGATGGCCGTTGACCTTTTCTTCGTGCTGAGTGGTTTCGTCCTCGCGCACGCCTACGAGGAGCGCTTCCGTGAAGGCATGAGTCCTTGGCGCTTCATGCTCGCGCGGTATGTGCGGCTCTATCCGGTGTACCTGCTGGGCATCATTCTGGGATTGGTGCAGGCGCTGAGCATGATGCGGTACCAGGGGCAGGAGGTGATGGAGAACCACCCGGACCAGGAGTGGACATGGCTCCTGACGGACCTTCCCTTCGCGGCCCTGATGCTGCCCGATCCGTTCGCCGCCGCTCTGTTCCCGCTCAACGGGATCATGTGGTCGATCTTCTTCGAACTGCTCGCCAACCTGGTGTGGGTATTGTCCCGCCGACTCCTCGAATCCACCAAGGTTCTCGTCGGTGTCGTCCTCGTCTCGGGGGCGCTTTTCACCGGTGCTGCTCTCTGGTGGGACTCCACGGCTCTCGGCGTCGGCTGGGATACATTCGCCGGTGGTCTAGCGAGAGTCCTTTACTCGTTCATGCTGGGAGTTCTACTCCATCGTTTGCACCGCACCGTACAGGTCCCCCGAATTCATCCGCTCCTCCTGCTCGGAGTTCTTCCGGTACTTGCCGCCTTCGATCTGAGCACCGTTGGCCAGCTCTTCTGCGCACTGGTGGTGCTTCCCCTGCTCGTCCTGCTCGGCGCAAAGGCCGAGCCACAGGGGGGCACGGCCTATCTGTGCAGCAGGATCGGACTCGCCTCGTACGCGGTGTACGCCCTGCACAAGAGGCTGTACATGCTCAGCTGCGGAGTCCTTCTGCAGTTCTTCGGTCTGCGGGTGGAGCAGTATGCGCCATGGGGCGGCCTGGTCTTCCTCGCGCTGCTGGTTTCGGTTTGCGTCCTGCTGGTCGACCGATTCGAAACTCCTGCCAGGCGGGCGCTGTCGCGCCGCCTCATCCCGTCCCGGGTCGTGACGTCGACGGTCATTGCGTCACCTCCCCGGCAGAGCGAAGATCCCGATGCGGGCCAGGACAACTCACGCCCACAGGTCGGCCCGTCGTCGAAGGACTCCTGGAAGTGAACAGGGGCCACTGACGGGATCAGATCTTCCCGTGCGATCGGGTCAGGACGCGGGCGCGTCCAGCTTCGGCTTCCGCTTCACATCGGTCACCTTCACGTCCTCCGTCTCCGGAGCCCCGAACGCTTCGACGGTCACCCCGCTGCTGGTGCCGGTGACCTCCAAAGCCAAGTGGCTGCCCATCACACGCAAGTCGAGCCTTGCCCGGGGCGCGCCCGCATGGTTCGGTATCTGGTGAATTCGCGGCGCCGGGTAGTCCAGGTCCGTCAGCTTCTTGTGCATCGCCTGGTAGCCGGTCGTCTTCGTGTTCTTGAACGCCTCGCTGACGTGCTTTGCGTGCTCGATGCCACTGCACGTCTCGATACCGGTCAGCGGCACCTCCTTGACCGGCTTGGGCCCGGTGGAGTCAGGGGTCGGCCTCGACGGCGCCGGATCATCCAGGGGGATCGGTATGTCTCCGTCGGCGGTCGGAACGCCCGGCGGGGTCTCGCCCGGCCCGTACCTCGGTGTGGGCGACTCCTCCCAACCCGGCAGGTCCTCGGGCCCGGGCGCTCCACCGCTGCCTTTGGGGGCGTCCGGCGCGCAGCTCTGCGTGATGCGGGTCGTCAGCTCAAGGAACCGCATCTCCGGATCTTTGTCGCTGGCCTTGGCGCCGGGCGGGGTTGTCGCCGAGACGGCGCTGCCTGCGGGGGTCTGATCGGTGGCGGCGTTCAGGGTGCCGCAGCCGGACAGGACCATGCAGGCGAGCGCGGCCACCACCACGGGCTTCGGGAGGGATGTCGATCGCATGCACGCATCATGCGGATGCCGATCACCGGGCACATGAGTACTCGTACTCACCCCCTCACCCGGACGGGCCGAGGAGGCGGGGCCCCGTGCGGGCGAGTCGGTCGCCTGCAGGTCGGCGGCACATCGCGCCCCGCGACACACGACGGACCACAGCAGATCCGGGCCGCGATCGCGAGCGGTGGGGGCCACACGAGTGCAACTCGTACACCGTCCTGACGAGCGTCGTTGTGTGCCTGTTTCGGTGAAGCCGTCGACGTCTATGGATCCGGTGCTTGGACGGCAGACGTCAATTGTGTGCCCTCGAATGCGAACACAGACCGGGTCGGTGTCCGGAACACACGGCCACGGCGGGAAACGGACACGGCAGACAGCTCTGTCCTGCAACGCGGTTCGAACCTCCATATCGACAACAAGACATTCAACTCTGAATCAAGCGTCGTCCGAAGGAGCCCAAAACCATGCCCAGACGCTCCGGATGGCGAGTCGCCCTGGCCGCCTCCACCGTAGGCCTCATTGCCGCAGCTCCCTTCATCGCTGCGGAGCCGGCGCTCGCTCAGTACCCACCAGCCCCAAGCGTTACGCTCGATGACGTCACCCTCGCTCCCGGCGATGAGGTCGACTTCGTTGGGACCGGATTCGATCCGAACGAAGAGGTCGAATCAAGTCTCGTCCCCGACGGAGACGGAGCCGGCGCCGCCGGATCGGTGAACACGGCCGCACTGAGAGGAACCCCCGCATTCCCGGCGCCCCTTTCGGTGGTACGCGCCGTGTCCAACGACGACGGCGACGACGACCACGGCGACGACCATGGCGACGACGACGGCGGCGACGACAACCTGGTGGTCGTGCCACTCGGTACCCACTTCGCGGATGCGAATGGCCGCGTGGCCGATTCGGTCACCATTCCCGAGGACACCAAGCCCGGCGAGTACGACTTCACACTCGAAGGTCTCGAGTCGGGTCTCGTACTGACCGCCGCGGTGACCATCGAAGGTGATGACGACGGCGACGACGGCGACCATGGCGACGACGGCGACCACGGCCGAGGCGACCATGGCGACGACGACCACGGCCGAGGTGGCCACGGTGACGACGACCACGGCCGAGGTGGCCACGGTGACGACGACCACGGCCGAGGTGGCCACGGTGACGACGACCATGGCGACGACGACCACGGCCGACCCGGATCCGACGACAACGGCCACGACGATTCCCGTGACCAGAAGGGGGACCACGACGACTCCGTCAGCGGCAAGTCCTCCGATGACCACGGCGACTCGCTCGCCAAGACCGGCTCATCGGACCAAACGGTGGCCATGCTCGCCGCGGCTAGCGGCCTCGTGCTGCTCGGCGGAGGATCTCTGGTCCTCGTGAAGCGTCGACGGGCTGCCACTCCGCGGGACTGAGCGGACACCTGCACGGCGTAGCATCGGCGAATCTCGGACAGCACTGCGCTGTCCGAGATTCGTCTGTTTGCTGCGACATGCCGCAGCAAGCAGCCGACGCGGGTGTCGTCTGCCTTACGTTCTGGCCCAGCGCTTGGCATTTCCCGCGCCGGGTCGCCCTTCTTCGGCGGCTTTGCCATCCCACGCCGGATCGGCGTACGGAACGGAGCAGGCACAGCGATGCACATCATGCGGTTGAGCTACCGAGTCCCCCCGCAACCGGGCGGCCTCGAGCGCCATGTGGAATGCCTGACACGAGAACAGATCGCCCGCGGGCACCGGGTGACCATGGCCTTCCGGCACGGAACGACCGTACCGACGGGGGCGGTGAAGCTGCCGCTGCGTGCAAGCGCCCTGTCGCGCGGGCTGACGAGACTGTCCGACCGGACGGCGTTCGCGGCAGAGGCGGCAGCGGCGATCCGGCGGCTGTCCCGCCGCCCGGGTCCGCACGTCCCGGACCTGGTTCATGTGCACGGTGACCATGTCGAGGCGATGTGGCTGGCTCCCCTGTGCCGGAGACTCGGCATCCCGCTGTTCCTCACTGTCCACGGACGACTCAGCGACGGGCACCGGCGCCTGGCGCGCCGTGCGTTTCGGTACGTCGACGCGTTCATCGCACTGGGATCGGGAACAAGAACCGACCTCTTGGGATGCGCAGTGCCCGAGCGACGCATCCTCACGATGTCCAGCGGCCTCGACCTGTCCCGTATGCCGCCCCCCGCCGACACCGGCCGTGAACGCGGCCTTATCGTCAGCGTCGGCTCACTGGACCCGGTGAAGAACCATGGGCTGCTCATCGAAGCCTTCCACGACCTGGTCCGCACCCGGCCCGGACTGCGACTTGTCATCGCGGGAGAGGGACCGGAGCGGGACCGGCTTGCCGCGCTGGCGGCCGCAGGACCTGGAGTGGAGCTGGCCGGCGCGCTGCCCCGCGGACATGTCTACGAACTCGTGCGTCGCGCCGAAGTGTTCGTCCTCGCGTCGCGCAGACTGCCGGGCAAGGGTGAGGGCGTGCCCACTGCCGCGCTGGAGGCGCTGGCGCTCGGCACACCCGTCGTGGTGTCGTCGGAGGCGTCGCTCGCACCGGTGGTGGCCGACGGGACCTACCGGGTGTTCCACTCCGGGGCACGGGCGGACCTGGTCGCCACGCTGCGCGCCCTGCTCGACGACGCGTCCGCCCGTGGCCAGATGAGCGACCTCGGCAGGCAGGCGGCGGCCGAACTGGGCTGGCCCGCGGTGGCCGGCCGCGTCGAGGACTGCTACGCGGCGGCGTTGGGACGACATTGCACCTGAAGCGCATGCCTCAGGCGGGATGCATCGGGGTGAATGGTGAGAATAGTGGACATTTCGCGCGCGTACCGGGTGATGAGATCACCAGCGTCGTCCCGCGCGCCATGAATGGGCGCGGGCGCTCGTACGGAACTCGGGGCGCGAGCATGGCTGGCGGATCGTGGACGAGCGGGTGCTGGCCGGTCCGCATGCGCAATGTGCCGGGCGGGCCGTTCGCGGCTGGCCCAACCTGCTGGGTTCCACGTATCTGACTCTGCTCGCACCCGTCGGGTGATGCCGCGGCATGCTGCGGCCCAGGCCGTTCGGGCTCCGGGATCCTCCGCCGGGAAACGGTGGTGCAGGGGTCACAGGATCGCTTCGAGCATTGCGGCTGCGCGTTGTGGTGAGAACTCCCTGCGCGCGCGTTCCCGCAGCCGCTGTCCGAGGAGGCGGCGCTCCTCCGGCATCAACAGCATGACGGCGCGGGCGTGGCGGATCAGCGCATCCAGGTCGCCCACGGGAGCCACATAAGGGTAGTCGGCGCCCACCACGTCGGCCGATCCGCCCGCGTCCGTCGTCACGACAGGCGTGCTGGAGGCCATCGCCTCCAGCAGCACTCGTGGAAACCCCTCCTCGTAGCTCGGCATGACGAGACAGTCCGCCGCCGCGTACAGCTCGGGCAGGTCGCGGTTGGGCACCGGCCCCACGACCTGCATCCGACCGCCGAGCGCGGGATCGGCCGCCGCACGCTCCAGCCGTGACCTTTCCGGGCCATCGCCCACGACGACGAGCCGGACATCGCGGGCCGGACCCTCCTCCGTCGTGCCCAGTGCGGTGAGCAGTGGCACCAGGAGACGAACCCCCCTCCGGTACGACAGCCGGTGGACGTACAGCAGGACGAACTCGTCGTCTCCCCACCCGCGCCTCGCCCGCGCCGCGTCTCGCGCCTCCGGGGACAGCGGGGCGAACCGCTCGGCGTCGATGTCGTTGTAGAGCAGCCGCATCCTGTCGCGCGGGACTCCGCACTGGCCGGCCATGACGGGGATCATCGACTCGGGACCGGTGACCAGACAGTGCACCGACCGTGCCGTCACCCGGTTGAGGGGACGACGAAGGCGTTGGTGCCAGGAGGTGCGCTCGCCCGGCACCGGCAGATTCGCCGTACCGCTGCGCCACAGAAGGATGCGGTGCCGGTACACCGGGCGGGTGAGGATCAGTACGGTCACGAACAGCGTGGAGTAACGCAGGAAATAGGTCCGGTAGCCGGCCCGGGCACAGCGGTGGACGGTGCGTACGGTGCCCACGAGACGGCCCAGGCGGCCCCGGCCGGGAACGCGCAGCAGCAGCCGCACCCCGGCGAGGCGAGCCGGCGGGTTCCCTCGCTCGACGGCTGCCGCGACGTCGATCCGCTGCCCCAGCGCCGCGAGCAGGGCCGGGATGTGCGCGAAGTGCTCCGACTCGGCCTCGGACAGATGGGGGACCACATAGACCAGCCTCGGGCGCGGGTTCCGCGCCTCGGGGACCGGTGCACACTCCCGTGCCAGCTGATCATCCGCCGACGCTCGGTCCACGACAATCTCCTCGCTCGTCTCGTTCGCTGGTGCCGTCCAGGGACGTTCGCCTCACTTGGCCGCGACGGAGCGGATGAGGGCGGCCACGGCGTCGATGTTCACGTCGAAGCCGTAATGCGCGAGAACGTTGTCGCGTACCGCGAGCAGTTGCCGGTCGCTCGGCGGGGATGCGAGGAGCCGGCGTACCCCGTCCGCGATAGCGCCGGTGTCCGGGGCCACCAGCGTCACGCTCTCCCAGCGTGCCGCGGCGGCCGGAATGCCACCCACCTTGGTCGCGACGACCGGGACCGCGGCGGCCGTGGCCTCCAGAAGAGTCCTCGGCAGTCCTTCGTCCCGTGAAGAGATGACGAACAGGTCCGCGCGGGCCAGTTCCGCGCGGATGTCGTCGACTCCGCGTGCGCCCAGGAAGTCCACCTGGCCCGCCAGGCCGAGCTGGGCGGCCTGTTCGGTCAGGCGGCCCCGGAGCGGTCCGTCCCCCACGATCCTCAGTCGCGCCGAGGGGAGTGCTTGCACGAGCTCGGCCATCGCCGACAGGAGCAGGTCCAAGCCCTTGGAGGGATGAAGCCGGCCGACCGTCAGGAGCTGAGGCGCCCCCGGATCGGCGAGTGGCGGCCGGGCGCGCTGCAACGGCTCTTCCCAGACGGGCAGGAGCCGCGGTGGGACGAGCGCGGAGGGGATGCCGCGCCGGGCCAGCCCCTCCTGCACCGAGCGTGCGACGACCCGGCAGCCGTCGGCGTGCCGGGTGAAGGTGACGGCGGCCCGCCGCAGCACGATCCGCCGCCAGCGGCCGAAGACGGCGACCGGCAACGCCAGGAGGTCCCCGTGCACGTCGATCAGCAGCGGACACCGCGTGGCGCGTGCGATGAACCAGGCGGACGGCCAACCCCACGGTTCCGCTCCGTTGATCACGACAGTGTCGCCTCTGTGCAGGGCGGCGCGGGCGACGCGCACGCCATGGCGCGCCGAACCGGCCGCCCAGACCAGCGAGCGCAGCACTCCCGGACCTCGGTGGCGCCTGAGCACGTGCAGCGCTCCTCGCCGGCACTCCAGGTCCGGGCCGGCCCAGATGCACTCGGCGGCGCCGAGACGGCCGGCAAGCGCGGTCCAGGTGCGGAAGTCCACAGAATCCTTGACGTCCGCCTGCCGGGAGCCCGAGAGCGTGACCACCGTGATCCGGCTCTGCGCCGGATCGACGGCCACGGATTCGGCAGAGTGAAGTCCGGCGGTCATGACGGGTCGTCCAACACGGCGCACGTGAACGTCGCGTTGTCCCAAGGCGTCACATCTTCCTCCAAAGTAGGCCGGCTGGTCGGCCGGCACCGTGGAAAGGGAGCAGCCTGCTCGTCCTGCGTCGACGCGCGCGCCGCGCATACGCAACTCCCCGCCCGGCTCCTGCGCTGAGTGGAAGCCGCCACAGCCTGACACGCCCGACTCGGGTGGGGTCGCCGACGGGGCCGCCGGGAACGTCCGTACACCCCTCCGGCGCACATCCCCCAGGCGTCGTTGCACCCGGAGGAGTAGGCCCTTCCGCGCGCCGGATCCGCAGCGGCCCGCGGCACGGCGATACTCGGCCCTCGACATGTCCAAGGACGCCTGCTCATTGTTCTTCCGTCCGCACCTGCGACGTCTCGGCGGGACTCACACGAGGAGCTGTCCTGTCTGCGGCGGAGGAATCACATGATGCCGGTACTGTCCCGACAGGCCGCGCCGATCCTGGCTCTCACAGTTGCGGTGACGTTGATCGCCCACTTCGCGGGCCCCGGCGGGCCGCTATCCGTGGCTCTCACCGCCGTGATTGCGCTCTCGGCGCTCTTCCTGCCACCCGAAGTCCTGCTGGCGGCAGCCCTCGTAACGGGCAGTGGCCTGGGTATCACCGCCCTCCAGGCCCCTCTCGTAGGCCCGCTGCTGCTGAGCGATCTGCTGCTGCTCGCCTGCCTGGGCTGTCTCCTCCAGCGGCGTCCGGGCGAGGCGAAGCACGACAGGTTCCTCGCCGTATCCCTGGCGCTGTTCGTCGGCTGGTCCCTGCTGGCCACACTCCACGTGGGGACGTCCGTGACGCCGCTGCTCCGGATCGCCCTCTACGGCGCGGTGTTCCTCCTCCTGGCCCGTCACCGCGGGAACCGGAAGCCGGTGTACGCCATCGTCACCTGCTACGCCCTCGTCAACGTCGTCGGTGGAGTGATCCAGGACCAGACGAGGCTGGTCGGCCTGGACATCGGCGATCCGGCACAGACCGGGGCCCTGCTCCTGGCGGCACTGTGCCCTCTGCTGACGTCGGAACTGCGGACGCCCTTGCCGTGGCTCGTCGGCGCCGTGCTGCTCTGCGGCATCTTCCTGACGCAGACCCGCAGCGTCTGGTTCGCCACGGTCGTCGTGCTCGTCGTCTGGGCTCAGAAGAGGTTGACGCTGCCCAGGCTCCTCGTCTGGTTCACGGCACTCGCCCTGCTGGGGTTGCAGACCGTCAGCTGGGTCACCGGCGTGTTCGGACTCAACTCCACCAGCGCGGACTACCGCTGGCAGACCATCGACGCCGGCCTGCGTCGTGGGTTCGAAAGCCCCCTCTTCGGCAGCGGATGGGGCTATGCCTCGTCCGGTCTCGACCACTCCGTGCCGTCCTACCTCAACCAGGCAGTGGACTCCGTCCTCCCGTACAACCTGTTCGTGTGCGTCTTCGCCTCGGTGGGCGTACCGGGCGTGCTGATGCTCGCGCTCTTCGTGTGCCGGCTGCTCCACCGTCTGGTGGCGAGGCGAGGCGCTCCGCTGCTGTTCACGGTCGCGGTGCTCGCGATGTCGCTCACCGAGATGACGTTGTACGCAGGGTCCATGCTGACGCTGCTGTTCTTCACCTACGCGGGTATGGGGCTGGCCCCGGCAACCGATGCACCCATGCCGTCGGACCCTCCGACGACGGGAGGAGGGGGGCCCTCACGTGCCTCGGCGGAGGGCCCTGCCACTCATACGGGTATCGTTGCCGCGGGCTCGCCGACCGGAGCGGTCGGCGGGACCGCGTGGGGCAGCGACCTGACGAGGACGGGCAGCACGAGGAACCAGCACGCCGGGCTCAACGCCAGCAGGCACAGTCCATGCCCAGGAGCAGTCCGGTGAGGGAGCCGAGACCGCCACCGCCAGTGCCCCGACCGCCCCGGTCAGCGCACTGGAGCGGAGGGCGTCCCACATCATCGCCGTGCGGCGACCATGGGCTCCGGCCAGTGCCAGGCGGGGATACAACTGCGCTGCCACAGGGCTGACGAAGCTCACGAAGAGGCGGGGCATCGGCGTCGCGACCTTCAGATACGTCACCAGCGTGGGGCACCCGAAGACCCTGGCGAGCACGGAAACACCGCTCTCCGAAGCAGCGGAGACCGATCCGGTCGCCGATGTCTTCACCAGGAAGCGCACCGGGCCCGCTGGCAGTGCTATGGGTATGGCGACTGGGGGACCGCATGCTTCGCGCACCTGCCGGACAGCGCCGATGGTGAGCATGACCGTGGAACCAGTGCCCAGCCGGCCGGTGAGCGCATAGCCGACCGTGGCGCTGCCCGCGGGTGTCGCAACACCGGCTCCGAGCACGGCGGCGACGAGCAGCCAGAGCGGCTCGGCGGGCAGCCATCCGGCGGCCGCGGCGGCGAGGGGCCATCACCATGTCCACGATCGCGGCCAGCAGCCCGGAGACGTTCCAGCCGGACGAGCGGGTGGTACGGCTGGGTGCCTCGGCCCGCACCGCGCAATTGCGCCGCCGGAACGAAGCGCTGCCGCGCGTCCTCCAGGCGCGGATTCCACAGCAAGAACCAGACTGTTGCCACGGACTGCACGAAGAGCACCTGTCCCGCCTCGGCGCCGCCCACCTGCCGCACCAGCGCGGCGGTGGTGGCCAAGGACAGCGCCGCCGCCACCTGGCCGGCGACGGTGAGTGAGCCGAGGGTCCGCAGGTGGCGCTTCCGGGCACGGCGCTTGCCGACCCGGCCGCGACGGGTTCACGGGTTCACGGGTTCACGGGCTCACGGCGAGCGTGCGACCGACGGTGCGAAGGCCGGTCGCGACGAGCCCTGCGGCGACCACAAGCCGCGGTTCACTGGACCCGCTTCGCCACACCTTCAGCACTCCATACGCTCCTCGATGCCTCTTCCGTGGCCATTGACGCATGCCCTCGGAGCTCTCATCCCGACTCCTTGTGTGTCCCTCCGGCACCACCCTGATGCAGCAACACCACGCCGGTGCGGTGCCCGTACATGGGGGCGCCTGAGGGCTGTTACGCCATCCGGTGGTTTCGGGGAGGCGGACCGCTCGGGCACCACACGAGGGTTATGTATGCATCAGTCGGCCCGAAGGGCCGCGATGTGCAAAGGCCGGACCGAACCGAACCGAGGAGCGTGAAGAGATGACGGCCCCGTGGAGGTGGCGTTCCGCCTCACTCACTTCCTGTGAGGCACCGTCGGACCTGCCCCGGCCGCTCCGATGAGGACTCTTCGTCCGCGTTCCCTGGTGAAGTGGAAGGGTTGGATCCGCTTCGGCCGGCCGGCCGAAGCGGATCCGGCGGGGCCGTCGCTGCGGCGGCGGGCCGCATACGTCATCGGGGCGGCCACGTTGCTGTGTCTGGCCGGAGTCGGCTGGATCGTGGTCACCGGCCTGATCGCCCGTTCCGAACTCCTCGCCACCCAGCGGTCCCTGGAAACGCTGCGGCAATCAGTCTCCGGGTCTGCGGCGAACGCCGCCCCGAAGGCCGGGCCGCAGCGGTCGGCGGATCCGAAGGCGGCGATGCGGTCCGCGGCAGAGCACGCCGCCCGGGCCCATAGCCTCACCACGGGCCCCGCCTGGTACGCCGCCGCGCAGGTACCTATCATCGGCCGGCCGCTTACGACGGTGCGCGGTGTCACGCATGCCGCCGACCGTCTGACGCACGACGTGCTCCCTCCGGTGGTCGGCATGGCGGCGGGAGGCGGGGACTCTCGCGACGGCGGCATTCAGGCCATGCTGACCAGGCTGGACAAGACGGCTCCGGATTTCGAACGGGCGGCACAGGTGGCCGCCGACATGAGGGACGAGGCGCACGGACTGCCGGCCACCCCGTGGGTGGGCGCCGCCGACCACGCGCGGATCCAGATGGTGCGTCAACTCGACCGGCTCGCCCCCACCTTGACCGACGCCGCCGTGGCGGCACGTGTGGTGCCGCCCATGCTGGGAGCGGACAGTCCACGGCGGTATCTCGTGGTCTTCCAGAACACCGCCGAGGCGCGCGGCACGGGTGGGCTGCCCGGGGCGTTCGCCGTGCTCACCGTCGAGCAGGGGCAACCGCGCTTCGAGACCTTCGGCACCGACACGATGCTGGCCGAGGCCGAACCCTCGATCGATCTGGGTGCCGAGTACACGGCCCAGTACGCGCGTATGGACCCCACCGGCACCTGGGCCAACTCCAACATCAGCCCGCACTTTCCTCATGCCGCCCGCATCTGGTCGGCAGCCTGGCACGACCACAGCGGAGAACGGGTGGACGGCGTGATCGCCCTCGACCCCAGCGGACTCGCGAGGCTGCTGCGGGCTACCGGTCCGGCGCGGATGCCCGACGGTACTGAGCTCACTGCCGACAACGCACTGGACCTCGCGGAGCGGGACGGCTACGCGCGCTATCAGGACAGCGTGCAACGCAAGTCGTTCCTCCTCGATGTGGCGCGTACGGCCGCCACGTCACTCATGGAGGCCCTCGGCGACCCCCAGCGGCTCCCCGCACTGCTCAGAGGCACCTACGACGTCATGACGGAGGAACGCCTGAAGGTCTGGAGCGCCCGGGATGACGAGCAACGGCTGCTGATGACCCGGCCCTTGAGCGGCGTGCTTCCGGCGACGTCCGGTCCCTTCGCCGGGCTTGTCGTCAACAACGCCGCAGGCGGAAAACTCGACTACTACCTGGACCGCGAGTTGCACTGGATCCCCGGCCGCTGCACCCGGGACGGGCGGCTGGTCACCGCGCGGATCACGCTCACCAACCGGGCTCCCACCTCAGGGCTTCCCTCGTACGTCACCCAGCGCGGCGACAAACCGTCCTACCCGACACGACCGGGCGACAACAGGCTGCTGGTCTCCTACTACGCCAGCAAGGGCGCACGGCTGACCGATCTGACCGTCGACGGGCGTCCCGCGATGCTGCACAGCGGTGTCGAGCGCGGTCACGGGGTCTACACCGTCGACCTGGAACTGCCGGCGCGGAGCAGCCGCACCCTCACGCTCCGGCTCGTCGAGCCGGTCAGTGACCGCGCTCCGGTGCTCCTGCGCCAGCCGCTGGTCACGCCGTTGCGGGCTCGTGTGGAGCCCTACCCGGCCTGTGGTGTCTGAGCGGAACCCCCTCAGTCGACGCCCATCGCGACGGCGATGCGCTCCACCGACTCCTCGATACGCCGCACGCACTCCCGCACCACTTCCTCACCGCCACCGAGCGGGTCGGCCACGTCGTCATCGGCCATGCCCGCCGGGGCCGCGCCGCGCCGTGCCGCGGCGCCCGCGACGAGAGCGGTGAACCTGGCGACGGGATCCACGACATCCGCGCCGTCCTCCGCCCTCACCAACCGGGCGAACTCGCGCAGGCTGAAGGCCCGGGACAGCGCCCGCACCGGCGCCAGGCGCACGGCCGCCTCCCTGTGCTCCACCGCCGCCCCGAGCACCAGATCCGCACTCTCGACCAGGCCGGCCGTCAGCCGGCGGGCCACCCTTTCCGACGGGTCCCCGCACCGTTCGACGATCACGGGAACAAGTGCGGCCTCCATCGGCGTGCCGGGGACGGCCCGTGTGCCCGCGCTGCCGACATGGATCGCCTCCCGTACTGTGGCCAGCCGCTTCCGCAGCAGGCACTCCGTGAGCGGGGAGCGGTAAAGGTTGCCGGTGCAGACGGTGAGCACGCGGAATTCGGGCGCGCACGACGTCCCGGAGGACGAGTCATGGTCGAGCAGCACGTCCGGATCTTCTTCCATCAGCTGGATGTCCACTATCCGCGTACACCGCCCGTCGCGGCGACGCCGTACAGCTCGTCGAACCACTCCGCTGTGGCGTTCACGTCCACCGCCTCGGCGCCGGCGCGTGCCCCGGCGGCGAGCGCCGCATGCACGTCGGGCTGCATGGCTCGCAGCATGCCCTCGGCCAGCCCCTGCGGCGAGCCGTGCGGCACGAGGATGCCGTTGTCGCCGTCACGCACCAGGTCGGGCACACCGCCGACCGCCGTGGACACCACCGGTACGCCTGCCGCGATCGCCTCCATGATCACCACGGGCAGGCCTTCGTACGTGGAGGCCAGCACCAGCGCATCCGCGGCAGCCACCAGGCGGTTGGCACCCTCAACCGACCCCAGGAAGCGAACGCGCTCTCCCAGCCCGCGGCGCCCGATCTCGGAGAGCACCTGCTCCCGAAGAGGTCCGTCCCCGGCCAGGACGAAGAGCGCATCGGCGCGCTGGGCGAGCAATCGCTCAGCCGCTTCGATCAGCAGGGCGTGATTCTTCTTTGCATTGAGGTTCGCCACACACACGAACACGAAGGAGTCCATGGGAATTCCGAACTCCGACCGCACCTGCTGTGCCCGCCGGGCCCAGGAGCGCTGGACGCCGACGTCGACGCCGTGGATCCGCGTCCGTACCCGGCGTGCTCCGCGCACAGTACGAGCGGTCGCTACCTGTGGCGACACGGCCACCGTGACGTCGTCCAGCCAGCGGGTCGACCGGTCGAGCAGCATGGTGAGCGGGCGGTACCAGACCTGATGCACCGTGGAGACCAGGAACGGGCGGCGACGCATCAGGTACAGGAAGGGGCGCAGCACCGCCGCCGGTGCGGGGGAGTGGATGTTGACGATGTCGGGGCACTGCTTCCGTACGACGCGTACCAGTTCGGCGTAGCGCAACCACCGGGGGCGGTCTCGCAGATCGACGACGTTGACTCCACAGGCACGCAACTGATCGGCCAGTGTCTCGGTCGATGCGCGGAGGAAGACGACGGTGTAGTCGCGTTCGGAGCGGGGCGCGCGACGCAGCCGTTCCACCAGAAGAACCTCGGCGCCACCGACATCGAGTGTCTTGATGACTTCGCAGATCCGTGCTGTTGTCACCGCGCCACCTCTCGTGCCTCGCGCGGCCCCGAACGGATCAAGGAGTGACCACCCGCCCGCTCGTGGCTCGCGCGAAGTCGGTTGTTCACCTCCGCGAGGCGTTCCCGCGAGACCGCGAAGACGTCCGGAGCGCCGGCCCCCGGGCCGGGAACGAATCGGTTCAGCCAGGGCTCGTAGTGCATGAGGTCGTATCCGTGGTCCCCGAGCCATCGGCTCACCTCGTGGACCGACGAGCCGAAGCGTGCGAGAAAGGGATCGACGAGTTCGAGGAACCACACCGGCGGTTCAGCACGGGACAGCAGCTTCTCCGCTCCGCGCAAGGCAGAGTGCTCAGCACCCTCGATGTCGAGCTTGCCCATGGCCCAGGTGCGGTCCGGCAGCGTCTCGTCGAGGCGTACGACCTGTGCGGACACGACCTCGCCGGCGTCCTCCGCGGTCCGGATCCGGGAACCGGTCCCGCGCAGCACGAAGGGCAGCGTGCCGGGATTTTCTCCGACCGCCACTTCGTGCACCGACACGGAACTCAGCCGATTCCTTTCCACGTTCTCACGCAGCCTCTTCACATAGACCGGGTGAGCCTCAAATGCATGCACCTCGCCCCGGTCCGACACGAGTTCGGCGGCCAGAAGAGTGAAGATTCCCTCGTTGGCGCCTCCGTCGATGAATCCGTCACCGGGACGCAGATAGCGCTTCATGAAGGTCATGGCCTGGAAGTCAGGCAGTCCGCCGAAATAGAGCAGACGCCCCACCTGAGTGCTGTCAGGATGGGCACGGAACCGCATGCCGTCGTAGACCTTCAGGTCGAAGGGCCTGCCCACCAGGCGTTTGTGCGCCTGCCAGAGCGCCATGCGCGCGTAGGCCCCCAAGCGGTGGCCCCGGTTGGCCGGATGGTTCCAGATCAGTCTGAGAATTTCCTGCACGGTAGTCGGCATGGGCTCCTGCTTCCGATGCAAATGACAGCGCATTTGCGGTGCGTCACCTGAATGAGAAGACCCGGCTGGGTCTGTGCCGTTTATATCTGGCGTGACCGGGAGCGCCGGGGGCCGCCACGCGGGCTTCTCGTGCCCTTGACGGACAGTGGACTGCGCTCCGCCTAATATCGGCACATGTCGACCGCCATGCAGCGAACCAGCGGTTCGGGAATTCCTCGCCTGCGCGTGATGAGGGTGATCGCGCGAATGAACATCGGTGGTCCCGCCGTCCAGGTCTCGGCGCTCATGCGCGGCATGGATCCCGAGCGGTTCGAGCATCGCCTGCTCACCGGTTTCGTGGGTCCGGGAGAGGCGGACCATCTGGATCAGCGTGCGCCCAGCCTCCCGGTGCACCGGATCAACGGCCTGGGGCGTGCCGTGCGGCCCACGGACGACGCACGCTGCCTTGCCGAACTCGTCGCTGCCATGCGCCGCTTCCGGCCCCACATCGTCCATACGCACACGGCGAAAGCCGGCGCGCTCGGCCGGACCGCCGCCGTGCTGGCCCGGGTGCCCTCAAGAGTGCACACCTTTCACGGCCATCTCCTGCACGGCTATTTCTCCCCTGCGAAGACCAAGGTCGTGGTGACCGCCGAACGCGGGCTCGCTGCCGTCACGGACCGTCTGGTCGCCGTGGGCGAGCGGGTGCGCGACGATCTCGTCGCCGCGGGTATCGGAAAGGCCGCTCAGTACACGGTGGTTCCGCCCGGCACCAGCCTCGCCCCCGCGCTCGACCCCGCGAAGGCCAGGGCCCTGCTGGGACTCCCCCAGGGGTGCCCGGTGGTCGCGTACGTGGGGCGTATCACCGCGATCAAGCGTCCCGACCGCCTTCTCGCCGTCGCCCGCGAGGTGCACCGGGTCGTACCGGAAGCCCACTTCGTGGTGTGCGGAGCAGGAGACCTCCGCCCGGATCCGGAAGCCGTCGCCGAACTCGGTGACTCGCTGCACCAGCTGGGCTGGCGCGCGGACGTCGAGACCGTGTACGCCGCGGCCGACATGGTGCTGCTGACGTCGGACAACGAAGGCATGCCGGTGAGTCTGATCGAAGCCGGCCTCGCCGGGCTGCCGACCGTGGCCACCGACGTCGGCAGTGTCGCGGAGGTCGTCCAGCACGGAAAGACAGGACTCCTGGCCGCACCACGGACCGCCGACATCGCATGCCACACGGTGACTCTTCTGCGCGACGCGCTGCTGCGCCGGGAGATGGGGGCACAGGCACGTGCGTTCGCCACCCGGCGCTTCGGCGAAGAGCGCCTGGTGGCCGACACCCAGGCCCTCTACACCTCCATCGCCGTCGCCCGCGGCTGGTGGACCGCACCCTCGTCCGAAAGGTGAGCACAGTGAACGTCCTTGTTACCGGAGGTGCCGGGTTCATCGGCGCCAACCTGTGCCGAGAGCTTGTGGAGCGTCCGAACGTGGGCAAGGTCATCGCAGTGGACGACCTGAGCACGGGCTCCGCGGCCAACCTCGCTGGAACCGACGTGGAACTGGTCGAGGGCAGCATCCTCGACGCCGGACTCCTCGACAATTACGTGCCCGGAATGGACGCCGTCGTGCATCTCGCGGCGCGCCCGTCCGTACCTCGCTCGCTGGCCGACCCGGTCGCCAGCCATCACGTCAACGCGACCGGCACGGTCACCGTCCTCGAGGCATGCCGGCGCGCGGGCGTCCCCGTGGTCGCCGCCTCGTCCTCCTCGGTCTACGGAGCCACCGCGGTCCTGCCGAAGCACGAGGACCTGGCGACCCGGCCACTGAGCCCCTACGCCGCGAGCAAGCTCGCCACCGAGGCGTACGTCCTCGCCTACGGCGCCTCGTTCGGCCTGCCCACCCTGGCGTTCCGTTTCTTCAACGTCTACGGGCCGCTGCAGCCGGCCAGCCATGCGTACGCGGCCGTGGTCCCGGCATTCATCGACGCCATGCTGCGCGGCACCCCGGTGCGGATCTTCGGGGACGGACTGCAGAGCCGGGACTTCACCTATGTCGGAACCGTCGTCCGGGTGCTGGCCGACGCGGTGATGCGCAAGGTCTCCTGCGACCGTCCGGTGAACCTCGCCTTCGGCACCCGGGTCACCGTTCTCGACCTCGCCCGGGACCTCATGGGCATCACCGGACTGCCGGCCGACATCCGGCACGAGCAGCCGAGGGCAGGGGACGTCCGTGATTCCCAGGCGGCGGACGACCTGCTGCGCGAACTCTTCCCCGACATCGTCCAGGTGCCTCTGGAGCAGGGCCTCGCGAAGACGGTGAGCTGGTTCCGCACCCTTCCCGACTATGCGGTGCGGCAACCCGCTGAGACTGTTTCGGTGGACGTGGGCTGACGGTCGATGCCGACGGACGTGCTCGTTCATCCGAGCGGTTCTTGTACGACGTCGGCGATGATGGAGGTGACGACCTTGCAGCCGCTCCGGCCTCCGGCGGGGCGCTCTCTCCGGTCGGCGAAGAGTATCCGTCCGGTCCCGACCGCATGGGCCAGGAGGCCGACGCCGCCGTCCGCCGCGAGGCGGCCCAGTGCGCGCTCGGTGAGGCAGGAGGCCATCACGGCCGTCGCTTGCGTCACCACCGGGATGCCGGTCGGCGTGGTCCGGCGGAGCCAGGCGCGCGGGTCGTCCGGGATGTCACGAGACCGTCGATCGCCACGGCGACCGACGCGAACAGGTCCGCCAGAGCACCGGCGGGTGTCGGCGACGCTGCCGGCGCGACGGGCTCGCACAGGGCGGCGGCCAGGTTGCCGACGCGGGGGGTGCGCTCCTGCACGAGCGTGGACGGGATCGTTGCCGCCGCCCCTGGCTCCGACGTTGGTCGTGGGACCGGCTCGCGGCCCGACAGTTCGAATTGGGACTGCAGGGCGGCCTGGGGGCCGACGCCGGCGCACGGAAACGCCGACCTGGCGCGACAGCATGTACGCGACGCCGAGGCGGGACGCTCGAGGCCTCAGGTCTGCGGCCGGAAGTTCGACGCGGTCGTCTGCGGGCGGAGCCGGCACTCCGTGGACCCGGCGGCGGGAGCGGCCGAGGCGGAGCAGGCGCTGGGCCAGGCGATTCACCCCGCTGCCGAAACGCTGGACGGTTGAGCGCACCATGTGCGCTCGACGACCCACCGATGGACTCCGAGTCCGTATCCATGAGGGACGCCTCTGCGGGCGATCAGGGGTTCGAGCGGCCCTGACGTGGCTGGAGTCGATCACCACCCGGGACCAGTCAAGCTGCTTCGCCGCCCGCAGCTTCGCCAGAGTTCCGCATGGAGCCGGCACCACACGCCGGCCTCGTTCCACGCGGCCGGGCGCCGCCAGCACGTCATCCCCGACCCGAAACCCAGCTCCTGCGGCAGGTGCTCCCACTGGATCCCGGTGTGCAGCACGAACAGCATCCCGCAGAGCGCCTGCCGGTCAGGCACTCGCGGCCGCCCCGCAACCAGCTTCGGACCTGACTTCGGCGGCAACGGCTCGATCAGCAACCAGAGTTCGTTCGAGACGATCCACGGACGCGCGTCCCTCTTCCCTACGGACAACCCAACGAGCGTCAAAGCCGACAACCGGCTTCTGTTAGGACCTCTAATAGGGGCTCACCTGGCAGGCGGGGCTGAGGTAGAGAGTGACGGAACGGTCGGTGAGATTGCGTGCGCAGCCGTTGTTGGTCGTCTGGAACACGCATTCATCGGTGGTGGCGCCGCCAAACCCTCTGCGTGATACTGCTTCGGCAGGCGGAGGCGGATTGGTCAGGCAGCGAGAATGGCAAGCCGTCAGCACCTGACCTTTTGTCGGGCGGCAAAAGGAGCTTGACTACTTCCACGAGGCCTGCTGGATGAAGCATGACCCTTGAGGGCCCGAAGGACGCTGGCAGTCGAGACTCGACGAAGAGTGCCTAGCCTCAACTCAGACGCAGGGTCATTTGCCCATGGCGAACCTTTACGACAGGGGAGTTCCGGGCACACATTCGCCAACGCCGCCGGTGAGGTGCTGTAAACGTGTGGGTGTCCAAGAACAAGTTGCGACACATGCGGACCTTCGGCGCGCTCAGCCTCGCCAGTCAGGTGGAGGCTGCACTGTCGTTCGTGACCACTGCCGCTCTCGTCAGGCTGGCGGGTGCTGCTGACGCGGGGCAGGTGCTCTTCGCCCAGGCGGTGGCCGTGGTCTGGTTTCTGCTGTGGGACCCCCGTTTGGAGGATGCGCAGCAGCGCTTCGTTCCGTCAGAGAAAATGCACGGCCCCGGCCGTGGGACACAGCTCTACTATCGGCTTGTACGTTTGGATTTCGTGGCCGGAGTGTTGGCGACAGTCGTGGGAGTAGGGGCTGCGATGGCCACTGCGGGTCTCGGATGGATCTCCACCGAACTCCTCTGGCTGATGGTGCCTGCCGTACTGGGCGCCGGTGTGGCGACACCCGCGGGAAGTGCGTCGGCCGGCTTCGCGCTGGCCGACCAGCTTTCCCGAATGGGTAGGACCCGTCTCGTGCTTGCACCTTTGAATTGTGCAGTGACACTGGCGGCTCTGGCGAGTTTCGGCCCGGTCGCATATCTGGCGGCGACCGTGGTCACGGGCCTCATCTCCACGATTGTGCTCACCGTAGGTGCGTGTCAACGGGTGCGTGAAGCCTGCGGCCCGCCGGCCGCAGAGCCGGTGCCGATGCCACCAGGCCTGGTGCCCTTTCTGGTGAAGACGTCGGCCACTGGCTCGGTTTCCGTGGCATCGGAGAGCGGAGTCTCACTGCTCGCCGGGGTGTTCGGGGGGCCGGCGCTGGTGACATACCTGAAGGTGGCTGCCTCGATGTCCCGCTTCTTCGCGAGCCTGATCAGTCCGGTTGCAGCACAGCTCTACCCACGCCTGGCGGAGGCAGGAGCGCTGGCACACCGCAGGGCGGTATGGCGCGATGCCCTCCGCTCCAGCGCGCTGACCGGCGGAATCGGCGCGCTCGCGGTGGCGGTCACGATTCCCGTCAGCGCTCTCCTCCTGCGCCTGGTGTATGGCGCCGAGTACACGGCACTCTCCACTGCCGCGGTGGTACTTCTGGCGGCAGCCGCGCTCCGGGGATCGGTTATCTGGGGCAAGGTCCTGCCGCCGGCGCTGGGATTCCCCGGCGTGCGCCTCGTCTTCCTCCTAAGTGAGGGTGCTTGCCAGCTCTCGCTGGTGGTCTTCGTGACTCAGCAGTGGGCGCGTGCGCAGGACATGGCTTTGGGCTTCGCGTGGAGCTCTTTTTGTCTGACGATGGTGAGTACGGGGTGTTGGTTTCTGGTGCTGCGAATCCTCGTCACCATGATGCCTGAGGCGCCGACGGCGCGGTCATCGAGCGGTGCCCCTCGTGAGAAATCCGCAAGCGCGACCTGAACGTGCGGCCATCCCCGCTGGTGGCCCTCCTCACCGCAGCTCGTAAACGATCTGCGGTTCGTGCGAACCCTCACGGTCTCGCCGCATTCGATCGCGTCCGTTCAGATGGCGCAACCGAGTGACAAACCGAGCAGCCGGACGTCGGAATCCTTATTCGCGCAGGCCGTCAGTATAGTCGCTATGAAGATTTCAACGGCCGCGTGGGCAGGAGTACTTGCTGATGATCACGACTAGATTGCGCTCAACCGCCATCAACGCTCGGAACGAAGCCCTGTGCCGACAACCCAAGTTGCAGAAACTCATCCAATATGGCGCTGTGCGCGGATACCTCCCCAAGAGCATCTACCGGCGAATCCAGCCCATCGGCGTCGTCACCTTGCATGCTCCGGACGGTTCCCCGTTCCGGTATGAGTCCTTCGAGGAAGACAGTCACGGTCGAAATATTGTATGGCGCGATATGCGGGACTGGGAACCGACAACCCAGCCGCTGCTTTTTTCGCTCGCGAAGCGGTCCGAAGTATTCGTCGACGTCGGCGCGCACACGGGGCTCTACTCGCTACTGGCATGTCTCGCCAATCCTGAACTGCGAGTCTTTGCATGCGAGCCCAACCCGGATCTAGCCCGGCGTATCGAAGCCAACGTCCTGCTGAACGAACTGGGCGATCGGATTACGATCGTGGAGGCAGCGATGTCCGACACCTCCGGGAGTGCCACCCTGTCCGTTCCCCGTAAACGAAGCCACGCCGCATCGCTGCGCAGCCCGGACCCGGGTGAAGGGGCTGTGGAGGTCAAGGTCAAGACCGGGGACGAGCTTCTTGCAGGCCTACCAGTCGATCTGGTCAAGATCGACGCGGAGGGTCTGGAGGCGAAGGTACTGCGTGGCATGACCGAAGTACTGCGGGCCCGCTCGCCGAAACTCGTCGTCGAATGCCTCGACGGGGCCGCGTTGAACAGCGCGCGCGATGTGGTAGCTGATCTGGGCTACCATCACATCTTTCATATCGGCCCTGGCTGCGTCACCTCGGTTGAGGCTTCCTTCCCGGGACCTTCTGCGCAATTCTCGAACTTCCTCTTCTCCACCGAACCCTACTCCGAGCGAGGGGCGTTCAGCGGATGAGCGTCCAGCTTGTGGGGAAAGCTCCGAAGGATTTTCTCACCCTTGGTCGAGGGAACACCCCCCCGGATCGAATCTTCCATTCGAACATCTGGTTTTCCGGCGCCAACGCCCGCTATGAAAGTCTGCTACCGAATCTGAGTCGTGTCGACAACTACCTGCTCAGATGCGCCGATACCAGACTGCTCCGAGGAATCCAGTTCCGGCTGCTGCACGCGACGAGCCCGTTGTACGGGCGCTACCTGTTTGGCAGAGCGGCGCGAACATACCGCCACGGGTTTATCACCAACGTCCGGCACATCAGGCACGCGCACTTCCCCGTCGTCGTTGACATGGACGATCCCTTCTTTACCGCGGAGGAAGTCTCACTGCTCCGCTCGCCGCAGGTCGCCGCGATCGTCGTGACCAATGAGCCAGCTGCTGAGCACTATCGAGAACTCGGCGTTCAAACCGCTCTCCGAGTCATTGGGCAGGGGGTGACCCCGACCCCACTTGACTCGAGCCTCGTCCAACAGGTGCGGCGGCGCCGGGCGCCAGGGGAACTGACAGTGGGATATGTCGCAGCCTGGCATATGACCGGAGAAGAGGCCGGTCCCAACGCCGCATACGACACCGATCATCTCATCGACGAGATTTGGCCGGCAGTGAGGACAGCCTGCCCGCAAGCTCGCCTGTGGCTGGTAGGGAACATCGGTGCCGCACTCCGCCGCAAACTTCATTCGCGGGGTGACATCGAACTCGTCGGCCGGGTGCCGCAAACCCATGTCGCCAGCTATCTTGCCGAGGTCGATGTAGCCGTCTACCCCCGCCGCATCCAGCACAGGCGCGCCGCGGTCAAACTATCCGAGTACATCGGGGCCGGAGTTCCGGTGGTCGGCTACCGTTCCGTCCCGACGGAACTGGTGAGCTGCACGGGTGCGGGGATTGTGGCCGACACCAGAGAGGAATTCGTCCGGAGCCTGGTGCGGGTGCTGTGCGACACGGATCTGCGCACACGGCTGGCTGAGAACGCCGTCGCGGCTGCCCCCGACGTGGACTGGAGAGTTCTGGCCCAACGCTATTCCGACGTGCTGGAGGAGTTCCTCCCACCCGGTCACGCCGTGAACGGTGCCACCGACGCCGCGTCTCTCGGGTGACCTGAGGCAGTTTTGTGGTGTCGTGCGAGCGCCTGTCGCAGTGACAGTGAGGGCGGGGTGCTGACGCCGCGACCCCTTCTTGTGCTTACCGACGTGGGTGGTGGCCGGGGCACGGTGGTCCGCAGGTCGCCACCAGGGCCAATCACGCCGCCTTGCTGTGGCTGCCCTCAGCGCTGTTCGCCGGAATCGCGCTGTACACGGGGACGCGCAGAAGCCGGAGCCAGACGATGGCGGTCATGGCGACAACGGTGATCAACACGACCGGCTGCGGGACGGCCTTGAGCATGACCAGGACGGCCGTCAGGCTCGTCATCGCCGCGAAGCCTCCGATGGCGACGGCCACCTGCCGAACCGTCAGCCCTAGCTGCTGGAGCCGGTGTGCGATGTGGTCCTTGCCGCCCTGCAGCACAGGCCGCCCCTCTCTGCGCCGCGCCACCATGACCAGACCGGTGTCCGCGGTGACCACCAGCGTGATGAGGAGCAGACTGCCGTACCCGGAGAGCGCGGTGCTGTCCTTGTGCAGGGTCATGCTCGCGGACGACACAAGGAAGCCCACGAAGAGCGCGCCCGCGTCACCGAGAAAGATGCGCGCCGGGTGCCAGTTGTGGAAGAGGAACCCGGCACAGGCCCCGGCCAGGGCGGCGGTGACCGCGGCGGTGCCGATCAGACCGGCGGACAGCGCGGCGCAGCAGAGGAATGCCGCGATGACCGCAGTCACCGTGGACACCACGCCGTCCATGTTGTCCAGCAGATTGAACGCATTCGTGGTGAAAAGGATCCACATCACCGCGAGGACCGCGTCGAGCCACGTGCCGAAGAGCACGGGATGGCCGCACCACGTGACGACCACGAGCGCCGCGGCCGCCTCGACGGAGAGCCGCACCCGGATACTGAGCGGACGCAGGTCGTCGACGAGACCGAGCACGGCGATCGCAGCGGCACATCCGAGCACGACGCCGAGGGTGGAGTCACTCCCGCCCACAGCGAACATCACGAAACTCGCCGAGCCCGCCGTCGCCACCGCGACGGCCATGCCGCCCAGATACGGTGTGGGGGAGACATGCACCTTACGTGCCGCGGGCTGGTCGGTGTATCCGCGCCGCACGGCGAGGAGACGCAGGGGCTCGGTCAGCAGAGCGGCAACGGCCAGAGCCACCAGCCCCGCGAGCGCCGTCACCATCCACGGATTCAGACTGGACATGGACTCAGCCCCACCGCCTGGCCGTTGGTGTCGCCGGTGGGTCCTTCGTCCGGGTGACCGGAAGCGGCCACGGGCTCGTGCTGCCGCGTTTCGCCGCGGGCGTCCGCCACGGCGTCCGCGAGGATGTCGTCGAGGTTCCGCCGTGGTTGCCAACCGGTGAGGGCCCTCAGTTTCGTCGTGTCCGGGACCCGGCGGTCCATGTCCTCGAACCCCGGTCCGTACGCCTCGTTGTAGGAGACCCGCTCCACCGTCGACGCGCTCTTCGCGCACGTGATGATGCGTGCGGCGAGATCGAGGATGCTGATTTCCTCGTCGCTTCCGATGTTGAAGGTCTCTCCCTCGGCCTCCGGACGGTCGATCAGCGAGACGAGTGCCCCGACCACGTCGGTGACATGGAGGAAGCAGCGGCTCTGCCGACCGGTGCCGTAGACGGTGAGCGGTTCCCCCCGTACCGCCTGTCTGGCGAATCTCGGAATCACCATGCCGTAGGCCGGGCTCTGCCGGGGGCCGACCGTGTTGAAGAAGCGCACGATAGTGGAACGCAGTCCGTACTCCCTGCGGTACAGCTCGGCGAGGATCTCGTCCACCGCTTTGGCCGTGCTGTAGGACCATCGCGGCACGGAGGGACTTCCCAGAATTCGGTCGGACATCTCGGTCAGCGGCCCCGAGGAGTTCTTGCCGTAGATCTCCGATGTGCTGGCGAGAATGACCGGCCGGCCACGGCGGTACGCCGCTTGGATGACCGTTTCTGTTCCCTTGGTGTTGATGGTGAAGGACCTCAGTGGCTGCTCGACAATAAGCTTCACCCCAACTGCTGCCGCCAGGTGGACGACCCGGTCACATTCACCTACCAGCTTGTCGACCAGCGGCGCATCCAGCACGGAGCCGTCGACGAACTGGAAGTGTCCGTGATTGCGTGCGCCGGCAAGATTCTGCAGGCGTCCGGTACTGAGATCGTCGAGTGCGACGACTGGCTCGCCACGGGCCAGCAGCGCATCGACGAGATGGGAGCCGATGAAACCGGCTCCGCCGGTAACCAGGTACTTCGGATGGTCCGTCACGCCGTCACTCCATGTCTGTGGGTGGGGCATTGCCAGGGTCATGTGCACCGGCGACGCATGGCAACGATAGCCCGGAACGACACAAACGGAGTGAATTGACATATCGGTTAGTCCACTTGCCCGCCGCTCGAAGGACAGGATGACTCTGTTTGCCTGAAGCGGTGTCACTCAGCAGGCGCGTGACGGACGAAGCTGGCATACATCGCGCATATTCCACAGAGGAATTGAGCTGGGCAGGCGAGAGGAGTGTCAGACGTGTCGGTGTCAGAGCAGAAGGTGGTCGTCGTCGGCCAAGGGTATGTGGGCCTTCCCCTCGCCATTCGGGTGGTCGAGGCCGGGCACAACGTCGTGGGTCTCGACGTGGACGAGATGCGCGTCAAGCGTCTGGCGGCCGGCGAATCGTTCGCCGAGGACGTCACGTCCTCCCGACTCCTGGCCGCCCTCAATTCGGGCCGCTACTGCCTCAGCACCGACTACGCGGATGCGGCGGGCTTCGACGTGTGTGTCATCACGGTGCCCACGCCGCTGAAGGACGGTGCGCCCGACCTGAGTTTCGTGGAGAGCGCTGCGCGGGCAGTCGCCCCGCACCTCCGGCCGAACGCCACGGTGATCCTCGAGTCCACCACGTACCCGTGCACGACCGAGCACGTCGTGCGCCCCCTCCTGGAGGCTCACAGCGGTCTTCAAGCCGGGGAGGACTTCTTCCTGGGATACAGTCCGGAACGGATCGACCCGGGAAACCCGACCTGGCGGCTGGAGAACACACCCAAGGTGGTCTCCGGGGTCGATGACGTTTCCCTGCGGCATGTCCAGGATTTCTACAACGACGTGGTGGACCGTACCGTCCCGGTGAGTTCACCGCGCACGGCGGAGCTGACAAAGCTTCTGGAGAACACCTTCCGGCATGTGAACATCGCCCTGGTGAACGAGCTTGCCATGTTCTGCAGGCCGCTCGGCATCGACATCTGGGAAGTGATCGACGCGGCGTCGACCAAGCCTTTCGGATTCATGCGTTTTCTGCCCGGGCCCGGTGTCGGCGGTCACTGCCTGCCCATCGATCCTTCATATCTCTCGTGGCAGGTCAAACAGGCTCTGCAGCACGACTTCCGCTTTGTGTCACTCGCCAACGACATCAACAGCCATATGCCTGATCATGTGGTTCTCCGGGTGGCCAGAGGGCTCAACACACGGCGCAAGCCCGTCAACGGCAGCCAGATCCTGGTCCTCGGGCTCGCCTACAAGAGGAACACCGGCGACGTCCGGGAATCCCCTTCCGTCGCCGTCGCCCAGGGTCTCCAGAAACTCGGCGCTCACGTCCTCGCGGTGGAACCGTATGTCGAACCGTCGCAGCTCCCCCAGGACATCCTGTGTGTCGACCTCACGGAGGAACAGGTCGCGTCAGCCGACGCAGTGGTCGTTGCCACCGATCACGACGCCTTCGACTACGCAATGGTGGAGCGTGTCGCCGATTACGTGTTCGACGCGTGCAACCGTTGCCGTTCAGGCGCCGCCGAGCGCCTGTGAGAAGGCGCAATGCACTCCGCTGAGGGGTGCTGAGGGCACCGAGTGGCCGAACACGCATGCCGTGTGGCCGAAATTCTCGATGCGAACCCTAAGGTGACTGACCAATTACTCGCTCTGATCGGGGAAGAAGACCTTGGATTTTCACCAATACCTACGAGTCCTTTCCCGCCGATGGCGCGTCATCGCCCTGGTGGCGCTGCTGGGGACGGCCACAGGCATCCTCGCCAGTGTGGCCGCTACTCCCGAGTACCGGGCGACGACCACACTTTTCGCCTCCCTCCAAGGTGGCGACGACACATCCCAGCTCAACCAGGGGAACTCGTTCACCCAGGCAAGGGTTCAGTCCTACGCCGATATCGTGGCCAGCCCCGAGGTGACCACTCCGGTCGTGAAATCCCTCGAGCTGAAAATGACACCTAGCGAACTGGGCTCTCGAGTCTCGGCCGAGGCTCCGGTCAACACGGTGCTGGTCCGTCTGACCGTCACCGACACCCATGCGGCACGTGCCGCCCGGATCAGCAATGCCGTCGCCAGCCGCTTCGCCCAGGTGATCAGGGAGCTGGAGAGTCCCGACGGGGACACGACCGAGTCCCCGGTGCGGCTCACCGTCATCCAGCCCGCGGCCGTGCCGTCCGCCCCTTCGTCACCGCAGACCACGCTCAACCTCGCACTCGGCCTAGCTGTGGGCCTGGTGCTCGGACTCGGGATCGGCGTCGCGGTGGAGACGGTGGATACGTCGATGCGGGACTCCAAGGCCCTGGCCGAATGCCTGGCGGCCGCCGCCGGGCCCCCTGTGCTGTCCAGCATCGTGCACGACTCGCGAGCCGCACGGCGCCCGGTTTCCCTGCGCGACGACACGCACAGCACCCGTGCGGAGGGCTTCCGGAAGCTGCGGGTCAATCTCCAGTTCGCCGAAGTGGGCAAACGGCCGAAGGTCATCGCCGTCACGAGCCCGCTGCCGCGTGAAGGCAAGAGCAGCGTGTCGGTCAACCTGGCCGCCACCCTGGCCGAGGAAGGCGCCAGAGTGTGCCTGATCGACTGCGACCTCCGCCGCCCTTCCGTCCACTCGGCCCTCGGCCTCGTCAGGGACGCCGGGCTGACCACTGCTCTGTTGGGCAAGGCCGGGGTGCGTGAGGTGCTGCAGTCGACAGGGTCCTTCTCGGTGCTCACCAGTGGGATGATTCCCCCCAACCCGACACAGATCCTCGGCAGTGCCCAATTCGCGTCGGTGCTGGAGGACCTCGCCGAGGAGTTCGACCACATCGTCGTGGACACCGCTCCGGTGCTTCCGTTCGCCGACACCCCGGCGATGGCACACGCCGTCGACGGCTACCTGCTCGTCGCACGTGCCGGACGGACGAGCAAGAGCCAGATCCTCGACGCCCTGGGCGTCCTCGAACGCGTCAACGTGCCTGTACTGGGGGCCGTTCTGAACGCGGCTCCGGCACGAGGCGACGGTGAGGTGCATGGCTATGCATACCGGTACCAGCCGAAGCCGGAGCCGTCAGGCCGCTTCTCGGCGCTCGTGTCGGCGCGCCTGTCGTCCGTGGTTCCTCGCCGTGGGTCGTCCGCCAACGGCCATTCCGCCAACGGTCATACGGAGCCGGTGTCGGCCAAGACGCGGTCGTAGAACCGGACGGCCACGGACATATTCGGCACAGGCCGTCCTGCCAGGTCCGGGGGCCCCCCCCGGGGGGGGCCCGGCCCGGGCGGTGCCGGGGCGCCCGCGCCACCCCGGCCGGCCCGCCCGGGGGCGGCCCCCCCCCGGGGCCCCCGGCCGGGGGCCCGGGGGGCCGCC